>NZ_JBFTSP010000036.1:0-48103 GCF_056400065.1 Cupriavidus sp. 01L415 | reverse complement strand
CCAACTGCGACGCAGCATTGCCGAATACATCCGGTATTACAATCACGACCGCATCAAGCTAAAGCTAAATGGGCTGAGCCCTGTGCAATACAGGACTCAGCCCTTGGCCGCATAACTTACCCGTCCAACTTTACGGGGTCAGTTCACCGGGAGGTCCTTCTGCCATGCGTCGCTTTCGCGATGCCACCGCGCGTCAGGTCCGCATCGAGCGATGCCGGCCTGACGCGCGCCTGCTCGCTTATTGCTCCAGCTTGATGTTCTGCACCTTCACCAGATTCTTCATCTTGTCGAATTCCTTCTTGATCTCGGCGGCGTGCTGGGCCGGGGTATTGCCCGACGGCTCGGCGCCCGCCGTGCGCAGGCGCTGGACGAAGTCCTTGTCCTGCAGCGCCTTCACGGCGGCGGCGTTCAGCTTGTTGATCACGTCGTCAGGCGTGCCGGCGGGTGCCACCAGGCCATACCAGGCCGGATCGTTCGGCTCCTTCAGGCCCACTTCGGCAAACGTCGGCACGTCAGGCAAGCCCTCCACGCGCTTGTTCCATGCCACCACCAGCGGACGCAGCTTGCCGGCCTTGATGTACGGAATCGACGACGGCAGGTTGTCCACCATGATCGGCACCTGGCCGGCCAGCACGTCGTTCAGAGCCGGACCCGCGCCGCGGTAGGGGATGTGGACCATGAAGGTCTTGGTCGAGACCTTGAACTGCTCGCCCAGCATGTGGCCGAAGCCGCAGGTGCCCGACGACGCGTACGAGTACTTGCCCGGGTTGGCCTTCAGCACGGCCAGGAATTCCTTGTAGTCCTTGGCCGGGAAATTCGGGTTCACGGCGATCACGTTGGCTACGTTGGCCACGTTGGTGATCGGCTTGAAGTCCTTGATCGGGTCATACGACAGCTTGGGGTTGCAGGCCGGGTTCACGGCCATCGTCGACACGGTGGAGATGCCGATCGTGTAGCCATCGGGCGCTGCCTTGGCGATGGCGTCCGCCCCGATCGAACCGCCCCCGCCGGCACGGTTTTCGACCACCACGGCCTGACCGAGGATGCGGCTCATCTGGTCGGCCACGCCGCGGCCGACGATGTCGGTGGTGCCGCCCGGCGCGAACGGGATGATCAGGCGGATCGGCTTGGTCGGAAAGGTGCTCTGCGCATGGGCCACGGAGGCAACGGCGGCGGTGGCCGCGAGGGCCAGGGTCAGTGCGGTTTTGCCAGCTTGCATGGAAGGAAATCTCCCGTCGGTAAAGCCGAGCGGATCGCGCCCGGGGAGGTCATAAAACGCCGGTGTGCCGCGCGCGGTTCGCTGCGGCACATCGGCGGGCATATTGGCGGGCATGTTGTCGGCAAAGCGGCGGCATGCGTCGCGATCAGCCGCCCAGCAGGCCGCGCTTGAGCGCGCGGTCCACCGGATGTTCGCCCAGGAAGATGCGCAGCACGGCCTGGTAGAAGTCTTCGCCCGGAATCGGCCGGCCGCGCGGGATGCCGTTCATGGCCACCACCGTGCCGCCGTCAGGCGTGAAGTCGAAATTGATGATGTCGCCCCTGCGCGCCGTGCCTACCTCGTTCATGGCGCTCTCCAGTTGCGTGACGCGGTCCCCCAGCATCCTCATCTGGAGTTCGGAGTGGTTCTCGCGCAGGCCCTCGTTGAGCGCCTTCACGAAGGTGTCGGATTCCACCTCGCGCAGCAGACGGATCTGCAGCCGCTTGGGGCCGCGCGTGCCGAGCGCCACCGTTGCGTTGCGCGCGCGTTCGGGCAGGTAGAGCGCGGCCACGTAGCCCTTGATCACGAACACCGAGCGCAGGCCGGTGCCGTTGAGCTGCAGTGCCTTGCCGCCCAGGCGCGCGGCATCATCGAAGCGCACGCCCTCGATTTCCATGGCCGACACCTGCGGCGCCAGCACGGCCAGTGCCACCGTCGCGCAGATCGCGGCGACAAGCTTGCGGGGAAGGGCGGATCGGCGGATTGCGTACTTCATGGTGCGACGGGGCTGCGTGGTACGGCGAGGCTGCGTAAAACGGCAGGCAAGATTTGGCATGCCATGTTGCCGGATTTCTGAAACAATACCCATCCGTATCTGCCCTAGTCTGCACATTTGCATAGTCAGGCTAGGGTGCCTCCGCCGTCATCGGACGCGCCACCTCCCCCTCTCCCCGGGCGTCGCGCCTGTCACGACAACGCTCAAGACCACGGTCGAGACACCGTTAGAACAAAATAGAGACAAATGTCCTCAGCCCTGTTGCTGGTGCCGGATTTCAGCCTGATCCTGATCGGCTGGCTACTCGTCCGCTACACGCCGTTCGACCGTGCGTTCTGGTCCGGTGTGGAACGTCTGGTCTATTTCGTCCTGTTTCCCGCGCTGCTGTTGCAGTCCACCAACAGCGCAACCTTCGACTTCTCTTCCACGTCGGCCATGCTCGGCCTGGCGCTGGCGACGACCGCATTCGGCATGATCGGCGGCTATCTCGTCAAATGGGTCCTGCACCCGGCGCCGCTGGATTTCGCCTCGGGCCTGCAGACTGCGTTCCGCTTCAATTCCTATATCGCGCTGGCGCTGGCATCGCGGCTGGGTGGCAGCGAAGGGTTGGCGATGATGGCGCTGGTGGTCGGCGTGACCGTGCCGTTGTGCAATGTGGTGGCCGTGTGGGCGCTGGCGAAGCACGGTGAATCCCGGCTGCTGCGCGAGCTGGCGCGGAATCCGCTGATCCTGGCCACGGCTGGCGGGCTGATCACGAATCTGCTTGGCCTGCATCCGCCCGAAGTGGTGGCGATGACCCTCAGCCGGCTCGGGTCGGCATCCACGGCCCTGGGCCTGATGACGGTCGGGGCGGGGCTGCAGATGAGCGGCGCCACGGGCACCGTCGGCCCGGTTGCGTGGTGGAGCGGGGTCAAGCTGCTGGCGATGCCATGTTTTGCGTGGCTCGTCGGACGGCACCTGCCGCTGACCGCGCTGCAGTACCAGATCGTGGTGATTTACGCATCGCTGCCGACGGCATCGAGCGCCTATATCCTGGCCGTGCGCATGGGCGGCAATGGGCCGATGGTTGCAGCCACGATTTCGTTGATGACCGTGACGGCCATCGTCACCACGCCGTTCTGGCTGGCGCTGGTCAGCTAGCCGCGGCGTCCTGGGCCAGCGCCCAGTCGATGTGCTCGCGCACGAGCGGCGTGGCGTCGTCCCGCCGGGCCAACAGGGCGCTGCGGATGCGATCCGCCAGCGCAGCATCGGTCGCCGAGGCCGTGCGCAGGCTGTTGCCCAGCCCGATTGCCAGGTTTCGGAGCCAGCGCTCATGCCCGATCCGGCGGATCGGGCTGCCCTCTAGCCGCTGATTGAAGGCTTCCTCGGTCCACAGGAACAGCTCGACCATGTCCGGCGCATCAAAGCCATTGCGAACGTCGAAGTCGGGCAGCGCGGCGCGATGCGCGAACTTGTTCCACGGGCAGGCCAACTGGCAGTCGTCGCAGCCATAGACGCGGTTGCCCATCGGTGCGCGAAATTCCACGGGGATCGGGCCCTTGTGCTCGATCGTCAGGTAAGAAATACAACGGCGGGCGTCCAACCGGTAGGGGGCCAGGATGGCGCCGGTCGGGCAAATGTCGATGCAGCGGCGGCACGAGACGCAATGGGGATCTTCGGCTGGGTCGGCGGGCAGTGGAATGTCGACCAGGATTTCGCCCAGGAAGAACATCGATCCGCCTTCGCGGTCCAGCAGCAAAGTGTGCTTGCCGCGCCAGCCCAGCCCGCCCTGGCTGGCCAGTGCCACCTCCATGACCGGTGCGGAGTCGGTGAAGACGCGGTAGCCGAACGCGCCGATCGCGGTCTCGATGCGCCCCGCGAGCTGCTGCAGCCGGTTGCGCAGGACCTTGTGATAGTCGCGGCCACGCGCGTAAAGCGAGATGACGGCGGTGGCGGGGTCCTCGAGCCGCGCGAATTCATGGCGGCGCCAGTCGTCGGGGCCCTGGGCCGGCAGGTATGGCATGCGGGCGACGATCGCGCGTACGGTGCCGGGCACGAGTTCCGCCGGACGGGCGCGCCGCGTGCCGTGGTTAGCCATATAATCCATGTCGCCGTGGTAACCCGCCTGCAACCACGCCAACAGGCCCGCTTCCGCGTGGCTCAGGTCCACATCGGCGATGCGGATCGCATCGAAACCGAGCTCGGCGCCCCAGTCACGAATGGATTGCACCAGCGACGCCAGGTCATCCGCAGCCGGCGAACCGCCGGAAATGCCGGAGGTGCCGGATGCGGTGCCCAGAGGCGCTGGTGGCAAGTCTTTCGAGGGGACGGAGGCGGGTACTGCGCGGTCGATCATCCCTGAATTGTACGCAATGCCCCTGCTTGAAGAACGCATCCTGTTGCTGCCGGACGAAGCCGCCACCGACCGGTTCGGTGCCGCGCTGGCCGGCGCGGTGCGCGTCATGTCGCCGCGCACGGTGCACGTACAGCTGTCCGGCGACTTGGGCGCCGGCAAGACCACGCTGTCTCGCGCCGTGCTGCGCGCGCTGGGGCACGCCGGCAAGGTCCGCAGCCCCACCTACACGCTGTGCGAGCCGTACCAGGTGTCTCGCGCCGATGGCTCGCCGCTGACCGTCTACCACTTCGACCTGTACCGATTTGCCGATCCCGAGGAATGGATCGACGCGGGGTTTCGCGATTGTTTTGCCGAGCCCGCGTTCAATCTTGTCGAATGGCCGGAAAAGGCCGGCCGCCTGCTCGGGGAACCGGATCTCCACGTGTTGCTCCAATCGGACAATCGTGCGCCGGATGCCGCCGGGCACGTCGACATCGACGGCGCCGATCGCCGCATGGCCATGTTGCGCGCCTATACTCCCACTGGACTTACCCTGCTGACCGCATGCTGATCAAGCGACTTGCCACCGACCGACCCGATGGACCCGACGGACTGCTGCAGGCCCGGCGCAAGTGGATGGCGCAGGCCCTGAAGCTGGGTGCCGGCACGGTGGTGCTGACCCTGGCGGGGCCACAGATCGCGGCAGGCGCCGGCATCGTGGCGGTGCGGGTCTGGCCGGCCGAGGACTACACGCGCGTCACGATCGAATCCGATTCGCCGCTTGCCGCCGCGCACCAGATGATCCGTAATCCGGACCGCCTGGTAGTGGATATCGACGGGCTGGACCTGTCGCCCACGCTGCGCGAGCTGGTTGCCAAGATCACCCCCAATGACCCCTATATCCAGACCGTGCGCGTGGGCCAGAACCGGCCGCGCGTGGTGCGGATGGTGTTCGACCTGAAGGAAGATGTCTCGCCGCAGGTGTTCACGCTGGCGCCGATTGGCGACTACCGCAACCGTCTCGTGTTTGACCTGTATCCGGTCAATCCGCCTGATCCGCTCTGGAAGCTGGTGCGCGATACCGAGGAAAAGCAGCGTCGCTTCGCGTCGAATCCGCCGCCATCGGGCAGCGAAGGCGTGTCCGGTGCCCCGGCCGGTGCCGAGGAAGATGCCATTGGCGCGCTGGTGCGCAAGTTCGAGGACAAGGATCAGTTGCCGCCGGCAACCACCGCGCCGCCGCCCGTCGTGGCAACCGTGAAGCCGAAGCCGGTGCCTACGCCTTCTGCGCCATCGGCGCCACCCGTGCCGCCGCCGATGGCGCAGACCAACGTGCCGCCGCCGAGCCAGTTCAAGATGCGTCGCCTGTTGACGGTGGCCATCGACCCCGGCCACGGCGGCGAGGACCCGGGCGCCATTGGTGCCGCGGGATCGCGCGAGAAGGACGTGGTGTTGCAGATCGCGCATCGGCTGCGCGCCAAGATCGATGCCCAGCCCAATATGCGCGCGATGATGACGCGTGACTCCGACTTCTTCGTGCCGCTGAACGTGCGCGTGCAGAAGGCGCGACGCGTGCAGGCAGACCTGTTTGTGTCGATCCACGCGGATGCGTTCCTGTCGCCGGAAGCGCGCGGCGCATCGGTGTTTGCGCTGTCGGAGCGGGGTGCGTCGAGTTCGGCCGCACGCTGGCTGGCCAACAAAGAAAACAATGCCGACCTGATCGGTGGCACCAACATGGGCAACAAGGATGCCCAAGTGGCGCGCGTGCTGCTCGACCTGTCCACCACGGCGCAGATCAACGACAGCATGCAGGTGGGCAGGGCCGTGCTGTCCGAAATCGGCGGCATCAACAAGCTGCACAAGGGTGCGGTGGAGCAGGCCGGGTTTGCGGTGCTGAAGGCGCCGGACATTCCGTCGATCCTGATCGAGACCGCGTTCATCAGCAATCCCGAGGAAGAGCGCAAGCTCAACGACGACGCTCACCAGGAACAACTGGCCAACGCCATCCTGCGCGGCATCCGGTCGTACTTTGCGCGCAACCCGCCGTTATCGAAGAATCCGTCGGTGTGACGGCACTTCGGTGTGGCGATGGCCTGCGCGGCAGGCACAAACAAAAAGCGGCGCCGAGGCGCCGCTTTTTGCTCGAGCGGGAAACGTCGTCAGGCGCGCACGGCGGTGTGGTTCTCCACGGCGTCGTCGCGGCTGGCATAGCGTGCGGCAATCACCGAGCAGACGATCAGCTGCAGCTGGTGATACACCATCAGCGGCAGCACCAGCAGGCCCAGCGCCGGGTGGCCGGCAAACAGGATCTTGGCCATCGGGATGCCGTTGGCCAGGCTCTTCTTGGAGCCGCAGAACACGGCGGTGATCTCGTCTTCCACGGAGAAGCCCAGGCGGCGCGCGGTGAAGGTGGTGGTGCCCAGCACGACGAACAGCAGCACGGCGGCCATGCCCATCACGGCGCCGATGGTCTGCCAGTGATACTGGTGCCACAGGCCAGCGGCGGTGGCATCGCAGAACGACGAGTAGACGATCAGCACGATCACGCCGCGGTCGATCTTGTTGGTGATCTGCTTCTTCTTGGCGAGCCAGTTGCCGATCAGCGGGCGCGCGATCTGGCCCAGTGCAAACGGCAGCAGCAGTTGCAGCGCCACGCCCATCAGCGCGCGGCCCAGCGGCATCGAGGCGCCGCTGGCGCTGATGACCAGGCCCATCAGCAACGGCGTGGCGGCCATGCCGATCAGGCCGGAGATGGTGGCGTTGAAGATGGCGCCGGGCACGTTGCCACGCGCCATCGACGTCATGGCAACGGAGGACGATACCGTCGAAGGCAGTGCGCAGAGATAGAACACGCCGAGCAGCAGGTCGGCCGGTAGCGTGTTGCGCAGCGAGAGCATCAGCAGCACGCCGACAATCGGAAACACGACGTACGTAAATGCCTGCACGAATACGTGCAGCCGCCAGTGGCGCGCGCCGGACACGAGCTTCTCGCGCGACAGCGCGGCGCCGTGCAGGAAGAAGACCAGCGCCACACCGATGTTGGTCACGATGCCAAGGTGTAGCGGACCGTTGCCGGTACCGAGTTCCGGCGCGACCAGCGCCACGCCGATGGCGGTCAACATGATCAGGACGAATCCGTCGATCAGGTCATAGATTTTCTTGAAGGGAGCGAGAATGGCAGACATTGGGGATATTGCTTAAGGGTTTCCGCTTGGTATTGGACGCCAATGGTGTCTAGAATGCAAATTCATTTATCTCATCCATTCATCTGATCGTTGCATGAATTACACATTGCGGCAGTTGCGGGTCTTCCTGGCAGTAGCGGCGCATGGCAGTTTCAGCCGGGCAGCGGATGCCGTCGGCCTGACGCAGCCCGCCGTCAGCCGGGGCGTGGCGGAGCTGGAAGAAGCACTTGGCGTGCGGCTATTGGATCGCACCACGCGCGAAGTGATCCTGACCGACGCCGGCACGGCGCTGGTCCCGGCGCTGGAACGGCTGCTCGGGCAACTTGACGATACTCTGGAAGAGACCCGGCAGTTGGGTGAGCGCTATCGCGGTCGGGTGGTGATTGCCAGCGCGCCGACCATTTCGGCACGGCTGATGCCGATGTATGTGGCGGCCTGCGCCAGCCAATACCCGGAAATCCGCCTGTTCGTGCGCGACAACGTGCAGGCTGACGGTCTGGAGCAGATCCGCGCCGGCGCAGTGGACTTCGGCGTGCTGATCGATCCGATGGGGCGCGAGGGCCTGACCATCGCCCCGCTGGCAACCGACCCGTTCTGCTTCGTCTGCCGTCGCGACCATCCGCTTGCCGCAGCCGATTCGGTCCCGTGGAGCGCGCTGCATGGGCAGCGCCTGGTCTTGCTGGATTTTGCTTCGGGCAGCCGGCCGCTGATCGACCGCATCCTGGCGCGTCACGGTGTGGCGCCGCATGTGGTGCAAGAGCTGGGCCACTCGGCCAGCGTATTCGGGATGGTGGAGGCGGGGATCGGCGCGTCCGTGCTGCCGTCGTTCTCGCTGCCGCTGCCGGCGGCATCGCCGCTGGTGTCGCGGCCGCTGACGCCGCGCGAGGAGCGCAGCATCGTCATGGTCCGGCGGGAGGACCGGTCGTTGTCGCCCGCCGCCGCCGCCGTTTGGCAGATGGTCCAGACGATGCCGATCCCGGCGGAAGCCGTCGCTTACTGACGAGGCCTGGCGGTCACCATGATCGCATCGAGCGCGAAGCTGCCATCGGCCTGGACGCGATAGCGGTCGCGCACTTCGGCCGGCGCCACCTGCCACAGGTGGCGGATGGCGGCCACGGCCACCTCCGGCGTGCGCATGCGCGCCACCCAACTGCGGAATTCGATGTCGATGCGCCAGACGGGCGACACCTCGACATCGAACCCGGCGGCCTCGAACATCTGCGCCCAGCCAGCCGGCGTGTAGTCGCGGATGTGTGACGGATCGCGCAGCAACTCCACCGATTGCAGCCACGTATCGCAGAGCGGGTCTTCCGCGCCGGCGATGTCGACCAGCACCACCTTGCCTTGCGGCTTGACCACACGCCGGATCTCGCGCAGCGCGGCGGGCAGGTCGCGCCAGTGATGGGCACTCATGCGCGAGACCACCGCGCAGAAGCTGGCGTCATCGAAGGGCAGTTGTTCCGCCGCCCCTTGTTGCGTGCGGATATTGGCGAGACCGCGCGCCTGTGCGGCACCGGCCACCACCTCGAGCATTTCGGCCGACAGGTCGTAGGCGACGACTTCGTTGGCCATGCTCGCCGCGGCAAAGCTGGCGTGGCCTGCGCCGCAGCCCAGGTCCAGCACCCGGCTATGCGCCACGGGTTTCAGGTGAGCGAGCGCTTCCTTGAGTTGCTCGAGGTCCGCGCCTTGCGCATGGACGGCGCTGGTGAGGTAGGCGTTGGCGGTGGCGCCGAACTGTGCGGCGACGAGTTCCTGTTGTTGCATGGGGTTGCCTCGTTCTTGTGTGAGACGGTTGTCGTGGGAAGGACGCTTGCCCGGGCCCGGGGGTTCACGTACTGTAGTGGGCGCGTTTTCCCGGTACAAGTCACACTTTTATCCTGGTATAAAAGCCACCAGCCATGTCGCCCGAACCTCCAATCATTGCCGACGCGCGCCGCGAGGCCGAGCTGGGCGCCTTCCTGCGCAGCCACCGGGAACGCCTGACGCCGGCCGACGTGGGCCTACCGCCCGGTCGCCGCCGGCGCACGCCCGGCTTGCGGCGCGAGGAAGTCGCCCAACTGGCGGGGCTCAGTGCAACGTGGGTGACGTGGCTGGAGCAGGGGAGGTCCGTGATGATGTCGGCGCGGGCGCTGACCAGCCTGGCGCAGGCGCTGAAATTGTCCCGAGCGGAGCGTGCCTATCTGTTTGCGCTCGCCGGCAGGCCGGAGCCCCGGCAGGATGCCGATCCCGCCGTGCCGCCCGCGCTACTGGCCAGCGTGCATGCGATCGCCGGTCCGGCGTACTTGCTTGATCGTCAGTGGACGGCGCTGGCGTGGAATGCGGCAGCGGCCGAGCTGTTTGTCGGCTGGCTCGACGAGAGGAGTCAGGATCGCAATCTGCTCCGCGCGATGTTCCTGTCGCCGGCGCTGCAGGCACTGGTGGAAGACTGGCCGCACCGTGCGGCGCGGCTGGTGGCGGAATTTCGCGTGCACAGCCTGCGCCATGCCGAAGAACCCCCTACGCGGGCACTGGTGGAGGCGTTGCTGGCGGAAAGCCCGGCGTTCCAGGCGGCATGGCGATCGCAGGATGTGGAGGAGCGCCAGGGTGGCCGGCGCGGGTTCCATCACCCGACGCACGGCCTGATCTACTTTGAACAGCTCGCGCTGGTGCCGCCCGCCGCGCCCGGGCTGATGCTCGGGATGCTGCTGCCCGCGGAACGGATGGCGTCGGAGCTGGCGGCAGGTTAGCGTTCCAGCGCGAGTCCCGATGCGAGTCGACGACCCGCACCAGGCACCGAGGTCGCAATTTACTTCGGCTGCATCCGGATGGCGCCATCCAGGCGGATCACTTCGCCATTCATCATCGTATTGCCGAGGATCGCCTTGACCAGCTTCGCATACTCGACCGGACGACCCAGGCGTGGCGGGAACGGCACCATCTTGCCCAGTGCGTCCTGCACTTCCGGCGGCATGCCCAGCAGCATCGGCGTCTCAAACAGGCCCGGGGCGATGGTCATGCAACGCACGCCGTCGCGCGCGAGGTCGCGGGCAATCGCCAGCGTCATGCCGACCACGCCGCCCTTCGATGCCGCATAGGCGGCCTGGCCGATCTGGCCGTCGAATGCCGCCACCGACGCGGTATTGACGATCACGCCGCGCTCGCCCTCGGCGTCCGGCGTGTTCTGCACCATGGCCGCGGCGGCCAGGCGAATCATGTTGAATGTGCCGATCAGGTTGACGCGGATGGTCTTGTCGAACGCGTCGAGCGGGTGCGGGCCATTCTTGCCCACTGTCTTGGCGGCAACCGCGATGCCCGCGCAGTTGATCAGTCCCGACAGGCGGCCCAGCTTTTGTGCCGCGTCGACCGCCGCCTGGCCGTCCGCCTCGGACGCCACGTCGCATTTGACGAACTGGCCGCCCAGCTCCTTGGCCAACGCCGTGCCGGTGGCCTCATTCAGGTCGGCGATCACGACCTTGCCGCCTGCTTCGGCCAGCATGCGGGCCGTGCCAGCGCCCAGTCCCGACGCGCCGCCGGTCACGATAAATACGTTGTTCTGGATATCCATCCGTCTGTCTCCTCGCTGGTCGTGCCGAAAGCATTTGCCGTTTACGTTAACGTAAATCGAGGCCTATTGTACGGACGCAAATCGCCGATGCAAGCACCAATGAAAAAGGCGACCCGGAGGTCGCCTTTTGCACGTGCTGCCAGCATGGCCGCGCCGCGTCGCTACATCACATCACTTCAGCGCGTCGAACACGCTGGCCGTGATCTTGTCGACGTCGCCGAGGCCAGAGATCTTGCGGTACTTCGGCGCTGCCACCTTGGCCGAAGCGTCGCCGTTGGCGGCCCAGTTCGAGTAGTAGTCCACCAGCGGGCGGGTTTGCTGCGAATAGACGTCCAGGCGCTTGCGTACGGTCTCTTCCTTGTCGTCGTCGCGCTGGATCAGCGGCTCGCCCGTGACGTCGTCCAGCATGTCCGCCTTGGGCGGGTTGTACTTGACGTGATAGGTACGGCCCGAGGCCACGTGTACCCGACGGCCGCTCATGCGCTCGATGATCGCGTCGAACGGCACGTCGATTTCCAGCACGTAGTCGATGGCCACGCCGGCTTCCTTCATGGCTTCGGCTTGCGGAATCGTGCGCGGGAATCCGTCGAAGAGGTATCCCTGATCGCAATCGCATTCCTTAAGACGGTCCTTCACCAGGCCGATAATGATGTCATCCGACACCAGTCCGCCCGCGTCCATGACCTTCTTGGCTTCAATGCCGAGCGGCGTACCGGCCTTCACCGCGGCGCGCAGCATGTCGCCCGTGGAGATTTGCGGAATGCCGAATTTCTCGCAGATGAACTTGGCTTGCGTGCCTTTGCCGGCGCCAGGTGCGCCCAACAGGATCAAACGCATTTACGGGTCCTCAGAAGTTTTTGAATTCGGTCTGGCGGGAGGGTCGGAAGGAGGGTAACGCCGCAACTTGACGCAAGACTTACGACGGCAAAGCCGCGACGTGACGGTCGAGGCATATGCCGGAGTCAGGTCATGCTCGACGCCCGGGCGCAACGCCTGCCTGGCGGCAGCGGCGACATCCGGTCGGCTCAATCTCTATCTCCCCACCGAGCCTTTGCCGGCGTGCTTGGCGCGCCAGCGGGCTCTGTTCGGCAAGCATTATGCCACGCGTAGTGCAGATTCGAACCCTGCTTCGGTTGCAGCAGTATGAACTTTAGCGGGCGATTGCAGTCTTCCCCCGCCCGCGGGTCACGGACCTTCCTGCGCCATCCCCTGTGCCCAGAGCGCACGCACGCGGTCCAGGTCCGCTTGCGTGTCCACGCCGGGGGCGGGGGCCGCGGCCGTCACCATCACGCCAATGCGCTCGCCGTGCCACATCGCGCGCAGCTGTTCCAACGCTTCTGTCTGCTCGACCGGCGCGGCGGCGAGGGTCGGAAACCGGCGCAGGAAGCCTGCGCGGTAGGCGTAGATGCCGATATGGCGAAGCACGGGCATGGCGGGCAGCGGCACGCTGGCACTGGCGGCCGGCTGGGCGGGCACGCCGGCCCAGGCATCCCGCGCCCAGGGAATTGGCGCGCGCGAGAAATACAGCGCGCGTCCGGCGTTGTCGCACACGACCTTGACCACATTGGGATTGAAGACGTCGGCCACGTCGTCGAGCGGATGGGCAGCCGTCGCAATCGCGCAATCGGGATGCGAGGCCAGATGCAGGGCCACCTCGTCGATCAGGTTTGGGTCGATCAGCGGTTCGTCGCCCTGCACGTTGACGACGATGGCATCGTCAGCCAGGCCGAGCCGGGTGGCCACTTCCGCCAGTCGGTCCGTACCCGAAGGGTGGTCGGCGCGCGTGATGATCGCTTCCACGCCGCGAGCGGCGCAGGCCACGGCCACTGCCGGGGCATCGGTGGCCACCACGGTGCGTTGCGCCGATGACGCATGAGCGCGTTCGGCCACGCGCACGATCATCGGGTGTCCGCCGATATCGGCGAGCGGCTTGTCGGGCAAACGGGTCGAGGCGAGCCGGGCGGGAATGACGACGGTGAAGGCGGGAATGCTCATTGCCGTGAATTCGGTCGCAGTGAGATCAGTTGCCGGCAGGCGCCGACGGCTCCACTGGCACGACGCGGCCCGGCACGGTCTGGCGTGCTTCGTCCGCGAGCATGACGGGGATGCCGTCGCGAATCGGGTAGGCCAGCTTGTCGGCGTGGCAGATCAGCTCCTGCGCGGCACGGTCGTATTCCAGCTTGGCCTTGCACAGCGGGCAGACGAGGATTTCAAGCAGCCGGTTGTCCATCCTGGTGTTCCTTGTCGAAACCGTTCGTCGCGCCGGGATTGGCGGCTTGCCCCACAGTGACGGGCGTGGCGACGGCCGGGTTGCGCGCGGCAATGGCGCGGCGGATTTTGTCGATCAGGCCCGCGTCGATCACGGGCGTGGTGGGCACGACCCAGATGCGCGGGTCGTCAAAGCGCTCGCATTTTACGGCATCCTTTTCGGTGATCAGAATGATGTCGGCGTCGAGCGCTGCCGGATGGCCCGCAAACGGGTCGTCGGCGAAGTCGTAGTGGTCGGGTAGCGGCAAGGTGGCTGGGTTGAGCCCGGCCTTGCGCAGGCTGGCGAAGAATCGTTCCGGATTGCCGATGCCGGCCGCCGCCAGCACGCGCCGGTCCGCGAATGCGGACACCGGGCGCGCCATCGTCGGGTCGTTCAGCTGCCAGGCGTCGTCGAGCTCGAGCCGCATGCCGTAGACATCGGGCTGGTCTGGCGTGGCGCGGAAATTGGGATCGTTGATCAGCGTCGCGTCGCGCGGACGGGTCAGCGGCTCGCGCAGCGGCCCGGCCGGCAGCAACATGCCATTGCCCCCCATCCGGGTATCGAACATCACGATTTCGAAGTCCCGCTGCAATTTGTAGTGCTGCAGCCCATCGTCAAGCAGCAGCACGTTCACACCCGGATGCGAGACCAGCATGGTCTGGGCGCAGAGGGCGCGGTCCGGATACACCCAGACGGGCACGTCCGCGGCGCGCGCAATCAGCAGCGGTTCATCGCCGACGTCAGACGCCTTCGACGTCGGCTTGACGCGGCGTGGATGCGCGAGTGTCACGCCATAGCCGCGCGACACCACACCGGGGCGCAGCCCGGCTTCGGCCAGTGCCTGCGCCAAGGCAATGACGGCCGGCGTCTTGCCAGTGCCGCCCACGGTCACGTTGCCGACCACGACGACCGGCATTGGCAGGCGTGTCGACCTGAACCAGCCCTTCTGATAGCCATGCCGGCGAATGCGTGCGATCAGGCCGAACAGCAGCGAGGCCGGCCACATCAGCCATGCAAACCAGCCACGGCGCTGCCACTGGGAGGTGACGAAGTCGGCAAGGGCGTGTCGGGGAGCGGGCATGGGCGGGGCGGCAGAGGAGCGCGATGCCGCTACAGGAGCGGGATCGCGCAGGGAATCGCACGAATGCAAACATTATGGGCATTGGGCGGCGCATGCCGCAAGCCCGGTGCGGATAGTACAGGAATGACCGGCGCCACCCTGGTGCCGGTCGCCCCAACTGCCGCAGGTCAGCGCTGCTGGGCGCTCTGCGTGGCGAAGGTCAGCCGCGACAGGCCAGCCACGCGCGCGGCTTCCATCACATTGATCACAGCCTGGTGCGTGGCCTGGGCGTCGGCATTGACGATCACCACCGGCGGCGGCCCGTTGCCGGCGGGGCCGGCGGCGTTGCGCAACTGGTCGGCCAGGCTGGTCACGTCCTTCTGCTCGAGGACCTGCTTGTTGACGGAATAGACACCACGGGCCGAGACGGATACCACGATCTCGCTGGGCCGTTGCTGGGCGCGTTCGGCCTCGGCGGTGGGCAGCTGGATCTGCAGCTCGGTGTAGCGCGAATAGGTGGTCGTGATCATGAGAAAGATCAGGATCACGAGCAGGACGTCGATGAGCGGGATCAGGTTGATCTCCGGCTCCTCGCGGCGCTGACGGGAACGGAAATGCATGGCGCGTCTCCGCGGCTTACGCCCGCCGTTGCGGCAGGATGGCGTCGAGGAAGGCGGTCGCCCGGAATTCCAGTTCGGCCACGTAGTCGTCCACGCGACGGCGGAAGTAGCGCCAGAAGATCAGCGCCGGAATCGCCACGATCAGGCCAAACGCCGTGTTGTACAGCGCCACCGAGATGCCGTGTGCGAGCTGCTCCGGATTGGCGCCAGTGCCGCCCTGGTTACCGAAGATCTCGATCATGCCGATCACGGTGCCCAGCAGGCCCATCAGCGGCGCCACCGAGGCGATCGTGCCCAGCGCGTTCAGGTAGCGCTCCAGCTCGTGCGCCACGACGCGGCCGGCTTCTTCCACCACGTCCTTCGCGGCGTCGCGCGAAGTGTGGGGCTGCAGCACCACATGGCGCAGGCCAGCGGCCAGCACGCGGCCGAGCGGGGAGTTCTTTTCGAGATTGTTGACGACCTCAGGCGTCGCCTTGCGTTGCTGGGCGGCCGACAGGGCCTCCTCGTACAACTTCGGCGGCAAGACCTTGCTGCGCTTGAGGGAAAGAAAACGTTCGACGATCAGCGCAAGCGCGATGACCGAGGCGAGCAGCAGCGGCCAGATCGGCCAGCCGGCCGCTTGAATGATGGAAAACACGTGGACCCCCGAAATCTACACAACCAACGACAGACCCGAAATGGACTTGAAACAGCGGTGCGTGGCAGCCTTTGATGCGCGTCATCACGCCACGCGCAGCGGCAATGCTCGAAAAATGCAGGCGCCACTCTACCCCGGCCCTCGGCGCGCGGCAAGACACTCGCATACGTGCTGTCTCCGGCGCGCATCGCCGGCCCCGGGCGGCTGTCCACACAGATACGGGACAGTGCTGTGGACCGGTTGTGGACAGCTGCCGGAAAAGCGCGCTAACCCCTTGATCGAAAAGGTAGTGGTCGCCTCTGCCACAAATTTAGGCAATCGTGGCCAGCACGGGTAAACCGCATGCTCGTGGCCTGCACGGTGCCAGTCCGCGCCGACGCTGCGGCCGGCAATCAGGTCTTTCCACAACCACGCGGGACAGTGCTGTGGACCGGTTGTGGAAAGGTGGCTGAGAAGCCTCTCAAGTCGTTGATCTGTAAGGAAGAAACTTCGGGTGCTTAAAAAACGTGCAAATGGTCGCCGATGGCATGGCAGATGGCCCCTGGGCGGGCGACACGGCTGAAAAAGGGTAGGTCAGTCGTTTTCGAGGAGGTGGCAATGGGAAAAGTCGCCCGCTTTCCACACTGTTTCGGGACAGGACTGTGGAGCGTCTGTGGATAAAGCATGGAGAAGCGACGTAAACCATTGATCCGTATGGAGTGCCGGATGCTTGATGAAAAAATAGGCAGAAATGGCCCTGGAAAACGGCAGTGCGGAGAGGTCGACATCGCTATCGCGGATCGTTGCTACAGCGCAAGTCGGGGACACTCGCGTGTATTTTCCACAGCCGGGCCCTTGACAGATGATTTATCCAAAGCTTCTGTGGATAACTTTGTGAACAAGACTTGGGCGCTGGCGGTAAGTCGTTGACGCGTAAGGTTTTCTCTTACGCTGCCACTTTTTTGGTCCGCCCGAAAAATCATAAGAATCAAAGGCTTGTACGGGCCCATGCGGGGCTGGGCCGAGTCCATGTGCCTTGCGCTATGCCTCTTGACATAGCGGTTATGCTGTGGACATGTCCATTCCACGCCGCCTGTGCGGCCGTGCGCCATGCCAGACTTCGAGAACTCTTCGCGCCAGATGCCGCCTACGCTGCCCACCCGCACCCGGGAGGTGATTCCGGTGAGCGAACTGAATCACGCGATTGCCGGCGTGCTGGAGCGCAGCTTTCCGCTGGCATGGGTGAGGGGAGAAATCTCAAACTTCACGCGGGCGGCCAGCGGGCACTGGTACTTTTCCCTCAAGGACGCGCGTGCGCAGATTCGCTGCGTGATGTTCCGGGGGCGCAACCAGCATGTCGACTTCACGCCACGCGAGGGCGAGGCCGTGGAAGTGCGCGCGGTGGTATCCATGTACGAGGCGCGCGGCGAACTGCAGCTCGGCGTCGAAGCCATGCGCCGCGCCGGCCTCGGCAATCTTTACGAGGCATTTCTCCGGCTCAAGGAAAAACTTGCACAGGCCGGGCTGTTCGCGCCCGAGCGCAAACGCCCCGTGCCCACGCATCCGCGCACGATTGGCGTGGTGACATCGCTGCAGGCCGCGGCCATGCGCGACGTGCTGACGACCCTGCAGCGTCGTGCACCGCACGTGCCCGTCATCGTCTATCCCGTGCCGGTGCAGGGCGCCGGCGCCGCGGAGAAGATCGCGGCGATGCTGGACGTGGCGGCGGCGCGCGGCGAATGCGACGTGCTGATCTTATGCCGCGGCGGCGGCAGTATCGAAGACCTGTGGTCGTTTAACGAGGAAGTGGTGGCCCACGCGATTGCGCGAAGCACGGTGCCCGTTGTGTCGGGCGTAGGTCATGAAACCGATTTCACGATCGCGGATTTCGTTGCCGATGTGCGAGCCCCCACGCCCACTGGCGCGGCCGAGCTGGTCAGTCCGGACCGCGCGCACTTGCTGCAGGCGGCTCGCCGCGCGCGCGATGCGCTGGCGCAATGCATGGACCGCCAGATGGAACGCCGCACACAGCACCTGGACTGGCTGGCACGAAGGCTGCGCAGCCCGCGGGCGCAGTTGCAGGAGCGTTTTGCGCAGGTCGACAATCTGGCCCGACATTTGCGTGCCGCATTGCGCGATACGGTGGCCGGGCACCGCCATCGGCACGAGATGCTGGCTATGCGCTGGCAGGCCTGCCGGCCGGATGTGGCCGCGGCGCAAGCCGACCTGGATCGCCTTGCCGCACGCATGGAAGCGGCGGCCGCGCGTCGGCAGGAGCGCGAGAGGTTGCACTTGGCGCGCGTGGCAGGCGCGCTGGAGCTGCTCGCACCGCAGCGGACGCTGGAACGCGGCTACGCGGTATTGCTCGACAATCGTGGCCGCGCCCTGCGCTCGCCCACGGATTTGCGCGCAGGCAGCGTGGTGGAAGCGCATCTGGCCGAGGGCGTGGCCGATATCGAGATCGCCGGTGTGCAGGCCAAGCTCGCCGCGTTCTGAATGCTGCGAATTCAGGCGTTCCGCGATTGATTCTCAATCGATCCGCCGACCGCTGCAGGGCAAACTAACATGACTCCAGGGGGCTTTGCGCGCGCGTTTGCGCGGGTCTGGCAAGTCACCTACAATCGGCAACTCCCCACCACTCAAATCCGCTGAGACAGAACAATGGAACATAAGCTCCCCCCGCTCCCCTACGCACATGATGCGCTCGCTCCCCACGTCTCCAAGGAGACCCTGGAGTTCCATCATGACAAGCACCACCAGACGTACGTCACGAACCTGAACAACCTGATCAAGGGCACCGAATTTGAGAACGATTCGCTGGAAGCCATTGTCAAGAAGTCGTCGGGTGGCATCTTCAACAACGCTGCCCAGGTGTGGAACCACACGTTCTACTGGGAATCGATGAAGCCGAACGGTGGCGGCCAGCCGGCTGGTGCCCTGGCGGATGCCATCAACGCCAAGTGGGGCTCGTTCGACAAGTTCAAGGAAGAGTTCACGAAGGTCGCCGTGGGCACCTTCGGTTCGGGCTGGGCCTGGCTGGTGAAGAAGACCGACGGTTCGCTGGACCTGGTCTCCACCTCCAACGCCGCCACCCCGCTGACCACCGACGCCAAGCCGCTGCTGACGTGCGACGTGTGGGAACATGCCTACTACATCGACTACCGCAATGCCCGTCCGAAGTACGTCGAGGCATTCTGGAATGTCGTGAACTGGGACTTCGCGTCGAAGAACTTCGCCGGCTGATTCCCTGTTGTCGCGTGGCAATATGGTTTGGAACGCGGCGCGATAGCCTGCAATCGGGCTACGCGCTGCGGCGAAGTCCAGGCCATCGAAAGAGTCCTTTTCCAGGGACTCTTTTTTTGCTTTCAGGGCCGTGATTCGTGGCCGGCCATCACATCACCGAGCCGCCATTCGGGCTGATGACCTGTCCGACCAGGTAGTGCTCGTCGGTGGCGAGGTGCAGCACCGTTGCGGCGTATTCCTCAGGCGTGCCGAAACGTCCCGAGGGGCAGCCCTGCCAGAGCCGGTTGCGGCCGGTGTCCCCGATCTGGTCGAGATAAGCGTTGAAATCGGGCGTTGCGACGCCGCCGGGTGCCATCACATTGACGTAGATGTTGGCGCCGGCCACTTCCATCGCCACCGAGCGGCTGAACGCGATCACCGCGCCCTTGGTCGCGCTGTAGTGCGGGCTATGCGCACTCTTGGGCGATGTGCCGGCAACCGACGCAATATTGACGATGCGTCCGTAGCGTTGCGGTTGCATGAGCCTGAGTGCTTCGCGCGTGCAGAAGAACACGCCATGCACGTTGACACCCCAATAGCGCATCCATTCGTCATCGGTGATTTCGCTGGAAGTTCAGCGTGTCACGTGCCACCGGTGTTTGCATGTAGGCGTAGAACCTGTTTCGGTGTTCGGTATCGATTGGCCGGTTCGGCACCGGCGCGGCGTTGTTGACGAGCACATGCACGGTGCCGAAGTGCGCCGCCGCGGTCGCGAACATGTCGGTCACTTCGGCGCTCGAAGACACATCGCAGCGCACGGCGAGGCAGGTGCCGCCTGCCGCCTCCACCGCGTCGCGGGCGTCGGCCGGCGAGGCCTCGTTTACGTCGCAGATCACGACCCTGGCACCTTCGCGCGCGAGCGTGATGGCGATCGCCTTGCCCAGGCCCGGCCCGACGCCGGTCACGAGTGCAACCTTGTCCTGCATTCGCATAGGAACATCTTCATGTTGAGGTGAGGCCGGTTCTCGCGCCAGCGGCGTGTGCGAGGTCTCGGCGGATGAAGCCGCGAGCGCGGGAACAGGTTGTTCCCTTCCGATCGACCTGACCGTTTGGTCGGCCCCGGTGGCTTGCGGGACGCAATGATTGCGCGCCAGCCTGTTGCTCAGATCCGGGTCGCCGTCTGTATCCTGGGAAGTGTCCCGGACCATGCGGGATCGGAATTGCAGAGCCCTGTCGGTTGGCTGTCGCGCATGTCGGGAATTATGGGCGCGAAGAGGCGATGCAATTTATCCCGGCGTCACTCGTTATTGTCTTGCTCGCATATTCGGCGTTAACCCCGAGCGAGCGTCGCCACCGTGCAGCGGCGCATCAGATGACATGCAGGGTGAATGGGCGGTGGAGGCAATTTGCCGAAGCCCGGAATGGAAAAGGGCTGAGTCCCCTGCGTTGCAGGACTCAGCCCTTTCTGTCATCCATCAGCTCGCGCTGATTTCAGAGCGTTCAGATCGGCTCGATCTTGGTTGCTGCCGGGCCCTTTTGGCCGACGCCCACCACGAAACGCACCTTCTGGCCTTCTTGCAGCGACTTGAACCCGCTGCCTTGAATTTCGGAGAAGTGTGCGAAGAGATCCTCACCGCCTGCGTCAGGGGTGATGAAGCCGAAGCCCTTGGAGTCGTTGAACCACTTTACGGTACCGGTTTCCATGCTGGAATTCCTTTTTGAGTTCTGAATGGACGAGAAATTGCCCATCAGGCATGACTATCAAGGAAGGCACATGGAGCAATGAATCGCACGTAGACGACCCACAAACATCTAGGTGTAACTGCTTGAAGGGTCCTGCACATCCACTTATACAGCCTCCATGGTGGGGCGTCAATGCAAGTCTGTCGGTCGCCTGGTCTGTGCCGGGCGGCGTTTTTATCCTTGGGCGCGCATGCCCCCGACGCATCGCATTTGGCGCAGTCGCCGCACTTGTCACGCATCCCGCTGCAAGCCCGCCTCGTCAAATTGACGGTGCAAAGTGCTGCAGACCCGTCAACGAAAGAACGGACACTCGGTGGCAATCAGCGTATGCTGGCTCAAGGACCGCGAAAGATAAGTCTCAAATCAATACTTACTGAAACCAGGGAGGCAAGTATGGCGAGACAGATTAAGAACAAGGCGGAATTGCGCGCGATGATCCGCGCGGCACAAGAGAAGCTGCCGGCATGCGCGGGCACTTGCTTTGGCGATGTCTGTTGGCACCAACCCGATGCGGATGGCTGCAACTGGAGTTTGTCCAGGATGGAAGGCGAAAACAGCGCCGCCTGCGTGGATGCCATCCAACCCCTGGTCATCTCCTTGCAGCAGCAATTCAATATTCCGGAAGAGAGTAGTCGCGGTTGAGATTGCTCATGGGGTTTGTCCGATAGCGTTCTCCGAATTAAGCGGGCCATTGGGCGGCGAGAATCAGTCGGCGCCGATTGGCATTGGACGTGACGAAACCCCGTGCCGGTCGCCCGGATCATGGTCGACGAATCAACGCGGCGCACCTGTTCGACGTGCGCTCCGGAATTCGATCCGGCATGAGGCCCCTTCATTGACGCCCTACCGGTGGCCCTGTATAAGCGTAGATACAGGGATGGTCAGCGCTCGCGTGAACGTGGTCTGGCCCTTCCACAGCATTCAACCCTATTGCTACGGCTCGGGCGGAACACAAGGATTCCTCCTGCCGTCCACGCCTGATGTTCGTCTGGCGCGTGGTGCTCGTTTGGTGTGATGGGGTCGTGTCACCGCGATCAGCATTGCGCGAAGTCTCGCTGGCACTGACGCAGACAAGCGCCGGATTACATTCGGCGCAGCGGCAATTGGCCCTGCTTGCTTCGGCCGGCCGCGTACGCCTCCGGCTTGTTTGCGGCGGCGCCGGATCCCAGTCAAGCAACAGAACTCAACAGCCGCGCAGCATGTGCCGCGTGGCGAACCTCTTACGCATCCTGGAGCTGATTTTGGATAACAAACCGTCGGCAACTTACAAAGGTTTCGACCTCTATCCGTTGGTGTATCGGATTCCTCCCGTCGCGTCGTGGCCTCGCACCAAGCCGGACCGCACGTTCAACGCCTCCGTGGTGATTTGCCGGGAGGGGGGGCGCCCCGATGGCGAGGACCCCACACGCGTATTCCGGATCGAGAGCGCCCCATGGGAGAACATCGGTTCGGCGCGACGCGGCGCGATCGAATTCGGGCAGCGCGTGATCGACGGCCTGGTGCCGGGCGAATCCGTGTCTGCGTTGTAATCATCGGGCGACCCATGCATGCCAGCGGTTTCCACCTCTTGTCAGGGACCCAATGGCTTTCCAGGCCGGGCTGGCAGGTTATTCCGGCCAATGTTTGTCGATAGAGGGACTTCAGCATGGAAGCATCGCGCTCTTCACCGACCTTCATTTGCGATTTGCCTGGCCCGAGCGGGAACATTGCCTATCACCTGGCAGTCCTGCTTGATGACACCCGGCCCACGAAGGTTATTTTCACGAGCTTTGTGGGCGCCGGCAGGCGTTCTTTCGAAGTCCAGGCATCCGACGTAACGCTTCCCCTCGAGCCAGGCGCAGGCAATTACGAAGCGATTTGTCGCATCGCGATCGGCCAGGTCATCCGGGACAACCTGCACGACAAACTCGGCGTAGGCAATTTTGTTCTGGATCCTTCCTCCGAGCGTTGGACGGGGGAGCTCAAGGCAGTGGGCAAGCATGTCCGCACGAGCGTGAATCTGCCGAATCGATTCTGATCGGGCTCCGGCTATTCGGGCGGGCAGCACCCCGGGTGTACACGTGGTCAATGCAGGATTCAATGTACGACACAGGCAATCACGCGAATGTCGCAGTCGTTTGAGTAGGACACCATCGCATGAATAAACCTGCAAGCCAGCGTTCCACGCCCCTCCGGCGGGCGCGACGTCAAGCTGGGGGAACATCGTGACGTACTGCGATGAATGCCGGGCGATCAGGCAGGGGGAGATCGGTGCGCCGGGTCACGTGGGGCTGCGCATCACGGATACCCAACGGCGCAAGCTGAGCAAGGCGCGCGCTGTGACAATCAGCACGTTCGTCTGCGGCACGTGCGGCGCCACGTGGGTCTATCGCGACCGGCCCGACGGCAACCTTCAGGGCTGGACCGATCTGCAGACGTTGCCCGCCGACAGCCAGATTCAGGCGCCTTGACGCCGCCATGGCCGACATTGCCCCGATGCCAGAGGCCGTTCATGAGCGAAGATCCGCGCTGGGTCACTGAGCCCTATCGTGGCATGTATGCCCACGGGCTCGCCATCCGGATCGACGAGGAGCGGGAGAGCGCAACATTGCCGGGGCAACGATGGGGTTATGTCCTGGCGATCAGCTTTAGCGCGCGGCCATCAGACCGTGGGATCGGATTGGAGCAGGACCAGGACGACTACTACACCGCGGAGGCTGCGGAGCAGGCCGCATTGCACTATGGGAAGCTTGCAATAGATGTGCTTCGTGACATGCACTGAACGGAGCATGCGGCACGCCGCTCAGACTACAGCCCTGTGATCGACTGTCCGGGCACGAAACCGTCAATGATGTCCTCGCCGGCTTGCACCGCTGCACGCCGTGCGCCGCCCAGGCTATCCCATTGGTTGGACAGCATCGGAAAGAGCCTGACCTGATCCGAGGCGGGATCCTGGCCTTCCTTGCAAATGACGACAGACGCACTGTAGGTGCGATCCGGCCGCCGTTCATACCACTCGCGTGTCGCGTGGTAGGTGTAGATCAGTGGATAGATGTCATAGCCCTTGTAGTTGGCGCTGGGTGATGTGTCCATGGCCGCTCTCCGATGAGGGTATTCGGTCACTGTACGCCCCTTGAATCACCGCACTGCTGATTATTTTCCGCATGATGTGTCGAACACGCTTTTGCCTCGACCTGAACGTGAGAGCGGCTTTTCATGTACGTCATGCGGGGCACGCATTCCCATCGGGCAGGCATGCCTCCTTCCGAGGATCTCCAGCACTGTCATCGAGCTGTGCTAGCGTCGCGCGCTGGCGCGTATCGTTTCAGGCATTCTCAGGTGGGAGACTTCATGCAATCCGGCATTGTCGAATCCGGCTATGGTTCCGATCCGGTCGGGATGGTCAGCGGTTTCTTGTTCGCTCCTGGGCAGCCGACCCGGGAAATCGACTCCCATGCCGCGGTGGCGTGGTTGCGGCAGCAGGATGCCGGATCGCAAGCCGCGTCCGATGCGGCGTCCACGCACGATCGCCCCTTTCTCTGGCTCCACTTCAACCTTTCCCACAGTGCCTGCGAGCGCTGGATGAGGAGCCAGCTCGACCTGCCTGACGATTACTTCGAGGCCCTGCGCCAGGGCTCGCGATCGACGCGTATCGAGCGTCAGGACAGGGCCCTGCTCGCCGTGGTCAACGACGTCATCTACAACTTCGGTGTCACGTCCACCGATATCTCCACGCTCTGGGCAAACGCCGACCACCGGTTGCTGGTGACAGCGCGCGCCCGGCCGCTCCGCTCGGTCGACAGGTTGCGCGCCGCCGTGCGTCGCGGGGAGGCCTTCCGGTCGCCACTGGATCTCGTCGTGCACCTGCTGCGCGACCAGGCTGACGTGCTGGTGCAGATCGTGCGGGAGACGGGGAGCGGCGTTGACCAGATCGAGGACCAGTTGCTGTCGCAGCGCCTGAAGGGCAACCGCGCGGATCTGGGGGCAATGCGGCGCGGGCTGGTGCGATTGCAGCGGCTGCTGGCGCCGGAGCCGGGCGCGCTGTTCCGGCTGCTGAATCGCCCGCCGGCCTGGCTGCAGGAAGGCGACTTGCAGGAGTTGCGTGAATCCACCGAAGAGTTCTCGCTGGTGCTCAACGATCTGGCCGCGCTGGTGGAGCGCATCAAGCTGTTGCAGGAAGAAATTGCTGCCAAACTGAATGAGCAGACCAACCGTACGCTGTTCACGCTGACGCTGGTGACCGTGCTGGCACTGCCGATCAACATCGTGGCGGGCTTTTTCGGGATGAATGTGGGCGGCATTCCGCTGGCCGATCATCCGCACGGTTTCTGGGTGCTGGTGGTGCTGGTTGCCAGCTTCACGGTGCTGGCGGGGCGGTGGGCGTTCCGCAAGCAGACGGAGTGACGTCCGCCGTGCTTTTTCATGCAATTGCCACGGCACGGGCGTACGATATCTGGTCACTGCTGTGCGATCGGCAATCGACCCGATCTCCGTGACGGAGCAAAACATGGATTACAACGACGAGGCGCTGATCCGGCGCATTCACCGCGAGGTAGCGGACTACTACGACGAGGAACTCGAACTGGAGCTCGAGGACCGCGATCCGAGCCTCGTCCAGAGCCTGTTGTCCGGGGAGTCGGGTGGTCCTGGCGACAACAGCGATATTGGCGACACCGACGCCGAGCGTGCCGAACGGCACATGTACTTCCGCGAGCTGTTCCGCTTGCAGGGCGAGCTGGTCAAGCTGCAGAGCTGGGTGGTAGCCACCGGGCACAAGGTCGTGATCCTCTTCGAAGGGCGCGATGCCGCCGGCAAGGGCGGGGTGATCAAGCGCATCACGCAGCGCCTGAATCCGCGCGTGTGCCGCGTGGCTGCGCTGCCGGCGCCGAACGATCGCGAGCAGACCCAGTGGTATTTCCAGCGTTACGTATCGCACCTGCCGGCGGCCGGCGAGATGGTGTTGTTCGACCGCAGCTGGTACAACCGCGCCGGCGTGGAGCGCGTGATGGGCTTCTGCTCGGACGACCAGTACGAGGAATTCTTCCGCTCCGTGCCGGAATTCGAGCGCATGCTGGTGCGTTCCGGCATCCAGGTCATCAAGTACTGGTTCTCGATATCGGACGAGGAGCAGCACCTGCGCTTCCTGAGCCGTATCCATGATCCGCTCAAGCAGTGGAAGCTGAGCCCGATGGACCTGGAGTCGCGCCGTCGCTGGGAAGACTACACGCGCGCCAAGGAAATCATGCTGGAGCGCACCCATATCGCGGAGGCGCCGTGGTGGGTGGTGCAGGCCGTGGACAAGAAGCGCGCGCGCCTGAACTGTATCCATCACCTGCTGCAACAGATGCCCTACGTGGAACCGCCGCAGCCGACCATCGTCCTGCCCGAGCGCGAGCGCCACGCCGACTACACGCGTCAGCCTGTGCCGGCGAGTTTGATCGTGCCTGAAGTCTATTGACGACTGTCAACCCTACTCGCGTGCAATGCGCGGACGGACCCCGAACATATTGTGCGGGGTTCGTCATGTCCAATAAACTTCATTTTCAATACTTTTTGCGTGCGAAGCACTAATGCCGGATGCGGCGCGCGCGATGCCCCACTTGCGTGGGGCGTCGAAAAGTCATCTCAAGCGCGTCTTCGCGCGCGCCGATAAATCGGGACGTTCCCCGGATTGGTGCGTGTAGCGCGCCATAACACCGGTGCTCAATACTTTTGACGGAGTGTTCCTGATGGGTCGCATTGCTGCGCGTACGTCTACCCGTACGTCTTCCCGTATTTTTTCCCGGAATTTGTTGTCTCGCGCCTTGCCGGCGCTCACGGCCGTGGCCGCGCTGACCCTGGCCGCCTGCGGCGGGGGTGGTGACAGCGGATCGGCGACGCAGGGTCCTGCCGGGTCGCCGGGCTCGAGCGGTCCGCTGCTGGTCAACGGCCTGGACCAGGCCTGCAGCGCCGGTGGCCAGTGCAGCGCGGCCACCGCCGCCAGCTATTCCGGCTCCGGCACCGGCATCTGGGGCCGCGCCAACGCGTCCACCGCCGCCCAGGACGTGCAGTATTCGATCTCGGGTGTGGCCGGCAAATCCATCGCGATGATGCTGACCAACCTGACGGGCCAGTCGGTCGCCATGCCGTCGGTGCCGCTGTCGAGCATGGTCGACGCATCGTCGCTGGCACGGCTGTCGCCGCAGGCGCTGACCGCCGAGGCCGACGACGAGGCCTCCCGGCGCGCCATCGGCGATTTCAACCGCACGGGCTGGATCGACGCGATTCAGGCATCGCAGCCGATGCTGCGTTCGATGAGCGCGCCGCCGGTACAGCAATCGACGGCAGGGCTGGGCGTGGGCGCCACGAAGACCTGGTATCACACCGATGCCACCATGCGGCTGGCCACGCTGCAGCAGCAGGTGACCGCCACCGACGGGACCATCGTCAACCTCTGGGTTGAAAACTCGCAGTTCGGTGTCGGCGCCAACCAGATCAGCTTGACCACGGTTGGCACGCTGGCGACGGCCTTCGCCGGGACCGGCCAGATCTACGACATGCTGAAAGACATTGGGGGGCCGGTCTGGGGTCCGAACAGCTACGGCACGCAGGTCGTGCCGGCTACCGGCCAGCCCATCGACATCGTCATCCTGAACTTCAATAACGACGGCAAGCCGTACGGCAGCGTGGCCTATTTCTGGGGCCTGCACAACCTGTCGAAGACCACGGATCCGCGCAGCAACGAGTCGATCTCGCTCTACCTGGACAGCGAGACGCTGGCGCTGGGCGGCAGCGCCGGCATGCAGGCGATGAAGCTGACCATGGCGCATGAAGGCACGCACATGCAGAACTTCTACCGTCGCGGCATCATGATGGGCCCGTCGTACGTGTATGCCGACTGGCTCGAGGAAATGACGGCGATGCAGATGGAGGACTTCCTGAGCCACAGCATCGACCCGACCTTCAATGCCATCAGCAATGTGCGCTTCCCGGACTTCTATCGCTACAGCAGCTACAACTGCAACATCCTGCAGTTCACGGGCTTTGGCACGCCGTGCGAGAGCTATTCGGTGTCCGGCAGCTTTGGTGGCTTCCTGGATCGCCAGCTTGGCCTCGCGTTCTACAAGGACCTGCTGACCCGCCAGACGGCGGATTCGAAGACGGCACTGAACCAGGCGATCGTCGCGGCGCAGGCGGGCTCCAGCTTCGAGCAGCAGTTGCTGCGCTGGAAGGTGACGACCAGCAGCGGCATGCCGGCGGCCAAGTCACCGACTGGCTATGGCTATCCGGCACGCACCGATGGCACGTACGTGTTGCCGGAGATCGATCCGTCGGCATCGGTGTATGCGTCGCTGCGCAAGCTGCCGGTGGTGCTGCCTTCGTTGCTGGAAGCGTATGGCACGTTCCCGGTCGCTCGCAGCGCGACCAACGGCGTGTACAGCGACAAGGTACGCGTCCCGGCCGGCGCGACGCTGTCCGTGGTGGTGTACTGACCGTCTGACGTTCCCGCGCGAGCGGGAACGCCTTGCGGAGTCTTCCTCCATTGCATGGCCCGCCGCCCGGCGGGCCGTGTCCCGGTACTACAGCGGTATGCCGGGAAACGCTTCCCCGAAGGTCTGCACGACGCCGGTCAGTTCGGCCTCGTAGCCGGGCAGGGCATCCACCCGCTCCCGGAAATTCCTGCTATTCATGGCCGAGACGGCGCCCACCAGTGCCGGGCTCTCCAGCATCTTCTTCTCGATCGCGAAGAAATACCGTTCCTTCAGCACGGGCACGAATTCGAGCCCGAACCGTCGCGCCGCGGTTTCCACGCCGAAGCCGACATCCGCCATCCCGCTGCCGATGTAGGCGGCCACTGCGGCATGGGTGAACTCGCCATTGCTGAAACCCTCGATCCGGTTGGGATCGATCCCCCGCCGCGCCAGCATGAGATCCAGCAGCAGCCGCGTGCCGGAGCCAACCTGCCGGTTCACGAATCGCACGTCGGATCGCACCAGGTCGTCCAGCGAATGCACACCCAATGGGTTCCCGGGCCGCACGAACAGGCCTTGGGAGCGCACCGCCAGATGGATCAGGCAATGGGTTTCCGGCCGCAGCCAGGCGGTAAAGCGCCGCAACGTTTCCTGCTCGAACTCGCCGATCGGCACGTGGAAGCCCGCCACGTCGCAAGCACCCTCGGCCAGCGCCGCCACGGCCTCCAGGCTGCCGCAGTACTTGAGGTCGTGCCGCACCTTGTGCTCGTCGAGGAAGTCCCGCAGCGCGGCCACCGCAAATCCATGGCTGGCGTGGATGCGCACCGCGGGGTCGGATTCCGCCATCAGCTTCTTCAGCTCGATTTCCAGCTCGGACGCCAGGCTGTCCAGCGTCGGCGACAGGCGCGCCGCAATCCGCTTGCTGGCCCAGACCAGCTGCTGCGCCAATGGCGTCAGCGTGGACCCGCGCCCACGGGTCTTGGCGATCAGCGCGCCGCCGAACAGGGTTTCGGCGTCGCGCAAGATGCCCCAGGCGTAGCGATATGACAACGCCACGGCCTCGGCCGACTGCGCGATGTTGCCGGTGGCCTCGATATGGCCCAGCAGGGCGACCAGACGCGATACATCGAGGCCCGGCGCGGGCGTCGGGGCGGTGTCGTCACGGATCTGGAGATGGGGAAGAATCGAGATGCGTAGCATATGCGAAAAATAGCATATTGAATGGGCCAAATCACCCGCCTATAGTCGCACAAACAGGCCAAAGAGCCCGCTGCAACGCCCCCGAATATGAAAAAAAAAGCCTATATCGTGTCAGCAGCCGACACGTACGGCTAGCGGGTTGGCGGGTCAGCATGGGCTCGCCGGACCACGACGATATAAGCACGGAGACACCATGCCAGACATCGCCACCCCCGCTGCGCCGGCTGACGGCGACGCCATCGCACGCATCGTTGCCGCACGGCGCGACATGCCCGGCGCATTGCTGCCGATTCTGCACGACATCCAGGACAGCCAGGGATTCATCCCGGCCGAGGCGGTGCCGGTCATTGCCAAGGCTCTGAACCTGTCGCGCGCCGAGGTGCACGGCGTCATCACCTTCTATCACCACTTCCGAGACCAACCGGCCGGCCGTCACGTCGTGCAGGTCTGCCGCGCCGAGGCGTGCCAGTCCGTCGGCGCCGACGCGCTGGCCGCGCATGCCAGCAAGGCGCTGGGTTGCGAATTCCACGAGACCACGGCCGACGGCCAGTTCACGCTGGAGCCGGTCTACTGCCTGGGCCAGTGCGCGTGCGGCCCCGCCGTGATGATTGGCGACCGGCTCCACGCCCGCGTCGACGCCCGGCGCTTCGACGCCTTGACCGGCGCGCTGCGCGAACCGGCGGTACAGCCCGCGCAATCCGTGGAGACCCAGGCATGAGCACCACGATCTTCGTTCCCCGCGATTCCACCGCGCTGGCGCTTGGCGCCGACGACGTCGCGCACGCCATCGCCCAGGAGGCCGCCAAACGCGGCGCCGATGTCCGCATCGTCCGCAATGGCTCGCGCGGCATGTTCTGGCTCGAGCCACTGGTTGAAGTGCAGACCGATGCCGGCCGTGTCGCCTACGGCCCGGTGACGGCGGAGGATGTGGGCGCGCTGTTCGACGCCGGGTTTCTCGCCGGTGGCACGCACGCGCTGGCGCATGGCCCCACCGGTGAGATTCCGTTCCTGAAGAAGCAAGAGCGACTGACTTTCGCGCGCGTCGGCATCACCGATCCGCTGTCGCTGGACGACTACATCGCGCACGAAGGCTATGCCGGCCTGACACGCGCGCTGTCGATGGCCCCCGCGCAGATCGTGCAGGAGGTCACCGACTCCGGCCTGCGGGGACGTGGCGGTGCGGCGTTTCCCACGGGCATCAAGTGGAAGACCGTGCTGGGCGCGGCCTCCGACATCAAGTACATCGTTTGCAACGCCGATGAGGGCGACTCCGGCACGTTCTCCGACCGCATGGTCATGGAGGACGATCCGTTCATGCTGATCGAGGGCATGACGATTGCTGGGCTGGCCGTCGGCGCCGAGCAGGGCTACATCTACACGCGCTCCGAATATCCGCACGCGATTGCCGCCACCGAGGCTGCCATCGAGATCGCGACCCGGGCCGGCTGGCTCGGCGACAACATCCGTGGCAGCGGCCGGCGCTTCCGGCTGGAAGTGCGCAAGGGCGCCGGCGCCTACGTCTGCGGCGAAGAAACCGCGCTGCTCGAAAGCCTGGAGGGCAAGCGCGGCGTGGTGCGTGCCAAGCCGCCGCTGCCGGCGCTGGAAGGGCTGTTCGGCAAGCCGACCGTCATCAACAACGTGATTTCGCTGGCCACGGTGCCGGTGATCCTGGCGCGCGGCGCCACGTTCTATCGCGACTTCGGCATGGGCCGCTCGCGCGGTACGCTGCCGTTCCAGCTTGCCGGCAACATCCTGCATGGCGGTCTGGTGGAGAAGGCGTTCGGCATCACGCTGCGTGAACTACTGATCGACTTCGGCGGCGGCACGCGCAGCGGCCGCGCGATCCGCGCCGTGCAGGTGGGTGGCCCGCTGGGTGCCTACCTGCCCGAATCGCGCTTCGATACGCCGCTGGACTACGAGGCCTACGCCGCATTTGGCGCGGTCGTGGGTCACGGCGGCATCGTGGTGTTCGACGAAACCGTCGACATGGCGAAGATGGCGCGCTACGCGATGGAGTTCTGCGCGATCGAGTCGTGCGGCAAGTGCACGCCGTGCCGGATCGGCTCCACGCGAGGCGTGGAGGTGATCGACCGCATCATCGCGGGCGAGGCGCCGGTGAAGCACGTGGCGCTGGTTCGCGATCTCTGCGACACCATGCTCAACGGATCGCTCTGCGCGATGGGTGGCATGACGCCCTATCCGGTGCTGTCCGCGCTGAACGAGTTTCCAGAGGATTTCGGCCTGGCCGCCAAGCCGGCCCGGGCCGCCTGAGCTCGCTCCGGTCCATGACAACGACGTGCCCCTCAGGGGCACGCACCCTACAGATCTAGAAACGGGAGACATCCCTTGAACGCTCGCGACGATTTCGACTACGGTACCCCGCCCAGCGAATCCGAAACGCTGATCACGCTGGAGATCGACGGTGTGCCCGTCACCGTGCCGGCCGGCACCTCGGTCATGCGCGCCGCCGCCGAGGCCGGCGTGGGCGTGCCCAAGCTGTGCGCCACGGATTCGCTGAAGTCTTTCGGTTCGTGCCGGCTGTGCCTCGTGGAGATCGAAGGCCGCCGCGGCTATCCAGCCTCGTGCACGACGCCGGCGGAAGCGGGCATGAAGGTGAAGACGCAGAGCGACAAGCTCGGCGACCTGCGCCGTGGCGTGATGGAACTCTACATCTCCGACCACCCGCTCGATTGCCTGACCTGTCCGACCAATGGCAACTGCGAGCTGCAGGACATGGCCGGCGTGGTGGGTCTGCGCGAGGTGCGCTACAACGACGGCGCCGCGCCGATCGCCACGCATACGCAGCTGGCGAAGGACGAGTCGAACCCGTATTTCACGTATGACGCGTCCAAGTGCATTGTCTGCAACCGCTGCGTCCGCGCGTGCGAGGAGACGCAAGGCACGTTCGCGCTGACGATCAGCGGCCGCGGCTTCGACTCCCGTGTGGCGGCCGGCACCAGCCAGTCGTTCATGGAATCCGATTGCGTGTCGTGCGGCGCCTGCGTGCAGGCCTGCCCGACGGCCACGCTGACGGAAACCTCGGTCATCAAGCTGGGGCAGGCATCGCACAGCACGGTCACCACCTGCGCCTATTGCGGCGTGGGCTGCTCGTTCAAGGCCGAGATGAAGGGCAACGAGGTCGTGCGCATGGTGCCGTACAAGGACGGCCAGGCCAACGAAGGCCACGCCTGCGTGAAGGGCCGCTTCGCCTGGGGCTATGCCACGCACCAGGACCGCATCCTCAAGCCGATGATCCGCGCGAAGATCACCGATCCGTGGCGCGAGGTGTCGTGGGAGGAAGCGATCGGCTACGCGGCGTCGCAGTTCAAGCGCATCCAGGCCGAGCATGGCAAGGATTCGATCGGCGGCATCGTGTCGTCGCGCTGCACGAATGAAGAAGGCTACCTGGTGCAGAAGCTGGTGCGGGCGGCGTTCGGCAATAACAACGTCGATACCTGCGCGCGCGTCTGCCACTCGCCGACCGGCTACGGACTCAAGACCACGCTCGGCGAATCGGCTGGCACGCAGACCTTCCGCTCGGTGGCCAAGGCCGATGTGATCATGGTCATCGGCGCCAACCCGACCGATGGCCACCCGGTGTTCGCCTCGCGCATGAAGAAGCGCCTGCGCGCCGGGGCAAAGCTGATCGTCGCCGATCCGCGCCGCATCGACCTGGTCGATTCCCCGCATATCCGCGCCGACTACCACCTGCAACTGCGCCCGGGCACCAATGTCGCGCTGGTGACGTCGATGGCGCACGTGATCGTCACCGAAGGCCTGCTGGCCGAGGCGTTCATCGCCGAGCGTTGCGAAGACCGCGCGTTCCAGCAATGGCGCGATTTCGTCGCACTGCCAGAGAACTCGCCGGAGGCGATGGAGTCGGTGACCGGCGTGCCGGCGGACCAGCTCCGCGGCGCGGCCCGCCTGTATGCCACTGGTGGCAACGCGGCAATCTACTACGGCCTCGGCGTGACGGAGCACGCGCAAGGCTCGACGACCGTGATGGGCATCGCCAACCTGGCAATGGCCACGGGCAATATCGGTCGCGAAGGCGTCGGCGTGAATCCGCTGCGCGGCCAGAACAACGTGCAGGGCTCCTGCGACATCGGGTCGTTCCCGCACGAGTTGCCGGGCTATCGCCACGTGTCGGACTCCACCGTGCGCGGCGCGTTCGAGGCGGCGTGGAATGTCGAGATCAATCCGGAGCCGGGCCTGCGTATCCCGAACATGTTCGAGGCCGCGCTGACGGGCTCGTTCAAGGGCCTGTACTGCCAGGGCGAGGATATCGTCCAGTCCGACCCCAACACGCAGCATGTGGCGGAGGCGCTCTCGTCGATGGAGTGCATCGTCGTGCAGGACATCTTCCTGAACGAAACCGCCAAGTACGCGCACGTGTTCCTGCCGGGTTCGTCGTTCCTGGAGAAGGATGGCACCTTCACCAACGCGGAGCGCCGTATCTCGCGCGTGCGCAAGGTCATGCCCGCGAAAGGCGGCTATGCCGACTGGGAGGCGACGATCCTGCTGGCCAATGCGCTGGGCTACCCGATGCACTACAACCATCCGTCCGAGATCATGGACGAGATCGCGCGGCTGACGCCGACGTTTGCCGGGGTGAGCTACAAGAAGCTGGACGAACTGGGCAGCATCCAGTGGCCGTGCAACGCCGATGCGCCGGAAGGTACGCCGACCATGCACGTCGACGCCTTCGTGCGAGGCAAGGGCAAGTTCATCATCACCAAGTACGTGGCGACCACGGAGAAGGTCAACCGCAAGTACCCGCTGATCCTGACCACGGGTCGCATCCTGTCGCAGTACAACGTGGGTGCGCAGACGCGGCGCACGCACAACGTGCACTGGCACGATGAAGACCGGCTGGAAATTCACCCGCACGACGCCGAGGAGCGTGGCATCAAGGATGGCGACTGGGTCGGCGTGCAAAGCCGGGCAGGGGAAACCGTGCTGCGTGCGATCGTCAGCCAGCGCATGCAGCCGGGCGTGGTGTACACGACGTTCCACTTCCCGGAGTCGGGCGCCAACGTCATCACCACCGACAACTCGGACTGGGCGACCAATTGCCCGGAGTACAAGGTGACCGCGGTGCAGGTGATGCCGGTGGCGCAGCCGTCCACGTGGCAACGCGAGTACCAGGCGTTCAACGAGGAACAGCTGGCGCACCTGCGCGCGGCCAGCGAGCCGGCGCAGGCTTCGGCGGAATAAGCGAGCCACGCCATGAAGCGCTGCATTCTGCCGCAGGAGACCGAGCCGTCCGACGAGGCGTTGCCGGCGACGCGCAATACCTTCGCCGTCAACCGCTGGCGGAATGGCGCGGCGATGGCCGAGATCGACCACATCGCCGAGGAAGTCCCGGTGGCGCTGGAGTACAACGGCGTCTCTCATGCGGTGATGCTGGCCACGCCGGCGGACCTGGAAGACTTCGCGCTGGGTTTCAGCCTGAGCGAAGGCATCGTGGCCAGTCCGCGCGACGTGTATGGCATCGATGTGGAGATCCGGCCGAACGGCGTGGCCGTGAAGCTGGAGATCGCGACGGAGGCCTTTGTCGGACTCAAGGCGCGGCGCCGCGCGCTGGCCGGCCGCACCGGATGCGGGCTGTGCGGCACGGAATCGCTTGACGAGGTCATGCGCGTACCGGCCGCGGTGCACAGCGCGGCGTCGTTCGAACCGGCGTTGCTGGATGCCGCCTTTGCACAGTTGCAGGCGCGTCAGGCGCTGCTGCGCGATACCGGCGCCACGCATGCGGCGGGCTGGCTGCGTGCGGACGGCACCGTCGCGCTGGTGCGCGAGGACGTCGGCCGGCACAATGCGCTGGACAAGCTGGCGGGCGCGCTCGCGAACGGTAACGAAGATGTTTCGCGCGGCGCGGTGATCGTGACCAGTCGCGCCAGCTACGAGATGGTCCTGAAGACGGCGACGATCGGTGCGGGCGTGCTGGCAGCAGTGTCGGGCCCGACCGCGCTGGCCGTGCGTCTCGCCGAGTCCGCGGGCGTCACGCTGGCCGGGTTCGTTCGTGCCGGCAGCTTCGTTGCCTACGCCCATTCTCATCGACTGAAGATTTCCTAGAGCCTGGCATGCATATCGAAAACCTGATCAAGATGGCCAACCAGATCGGCGGCTTCTTTGAAGCGATGCCGGACCGGGACGAAGCGCTCGCGGACATCGCCAGCCACCTGAAGCGTTTCTGGGAGCCGCGCATGCGGCGCGCGCTGCTGGCCCACGTGGATGCGCACGGTGGCGAAGGGCTGGATGCGATCGTACTGACGGCCATCGCACGTCACCGCGAGAAGCTTGAGGTCGCGCAACCGGCGGCCGCCTGAATGACGCCCTGAACAGCATCCTGAATGGCACCCCGAATGGCACCTGATTTCGGCCGCGCTATTTCTTGAACCAGTAAAGCACTTGCAGGATCGTCAGCCCGAACAGCGTGGCGACGACGGCGGTGCTCTCCCGCCCCAGTCCGCAGGCGATGCCGATGGCGGCGACGGTCCAGATGCTGGCCGCCGTGGTCAGGCCGCGGATGTCTTCCTCGCTGTTGAGCTTGATGATGGCGCCGGCGCCCAGGAAGCCGATGCCAGATGCCAGTCCTTGCAGCACGCGGCTCATGTCCGGCAGCGGCACGCCTGCCTGCAACGGCACCAGCACGAACAACGCCGACCCCAATGCCACCAGCATGTGCGTGCGCAGGCCGGCGGCCTTGCCGGCCGCCTCGCGCTCGTAGCCGATCATCCCGCCAAGCAATACGGCCAGCGTGAGCCGCAGCAGGATACGGGTCAGCTCCTTGACATCCGGCACGTCGGCAAATTCGGCGCGCAGCGTGCCGTAGACATCTCCCCACAGGCTTTCCATAGCGGCCTCCCGTCCGGCGTCTTTCGATGGTAGGCAAGCTAGCATGCGGCTGCGGCGCTCCGCAGTCGGGCGCCGGCTGACAAGCATCGGGGGAAAGGCGCGCGCAAGCCGCGAGAAAGCGGCAAGAACGATGCCGGAGGTGCGCGGGAAATGTGGCGTGCTCAGCGCAGCCGCAGAGGTTCCAGCAGGGCCGCGTCGTACTGGGTGCGCGTGATGCGGCCCAGTTCCATCATGCGCAGCAGGATGTACGCCTGGCGCTGGCGTGCGCGACGGGGGTTGGCCACGGGATTGTTGGCCGAAGGTGCCTTGGGCAGGCCGGCCAGCATCGCGCATTCGGCCAGCGAGAGCTGCGCCACGGGCTTGCCGAAGTAGGTCTGCGCCGCTTCGCCAAAGCCGTAGGCGCCCTGGCCGAGGTAGATCTTGTTCAGGTAGAGCTCGAGGATCTCGTCCTTGGTCAGCGAGTGCTCGATGCGATAGGCCATCAGCGCCTCATACAGCTTGCGCGTATAGGTTTTCTGGCGCGAAAAGAAGAAGTTGCGAGCCACCTGCATGGTGATGGTGGAGGCGCCCTGCGACAGGTCGTCGGAGAGATTGGCGATGCCGGCGCGCATCACGCCCACGTAGTCGACGCCATCGTGCAGGTAGAAACGGTCGTCCTCGATGGCGACCACGGCCTCGGACAGCGCCGGTGGGAACTGTCTGAGCTGGATGTAGTCGGGCGTATCGCGGAACGCAGTGAGCGCATCGAGCGACGGCAATTGCCGGCTGGCCATGACAACTGCAAGGGTGGCCAGCAACGCGCCGCCGATGACGGCGAGCAGGACGAGCTTGACGAAGGCGGACCAGAGACGTTGCATGGCACGTATTGTGCCATTGCCACGGACGCCGCCATCGGAAAACGCCTAGGCGGTCGTCTCAAAACGATCCTGGCGTCGTTGCGCGGCCTGGCCGTACCATTTGTACTGTCTGCGGCCGCGCGCCTAGCCAGGACCGCTGCGCTTCATTTTGAAACAACCTCTATTCCGTCGGCACCGCCACCCCCAGCGATAACGCCAGCGTTTCCAGATTTCGCCAGATGTTCGGGTTGATTTCCAGATGCGTGGCGGCCGCAGCCCGGTTGGCTGCTTCGTATTCGCCGGGATACTGCACCTGGTCGAAGCCGGGCGCGGTGGGTGTGTCATGCAGGTAGTTGATGAACGCTTCCACCTCGCCACGCTCCCAGTTCAGCCCGAGGTCGAACTGCGGGTTCAGCAGTACGGCGAAGAGGTTGTTGGTGGCCACACCGGCCCGCGGATTCTCCGGCTGGATCGTGCCGCCACCGGACAGCACACCGGCCAGCAATTCCGCCACCACGCCCAGCGCGTACCCCTTGTGCGCACCGAACGGCAACAGTGACCCGGGCCGCTCGCCGAACATGACCGAGGCATCGGTCGTCGGGTTGCCATCGGCGTCGATGATGCTGTGCTCGGGCGCCGGCTCGCCTTTTTCGGCCAGCACGCGCGCCTTGTTGATGGCGATCGCGCTGGTGGCAATGTCCACCACCAGGGGCGGCCGACCATTTGGCATGGGGCCCGCAAAGCAGAGAGGGTTGGTGGTCAGCCTTGCCACACGACCGCCGTACGGCGCCACCACGGGCGGGCGGTTGATGACATTGGTGAAACTGAGCAATACGAAGCCGGCTGCGGCGACCATCTCGCCGTAGTGGCCCATGCGGCCAAGGTGGTGAGACTTGCGCAGCGTCACGATGCAATGCCCATGCTGCCGCACGCGCTCGATGGCCCGCGCCATGACGACCTTGCCCACGTGCTGGCCAAAGCCGCCATTGCCGTCGAAGACCATCAGCGTGTCCTTGTCCAGCACGCAGTCCGCGCGGCCATCGGGGTTGACGCTGCCGCCATCGATGGCGCGGCGGTAGTTCGGCAGGATCGACAGCCCGTGGCTGATGTAGCCGCAGCGGTCGGATTCGACCAAGTGCTCGGCCACATCATCGGCAATGTCAGCAGGGACAGCCTGCGCGGTGAGGATATCGCGCGCGAAGCGTTGTGCGGAGTCGAGGGTGATTTTCATAAGGGGGCGGCGTAGTTGGTTGTGGTCAGACCCAGCCCAGCCAGCGCCAGTAGGTGGTGGCGAACACCAGCATCAGCACGTAGCCGATGATCGTGACCGGGATGCCGATGCGGGCGAACTGTCGTCCGTTGAACGTGTCAGTGCCCAGGCAGACCATGTTCTGTGGCGCGTTGATCGGCAGGATGAAGCCGAAGCTGACCGTGTAGCCGAGCAGCATGGTCATGCCGACCTTGTTCATGTCCCCGGGCAGCGTCTGCAGCACGGAGATCAGGATGGGCAGCAGAGCGGCGGTCAGCGCCGTCGCACTGGCAAAGCCCAGGTGAATCAGGATCAGGAACGCGGCAAGCACCGCGAAGACCATCAGCGTGCCGTGGTCGGCCAGGCCGGAATGCGTCACCACGAACTTGCCGAGCCACTGGCCGGCCTGCGTGGTCAGCAGCGCGGTCCCCAGGCTGATCCCCACGCCGAACACGATCAGCGTGCCCCAGGGCGTGCGTTGCTGCATGGTCTTCCAGTCCATCACGCCGATACGCGGCAGCATCAGGATGACCAGCCCCACGAAGGTGATGCTCGCCGTGTCGAACTGGTGCAGCTTGCCCTCGGTGGCCCAGAACAGCAGCAGGCCGATGGCGACGGCGGCCAGGCGCTTCTGCGGGGCGGTCATGGGACCGAGCGCCGCCAGTTCGCGTTGCACCGCTTCCTTGCCGCCGACGATGGCATCGGTTTCGGGCGGAAGCAGCCAGCGCACCAGGAAGTACAGCACAGCCGACATCACGATGGCCCAGGGCGCACCGGCGATGAGCCATTGCAGCCATGTCACGCGGTCCCCGAGCAGCTTGTCCATGAACCCGATGGTCAGCAGGTTTTGCGCGGCGGCTGTCTGGATGCCGACGTTCCATACACTGGTCGCCTGCGCCACCATGATCATGATGCCGGCCGCGATGTTCGACTTCTTGTCCACGCCGAACGCCGCGATCACGCCCATCATGATCGGCACCGTGCAGGCGCTGCGCGCCGTGGCGCTTGGCACAACCAGGCTCAGCAGGATCGTGACGGCGATCGTGCCGATCAGGATGCGCCGCGTGCTGGTGCCGATGGCGGACAACGTGACCAGTGCGATGCGGCGGTCAAGCCCCGTCACGGTCATCGCGGCCGAGATGAACAGCGCCGCGGCCACCAGCGCGAGCGCCGTGTTGGAGAACCCGGCCAGCGCCATGCCGAGCGCCTTTGACGTGCCATATTGCGTGGCGGGATCGTTGACCGTTGGCGAGAAGCCGACCAACGCGGCCATCAGCGAAGTGATCATGATCGCGCTGGTCTCGTAGGTCACGGCCTCGGTGATCCAGACCACCACGGCGAAGGCCAGGATGGCGAGCATGCGGTGCCCGGCCACGGGAAGGTCGGCGGGGGTAGGAATCAGCAGAACACCGATCAGTGCGGCGATGGCCAGAAACAGGCCCCAGTGCAGGGCGACCTTGGGAGCAAGGGGCTTGGTCGCCGCGGTGGATGGAAGGGCGGCGGGAGATGTGTGCGAATCAGGCATCATGGAATCCCTGGGTGGATAGATCCTGCCGGACGCGTTGCCATGCGCGGGTGCTGCGTTCGGCATGCGCTTCATTATGTGAAGCGCGATGAAGCGTGCCAAGGTGGCCACTGCCGTGCGAATGCCCCAGATCAAGACTCTGCGAAGTTAGTGGGAAACTCACGAGTGAGATAGCGCAAAGGCTCGCGGTCCCCGGCAGGCAAGTGACGCCCGCGCGCTCGCACGATCTGAAATAATTGGTATCGATGTTGAAGGTTTTTAGTTTGCGGTACGCCGCATCGCCGTCGTGGCCTGCGCGCCACTTGCGGCAATCTGCCGGCCACGACTGTCGGCCAGCGCGTCGCACCGCACCGACCACCACATTAGCCCCAACGTACAACGCATGGTGTCCACGAACCTGTCATCCGGGACGCCATCCACGAGAAAACGACATGATCCAGACCTGGTGTGCGTGGCTGGCCCACGCGCTGATTCCCTTGCGAGCGATGTCGCCCGGTAGCGCATCGTCCATCCGCCCGTGCCTGCCGCTGGAGACCATCAGCAATGCGCGCGATCTTGGCGGTCTGGTGGGCGTATCCAACCGCCGCGTGCGCCATGGCCGGCTGTTCCGCAGCGGCAACCCCGCGCTGGCGAGCGCGGCCGATCTCGACCGCCTGCATGCGCTGGGGCTCGACATGGTGATCGACTTCCGCTCGCCGGGCGAGAAATCACCCGCGGAGTCGGCGTTCGGAGAGCGTTTCCACTGGGTGTCCGTGCCCGTGCTGGAAGGCAGCATGGCGATGGACGTGCTGATGCCGCGCCTGCGGGAAAGCACGCCGGCGCAGATGCATGCGTTCATGCTTGACGTGTACCGCGACTTTCCGGTGCGATACCGGGATGCATTCGGCGGGTTCCTGCGCAACGCGGAGGCGGGCAAGACGCTCTACTACCACTGCACGGCCGGCAAGGACCGCACGGGCTTCGCATCGGTGCTGCTGCTGTCCGCGCTGGGCGTGTCGCAGGACGACATCGTTGCCAACTACCTCGAGTCCAACCACTGGAATCGTCGATTCAACGACGACGTGCTGGCACGGGTGGGCCCGATCGGCGTGCGACCGGAGGCGATCTTGCCGTTGCTGGAGGTCCGGCCCGAGTACCTGGAGGCGTCGATGTCGTCGATCAGTCAGACATACGGCAGCGTGGAGCGATTCCTGGCCGACGGCTTGCAGGTCGACGTCGATCGACTACGCGCGCACTACCTCGAGGACTGAGCCGCGGCCTGGACGGGCGTCCGGCCCGTGCGTCGACGCGTCAAGAGTCAGGAATAGGGTCCGGGTCGGGCTCAGGGGCAGGGTCCGAGTCTCCCGCATTCGCGCAGGATGCGTGCCGTGGACAGCGCGATCATGCCTTCCTCGTCGGTCGGTAAGACCAGCACCGGTACGCCGCTGGCATCCTGGCTGACACGCTGGCAGTTTTCATTGTTCGCCGCGTCATCGAGCGCAACGCCGAACAGGCCGGTCAGATGGGCGCAGATACGCGCGCGGACCTCTGGCGAATTGGCGCCGATGCCGGCGGTGAACACCAGCGCATCGAGTCCGCCCAACGTGACGGCGAGCTTGCCGATCTCCTGTGCGGCGCGGAAGGCATAGAAGTCCACTGCCAGCTTCGCGCGCTGATCGTTGCTGGCCAGCAGTGCCCGCATGTCGCTACTGACGCCGGAGATGCCCTTGAGGCCGGACTGGCCATAGAGCATGTTCTGGATCGCATCGGCATCCATACCCTGTGCGGCCAGCCACAGGATCGCACCGGGGTCGACCGATCCGCACCGCGTGCCCATCGGCATGCCGTCGAGCGCGGTGAGCCCCATGGTCGAATCCACGCTCTTGCCGGCGCGCATCGCACACAGGCTCGCCCCATTGCCCAGATGCGCCACGACAACGCGGCCTTCCAGCAGATCGGGCGCCACCTGGTGCAGCCGGCGCGCAATGTATGCGTACGACAGCCCGTGAAAGCCATAACGGCGCACGCCGCGTTCGTAATATTCGTAGGGCAGTGCCATCAGCTGGGCCAGCGGATCGTGACCCGCGTGAAACGCCGTGTCGAAGCAGGCCACCTGCAGCAGTTCCGGCACTGCCGCGCGCACCGCACGGATCGCCGTGAGGTTGTGCGGCTGATGCAGCGGGGCCAGTGGCACCAGCGCCTCCAGCTTCGCGATCACCTCGTCGTCGATACGCACCGCATCGGCAAAATCCGCACCGCCGTGGACCACGCGATGGCCGATCGCCACCGGTGGCGTGTCACGCAAGCCCACGCTCAGCGTCAGGCGGATCAGACGGAATGCAGCGTCATGGTCAGAGATCTGTTCCACGGGAAAGCGCTCGTCGGCCACGACCCGTCCATCGGCCATGCGCGCCATCAGCCGTGGTGCCACGCCGATGCCTTCGATCTGGCCGTGCGCGGCCAGTGTGGGCTGGATGTCGACGTTGTCGTGCGCGGAGTCCGGCACGGCATAGACGGAGACCTTCACGCTGGACGAGCCGGCGTTGACGACGAGGATGACGCGATTTGCGGGGTGTGGGGTACTCACGCTGACGATGCTCCTGTCGAATGGGGATTGCAGGTTCAGGCCTTGACCGCGGCGTCGCCCGCGGTACGGCGCGCATGCGCGAGCAGGACCGCGATGGCGCAGCTGCCGATGCGAGCGCGCACGCTGTCGGCACGGCTCGTCAGGATGATCGGCACGCGCGCGCCCAGCACGATGCCGGCCGACTCCGCGCCCGCGAGGAAGGTCAGTTGCTTGGCCAGCATGTTGCCCGCTTCCAGGTCGGGAACCAGCAGGATGTCGGGGTCGCCGGCGACTTCGGAGCGGATGCCCTTGGTGTCCGCCGCCGCCTTGCTGATGGCGTTGTCGAATGCCAGTGGACCATCGAGGATGCCGCCCTCGATCTGGCCGCGCAGGCTCATCATGCAGAGCGCGGCGGCGTCGATGGTCGACGGGATCTTGTCGGTGACCGTTTCCACTGCGGAAAGGATCGCCACCTTGGGCCGTTCGACGCCAAGCACGCGCACGAGGTCAATCGCATTGCGGACGATGTCCGCCTTTTCGTTCAGCGTGGGGAAGATGTTGACCGCGGCGTCGGTGATGAACAGTGGCTTGTGGTAGTTCGGCACGTCCATCGCGAATACATGCGAGAGGCGCCGGCCGGTGCGCAGGCCACTGGACCCGCTGGCTACCGCGTGCAGCAGCTCGTCGCTGTGCAGACTACCCTTCATGAGCAGTTCGGCCTCGCCGTTCCGCACGGCCTCCACGGCGCGCAACGCGGCGGCATGACTGTGCGGGGCGTCTATGATGGGTGTGTCGCCCAGCGGCAGCCCGTGTTCCTGCGCGATCTGCCGGATGCGGACCTCGGGCCCGATCAGCAGCGGCGCGATCAGGCCAAGCCGGGCCGCTTCCAGCGCGCCGTCGAGCGACGAATAATCGCAAGGGTGCGCCACGGCGGTGGGAATCGGCGGCAGGCCCTCGCAGCGGGCCAGCAGCCTGGCGTACTTGTCGGTGGACGATGGTGTGAGCATTGGCAGCGTTCCCTGGAACCGAAAACCTTCTGAAGGGCAGGCATCCTGAGGGCCACGGATGCTGCATTGCGCAAACGTCTGGGGCAAGTATAGGCCAATGTACAGCGCGCGGCGATGACACGTGAACGTCATGTCTGGCACAGAAACTGCAATATTCAATATTCCTTTCCGTCGGTTGTCAGTGCCGGCGGAGGCTGATAGATTTTATGTGTTGCGTTGCAGCAGGCAACCGCTCCGCTGCGACTATCTGACGAGTCTGACCTCTCGGAGGGGAGAACCGGAATGAACGCACGCCAACCCGTGACCGGCATCCAGCCGGCCGACCAAGCCTCGCCCGCCACACCCGAATCCACCCCCATGCCGCCATCTCCACTTGCGCTGCCGCAGGCAGCCTGGGAATACGGCGTGGATTCCTGGCAGCGCGCGATCCTTTTCCTCGACATCCTGCGGCGCCGCGGCAACGAGTCCGCCGAACATGAGCGCGGCGGCATGCCACCCGTGCTGGTCTTCGACTACGAAGTGCTGATCGATGGCCGCAACCTGCCCAAGCCCGTCAACTACGCGCTGCTGCGCATCGTCCCGCCCGAGGCGCACCCGACGGACCCGGAGAAACGTCCGTTCGTCGTCATGGACCCGCGCGCGGGCCACGGACCCGGCATCGGCGGCTTCAAGGCGGACAGCGAGATCGGCAATGCCATCCGCAGCGGGCACCCGTGCTACTTCATCACGTTCTATCGCGATCCCTGCCCGGAACAGACCATCGAGGATGTGGCCCGCACGGAAGGAAATTTCCTGCGCGCGGTGGCCGAGCGACATCCCGATGCACCGGGCAAGCCATTCGTCGTGGGCAACTGTCAGGCGGGCTGGGCCTTGCTGATGCTGGCGGCCGCGGCGCCCGACGTGACCGGGCCGATCCTGCTGGCCGGCGCCCCGGTGGCGTACTGGTCTGGCGTACGCGGACGCAACCCGATGCGCTACAGCGGCGGATTGCTCGGTGGCTCATGGCTGGCTTCGCTGACCGCGGACCTGGGCAACGGACGATTCGACGGCGCCTGGCTCGTGCAGAACTTCGAGAGCCTCAACCCCGCGAATTCGCTGTGGGAAAAGCTCTACAACGTCTACGCCAGGGCCGATACCGAGGGGCCGCGCTTCCTCGAATTCGAGCGCTGGTGGGGCGGACATTTCCTGATGAACCGCGCGGAGATCGACTGGATCGTCCAGAACCTCTTCGTCGGCAATCACCTGGCCGCGGGCGATGTGCACAGCGCCGATGGCAAGACCGTGATCGACTTGCGCAACCTGCGCTCGCCGGTGATCGTGTTTGCATCATGGGGAGACAACATCACGCCGCCGCAACAGGCGTTGAACTGGATTCCGGACTTGTACGAGAGCGTCGACGACATCGTGGCCAACGAGCAGACGATCGTCTACTGCCTGCACCCGTCGATTGGTCACCTCGGCATCTTTGTCTCGGCCAGCGTGGCCAACCGCGAACACACGGAACTCTTCTGCGCGCTGGACCTGATCGACGTGCTGCCGCCCGGCCTGTACGAAGCGAAGATCGAGGACGTGGCGCCGGGTACCTCGCACCTGGATCTGATCGAGGGCCGCTATCTCGTGCGCTTCGAGCGACGGACGATCGACGACATTCTGGCGCTCGATGACGGACGCGACGACGAGAAGCCGTTCGAGGTCGTGCGCCGCGTGGCCGAGATCAACCAGCACCTGTACGACACGTTCGCCTCGCCGCTGGTGCGGGCGGCCTCCACCGAGGCCTCCGCGCAGGCCATGCGCGAGATGCATCCTGCGCGGCTGGAGCGGACGCTGGCCAGCGACGTCAATCCGTGGATGGCGTGGATCGGCGCCATGGCACCGGCCGTGCGCGACGCGCGCCAGCCGGTCGATGACGACAACCCGTTCCTGGCGATGGAGCGCGCCATGTCCGACCATATCGTGCGCTCGCTGAACCAGTACCGCGACGTGCGGGACGCCTGGCAGGAACGATTTTTCGAGTCGCTCTACGCCACGCCCTGGATGGCGGCGATGCTGGGCATGGAGGCCGCGACCGGGCGTGCGGAATCTCCCGCCGTCACCGCGCTGCGCAAGGAAGTGGCCGACCTGCGCCGGCGCGAGGCGCAGGCGCAAATCGGCGAGGGCACTTCGCTCGACGCGTTCCTGAGAATCCTCGCGTATGTCACGCAAAACCGGTCCGCCATCGAGGAACGTCCGTTCAACCTGCTGCGCAAGCTGGCGCGCGAAAATCCCCCGGACAAGCGCGTCAGCCTGGCTGATTTCAAGAACGCCGTCCGCCGCCAGAGCTATGTGGTGACCCTAGACCCCGAAGCGGCCTTGCAGTCGCTGCCGCAGCTGGTGCCTGACATGAAGGAGCGCCGCCGCATCATGGTGCTGGCACACCGCGTGCTGACCGTGCGCGGCCCGCTGGAGACCGACTGGCTCGCGCGCTACCGCGAGGTGGCCGACGTGCTGGGCACCGACCACAACCGCGCCGCACGTGGCGAGGAAGACGAAGCCTGACTCCAGATTTCCGCCATCGAGGAGGAGCATCCCATGGTACAGGTACCCAACCCGCCGCTCGCCGGCGCCCGTGTGCTGGTGGTCGGCGTGGCCAATGCGGAATCCATTGCGTGGGGTTGCGCGCGCGCGTTCCGCGAACTGGGCGCCGATCTGGCGTTGACCTACCTCAACGACAAGGCGCTGCCTCATGTGGCGCCGCTCGCCGAACAGGTTGGTGCGCCAATTCTGATGCCGCTGAACGTCGAGGACGATGCGCAGATGGACGCGCTGTTCGCGCGTATCGCGGAGGAATGGGGGCGTCTCGATGCCGTCGTGCATTCGGTGGCATTCGCGCCCAAGGCGGACCTGCAAGGCGGCCTGCTGAATTCGTCGCCGGACGGCTTCGCGCGCGCAATGGATGTGTCGTGCCATTCGTTCATCCGCATGGCGCGCCGTGCGGTGCCGCTGATGTCGGATGGCGGCACGCTGTTTGCGATGAGCTATGACGGCGCCAACCGCGTGGTGCCCAACTACAACCTGATGGGGCCCGTGAAGGCGGCGCTGGAAGCGAGTTGCCGCTACCTGGCGCACGAACTCGGCCCGCAAGGGATTCGCGTGCACGCGATCTCGCCGGGGCCGCTGAAGACGCGCGCGGCATCGGGTCTCAAGGACTTCGACCACCTGTTGGCGGAGGCCGCCGGCCGCGCGCCACTGGGCGAGTTGGTCGACATCATGGACGTCGGCTTTGCCACGGCCTACCTGGCTACCCCGTACGCACGCCGGCTATCGGGCAATACGGTGTACGTGGATGGTGGCGTGCACATCATGGCTTAGGAGGCTGTTTCAGAAAGATCCTGGCGTCGTTGCCGGGTCTTGCCACACTCGCTGGCCGTACCACTTGTACTGTCTGCGGCCGCGCGTCTAGCCAGGACCGCTTCGCTTCATTTTGAAACAGCCTCCAGAACTGAAATGCATCATTGCCGCGATGCACACCGCAACGCGGCCTACAATATTCGCATGGCCGGCGCGGCGACGCATGGTGCGCCACGGCAACTTCCGGCCGCATCCAGGAGAGGCTGCAATGCAGGTACTGATCCGCGGGCTGCATCGTGATGTGACCGAGGAAATGCTGCGGGACAAGCTGAAAGACTACGCACCGGTGAATTCCGTGGAGATCGTGCGGGAGGGTGACCCCGATCATCCGTGGGCGTGGGTGGATCTGGCGATCGACCCGTTCACCGCGTGGCGCCTGCTGCGTCAGTTCGACAAGCAGTACTTCGCTGGCAGCGTCATGCGCTGGTATATCCCGGCACACCAGAGTTAGCGGCGCCGTCAGGCTGGCGGCAATTCGCATTACCATAGCCGTTCTTCCGACTCTTCCTCATTCGCTCATGCTTGAACTCGAAGGCGCCATCTGGTTTCGCGCCGGTGCCCAGGACTGGGGCGGCAAGGATCGCATTGCATTGCTGGCCGCCATTGGCGAGCACGGATCGATTACTGCGGCGGCGCGCGCGGTCGGCATCAGCTACAAGGCCGCCTGGGATGCCATCGACGCGATGAACAACAGTGCCGGGGAGCCGCTGGTCTTGCGCGCGGCGGGCGGCAAGGGCGGCGGCGGTACGCGCCTGACCGACCGGGCCGAACGGCTGATCCGCACCTATCGCGCGATGGCGGAGGAGCACCAGCGCTTCGTCGCATGGCTCGGCAAGGTGGGCAGTACGCTGTCCGATGCGGATGCCGACGATATTCACCTGATGAAACGATTCATGATCCAGACCAGTGCGCGCAACAAGTTGTTCGGCCGGGTGGAGTCCGTGCGTGGCGGCGCGGTCAATGACGAGATCACGCTGGCGCTGCCCGGTGGCCAGCGCATCGTCTCCACGATCACGCATGAGAGTGTCGAGACGTTGGGCCTGGTGGCCGGCGCCGAGGCTTTCGCGCTCGTCAAGGCCTCGTCCGTGATGATCGGCCTGCCGGATCCCGGCGTGCGGCTTTCCGCGCGCAACCAGTTGCCGGGCGTGGTGTCGCGTGTGGTTCCCGGGGCTGTCAATGCGGAAGTCGTGCTGGACCTCGATGGCGGTGGCACCGTGGCGGCCATCATCACAAACACGGCGCTGACCGACCTCGGGCTGGCCGAAGGCATGCAGGCGCTGGCCATCTTCAAGGCCTCGAGCGTGATCCTGGGAACGATGGCCTGAGGACCGTGGCTCGCCGGAGCCGCGTGTAGAATGACCGGACTTCGGGCGCCTTGCGGGCGCCCGTTTCCTTTGTGCGCCCAGCATGGGCGCACTCTTGTGGGTGCAAGTCCCACCGTAAGTTGATCACCGCGAACGAAGCGAAGCGCAACTGCGAAAGGGTGACCGATCGTGGGGAGGAAGCGTGGAGCGAAGCTGCGAGCCGAGGGACACGAACCG
>NZ_JBFTSP010000035.1:0-51687 GCF_056400065.1 Cupriavidus sp. 01L415 | reverse complement strand
CACCCTTGGCGGCTACCTGAATCGCCGCAACGATCCTCCGCCCGGCGCTACCGTCATCTGGCGAGGCTTCCTCGTCTTGCACGAAATCACAGAGATGTTCCGTATCTTTAATTCGGGATAGCGAGCCAAGCTTGTGGGTAAAGCTCAGGACTTAACTCCGGGGCTTGCGCAGGTGCCGTGGTCATTCGGGAGGCCCGGCGTACTATCCTGCCTTATTCACAACCGCTGGTTGCAAATCATGGACAAGGCCCGGGTGCTGACGCTGTTTCTGGGAGTGGTGCGCGCGAAGAGCTTTGCGCAGGCTGCCGTCGACGCCGGCATCACGCCGCAGGCCGTCAGCAAGGCGGTGCGTACGCTCGAGGAAGACCTCGGCGTGCGGCTGCTGCATCGGACCACCCGCAAGCTGAGCCTGACCCATGAGGGCGCGCGGTTGTTCGAACTGGCCGATCCCGGCCTGCGGCAACTCGACGAGGCACTGGAGCAGGTCCGCACCGCCCGCAGCGAGTTCGACGGCCTGATCCGCCTGACGGCGCCGCCGTCCGTGGGCAGCCGGTTGCTGGTGCCGATGATGAAGGCGTTTCGCGAGCAGTATCCGGGCATCAGCTTCGACCTGGTGCTGAGCGATCTCTTTACCGATCTCGTGGAGGCCAAGATCGATGTCGGCTTTCGCGCCGGCACCAGTCCCGGCCAGAACCTCGTGGCAAGGCGGCTGCGCGATCTGCCGCTGATCATCTGCGCGTCGCCCGAATACCTGGCGCGGCACGGCGAGCCGAAGACGATCGACGATCTGGGCAAGCATGCCTGCACCGGTTTCCGCCGCCCGGCGACGGGCCGCATGGTGCCGTGGGAATTGAGCATCGACGGCGACCTGGTGTTCCGGGACGTGCCCGCCGTGGTGACCTTCAACGACGTGGAGACCGAGATCGATGCCGTGCGCGCGGGCATGGGCATCGGGCAGCTATCGGCCTATATGGTGCACGACCATCTGGCGGCGGGCCGGCTGGTGTCGATCCTGAAGGCGTACGACAGCAACAATATCGGCCTCTATATGTATTACCCGCATCGCACCCAGATCCCGGTGCGCGTCCGGCGCTTTATCGATTTCGTGGCGGATGCTAGTCAGGGCGCCGGACACGCGCCGTAGATCACGCGCGGTCGCGGAAGAGAGCGTTGAGCTCGGCGCCTGCCGCCGCGCCCTCGAAGCCATCGAAGCGGCCAAGCGCGAGCGACTGTGCGGCGCGCATGAATCCTCCCCAGGCCGACCTTGCCAACGCGCCGCCCACGCTGATCCGGCGCACGCCAAGCGCCGCGACGTCCTCCAGCGTGAGGTCCGATGTGGACCCGATCAGCAGGTTGACCGGTTTCGGCGCCACGGCCGCCACCACGGCCGCAATCTGTTCGCGCGTCTTGATGCCCGGCGCATACAGGCAATCGGCCCCGGCGGCCGCGTAGGCCTGGAGTCGCCGGATGGTGTCGTCAAGATCGGGGCGGCCGGCAAAGAAGTTCTCCGCACGGCCTACTAGCAGGGTATCACCACCTGCTGCGTCGATGGCGCGGCGCGCAGCCTTGAGCCGTTCCACGGCGACGTCGATAGGGAAGAGCGGGTCGGCGGCGTTGCCGGTCGAATCCTCGATGGAGAGCCCCGCCACGCCGGTATCGATCGCCAGCGCGACGCTCTCCGCCACGCCCGCGGCATCGGCACCGAAGCCATTCTCGAAGTCCGCGTTGACGGGCAGGTCCGTGGCGGCGACGATCTCGCGAAGGTGTGCCAGGACGGCGTCGCGGGACAAGCTGTTGTCAGCATGTCCCACGGACCATGCGAGGCCGGAACTTGTCGTGGCCAAGGCCTGGAAGCCGAGCGTTTGCAGGTACAGCGCGCTGCCGACATCCCAGGGATTCGGCAGCACGAAGCAGCCGGCGGCATGCAGGGCGCGAAAGGCGGCGCGCTTTTCGGCGACGGTACGGGTCATGCGGTGTCTCCTCGTGACGAGAGCCATGGCTCCCGAATGATCGTGCGATGTCGGCGCCGGCCGCCGGGAAGTCCGGTGTCCGTGTCGAAACGCATTATCGATGAGGTTCGTGCGCAGGAGCCATGTCGCCGCCGACGGGTGCGGCGGGAGGCGGGGGATTGCCTCTTAGCTGGCCTTGACGGGGGCCGCCTGGGGGGCGCTGGTGGCGGTGACGTCGCAGGCGGGTTGCTGGGCCCGGGCGTGGCGATGCTGGGCCTCGGCGCGGGCACGTTCGATCACGGCAAAATCGGGGCCGGCGATGGCGGAGAGTGAGGCGAGAAGGGAGGCCGCGCCGCAGAGGGCGAGGAGGGCGGACTTCATGGAGAGCTCCATTGCGGGGAAAAAACCAATGGTCCGATCATGCGGGATTCGAGCGATAGCGTCCAAGACCGATCCGTTATCGGCTTCATAGGCAGTGCCAATAGTCGTTGCGCCAAGGCAGGCGGCTTATCGGCGCATCGACGCATCGACGCATCGACGCATCGGCACATCGGCACATCGGCACATCGGCACATCGGCACATCGGCACATCGGCGGGTGGCGATGGGGTGGGACGGGTGGACTGCCGGCCAGCTATCGGCGTGCGGCTGCCTTGCGTTCCGCCGCCAACCGCTTCCAGTCGGAAAACACCGTGTCCAGGCAATCGAGCGTCGTGCAGGCGTCGCGCTTCTTGCGGAATGTGGCGATCTCGGCGTCGGAGACGGCGCCGGTCTTGAGCAGGCGTTGCTGGTCCGCATAAATGCGCGCATAGCCCATCGACAGCAGGGCATGATCACAAATCAGGCGCTCGGCAGGGCGGGGTGCGCACGCCGGCGTGCTGGCGGCCGCGCCGGCGCAGGTGGCGGGCGGTGGCTCGCAGCTGATATCGCTGGCCCGGGCCAGCGGAGACAGGACCAGACACAGGCAGGCAGCCAGACGGTTCAGACGGCTCAGTCGGCGGGTAGTGACGCTCGGCATGCGGGAGGGATCGATGAGAAGGGTTGGATATGTGTGGAGCCGGCCATTATCGGTGGCGGGATCGTTGCGGTCCAATGCGCATCGGTCGACGGGGGAGACCGGCATGGCCGGCTTCCATGCCAGCGGCCTCGGAATCCTCGCCAGCCAACCCACTGGCGCCGGTCGATTCGGGCGAGCCCCGCGCGCCTGTCACGCTCTGGATGCGGAACTCCCTGCCTGCTGACCGGTCAATTGTTGCGTTCGGTTACAATGCTGTACCGCAGCAATCCAGCTGGCGTGAGCGTTACGAAACGATCACGCGACTTTCGCCCATGTGCTGCGGCATGCGCTGCACCCCGTCATCCGCCCCCGATTTGATGCGTTTCCTCCTCTTCCTGCTGACCGCCTTGTGCCTGTCCGCGCTGTCGTTTTCGGCAGCGGCGAACGTGCGCGCGGCTACGCCGCAGGCCGTGGAGGCGATCGTGACGGCGGACGCCGCGCCGGACTACGCCATGCTGGCCACCGGCGACGATCTCTCGCAGATCGTGCTGCCCGGCGACGGCGGCCTGGACCCGGATGCCGACGCGCTGGCCGATAACGGCCCGCCGCCCGGCTACTGCAATATCTGGTCGGCCGATCTGCTCGATCCGCTGGACCTGCTCGACGAAATCGAAGAGTCCAGTGCGCTGTTCGACGTTCCCACGCTGAAGCTCGCCCAGTCTGTCGAAGACGTGGCGCAAGTGCTCCCGGGGCGCAGTGCGCCCCAGCCCGAAGGCCTGTTCCGGCCGCCCAATCTCCTCGCCTGACCGTTCCGGCATCCGCCGCGTGGCCTGACCACCCGGCGGATCGTCCTCATTGCCCCTGAGCGCTCCCGCGTGTCCGTGACCTTTGTCGTCACGGGCTGATGCCTGCCATCCCTGCCGGTTCCTGCCGGCCGTGCGGCATGGCCGTCGTGGTGGCGTCGGGCAGCCGTATCGCTCGACTTTTTCCGACATGAAGACCAATAAAACGCTGACTTGGGTCGCGTCGCTGTCGTTTGTGGCGGCGCCGGCTTGGGCCGCGCAGCTCGCGCCAGGCGGCGCCCCGGCCACCCCGGTGACCCGCGCCGCCCCTGCCGTAGCTCCGACGACCGCGCCCGCGCGCCCCGCCACGCCGCCCCGGGCGGTGACGCCGGCCGCCGAAACGTTCGACCTGCACCAGCTGCTGTCGCTGGCCCAGTCCACCAACAAGGGCGTCGATGCCGCGCAGGCCAATGTCGATGCCGCTACCGCCGCCATCACCAGTGCGCGCGCGTATCCCAATCCGCAGGTGGAGGTGATGTACGGGCGGCTCTCCGGCAAGCAGCCGGGCGTGACCAGCGGCAACGCGCCGTCGTATGCCATCGTCCAGAAGTTCGACTACCCGCAGCAGCGCAGCCTGCGCGAAGCGATTGCCGGGCGCGGGCTGGAGGCCTCCGAGGCGCTGCGCCAGAGCTTCCGCAGCGATCTGGCCGCGCGCGTGAAGGTGTCCTACTACCAGGTGCTGCGTCGCGAGACCGAATTGGCCGCGGCGAAGGAAGATCTGACGCTGATGCGGCAGATCCAGGAGCGCGCGAAAGTGCGGGTGGAAGTAGGTGAGGCGCCGCGCTATGAACTGATCAAGGCCGAAACCGAGCTGCTGGCCGCGCAGAAGACGCAGCAGACGGCCGAGTTGCGCGTCGACCAGGCCAAGGCCACGCTCCGCCAGCAAGTGGGCGGCGGCATGCCCGCCCATTTTGGCCTCGCCGGCAACCTGGGCCGTGCGCCCGAGGTGCCGCCGTTGCCGATCCTGCGGGACACCATGCAGGCGGGCAATGCCGAACTGAATCAGCGCCGCATGGAGCTGGAGCGCGCCCGACTGGGCGTGGACTACCAGCGCTCGCTGCGCTGGCCCGAGGTGGCGGTCCGCGCCAGCACGGATCGGCAGCCGGATAACAACGTCTCGCAGATCGGCCTGGTGATGACGATCCCGCTGTGGGACCGCCGCAGCGGCCCGGTGGGCGAGGCGACCGCGCAGGCCACGCAGGCCCGCACCGCGCTGGAAGCCCGCGAGTTCGAACTCGCGCAGGAACTGGAAACCGCGTACCGCCAGTACGAGATCACGCAAGCCCAGGTCACCGCGCTGGAATCCGGCATCGTTCGCGAGGCCGAGTCCGCGCTGGGCGTGGCCGAGGCCGCGTACCGCTTTGGCGAGCGCGGGATTCTCGACTATCTCGATGCGCAGCGGGTGCTGCGCAATGCCCGCAGCGAACTGATTGCCGCGCAGTACGAGCAGCAAGTCGCCGCCATCCAGATTGAAAAGCTGATGTCGACCGCGCCCGGCACGCCTGCCGGCCCCGCGCCGTCGCTGCCCGTCTCCCCGAATCCGAACTGATCATGCGCCCCCATTTCCTGCTTTCCCTCACAGCCGCCGCGGTCATGCTGATGTCCGTGGCTGCTTGCTCCAAAGATCCCGCGCCGGCTGCCGAGCCGCCCAAGCTGCCACCGGGCATCGTCAAGCCCGAGGCCAACCTGCAGCGCACGCTCAAGGTGGCGCCCGTGGCCACGTCCCCATTCAGCGAGATGCTGCGCGTGGCGGGCCGGATCGATTTCGACGAACAACGCGTGTCGCGCATTGGCGCCAGCGTCACTGGCCGCGTGACCGATCTCTATGCCGTGCTCGGCCAGGAGGTCAAGGCCGGCCAGGTGCTTGCCCGCCTGCACAGCAGCGAGCTGGGCGCCGCGCAGATGGCGTTCCTGAAGGCCGAGGCCCAGAACGAACTGCAGGCGCGCAATGCGGAACGCGCACGCCAGCTGTTTGCCGCCGATGTGATCGGCCGCGGCGAACTGCAGCGGCGCGAGAGCGAGTACGCGATTGCCGCCGCCGAGATGCGTGCGTACCGCGATCAGCTGCGCGTGCTGGGCATGTCGGCGGCGGCGGTCTCCGCGCTGGCCAGGAACGGCAGCATCGATTCCTACTCGCCGGTGTTCTCCAGCATCCAGGGCACTGTGGTGGAGCGCAATGTGGCGCAGGGCCAGGTGGTGCAGCCGGCCGACGCGCTGTACACCGTGGCGGACCTGTCGCGCGTGTGGGTGGTGGCCGAGGTGCCCGAGCAGCAGGCCGCGCAGGTGGCCGAAGGCCAGAAGGTGGACATCGAGGTGCCGTCGCTGGGCAACGGCGCGGACCCGATCACCGGCAAGCTGATCTACGTGGGCCGCACGGTGAACCCGCAATCGCGCACGGTGCTGGTCCGCACCGAGGTCGAGAACAAGGACGGCCGCCTGAAGCCCGCCATGCTGGCCAGCATGCTGATTGCCGGCCAGCCGGTGGATCAGCTGGTGGTGCCGGAATCCGCGGTGGTGCGCGATGGCAACGACGAGCAGGTGTACGTGGAAACGACGGATGGCCAGTACCGGCTCACCAAGGTGAAGCTGGGCGCCGAGAGCGACGGCATGCGCGTGGTGCGGGGCGGCATCAAGCCCGGCGACCGCGTGGTCGTGGAGGGCGCCTTCCACCTGGACAACGAGCGCAAGCGCCTGGAACAGGGGTAATCGGCCATGATGACATCCCTGGTTGAAGCCGCGATCAAGCAGCGGCTGGTGGTGTGCGTGATTGCCGTGGTGCTGTTCTTCTTCGGTCTGCGCGCCGCCGGCAAGCTGTCGGTCGATGCGTTCCCGGACGTGACCAACGTCCAGGTGCAGATCGCCACGGAAGCCACGGGGCGCTCGCCGGAAGAGGTCGAGCGCTTTGTCACCGTACCGATCGAAATGTCCATGACGGGCCTGCCCGGCCTGGAGGAAATGCGCTCGCTGAACAAGGCGGGCCTGTCGCTGATCACGCTGGTGTTCACGGACAAGACCGACGTCTATTTTGCGAGGCAGCTGGTCATGGAGCGGCTGATCGAGGTGTCCGGCCGCATGCCGCAGGACGTGACGCCGGTGCTCGGTCCCGTTTCCACGGGCCTGGGCGAGGTCTACCAGTACACGCTGGACCGCGTCGACGACGGCAACCGCGAACTCACGCAGGAAGAGCTGGCCGAGCGCCGCATCGCCCAGGACTGGGTGGTGCGTCCGCTGCTGCGCTCGATCCCGGGCGTGGCGGAAATCAACTCGCAGGGTGGCTACGTGCGGCAGTATCAGGCACTGGTCAACCCGGAGCGGATGCGCCACTACGGGGTCAATATCCAGCAGGTCTACCAGGCCCTGGCGCGCAACAACGCCAACTCCGGCGGCGGCGTGCTGCCGCACTACGCGGAGCAATATCTGATCCGCGGCGTGGGCCTGGCACGTGGCGTCGACGACCTGGGCAGCATCGTGCTGAAGGAGATCGACGGCACGCCGGTCTATCTGCGCGACGTGGCGCAGGTCACCATCGGCCATGAGGTGCGGCAGGGCGCGCTGGTCAAGAACGGCGAGACGGAGGCCGTGGGCGGCATCGTCATGATGATGCGCGGCGGCAATGCGAAGGAAGTGGTGAGCCGCGTGAAGGCCCGCGTGGCCGAGATCAACGATCGCGGCATGCTCCCCGGCAAGCTGCAGATCGTGCCGTACTACGACCGCAGCGAGCTGGTTGACGCCGCGTTGTGGACGGTGACCAAGGTGCTGCTGGAAGGCGTGGTGCTGGTGGTGATCGTGCTGTTCCTGTTCCTCGGGGACGTGCGCTCGTCGGTGATCGTGCTGGCCACGCTGGTGCTGACGCCATTGCTAACCTTCATCGTGATGAACAGGATGGGGCTGTCCGCCAACCTGATGTCACTGGGGGGGCTGGCCATCGCCATCGGCCTGATGGTGGACGGGTCCGTGGTGGTCGTGGAAAACGCGTTCGAGCGGCTGGGGCATGCCGACAAGAGCGGGCTCACCAGGACGGAGATCCTGGTCAAGGCGGTGCAGGAGGTGGCCACGCCGGTGATCGTGGGCGTGGGCATCATCATCCTGGTGTTCCTGCCGCTGATGACGCTCTCCGGCATGGAAGGCAAGATGTTCGCCCCGCTGGCCTTTACGATCTCGATTGCGCTGGCGATCTCGCTGTTCCTGTCGCTGACGCTCTCGCCGGTGCTGTCGTCGTACCTGCTCAAGGGCGGTGCGGAGCATGACACGCGCCTGATCGCATTCATGAAGCGTCACTACCTGCGCATGCTGCACTGGGCGCTGGCCAACAGCAAGAAGACCGTGCTGTCGGCGGTGGGGGTGTTCATCGCCACGCTGCTGATCGTGCCGCTGCTGGGGACGTCGTTCATCCCGGAGATGAAGGAAGGCTCCATCGTGCCGGCGATCGACCGCGTGCCGAATATTTCGCTGGAGGAATCGATCAAGCTCGAGAAGCAGGCCAACAAGCTGGTGCTGGAGGTGCCCGGCGTGAAGTCGGTGGTGTCCGGTGTGGGTCGCGGCGAGAGCCCGGCCGATCCGCAGGGCCAGAACGAGTCCACGCCGATCGCCAGCCTGAAGGACCGCGACGAGTGGCCCGACGGCTGGACGCAGGACGACATCGCCAACGCCATCCGCGAGAAGCTCAAGGCCATTCCGGGCGTGCAGATCGTGATGGCGCAGCCGATCTCCGACCGCGTGGACGAGATGGTCAGTGGCGTGCGGTCCGACGTGGCGGTGAAGATCTTCGGCGACGACCTCGACAAGCTGCGCGACCTGGCTGGCGAGATCGCCCGCGTGGCGGGTGGCATCCAGGGGTCGCAGGACATCCGGATCGAGCGGATTTCCGGGCAGCAATACCTGTCGATCGAAATCGACCGCCAGGCGATTGCGCGCTACGGGCTGAACGTTTCGGATATCCACGACATCATCGAGATCGCCATCGGCGGCAAGCGCGCCACGGACATCTTCGAAGGCGAGCGGCGCTTTGCGGCGGCCGTGCGCCTGCCGGAGGACTTCCGCGACAACGTTCAGGCCATCCGCCAGTTGCTGGTGCCCGCGCCGGACGGCGTGCAGGTGCCGCTGCAAAGCGTGGCGAAGATCGAGGTGAGCGACGGTCCGGCGCAGATCAGCCGGGAAATGGCCAAGCGGCGTGTGGTGGTGATGATCAACGTGAAGGATCGCGACCTAGGCGGCTTTGTGGCCGAGCTGCAGAGCGCGACCGAGAGCAAGGTCAAGCTGCCCGAGGGGTACTACTTCGAGTGGGGCGGCCAGTTCCAGAACATGGAGCGCGCCATGGGCCACCTGAAGATCATCGTGCCGATCACCATCGCCGCGATCTTCTTCCTGCTGTTCCTGCTGTTCAACTCGTTGCGCTATGCCACGCTGATCATCACGGTGCTGCCGTTCGCATCGATCGGCGGGATCATCGGGCTGTTCGTCACGGGCGAATATCTCTCCGTGCCGGCGTCGGTGGGCTTTATCGCGCTGTGGGGCATGGCGGTGCTGAACGGGGTGGTGCTGGTGTCGTACATCCGCACGCTACGGGAATCCGGCATGTCGCTGCGCAATGCGGTGGTGCGGGGCGCGACGCAGCGCTTCCGCCCCGTGATGATGACAGCGACGATTGCCATGCTGGGCCTGGTGCCGTTCCTGTTCTCGTCGGGCCCCGGTTCCGAGGTGCAGCGCCCGCTGGCCGTGGTGGTGATCGGCGGCCTGATCACATCGACGTTGCTGACGCTGGTGATGGTGCCGACGCTCTACCGCTGGTTCGACGACCACAAGCCGGAGGCCAAGGACATGTCCGTCTGATGGCCGCAGTACAATAGCGCCCGGCCGGCACGCTTCACGTGTGCCGGCCGTTTTTTTACCCCCGGAGTTTTCCTCATGACACTGCCGACCCAAGCGCGCCGCGTGCTGGCGGCGCTGGCTGCCATGACATTGCCGATGATCGCGATTGCCGTCGCGATCCCGGCCACAGCCGCCACGGCCACGGCATCCGCCGCCGATGCCCCCGTCAACATCGAACTGGGCCAGCGCGGTGGCAAGCCCGAAGCCCCCGAGGCGCCCGTTGCCTGCATGAACGCGGTCAAGGCCGCACTGCCGAACCCCGGACATTTCCGCTGGATCCGCGGCACCACGCGCCGCGTGGCGGAAGACGTGTACAGCGTGGTCGGCAACATCGAGTTCATGACCCAGGCTGGCGAGTCGCGCACGGGCGAGGCCCAGTGCGATGTCATGCGGGCGCCGGGTAACCAGTTCATCGTGCCGAAAGTCCGGCTGCCTCAGTAATCCCTCGCAGGCCTCTCTCCCGGCCCTTTTCCCGGCCGTTCTCCGGCCATCCTCCCGACATCTGCTGACAGTCCTGGCAGCCGGCGACATGACATTTCTGTCATGTTGCCGGTTTTTGCAGGGTCGGCGCTGGACACAACGGACCTCGTCTCCTAAGCTCTTGTGTACGCTGTACACAAATCGATCAGCGGCACACAGGAGACCATCGCATGAAGACCGAAACGACCAACGAACACCGCTGGCTGCAGAAGTTGGCGGGCAAATGGATCGGGGAAGGGGAAGCGCAAATGGGCCCGGGGACCGAGCCCGAGAAGTGGAAGATCCCGGAGCAGGTAAGCCTGATCGGCGACGTCTGGGTGCAGTGTCGCGCTGAAGGCGAAATGCCCGGGTGCGGTCTGTCGACCACCGTGATGACACTGGGCTACGACCCGGCCCGCAAGCATTTCGTCGGCACGTTTGTCGGCTCGATGATGACGCATATGTGGGTCTACGAAGGCGACCTGGAGGCCGATGGCCGCACGCTGACGTTGCGCGCCGACGGCCCGGCCTTCACGCCGGAAGGCAATGTGGTGGCGGGCAAGAGCGCCAAGTACCGTGACGTGATCGCGTTTCAGGACGACAACACCCGCACGCTGACTTCGTTCATGCAGGGTGACAACGGCGAATGGATGCAGATCATGCAGGCGACATACCGGCGCCAGTAGTAGGTCCTCGCCGGCGCCTCCCGCCTGGCCCTGCCTGGTGCGGAGGCGGCCGGCATCCTCCCGATTCCCCTCTCTGCGCGTGCGCAGCGCGACTTTCCTGCGCAAGGGCCAGTGCTAGTGCCCCTCCGCCGCCGCCTTTCGCGCATAGAACCCCGCGACCTCCTCGATCTCCTTGTCGGTCATCGCGCGCGCCATGTTCCGCATCTGCCCCTGCGCATCATTGGCCCGCGAGCCATTGCGGAACGCACGCAGTTCGGTGGTCAGGTAGTCGTGCGGCATCCCTTCCAGCCAGGGCGCGCCGAACTTCTGGTCGACCCCGCCATGGCACGAAATGCACGGTGCGATATTGCGCAGCGGATCGCCCACGCGCACCAGCGCGGGCAGGGATTCATCGTAGGTGGTGGGGGCGGTGCGCGCCTTGGGCAGCGAGGCGTAGTACGCGGCGAGGTCGGCGATGTCGCGGTCCGACAGCCTGCGGGTCAGCGTTTCCATGATGGAGCTCCCGCGCTTGCCGGACTTGTAGTCATTCAGTTGCTTGATGATGACTTCCGGGTACTGGCCGGCGAGGTTGGGCGCGTTGGAGGCCGTCATCCCGCGCGCGCCGTGGCACATCGTGCAGTTGTTTAGCGCCAGCGTGGCGCCGCGTCCAACCACATCCGCCGAGCCGGCGCGGGCCATGCCGCGGTCGAGCACCACGTTGGTGGCGATATGGCTGGCGCGTGTCTTGTCGCCCTCGCTCCAGTTCGTGGGGACGCCGGCGGCGCGGCAGATGGCGTCCCAGAGCCCGCGCGCGCTGAAATCGCCCTGCACCGATGGCAGCCAGATGAAGCCGACCAGCCCCATCACGACGGTCAGCACGACCAGCGCCAGCACGCACTTGCCGCCGAGAGAGGAGTTGGGTTGCTCGGACATTGCGGGTATCCGGTGACGGTGGCCGCGGCGGATCAGCGGCTGCCGATCGGCACGATCGGCACCGAGGCGTTTTCCAGCACGGCAAGCTGGACGATGGGGTAGCCGTAGTTGACCAGTGTCAGGGCGATCATCATCACGACCCACAGGGCGAAACCGTTGAGGACCGCAGGTGGGCGTCCGCCAGGGTGGATGGTTTCGCTGAAGGTATAGGGCGCCGGCGTGCCGAGGGGGCGGCGATGGCCGATGGCGAGGATGTAAACGAAGAGGATGGCCGAGATGACCATCGCCAGTCCCCCGAGGGTGGAGGCGGTCACGGTCCAGGCCTGTGGCTGCAGGTCCGGATGGCTGTAGTCGTAGTAGGCCATGCGACGCGGCATGCCGAGCAGGCCAACCCAGTGCCACGGCAGGGAAAGCACCAGCATGCCGAGGAACCAGAGCCAGAGCTGGAGCCGCATCAGTGCGGCCGGCAGGGGGCCGCGACCAGTCAGTTGCGGCCAGAGGTCGTAGGCGAGCGCCATGTACATGATGACGATGGCGCCGGCGAAGATCAGGTGGAAATGCCCCGTGATCCACTGCGTGTTGTGGATGGACTCGTTGAGCTGGTAGCTCATGTTGATGATGCCGCCCGCGCCGCCGAAGCCGAGCATGATGAAGGAGAACGTCACCGCCAGCATCATGGGGTTATGCCACGGCAGCGCGCGCAGCCAGCCGAAGGCGCCGCTGCCGCCGCGCAGGCGGGCCGCGATTTCCACCGAGGCGACGATGGTGAAGACGGTCAGCAGCGTCGGCACCGACACCATCCCCGTCATGGCCGCGTGGACGAACTTGAAGCCTGATCCGACCTGCGGATCGGCGAACAGGTGGTGGATGCCGATGGGCATCGAGAACACGAGGAACAGCGCGAAGGCCACGCGGCCCATGGTGTCGCTGTAGAGCCTGCCGCCGATGGCGCGCGGGACGATGGCGTAGAAGGCCACGTAGGCGGGAATGAGCCAGAAGTAGACGATGGCGTGCAGCGTCCACGAGAAGAACACCCGGGCAAGGCCGGCGTTGATGGTGTCGGTCAGGCCGAGCGAGGCCGGCAGGATCAGCACGAGTATCTCGATGGCCGCGCCGAGCGACGTCCACGCCCACAGGTAGGCGCCGGCCACCGTGCCGTACACCGCGAGCGGCACCGTCGCGCCGGGGTTGTCGCGCCGCCAGGCACGCAGGTTGACCGCCATCAACGCCACCCAGATCCACGAGCCGACCACCACCAGCACCACGCCAAGGTAGTAGAAGGGGCTGCCGATTATGGGAGGATAGAAGGTATAGAGGACCGACGCCTTGCCCAGCCCCATCGTCACCGCCGCGAGCACGGTGCCGGCGATGACCAGCCAGAAGCCTGCCCACGCCCAGCGCAGGCCGACGAGCGGACGCTTCAGGCCAAGTTCGCAGATGGCATAGCCGAAGCCCATCGCCACCAGCGTGGGCAGCACGTAGGCCATGACCGTGCCGTGCGCCGTGACGGACCGGTAGTAGTGCTCGGGATTGTTGACCCACGTCGACAGCGGACTGCGGATGAACATCTGCCACTCGCCGAGCAGGATGGCGCCGAGGAAGGCCACGAAGGCCACCCAGAAATGCGCGAGGACGAGCTTTCTAGCGAGGAACACAGGTCATCCTTTCCGCGTGGCGGGCACGCTCCATGAAATCCTCGCGTGGCAGGACCTGCACCTTCGCCCACATCGCCTCGTGGCCGATGCCGCAGTACTCATGGCACGGCATCAATTGCTCGCCGGCGCGCGGGAAGGTCGTGGTGAAGGTGGCCACGAAGCCGGGAACCAGCATGGTGTTGGCATTGGTGGTGCCGACGATGAAGCCGTGGATCGCGTCGGCGCTGGTGCCCCGGAATGTCACGGGCACGCCTTGCGGCACCACGATGCACTGCGGCTCGAAGGAGTACTGCTGCGCCACCAGGCGCACCATCACCTTGCCGTCGCTGTCGACCGCCGTGCCGAGGTTGCCCTCGACGAATTCCCCCTCCAGGTGCAGCGTCTTCACGTTCACCGTCTCCACGCGCGAAGGCGGCATCGACGCCCAGTGCACGCCGGCGAAGATCATCAGGAGGATGATCACGGCGATGATGATCGCCACCACCACGGCCCATCGCCGCTCCGCCGCGACGGCGACCGCTTCGGCGTGGTGGCCGTCGGGCGTGGCCGGCGTTGACGATGTGGCGTTCACTGGATCAGCCCCCGCTGCGCATACACGCCGAAGTAGAAAGCCAGGTAGATCAGTACGACGATGGCCGTGGCCACGCCGGCCACGGCAAAGGTGCCGGTGGGGCCGCCGCTCACCACGCGGTGCACGTCGTGGTCGGCCGGAGGCGGTTCGTCGTGATGCATCGGATGCAGCGGATCTGGCATGGCGGCTACTCGGGGAGGAGCTTGCGTAGTTCGTTGACCTGTGGCGGCGCCACCGGCGTGCCGGTATTGCCCCAGGCCACGCGGATGTAAGTCACCACGGCGGCGGCCTGTTCGTCGTTGAGGACGTGCGAGAAGGGCGGCATGCCGTGCGGACGCGGGTTCTTCTGCGTGCCCGGCGCGTAGCCGCCATTGAGCACCATGCGGATCGCGTTGACCGGAGACGGCATCGTGATCGACTGGTTGGCCGCCAGCGGCGGGAACGATGGCGGATGGCCCTTACCGTCCTCGGCATGGCACATCGCGCATTGCTGCTGGTAGATCTTGCGCCCGGCCTCCATCACGGCCGGCTGCACCAGATGCTCCTGGGTGGGCGGCGGCGGTTCGGTGTCGCGCTGCGGCAGGGCCTTCAGGTAGACGGCCATCGCCTGCACATCCTCGTCGCTCATGTACTGCAGGCTGTTGTAGACGACTTCCGCCATCGGGCCGTAGACGGTGGCGCGGTGCGAGACGCCCACCTGCAGCAGGTCGACGATGTCCTGGAGCGGCCAGTTGCCCAGCCCCGCCTCGCGGTTCGACGTGAGCGACGGCGCGTACCAGTTCTGGTTCGGAATCATCCCGCCCTCGAACTCCTTCGACTCGCTGGAGCCGCCCAGCGCGTTGATGGCCGTGTGGCACATCGCGCAGTGGCCAAGACCCTCCACCAGGTAGGCGCCGCGGTTCCACTGCACCGACTGTTTCGGGTCGGGCTGGAATTCGCCCTCCCTGAAGTAGAGCGTGCGCCAGCCAATCAGCAGTTCGCGCTTGTTGAACGGGAAGCGCAACTCGTGCGGATGGTTCTTGCGCTTCACCGGCGTGACGGACATCAGGTAGGCGTAGATCGCATCCGAATCCTCGCGCGTCACCTTGGTGTACGAGGCGAACGGCATGGCCGGGTAGAGCAGGGTGCCGTCGCGCGAGACGCCGGTGTGCATCATCCGGTAGAAGTCGTCGGCGGTCCATTGGCCGATGCCGGTTTCGTCGTCGGGGGTGATGTTGGGGACGTAGAGGTTGCCGAAGGGCGTCGCCATGGCGCGGCCACCCGCGAACGGCGGGTTGTTGGGCTCGGTGTGGCAGGCCACGCAGTCGCCGGCGCGGGCCAGGTATTCGCCCTTGACGATGATCTGGCTGGCCGGGCTGAGCGCGCCGGATGCGCTGGCTCCCCTGGCTGCCGGACCGCTCGCGGCCGTGACGGGCGCCGGCTTCCCGGTCGGCCCGCGATGCGTCTGCCGCAGGGCCAGCACGACCACCGCCGCCAGGATCACGATGCCGATGAGGAGGATAGACAGCCCGCGCGCTTTCATGGCTTGCTCCGCTTCACCGCTGGCTGCCGCACGCCAGCGGCATGCGTACCAGGTTGGACGATTCCGGCGACGGGTCCTTCGGCGGCTGCTGCTGCGACAGGAATGCCGCCACGGCCGCGATGTCGGCGTCGGATAGCCGCGAGGCGATGCGCTTCATGCAATCGGGCTCCGCCGCGTGCCGCTCACCCACCTTCCAGCGCGTGAGCTGGCCGACGATGTAGGCGTGCCGCAGTCCCACCAGTCCCGGAATGCCCGGCTCCATGCCGGTGAGCCCCGTGCCGTGGCAGGCGGCGCAGGCGGGGATGCCTTGCTTGCCGTCGCCGGTGGTGACAAGGGTCTGGCCGCGCGTCACGGCGGCGGCTGGCGCGCCGGACGGCTCGGCCGGGGCAAAGGGCGGGCGCTGCTTGGAAAAGTACTCGGCAATCTCCTTCAAATACGGGTCCGGCAGGTAGGCGACGAGGTAGTTCATCGGCGCATAACGCCGGGTGCCGTCGCGGAAGGCAACGAGCTGGTTGTAGAGATAGCCGGCGGGTTTGCCGGCAATGCGCGGGTAGTAGCCGTTACTGGTGCCCTGGCCGCTCTGTCCGTGGCAGGTGACGCAGCCCTGCACGCGGGCTTCCATCGAATCGACGTGCTGGAACGCGGGAATGGCGTCGGTCTGGGCAGCGGGGATGGCAGGCGCCTGCGCCCGGCCGGCGAGCGGCAGGGCAAGGAGGGATGCGAACATCAGGGCCAGCCATGGGGCACGCATGGTCTATGTGTCGTCCAGAAGGCATACAGAGACAGCCTATGCGCTACCCGGGCAATGTCAAATGCAGATTTTTTCCGCAGAGATGAAAGTGTTACCGCCGGTCGGGGGCGCTTGTCTTGCCCGCTCTCGTTGCCCTCGTTTGCCGCGATCCACGACGCGTGCATGACAGGTCTCATGCACGTTTGACTACCGTTATATACGTCGATATATTGCGATGAGGCAGGGCCCGCGATGCCGTGAGGGATATGAGGTGTCCCCGCCATTTTCACACCGGGTTTGCGCCGCGTTTGCGCCGCGTTTTCACAATATCCCCGCCGAGTTCCGAAAGTCCCCGTCGATGAACCGCTCATTGCTGCTGCTCGATGCCTTTGCCGCCCACCCCGGCGATCCCGTGACCCGGGCGCTGGCGGGTGTCCTGGAAACCGCCTGCACCGGACGCCTGCCGCGCTTTGCGCAATGGCTCGGGCTGCCGCCGGTCGAATTCCGCCAGATGCTCGATCACTATTTCCCCGGTGCGGCCCAGGCGGGCTGGGAGCCCGATGTGCCGCCGCAGGACCCCGACGCCTTGCCGTGCGAATTCGCCGATCTGGTCGAGATGCTCGAAGACGGCCGCACGCCGGCCCGGATTGGCCCCGAGGTCCGCTGGGCCGCGCATGCGCTGGCGTCCGGGTGCTTTGGCCACACGCATCTCTGGCAGGATATGGGCCTGTCCGGCCGCCACGATGTCTCCACGTTGCTGGAGCAGGTCTTCCAGCCGGTTTTCGCAGCCAATACCACGGACATGAAATGGAAGAAGTTCTTCTATCACCGCGTCTGCGAGCGACTGGACATCCATCCCTGTCCCGAGCCGTCGTGCGAGGGCTGCGATCACTATGCGGCCTGTCACGGCGCGGAAGCCCCCCTCACGGAAACCCCTGTTGTATCGGTAGCCATCCAGAAGGCATGACGCCGCGCCAACCCCGCTGGCCTTCCGCCTTGCCAGCCATGCTGGCGGCGCTGGTGCTGGCCGCCTGCGCGTCGCAGGGTGTCGAGCGCCGGCCAACGCAGACGCCATTGCCCGCCGAGGCCAACGGCATCTGGTACAGCGCTGCCGTGGATGCGGTGTCTTATACCGACGATGCCGGCAATTGCATCCAGTCCCGCACGAACGATGGCCGCGTGAGCACGGCTGCCACGCTGTCACCCGCGCCAGCGAGCGGCGCCGGGCTGGGGCAGGTCGTGCGGGATGCGGACGGCCGTTTCATCGTGACGCGGTTTGGATTTGGCAAGGATGGCGGCGTCGCCTGGGCCGCGCCGGGGCAGGGCACGGTGGTCGCGGGCGAAGTCAGTGGGCTGGCGCCGGCACGGCGGCGTATCGGCGTGTGGCCGGTATCGTCCAACACCTATGTGGTGAGCTGGTTCGAACGCCGCGAAGACGGCACGCAGGGGCCGGGGCCCGCCGGCGTCAGCCTGCTGACGCTGGACCGGAGCGTATCGCCCGTGCGCGGGACGGAGCGTGAACTGGTGACGGGGCTGGTCAAGCCGGTGGGGGTGGCCGTACGCGGCAACGTGCTCTATATCGGCGACCAGTCGTTGCGCAAGATCTATGTGGCGGACCTGGAGCAGGTCTCGCGCGTGCCGGTCGCGGCATCGACGCTGAAGGTATTGGCCCAGACCGACAGCGACCAGTTTGCGCTGGCGCCGAACGGAGACCTGTTCACCGGCGGCCGGGAGGGCGTGATCCGGCGGATTGCGCCCGACGGTACGGTCAGCGTGGTGGCGGAGGGCTTCCAGTCGATTCGCGGCGTCGCCTTCGATGCCGGACGCCGGCAGTTGTACGCCATCGAACATGGCAAGGGCACGTCCACACTGCGCAGGTTGCCAGTGGACTGAGCGCCGGTCAGGCGCGATCCAGCTCGTCGCTGTGCCACCACGCATCCAGCAGTGGCTGGAAGCGGTCGTCAGGCGCCGGTGGCACGCGGGAGCTCTTGCGCGAGGGCGGCAGTTCGCGGCCGGTGAGCTGGTAGAACACGGCGTTGGGCAGGGTGCCGGGGCCGTAGGGCACATGATCGACGACGCTCATCTGCCGCGCCGCCTTCAATGCACGAGTCGTTTCCTCGGCCGTGAGCCCGCTGGTGTCGGCCAGCGCATCGCGTCGCAGCGGACCCTCGCGCTGCAGACCGGCAATCAGCAGATGCACGCATTCGCGCGTATTCCGTTTCATAGGCGTGCATTTTTCCGCACCTGCCCTCGACTGCACAATCGGACGTGACATTTGTTTGCAATCTGTTGTGGATTTTCATGACAGATGCCCCCCTTTAGTGGGAGGAAGCAAGATGTTCCATCCATCGCGGCTCGCTTTGTGCAATGCCTGTTCCACATCGCGCGTGTCCCTCTTGCGTCGGCGCCAATACTGTATAAACATACAGTATCGAGAAACTTCCAGCGCGCGTGCCGATGGGTTTTTACCTTTCGACACGAGCCTCCCGCATCACCAATGACCGCGCCAATGACTGCGCTATCGCATGCCGCACCGCTCCTGGCGGAGGACCGCGCATCCCCATCGCCACTATCGACCTTGCCGCCCCCGCTCTCCGGACCCGGGCGCCGGGTGGCGGTCAGCGAGCTCGAACACCGCTACCCCGGGCTGTGGCGCGCCGGCCAGCTGGGCCGTGCCGGCCGCCTGCCGGTGTGCCCGACCGGCTATGGCGCGTTGACGGCGGAACTGCCCGGCGGCGGCTGGCCCACTGGCGCGGTGACGGAACTGCTGCTGGCGCAGGATGGCGCGGGGGAGTTACGCCTGCTGATGCCGGCCTTGCGCACCCTGACCGCCGCAGGGCGCCGCGTGGGGCTGGTCAATCCGCCGTACCTGCCCAATGCGGCCGGACTGGCCGATGGCCGGCTGCCCGCGCGTCAGCTCTATTGGGTACGGCCCTCGGCGGAGGCCACGCTGGCCTCCCGGCGTACGGACATGCTGTGGGCGGCCGAGCAGATGCTGCGCAGCCAGGCCTTTGGCGCCGTGCTGGTCTGGCTGGCCGGTGCGCGGCCGGAGGCGCTGCGCCGCCTGCAGGTGTTGGCGCAGGCCGGTGACACGGTCGTCTGGGCGTTGCGTCCGCTGCGCGTGCTGCATGAATCGTCGCCAGCCATGCTGCGCCTGGCGTTGTCACCGCTGCCCGGCAATGTGATGTCGATCGTCTTCCATAAGCGGCGAGGCCCCGTGCGGGACACGCCGCTGCTGTTGCCGCTCGATGGCATGGCGCACGTGCCCGGACGTGCCGCCGCGCCCGCGGGTTCCCCCGTTGTTTCGCCTGCCGTCGCGGCAGGGCCTGATCATGTTCACGACCATGCCGGCGTGGCCCACGTACTGGATCGCGGTGCACCTGCCGCGCCTGTCGCTGGACGCGTTGCAACCGAGCTGGCCTGAGGCCGCCGGCGCCCCCTCCGCGCCTTTCGCGCCCTCTGCCCCCGACACCGGTACGCTGCATCAGGCGCTGCCGGTGGCGGTGGTGGAGCACGAGCGCGTGGTGCTGGCCAACGGTCCGGCCATGGCGCTGGGCGTGCGCTACGGCATGCGGCGCGGCGGCGTGCAGGCGCTCTCCGCGGACGTCGTTCAGCTCGATCGCGACCCCGTGGCGGAGGCCGCATTGATGACGTCGGTGGCGCTGACGTTGCTGCATTTCACGCCGGCCGTGACGATCGACCCCGAGCCGGAGGCCGCCACCGTCATGCTCGACGTGACCGCCAGCCTGCGCCTGTTTGGTGGCCATCGCGCGCTGTGCCGGGCCATCCGCGCCCGCGTGCGCCAGCTGGGTACCTTCGCGCAGATCGGCAGCGGCACCACCGCGCAGGGTGCGGCGTGGCTCGCGCGCCAGCCGCTACGGCGCGGGCCGCGTGGCATCGTGCGGCCCGCGCGCCGGGCGGTGAGCGCCGCGCGCATGACGCGCCTGCTGGACCGGTTGCCGGTGGAATGCCTGCACACGCTGGCCGATCCGGCATGGCTGGAGGGGGTCGGCTGCCGCACGCTGGCGCAGGTGCGCCGCCTGCCGCGCGCGGGACTGTCGCGCCGGATCGGCACCGAACTGCTGGACCGGCTGGACCAGGCCTATGGCAAGGTGCCAACCGGGTTTGCGTGGTTCGAGGCGCCGCCGACGTTTGCGCAGCGGTTGGAGCTGCCGGGCCGGATCGAGTCGGCCGAGGGCGTGCTGGCCGGTGCGCAGCGGCTGCTGCTGGCGCTCTCGGGCTGGCTGGCCGCGCAACAGGCCGGCGTGACGCGCTGCGTGCTGGTGCTGGAACACGAGCGCTACCGGCTGGGCGAGGACACCGACAGCACGCTCGTGCCGCTGGGGCTGGCGCAGCCGAGCCGCGACGCGGCCCACCTGTCGAAGCTGCTGCGCGAAAAGCTCGACAAGGTCCGCTTTCATGCGCCCGTGGGCGGCCTGGCCTTGCGCGTGGAGGCGATGGAGACCTGCGTGCCGCAGAGCGATTCGCTGTTCCCGGAGCCCGGTGCGGAGCCTGCCGAGCTGGGCCGCCTGCTCGACACGCTGATGGCGCGCCTCGGCCGCGACAACGTGTTGCAGCCGCGCCCGCTGGCCGACCATCGTCCCGAACGCGCGAACCAGTGGTGCCCGGTGGACGAGCCGCCCGCGCGCGGCGCGGCGCGGTCGCCCGCCATCGGCGCTCCGCCGCCGGAACGTCCGCTGTGGCTGCTGGAAGCGCCGCTGTCGCTGCGTGTGCACAAGCACCGGCCGGTGTACGACGGCCCGCTGGTCATGCTGACGCGCCCCGAGCGGATCGAGGCCGGCTGGTGGGACGGCGGCCTGGCCACGCGCGACTACTTCATCGCCGAGCGTGCCGACGGGCTGCGCTGCTGGGTCTATCGCGAGCGCCCGGGCCACCCCACGCGTGACGGGCAGGAGGATGGCGGCGAATACCGCTGGTTCCTGCACGGGCTGTTTGCCTGAGCCCCGGGGATCGCCATGTTGCCATCGCTGCCCGGACTCTCCTCGCTGCTGCCGTCGCTGCCCGACTACGTCGAGCTGCATTGCATTTCCAACTTCACGTTTCTCACCGGCGCCTCGCATCCGCAGGAGCTGATCGCGCGCGCGTTCCGGCTGGGCTACAGCGGGCTGGCGTTGACCGATGAATGCTCGGTGGCCGGTACCGCGCGGGCCCACCACGCGATCAAGGTGCTGCGCGAGGAGATGTGGGAAGCCGTGGCGCGCAGTGCGCGACGGCTGGCGGCGGGGCAGGCCGCCGGGGAGATCGACGATGCGGACGAGCTGGCGGCGTTTGCGCCGGAAGAGGCCGGGGCCGATGACGACGAGATACCGCCGCCGGACGTCGACGAGGATGAGGACCCCGATGCCGCCGCGCGGCGTCACCGCGTGCTGGAAGCCCGCGCGGCCGCGGCCGATGCGTTCAACCTGATCATCGGCAGCCGCTTCGTGCTGGCTGCCCCGCCGATGCAGGCGGACGCCATGCCGCCGCCGCGCCTGGTGTTGCTGGCCCGGAACCGCGAGGGCTTCGGCAATCTCTGCGAGTTCATCACGCTGGGCCGCACGCGCGCGGAGAAGGGCAGCTACCTGCTGTATCCGTCGGATATCGCCGACCCCGCCCCCGCGCAGGCGCACCTGCGCGGCATGCCCGATTGCCTGGCGATCCTGCTGCCCGACTACTGCGCCGATCCGGACGTCCTGCGTGCGCAGGCCGCGTGGTGCCGCGAGACCTTCGGCGATCGCGCGTGGATGGCGCTGGAGCACTTGCAAGGCCACGCCGAGGCGTTGCACCGGTCGCGCCTGCAGACGGTTTCCGCCGAAACGGGGCTGCCGCTGGTGGCGGCGGGCGCGGTCAACATGCACGTGCGCTCGCGCAAGCCGCTGGCCGATGTGCTGACTGCGATCCGCCTGAGCCAGCCGCTGCCCGCCTGCGGCATGGCGCTGGCGCCCAATGCGGAGGCCCACCTGCGCATGCGGCAGGTGCTGTCGCGGCTCTATCCGCGCGAGACGCTGGCGCAGACGCTGGTGATTGCTGGGCAGTGCAAGTTCTCGCTGGATACGCTGCGCTACGAGTATCCCGAGGAGCTGGTCCCCGATAACGAGACTCCTATCAGCTATCTGCGCAAGGAAGTGGAGCGCGGCATGCGGGAACGCTTTCCGCATGGCATGGCGCCCGAGTGGGAGGCCCAGCTCCATGGCGAGCTCGAACTGATCGAGGAGAAGTCATACGAGCCATTCTTCCTGACCGTGCACGACATCGTCCGCTTTGCGCGCGGGCGCGGCATCCTGTGCCAGGGGCGGGGATCGGCGGCCAACTCGCTGGTCTGCTACTGCCTGCATATCACCGAGGTCAGCCCGGAGCAGGCCAACCTGCTGTTCGGCCGCTTCCTCTCGCGCGAGCGCGATGAGCCGCCCGATATCGACGTGGACTTCGAGCACCAGCGGCGCGAGGAAGTCATCCAGTACATCTATGAGAAATATGGCCGCCATCGCGCTGCGCTGGCGGCGTCGCTGATCACGTACCGGTCGCGCAGTGCGTTGCGCGACGTGGGGCGCGCGCTCGGCATCGACCCCGGCGTGGTGGAGCAGGTGGTCAAGGGGCAGGCGTGGTGGGACGGCGGCATGGCGTTTCTCGCGCGGCTCACGCGTTACGGGCTGGACCCCGAATCGCCGGCGGTGCGCCAGTGGGCCAGCCTGACCGAGCAGTTGCGCGGGTTCCCGCGCCACCTGTCGCAGCACGTGGGCGGATTCGTGATCGCGCGGCACAAGCTGTCGCGGCTGGTGCCGATCGAGAATGCGGCGATGGAAAACCGCAGCGTCATCCAGTGGGACAAGGACGACCTGGAGTCGCTGGGGCTGCTCAAGGTGGACGTGCTGGCGCTGGGCATGCTGACCGCGATCCGGCGCGCGCTGGCGATGGTACCGAACCCCGAGCCGGACCGCGCCGGCCTGCCGTGCCGCATGGAAGACCTGCCGGAGACCGATGACGCCACCTACGAGATGATCTGCAAGGCCGATACGGTCGGCGTGTTCCAGATCGAATCGCGCGCGCAGCAGTCGATGCTGCCGCGCCTGCAGCCACGCCAGTACTACGACCTGGTGGTGGAGGTGGCCATCGTGCGGCCTGGGCCGATCCAGGGCGGCATGGTGCATCCCTACCTCAAGCGGCGCGAGGATCTGCGCCGCACCGGCAAGCTGCCGACCTACTTCAACGACGTGATTCGCCGCGTGTTGGGGCGCACGCTGGGCGTGCCGATCTTCCAGGAGCAGGTGATGCAGCTGGCCATCGACGCGGCCGGCTTTACGCCGGGGCAGGCGGACCAGTTGCGCCGGTCGATGGCCGCATGGCGCCGGCGTGGCGACCTGAAGAAGCATCAGGACGCGCTGGTACGCGCGCTGACCACGCGTGGATATCCGGAGTCGTTCGCGCTGGCCATCTGCAAGCAGATCGAAGGGTTTGGCGAATACGGGTTTCCGGAAAGCCATGCGGCCAGTTTTGCCAAGCTGGTGTACGTGAGCGCCTGGATCAAGTGCCATTACCCGGATGCGTTCCTGTATGCGCTGCTCAACAGCCAGCCAATGGGCTTCTATTCGCCCTCGCAGCTCGTGCAGGATGCGCGCCGGCATGGCGTGGTCACGCAGCCGGTGGACGTGACGATCAGCCACTGGGAAAGCACGCTGGAACCACGGCGGCCCGGTCAGCGCTTTCGGGATGTGCGGCTGGGAATGAACCGCGTGAAGGGCATGCGCGATGCGGCCGCGCTGCGGATCGAGGCCGCGCGTGCCGAGCGGCCATTCGAGAGCGTGGAGGACCTGGCACGCCGCGCGCAGCTGGACCGGCACGATATCGACGTGCTGGCCGCGGCCGACGCGCTGGTCTCGCTGGCCGGGCACCGCCGGCAGGCCCGCTGGCATGCGCGGGGCGCAGCCGTGCAGACCGCGCATCGCGACCTGCTGCACGACGCGCCTCCGGCCGAGAGCGAATTGCTGCTGCCCGAACCCAGGATCGGCGAGGACGTGGCGGCGGATTACGCCAGCCTGGGACTGTCGCTGAAGTGCCACCCGCTGACGCTGCTGCGGCGGCGGCTGACCGCGTTGAAGTACCTGACCGCGCAGCAGCTGTCCCATTGTGGCAACGGCAGGCGGGTGCGCGCATGCGGCATCGTCACGGTGCGCCAGCGGCCCTCCACGGCTAGCGGCACGATCTTTACGTCGATCGAGGACGAGACCGGCGCGGTCAACGTGATCGTGTGGCCGGACCTCGTCGAACGTCAGCGCAAGGAGATGCTGGGCGCCACGCTGCTAGGGGTGATCGGCACATGGCAGCGGCAGGGCGAGGTGAAACACCTGGTCGCGCAGGAGCTGGTGGATCTGAGCCCACTGCTTGGGCGACTGCTGGTAGGGAGCCGGGATTTCCATTGAGGCGCCACGTCAAAGCTCCAGCACCAGCTTTCCGCCCCTGGCCGCGCGCGAGCAGCACGCCATCATCCGGTTGTTCGCCTCGCGCTCGCCGCGGGTCAGCACCACGTCGCGATGATCCACATCGCCCGCCAGCACGCGCACCTCGCACGATCCGCACAGCCCTTCCTCGCAGTCGCTCTGCACATCGATGTTGGCACCGCGCAGGGCCGTCAGCAGGGTCTGGCCGGCGGGCACTTCGACGGTCAGGCCGGAGTCCTTCAGCTCCACCGTAAACGGCTGCTCCTTCGACGGGTCCAGCGTGCCGAGTGCCGACACGAAATGCTCCACCCGCAATGCATCCTCGGGCCACGCGGCGCACTGCGCCTCCAGCGCCTCGATCATGCGCGCCGGGCCACAGGCATAGATCTGCGTGTCGGCATCGGGTGCGCCCAGGATCTCGGCGAAGTCCGCGCGCTGGCCCGCATCGCGCGCATGCACGCGCAACCGCTCGCCATGCAGCGCGACGAGTTCATCGAGCATCGCCATCGCGCTCCGCGAACGGCCGCAATAGTGGAACGTGTAGTCGATGCCCAGTTCGCGTGCGCGGCGCGCCATGGCGCTGACCGGCGTCACGCCAATGCCGCCGGCGATAAAGATCGCCTTGCGGCAGCCCTCGTCCAGCCGGAAGTGGTTGCGCGGGCCGCGAATCTTGAGCCTGTCGCCCCGCCGCACGCTGTCGTGAATCCATGCCGAGCCGCCACGGCTTTCCGTCTCGCGCAGCACGGCGATCTCGAAGGCCCCCGTATTGGCCGGATCGCCACACAGCGAGTACTGCCGCGAGATGCCCGTGCTGCCGCACTCCACATCGATATGCGATCCCGGCGACCAGCGCGGCAGCGCCTTGCCGTCCGGCGAGGCCAGGCGCAAGCGCACCACGCCGTCGGCGGCCGGATCGATGTGCTCGACCACTACGGTGCGGCTGGCCGCGTGTCCGGAGGGCTCGCCGATGCGCACCGATGCGCGCGCGGACAGCACCGAGGGGTCGGCCAGCTCCGGGTTCTGCGCCGGGTCCCACTCCACTCGGAGGTGTTCCGGGCCCCGGAAGGAGGTATTCGGCACGTACGTGAAGCGCTGCTCGGCCAGCCGCATATGGGGCAGGCGGCGCGTCAGCTCCTCCAGGAAGATCTGCATCTCCATGCGCGCCAGGTTCTTGCCCATGCACTGGTGCGAGCCATAGCCAAACGTCAGCTGGTCGCTGGCATTGTCGCGACGGATGTCGAAGAGGTCCGCATCGGCGAAGTGCCGTTCATCGTGGTTGGCGGATGACGTCACGATCAGCAGCTTCGTGCCCGCCGGCAGCGCAATGCCGCCGACCTCGGTGTCGCGCGTGACGATGCGCCGCCATGCCGCCACGGAGCCGTTGTGGCGCAGGCACTCTTCCACAGCATTGGGGATCAGCGCCGGGTCTTCGCAGATTTCGCGCCACACGTCCGGATGCTGGAGCAGCAGCTTGATCGCATTGGCCGATGCATTGGCCGTGGTCTCATGCGCGGCCACAATGCCGGCCATCATCATCGAGTGCAGGTAGGAATCGGTCACCACCTCGGGCAACTCGCGCTGCTTGCGCAGGCCGTACTGCATCCAGCCCGGGCCGGACGGGTCCTCGCGCATCTTGTCCAGGATCTTGCCGGCGAGCTGCCAGAAATTGCCGACGGCGTGCGCCACGGCCACCTGCTCCTCGGGCTTTGGCCGCCCCCAGGTGTTGACCGTGTGCGCGATCGAGTACTGGCGCAGCAGGTCCATGTCTTCCTCGGGGACGCCGAGGAAATGCAGCGCCACCGTCAGCGGCACTTCCCACAGCATCTGGTCGACCAGGTCCGCGTGGCCATCGTCGATAAAGCGGTCGACGTACTCGCGCGCCAGCTGCCGCACCATCGGTTCGTGATGGGCCAGCTCGGCCGGCGTGAAGGGCTCCATCAGCGCACGGCGGCGCGGCATGTGAGCCGGTTCGTCTTCATTGACCAGCGTGCGGTTCATCGCATAGCCGTAGGACGCCAGCACCGCGTTGGCTTCCTCGCCCGTCGGCGTGATCTTTTCCAGCGCGATGGCCGGGCTGAAGGTGAGGTTGTCGCGGAAGATCGCCTTGATGTCCGCATAGCGTGTCACCACCCAGTAGCCAAGCTTCGGGCTGTAGAACACGGGCTCCTGCTCGCGCGACCAGCGCACGTAGTCCGGCGGGTCCTGCTGGTAGCCATCCTCGAACGGGTCGAACGCTGCGGCATTGTGGCTCACGGGGCAACCGTCCGGTGCGCGCAGGGCGCTGTGGTCGATGGGGCAACCCCCGGCGCGGGAGGGTGAAGGGGATTGGGACATGCTGCGCGCTCCGTACTGAGGTGAGGCCTGGGCGATCGCCCCGCATCCGGTGGACACGGGGCGGCGATGCAAGGGGCTGCTAGTTGGCCGGGTGGCCTTGGGGTGCTATCAGAATGAAGCGATAGCGGTCCTGGCTAGACGCGCGGCCGCAGGCAGTACAAGTAGTACGGCAAGCGAGTGTGGCAAACGCGGCAACGACGCCAGGATCTTTTTGAAACGACCGCTACTTAATCGAGGGAAATCTTCAGGTCCTGGATAAGCCGGGTCCAGCGCGTGGTCTCGCTGCGCAGCAGATCGGTGTATTGCGCGGGCGTGTTGCCCACCGGCTCCACGCCAAAGTCCACCAGCTTCTTGTTGACGCCGGGCTCCTTGATCGCGGCCACGACCTGCTTGTTCAGCGCGTTGATCACGTCCGGCGGCGTGGCCGACGGCACCACCATGCCGACCAGCGCGGCGGCTTCCACGTTCTTGTAGCCCAGTTCGGCGAAGGTCGGCACATCGGGCAGCTGCGGCAGGCGCGTGGCGTTGGCGACGGCCAGCGGGCGCACCTTGCCGCCCTTGATGAAACCGGCGCCGGCGGCGTAGTCGACCATCATCGCGGGAATCTGGCCGGCCGCGACGTCGGACAACGCGGGGGCGGCACCGCGATACGGCGCGTGAGTCATCGTCAGGTGGGCTTCCACCTTCAGCAGTTCCATGGCCAGGTGGTGCGGGCTACCGGCACCGGCGGACCCGTAGTTGATGCCGCCCGGGGTGGCCTTGACCTGTGCGATGAATTCCTGCGCGGTCTTGGCCTGGCTGCCCGGGCCAACCACCAGGATCATCGGGAAACGGCCCAGCAGCGTCACCGGCGCCAGGTCCTTGGTCGGGCTGTAGGAGAGCGTCTTGTACAGCGCCGGGTTGAAGACTAGCGTGCCGTTGTCTGCCGAGAGCACCGTGTAACCGTCCGCCGCGGCGCGTGCGGTTTCCGACGCGCCGATGGCCGTATTGCCGCCTGGCTTGTTGTCGACCACGACAGGCTGGCCAACCTTGGTCGACAGCCCCTGGCCGATGGTGCGGGCGAGGAAGTCCGAGCCGCCGCCAGCGGCGTAGGGCACGATCCAGCGGATCGGCTTGGCCGGATAGTTGTCGGCGGCATGGGCGGGCACGGCGGCAAGCAGCGAGAACGTGGCGGACGCGGCACACACGGCCGCAAGACGGTGGCGGGGCATATTGGGGCGGTCTCCTGGGTATTTGGCCGGATGGTGGGTGGCCTGTTTTGCGTAAATAATATACGCATTGCGTAATCGTTGAATGGGGGTTAACCTCAGCGCCATGTCGACCAAGCCCGACCTTTCCTCACCGGACGCCCGCCCCCGCGAGCGGCGCCAGCGCGTGCAGGCCGCCGAAACCGGCATGGCCGTGCTCAAGGGGCTGGCGCGCCTCGGCGGCCGGGCCAGCCTGACGGCCATCGCGACCCACGTCGACGAAAGCCCGGCCAAGGTGCATCGCTACCTCGCCAGCCTGATCGAGGCGGGGCTGGTGGCGCAGGAGAGCGGTACGCAGCAGTACCACCTGGGCATCGAGGCCTTGCAGATCGGTCTAGCGGCGATGCGGCAGGCGGACCCGATCCGGCTGGCCGAGGCGTCGCTGATCCGCCTGCGGGAGCGGCTGGAGGTCACGTGCTTTGTCTCGGTGATGGGCAACAAGGGGCCGACGATCATCCGGATCGAGGAGCCGGGGTTGCCGGTGACGGTCAACGTGCGGGCGGGCTCGGTGATGCCGCTGCTGTGGTCGGCCACCGGACGGGTGTTCCTGGGGATGCTCGGCGAGGCCAGCGTGCAGGCGCTGGCCAGGGCGGAACTGGAGGCGGCCACGCCGGATCAGCGCACCCAGCTGGACCCGGACGATCCGCTCGGCAAGCTGCGCGAGGCGGTATCGGCTGATGGCTGCGCAGCGGTGCGCGATACGAATCTGAAGGGAATCAGCGCAGTGGCGGCGCCCGTGCGCGACTACACGGGGCGCGTATGCGCGGTGCTGACGGCGCTCGGCGCCACCGGGGGATTCGACCCGTCCATCGACGGGCCGATTGGTCGTGCCGTGCGCGAGGAAGCCGCGGCGATCAGCACCTTGCTGGGCTACGCCGCCTGACGATCCGGCTTCGTCGCGTGAGGATTACTCGGGACGCTTGGGGATGTTGACCGCGCGCTGCACGGCCGGGCGGTCCAGGAAGGCGTGCAGCACGCGCGTGACCTCCGGGAAGTTCTTGATGCCGACCAGGTCGCCCGCCTCATAGAACCCCACGATATTGCGCACCCACGGGAACGTGGCCATGTCGGCGATGGTGTAGTCGTCGCCCATGATCCATGTGCGGCCCTTGAGCCGTTCGTTCAGCACATTTAGCAGGCGGCGCGATTCCGACGCATAGCGATCGCGCGGGCGCTTGTCCTCGTAATCCTTGCCGGCGAATTTGTGGAAGAAGCCCACCTGGCCGAACATCGGGCCGACGCCACCCATCTGGAACATGACCCACTGGATCATCTCGTAGCGGCCCGCCGCATCGGGGGGCAGGAACTTGCCCGTTTTCTCCGCCAGGTAGAGCAGGATCGCGCCGGATTCGAACAGCGCCAGCGGCTTGCCGCCCGGGCCGTCGGGGTCGATGATCGCCGGGATCTTGTTGTTCGGATTCAATGAAAGAAATTCCGGCGACATCTGGTCGTTCTTGTCGAAGCGCACCAGATGCGGCTCATAGGGCAGGCCGGTCTCTTCCAGCATCAGCGATACCTTGATGCCATTGGGGGTATTCAGCGAATACAGCTGCAGACGGTCCGGATGCTGCGCAGGCCATTTGCGGGTAATGGGGTAGGCGGACAAGTCTGCCATGAGGTCTCCTGGGGAAATACGCGAGGCAAATGGCGATGGTAAACCGTCCGCCGCATGTCTGCAGGCAACGACGCAGCGGCTTCACGCCGTGATGCAGCGCGCGGAAAAAGCGACGCGCGCGGCGTCGGATCGCCCTCACTTTCACACGCCATTCAGCCTCAGGCCATCACGATCCGGCGCGGATTGGCTGGGCCCGCGCATCCACGCATCCGCGCGATCGACGATCGCCATTCGCCGTGTAGGCAAGAATTTTTTGAACAAGTCATTCAGCGAGGCAGTGGTCACCCCGAAATCGGACTTGCTGGTATCGCGTAGCTCGACTAAGCTTCGTTCTACGACAATATGAGTCGTAGTTTGTGGCAACAGGAGAGCTACATGAAAAAGACTATTTCAATTCGCGCCTTATGTTTGGCGATGGGGCTGGCCGCCGGCGGTGCCTGGGCAGGAACCGGAGAGAACGTTCACGCGGGTGACCGGTATGGCTACGACTTCCGCACCACCACGCAGGCGGACACACCGCTGATCGTGGCCGGGCGCGACCTCACGGGTATTTCCGCCGCGCCGGGGCGGGGCACGGGTGTCGCCGACGAAGGGGAAGCCAGCAAGTATTCGGGACCGCCGTCCAAATCGATCCGATTGCTGGCGGGATGGGATCAGACCGGCCCGTCGGCCCCGCCTCGGCGCGTGGGCGACTTCAGTGCGGAGGCAAGTGCCTGACGGCAAGCGTGTTGCAGGCGTCTTGAAAGCAAGATGAAAGTTCGAGACTGTGTTGGGATCGCGATCGGCTGGCTGAGCATCTGCCTGCTCGGTGGCGCGATCGTGCAGGGGGTGGCGCGGGTGTTGGCAATGTAGTTGGGGTGGCAAATCGACGCGCGGCAAAGCTTCCGGTTTCCGGCTACGCTGTGGGCTCGGCGGAGCGTGGTGATGGGTCTTTTGACCGATCGCACCCCGTCGTCCCGATCGTCCTCCCGGAGATTCCATGTCAATGCTTCAACGCTTGTCAGCCTCGGGTGCCATCGCATCCGCGATGCTCGTGGCCATGCTGGCCACCCCCGCGTCCGCACACGCCCAGTCCGCCATGCGCGGCCAACTCGTCGCCGTCAGCGGCGACCAGATCAAGGTCCATACCCGTGAAGGAAAGGACGTCGACGTGGCTCTGACGAAGGACACCGTCGTGCGTGGCGTGGAGAACGCCGAGCCGAAGGACATCGCCTCCGGCAGCTATATCGGTACGGCGGCCATGCCGCAGGCCGATGGCAGTCTGCGCGCGCTGGAAGTCCACGTCTTTCCGCCAAGCCTGGCCGGCAGCGGCGCGGGGCATCGCCCGTGGGATCTGCGCGGAAACAGTTCGATGACCAACGGCACGGTCGGCAACGTGGTGGTCAGCCATGGGCGGACGATCACGGTCAAGTACCCGGAAGGGGAGAAGACGATCGTCGTCCCGCCCGAAGTGCCCGTGGTCAAGCTGGAGCCCGGCGATCGTTCGCTGCTGAAGACGGGCACGAACGTGGTGCTGTTTGCCAACAAGCAGGCCGATGGCACACTGGTCGCGCGGGCAATCTCCGCCGGCAAGAACGGCGTGGTGCCGCCGATGTAAGGCCGATGCGAGGGCCATCGCTCTCGCCCTCGCCCATCTCGTCCTGCAGCGACAGTTCGCCGCGCTGAAACAGAAACGCGAAGGGTCGGTTGATCATCGCTTCCGACCCCCGTGCAAGCTCAACGCACTTTGCTGTACAGGCGCCGCGCATCCGCGGCGTCAGCCAATGGCCTGCCCAGTACTCTCGCCCCCTCCGCAGCCTGTGCAACCAGTGCCGCGTTGCCGGGCGCGACCTTGCCATCGCGCAACTTCAGGTTGTTCTCAAAACCAACGCGAACGTGACCGCCCAACGCCGCGGCTGCAGTAGCACAGGCGTGTTCCTCACGACCGAAGGCACACATCGCCCAGGGCAGCGATTGATCGAAGGCTTGCAGAAAGGGCAGCAGATCACGCGGCGAAGACGTCTGACCTGCCGTGTAGCGCCCCAGCACGAACAGGACCGACCACGCCCCAGGCGGCATCAGGCCACGTTCGCGTAATGATTGCAGGCGTTGGACGTCGGCGACGTCGTAAAGGATGATCTGCGTCATCACGCCCTCGACCGCCAGCCACTGCAGAAATGCGGCAAGCTCACCCTCAGGGATGTCCGGCACGGCGATTTCGCGCAGGCCGATCGAGACCGCCTCTGGGCGCAATTCGCGCACCATCGCAATCTGTTCGCGCGCGCGATAGATCCCGGCGGCCTCGCTTGTTACCTGCACCAGCAACTCGTCGCCCACGGCCTGCTTCACCGCGGCCAGCGCGGTGCGATAGTCGGTGACATCGAGCGAATGGCGACCGTCTTCGCGGCGTACGTGCATGTGCATCATTGCCGCGCCGGCGTCCAGGCAGGCACGCGCCTCCGCTGCCAGCGCCGCCGGCGTCAACGGTACGGCGGAATGGTCGGCATGCGTCTTGTAGGCGCCGTTGGGCGCCACCGTGATAACCAGTGGCGATTCGGCCAGCAATACATTCTCACTCATGATTCTGTCTGGATTTGGCTCAGGGTTGGATCTCTGGCAGTTCTGCGGCGATCAGATCGAGGCCAGCGCGCAGCAGGCGGTCGTAGCGCGCTCTTTCCGCTTCGATGGCCTCGGGCGTCCAGCGATAGAACCCCTCTCCCTTCTTCATGCCATGTCGACCGCCGGAAGCACGCTCGCGCAGGCATTGCGCCGGTTGATCGGCATTGCAGAAGGTCGGATACATCGTCGCGGCGGCGGCCGCATGTACGTCGATGCCTGCATGATCGCGTTGCAGCACCGGCCCGGCGGCAAGAAAACGGAAGCCAAAACCGAACCGTACTGCGGCGTCTACATCTTCGGGCGAGGCAATACCCCGATCGATCATGTCGAACGCTTCGCGGGAAAGTGCGTGCTGCAGTCGATTGGCAAGGAAGCCGGGCAGGTCCTGCATGACCTTGACCGGTACCATGCCGCAGCGACGCATGAACGCGATCAGGGCGTCCGCGTTGCGCATGTCGCTGGCTTCGCCAAGCACCACCTCAACCAGTGGCACCAGATGCGCCGGCATAAAAAAATGTAGGCCGAGCATACGCTCGCGCGTGGGTAGCCCCGCACCGATGGCACTGATCGGAAAGCTGGAGCTGTTGCTGGTCAATATGGTGTGAGGCCGAGCCAGGCGCACCAATTGGGCGAACAATGCCTGCTTCAACTCCAGGCGCTCGGGGATGCATTCGATGACGAGGTCGACCGAGTTCCAGTCGATTGCATCCAGATCCTTTACCACCTGCAAGTCACGCGCACCAGCTTCGCGACCGATCGCCGCGAGATTGGCGCCGATCCTGGCCCGCAGCGCGGCGGCGGTTGTGGCATTCGGCTCGACAACCGTAGTCCGGCAGGACGTGCGGGTGAGTACCACCGCAACATCGGCGCCCATCGTGCCGCCGCCCACTACAACCGCATGCGCCGCGCCCGGGGTTGGAAGACCTGGTTGTTCCACGCTGCTTTCCTGCATTCCGCTCTCCTTGCTTGCCTGTTTTCCGTACTGAGGATTTCCTTGATCGATGGCGCAGACCGCTTTCTATAGAATGATCCAAAAAACGGATCAATGACATGAAGCTCAATCTGTCGATGCGCGACATCGAAACGATTCTTCTGCTTGGGCGCACGCTCAATTTCCGACAGGCTGCAACGCAATTGCACCTGTCGCAATCCGCGCTATCCACCCAGGTCCTCCGCATCGAGGAAGCACTGGGCGTGCGCCTGTTCGAACGAACCACGCGCACGGTGCGACTCACCGCCGCCGGCGAAGTCTTTATCCGGCAGTCCACCTATGTCCAGGCGGCCTTTCGCGAAGCGGTCGACGCGGTCACAGGCATCGCCAACGCAGAGCGTGGCAGCGTCGCGGTCGCGGCAATGCCCTCGCTGGCGGCCAAGGTGCTGCCGCGCGTGCTGATGACCTTTCACCGCGCGCACCCTGCGGTCACGCTCAAGGTTTTCGACACGCTATCCGGCCCCGCCTTCGATCTGGTACGGGCAGGCGAGGTCGACTTTGCCCTGACCGCAGCGGACCCGCAGCAAGCGGATCTGCAATACGAAGCCATGATGTCCGACCGCTTCGTACTCCTGATTCCGAAGGGGCACACGCTGGCACGCAGCAAGGGGGCGATTCGCTGGGCCGACACCGTTGACCTGCCCCATATCTCGATGACTCACCCAAGCAGCGTGCGGCAGTATGCGGAGTGGGCCTTCCTTCAGAATCGCATTCGTTTCCAGCCATCATTCGAGTCGGAGCGACTTCCGACGATCGCCGCGATGGTCGAGTGTGGTTTTGGTGTGGCGGCGTTGCCCGAGATCGCCGCAAGCACGGTGAGGCACCCAGGCATCGTCGAGCGACTGCTTACGGCACCGGTGGCGAAACGCTCCATCGGCCTGGTAACCGCCCGGAACCGGAGTCTTTCGCCAGCGGCTGCGGCGCTGCTGGGCACGCTGCGCGCGCATCTGGCCAAAGGCGACCCGCTGCGCTGACGTACCAGGGTCATGCCACTAATCGACGGTGGCACCGGTATCCCGAACAATCTTCCCAAGTCGCGTCGTCTCGCTGCGGATCAGCGCACCGAATGCCTCGGGCGTGCCACCAACCACCGGCGTCCCAATCGCCTCCCAGCGTGTGCGGAACTCCGGATCCTTGAAGATTTCGTTGATCACGCCGTTGAGCTTGTGCACGATGGCCTGCGGCGTTCCCGCCGGGGCTGCAATACCGTGCCACGCGACGAACTCGAAGCCTGGAAGGCCTGATTCCGCAAGCGTTGGCACATCTGGCAATGCCGGCGAACGGGTTTTGGTGCTGACCGCCAGCGGGCGCAGTTTGCTCGCCTTGATATAGGTCAGCGAACTGGCGAGGATATCGAACATGACCGGGACCTGACCACCCAGGACGTCATTCAGAGCGGGACCTGCCCCCTTGTAAGCGACGTGTTGCATCTTCGCGCCGACGGCGGTATTGAACAGTTCCCCGGCAAGATGCTGCGGGGTGCCATTGCCGGCCGAGGCAAAGCTATATTCGCCCGGCTTGTTTTTGGTCGCGGCAATGAACGATTTCACATCCTTGACCGAAGTACCAGGATTCACTTCCAGCACCAGCGGAAACGCGGAAATCTGTATGACCGGGGCCAGTTCGGTCAGCGGGTTGTACGACAGTTGCTTGTACAACGTCGGGTTGACCGCCATCGGGCCACTTGCGGCCAGCAGGATCGTATAGCCATCCGGTGCGGCCTTTGCCACCGCGCTCGTACCGATATTTCCCCCGGCCCCTGCGCGGTTTTCCACAACGACCGGCACCCCAAGCCGCGACTGCATGCTGGCTTGCAGCAGCCGCGCCATCAGGTCCGTAGGCCCGCCAGGCGGGTATGGCACAACAAAGTGAATCGGTTTGGACGGATAACCTTCAGCCGCCAATGCCACGCCATGCGTTCCGATGCCGGAAGCGATCAGCATGGCAAGCGAAACGAATCTGGCTGTCTTTTGCATGGTTGTCTCCACCTATCGTCCTTGTTATTGGGCGGAGTATAAGGGCCCCCGATTCATTCGTTAATTTGCATTTTTCGATCTATTGATCTCTGCTGTCTATCAAGCTACCCGCCACGGATTGATCAAGACCTCAACTTCAGGTTCCTCGCCGGATTCCGCCCGGTAGCTCAAGAGGTCAAGGGGCTGCCGCGTCGGATTTTTGCAGCCAACGCGGAATCGGGGGGCGACGAATCAGACAGGCTCGGCCTCGCGACTCACTGTCGCGTGAGGCTGCATGCGCGGCCGCTCCATGCAACGATGCGCGGCTGCGGCAAAAAAGAACGCCATCGTTATCAACGCGGCCGCGACGAGACTCAGGTACTGCGCGCCTATCGACCGGAGCACGACACCGCCAAGCACGCCTGAGCAGGCAAGTCCGATGTATGTGGCCGTATTGTTCAGGGCGAGCAGCAGTGGCGCCACATGCGGCGATAGTTGCACAAGTCGGTGTTGTTGCGGAACGATGAGCCCCCATCCGCATACCCCCCAGATGGCCAGCGCGATGGCAGCGCTGAACGGATGCGCGGCGGTCCACGGCAGCGCACAGAAATTGATGATGGCGATCCAAAGCATCGCATTGATGATGTTGCGGCTCTTGAACCGGTCCACGAGGCGGCCGGAGAGCAGGTTCCCGGCCGTCGCGGCGACGCCCCACAACAGGAACATGCCCGCGAGAATGCGTTCGTCGCCGCCCGTCACGGGCTCCAGCACCACGCCCGCATACGTGTAGACCATCAGGAAGCCGCCGAACGCGAATAGCGAAGTGAGCAAGGTCAGCGCGATCCGCATGTCGCGCACGGGGGCAAGCCGCTCTCGCAGCCTGACGGATGCGGGCAGGGGAACGGATGGCAGCATCGTCCAGACGCCGATCATCGCCACAATCCCGAGCGCGGTGACAAACCAGAGCGTCGACCTCCAGCCTCCGAATCCGCCGATAAAAGTGCCGATCGGCGAACCGAGGGCCGTTGCTCCGGTGAGGCCGGCCGTGACTGCGGCCAGCGCGCGGCCGCGTTTTTCAGGTGCGGCAAGCGCCGAGGCAACGCCCAATGCAGTCGGGGAAAACAGCGCGGCGCCAAATCCTGCCACGGCCCGGCTCACCAGAACCCAGTGCAAGTCGGTGGCGAGCGCAGTGAAGGCGTTGCCGACGACGAAAATGCCAAGCGCCGAAACGAGCAGAAGCTTGCGTGGCAAGTTGCCCGCCACGGCTGCCATCACTGGCGCAGCCACCGCATAGGTCAACGCATAACACGTCACCATGAGGCCCGCCAGGCTGACGGAGGTATGCAGCGACGCCGCGACGCCGGGAAGGATGCCGGCGACGACGAAGTTGTCGGTCCCCATTGCAAACATTCCCAGTGCCAGAATCAATAATCGACGATCCATACGAAAGTACTTTGCGAAATACGGTTGAAATTTGGGTTCCGGGGCGGCGATTGCCTCAAAGTCGGTGCCCAGTCACCGGCTCGGCCAGGCCGAGCCTTTGGCTGCCAGTCGAGCATAATCGTCGTTGACCACGTCTCAAATGTCATATATACCGTCAATTCAGGACATGAGATTGGGTATTCCATGCACACGATCGGCTTCGTCGTATTTCCAAACTTCTATCTGATGGGCCTGGCGGCAGTCACCGCGTTCGAAATGGCGAACGTCGTACTCGAAGAGCGTGCGTACGACGTGACGGTTCTGTCGGAGGAGGGCGGACTCGTGCTGTCGTCCGCAGGCATCCGGGTCGATTCGCAGCCCATCGGTGACACCGCCTTTGACACGGTCATGTTTGGCTCTGGTGTCGAGATTGACGTCGCTTCCGCAACGCTGACTGAATTCGTCAGGCGGTCGCTGAAGACGTCGAGGCGGATCGCGGCACCGTGCACGGGCGCCTTCATCTTGGCGCATGCGGGCGTCCTGGATGGCCGGCGCGCGACGACCCATTGGCGGTTCGCGCACGATCTGCAGCGCCACTTCCCGAAGATCGCTGTCGAGGAGGACCAGATTTTCATCGTGGACGGCCCGATCTGGACCTCCGCAGGCATGACGGCGACGATCGACATGGCGCTCGCCATGATTGAAAAGGACCACGGCCAGGACGTCTCGCGCGCGGTAGCGCGCAAGCTGGTGATCTACCATCGACGGACGGGCGGCCAGTCGCAGTTTTCGACACTGCTTGACCTGGAACCGAAGTCCGACAGGGTCCAGAAGGCCATCGACTACGCGAACTCCAATTTGCGCAACGCATTGACGGTCGACGAGCTTGCCGATGTCGCTGGGCTAAGCCCGCGCCAGTTTAGTCGGGCATTCAGCGCGGAGACCGGTCAGTCGCCCGCAAAGGCAGTCGAACACCTGCGCGTGGAAGCGGCGAGGCTTTTGCTGGAAAAAGGTCGTCTCTCGCTGGACGTGATCGCGCAGGAAGTCGGCTTGTCTGACCGGGAGCGAATGCGGCGCGCGTTCGTGCGCACCACCGGGCAACCACCGCAGGCGGTCCGCCGCCTGAGCAGGGACACTCGTGGGCCAGCGCCCACGGCTGTCGCTTAGAATCTTTCACCTCGTTGCCCGCTGCATGGCAGCGACAGAATTTCAGATTCCGCGGCCGAGCCTCACTTGCGGCCGCCGCAAGTCTCCTCTTTCCAGCTTTCCCAGGAGTTAGCCATGAACGATCCGCAGAAATCACCGCCCACGATTGCCGAGGGTTGGCAGACGCCGCCCGATCGCACCAGCGTGACGGATGACGCGCGCGTGGACGACATTATTCCGCTGCCTCCGCCAGAACACCTGATCCGTTTCTTTCCCATCCGCGGCACGCCGGTCGAAACACTGGTCACCCAGACGCGCCAGCGCATCTCGCGCATCCTGCATGGCGAGGATGACCGACTGCTTGTGATCATGGGGCCTTGCTCGATTCACGACCCGCAGGCGGCGCTCGAGTATGCACGGCGCTTGATGGAGGAGCGTCATCGTTTCGCGGATTCCCTGGAAATCGTGATGCGTGTGTACTTCGAGAAGCCCCGCACCACGGTAGGTTGGAAGGGACTCATTAATGATCCCTACCTGGACGAGAGCTATCGCATCGACGAGGGCCTGCGCATTGCGCGCAGCCTGCTGCTGGATATCAACCGCCTGGGATTGCCGGCGGCCGGTGAGTTCCTGGACGTGATTTCCCCGCAATACATCGGCGACCTGATTTGCTGGGGCGCGATTGGTGCCCGCACGACCGAAAGCCAGGTACACCGGGAACTGGCTTCCGGTATTTCGGCGCCGATTGGCTTCAAGAACGGCACCGACGGGAATATCAAGATTGCCATCGACGCTATCCAGGCCGCATCGCGTCCCCATCACTTCCTGGGGGTCCACAAGAACGGCCAGGTGGCGACGGTGCATACCAAGGGCAATCCGGATTGCCACGTCATCCTTCGGGGCGGCAAGGCTCCGAACTACGATGCGGAATCCGTAGCCGCCGCTTGCAGGGAACTGGCAGCAGCCGGACTGGGCCATTCGCTGATGGTGGATTGCAGCCATGCCAATAGCGCCAAGCAGCACCAGCGGCAGATCGACGTTGCGGGGGACGTGGCGCAACAAGTCAGTAGCGGCAGTGAATCGATCTTCGGGGTGATGGTCGAGAGCCATCTGCTCCCCGGCGCACAGAAATTTACCCCTGGCGAACACAGGCCGTCCGCATTGACATACGGGCAGAGCATCACGGATGCCTGCATCGGATGGGACGACTCGGTGGCAGTGCTGAACAAACTTAGCGAGGCGGTCAGTGCACGCCGCGAGCTGAATTCGAAGCCGTAGGCCGGACACCGCTGATGAACCAAAAAGAAAGCCACCCTCGTGGTGGCTTTCTTCATGGCAAAACGGCGTGGTTTAGTGCTTGAGCACCTGGCCGATCGCGTTGGCCACTACGCCCACATTGCGTTCGTTCAGGCCGGCCACGCACATGCGGCCCGAGCGCAGGACGTAGACGCCGTGTTCGGCCTTCAGGCGTTCCACCTGGTCGACGGACAGCCCCGTGTACGTGAACATGCCGCGCTGCGTGATGTAGCGCGACAGGGCTTCCCCCTTCACATGATCGCGCAGGTGGTCATGGATGGCCTGACGCATGCGGGCAATGCGCTGGCACATGGCGGCCAGTTCCTGCTCCCAGCTGGCGCGCAGCGACGGCGTGGTCAGCACGCGGGCCACCACGCGGGCGCCATGCGTCGGCGGGTTGCTGTAGTTGGCGCGCACGGCGCCGGTCAGCTGGCCCAGCACGCGGCTGGCTTCGTCGGCGCTCTGGCAGACCACGCTCAGGCCGCCGCAGCGCTCGCCATACAGCGAGAAGTTCTTCGAGAACGAGTTGGCCACCAGGCAGGGCACGTTCTGGCGGGCCAGTTCGCGCACGGCAAAGGCATCGTCGTCCAGGCCGGAACCAAAGCCCTGGTAAGCCATGTCGACGAACGGCAGGAGCTTGCGCGCCTTCAGTACGCCGATGACCTGGCGCCATTGGTCCTGGTTCAGGTCCACGCCCGTCGGGTTGTGGCAGCAGGCGTGCAGCAGCACGATGCCGCCTTGCGGAATGGCCTCGATCGCGGCCAGCATGGCGTCGAACTTCAGCCCGCCGGTGGCCGGATCGTAGTACGGATAGGTGTTGACCTTGAAGCCCGCGCGCTCGAAGACCACACGGTGGTTCTCCCAGCTCGGATCGCTGATCCACATTTCCGCGGTGGGGAAATAGCGCTTCAGGAAATCGGCACCCACGCGCAGCGCGCCGGAGCCGCCCAGCGTCTGCACGGTGGCGACACGGCCTTCTGCACGGGGGACGCAGTCATAGCCGAATACCAGGGCTTGCACGGCCTGGCGGTAGCCGGGAATGCCGGCCATCGGCAGGTACGGGCGCGGACCCATGTCCGACAACAACGCCGTCTCCGCCTCGGCCACGGCCTGCATGACGGGCAGGCGTCCCTCGTCGTCAAAATAGATGCCGATGCTCAGGTTGACCTTGTTGGTACGCGGGTCCTGCTGGAAGTCCTCGTTGAGCGAGAGGATCGGATCGCCCGGGAAGGCTTCGATGTGTTCGAACATGGGATGGAATCTGGCTGGTGGTTCAGGGGCGACGGCCGTGGGCCGCCGCGCGTCTTACTGCGTCTGGACGCCGGTGGCGGGCAGGGCCGAACCGGCATTCTTCTGCCGGAGCCGATAGCTTACGCCAAGTACGGCCAGCCACACAGGGATCAGGTACACCGAGATCCGCAGGCCGGGCGTCAGGTACATCACGTACAGGATACCCGCCAGGAACGCCAGCGTCAGGTAGTTGGTCAGCGGGTAGCCCAGGCTCTGGAAGCGCGTGGTCTGGCCGGCGGCACGCTTGTCGCGGCGGAACTTCAGGTGGATGAGGCTGATCATCGCCCAGTTGATGATGAGCGCCGACACCACCAGGCCCATCAGCAGTTCAAATGCTTCGCCAGGCATGAAGTAGTTGATCAGCACGCAGGCGCCGGTCGCCAGCGCGGACACGGCCAGTGCGGCCAGCGGAATGCCGCGGCGGTTCACCTTCATCAGCGCCTTGGGGGCATTGCCTTGTTGCGCCAGGCCCAGCAGCATGCGGCTGTTGCAATAGACGCCGCTGTTGTAGACCGACAGCGCCGCCGTCAGCACCACGATGTTCAGGACATGGGCCACGAGGTTGCTGTTCATCGCGTCGAAGATCAACACGAAGGGGCTGCCGCCGGTGACGACCTTTTCCCATGGGTACAGCGACAGCAGCACGGCCAGCGCGCCCACATAGAAGATCAGGATGCGGTAGATGACCTGGTTGGTCGCCTTCGGGATGCTCTTCTCGGGGTTGTCGGCTTCCGCCGCGGTAATGCCCACTAGTTCCAGTCCGCCGAACGAGAACATGATCACGGCCATCGCCATCACCAGGCCGCCGAAGCCGTTCGGGAAGAAGCCGCCGTGCTGCCACAGGTTGGCCACCGAGGCTTCCGGTCCCGCATGGCCCGAGACCAGCAGGTAGCCGCCAAAGCCGATCATGCCGACGATGGCCGCGACCTTGATGATCGAGAACCAGAATTCCATCTCGCCGAAGGACTTCACGCTGGCGAGGTTGATGGCGTTGATGATCAGGAAGAACGCCAGCGCGGAAATCCACGTCGGGATGCCCGGCCACCAGTACTGAACATAGATGCCCACTGCCGACAGCTCGGCCATGCTCACCAGGATATAAAGCACCCAGTAGTTCCAGCCGGACATGAAGCCGGCGAAATGGCCGCAATACTTGTTGGCGAAGTAGCTGAAGGACCCGGCGACGGGTTCATCCACCACCATCTCGCCCAGCTGGCGCATGATGAAGAAGGCGAYGATSCCSGCCACSGCRTAGCCGAGCAGGACCGARGGGCCKGCCATCTTGATGGTCTGGGCGATGCCCAGGAACAGCCCGGTGCCGATGGCGCCGCCAAGCGCAATCAGCTGGATGTGACGATTCTTTAGGCCGCGTTGGAGCGTGCCGTCTGTCTCTTGTACAGCGTGCATGGAGTTGTGTCCTCTACCCATTCTTGTGGAATGTCGGGCGCGTCTCTTGGCGTGGACGCTTTGAAAAGACCGCCGACGCGGGTGGCGCCGGCGGCGGGGAAGGTGCCGGCGCCCCGGGAGGACGCCGGCCCAGGTAAAACTTGGGTCCGGAGGGGGCGCTCAGACCTTCAGGGTGCCGCGCTCGATCTGGTCACGCTCGAGCGATTCGAACAGCGCCTTGAAGTTGCCTTCGCCAAAGCCGTCGTCGCCACCGCGCTGGATGTATTCGAAGAAGACTGGGCCCAGGGCGGCCTTCGAGAAGATTTGCAGCAGCAGGCGGGGCTTGCCACCTTCGGTGGTGCCATCGAGCAGGATGCCGCGCGCCTTGAGCTGGTCCACCGGCTGGCCGTGGCCCGGCAGGCGGTTTTCCAGCGCCTGGTAGTAGTAATCGTTCGGCGCGGTCATCAGCTCCACGCCGGCCATCTGCAGCCTGTCGATGACTTCGATCAGGTTGTCCGTCAGGAAGGCGATATGCTGGATGCCCTCGCCGTTGAACGCCATCAGGAATTCTTCGATCTGGCCGCTGCCCTTGGAGGATTCTTCGTTCAGCGGAATGCGGATCTTGCCGTCGGGCGCGGTCATCGCCTTCGAGGTCAGGCCGGTGTACTCGCCCTGGATGTCGAAGTAGCGGATTTCGCGGAAGTTGAACAGGCGTTCATAGAAGTTGGCCCAGTACGCCATGCGGCCACGGTAGACGTTGTGCGTCAGGTGGTCGACCAGCTTCAGGCCGTGGCCCACGGGGTGGCGGTCCACGCCTTCAAGGTATTCGAAGTCGATGTCATAGATCGACTTGCCTTCCTCGAAGCGGTCGATCAGGTACAGCGGCGCGCCGCCAATGCCCTTGATGGCGGGCAGGCGCAGCTCCATCGGACCGGTGGCGATCTCCACCGGCTGCGCGCCCAGCATCAGTGCGCGGGCATACGCCTTGTGCGAATCCTTGACGCGAAACGCCATGCCGCAGGCGCTGGGGCCGTGCTCGGCGGCGAAATAGGCGGCTTCGCTGCTCGGTTCGTTGTTGATGATGAAGTTGATCTCGCCCTGGCGGTACAGCAGCACATCCTTAGAGCGGTGGCGGGCCACCAGCGAGAAGCCCATTCTCTCGAACAGGGGTTCCAGGACGTTGGGCGTGGGGGACGCGAATTCAACGAACTCGAAGCCCATCAATTGCATCGGGTTTTCAAAGAGGTCGGCCATGGTGTGCTCTGCAGGGAAGTGGGGGCTAGGGGAAATAATATTTCGGGCAACCGGCACGAAGAGATCGATGCGCGGCTTCCGCCGGCGGCGAGGAATGAGGGGCTCGGAGGGGGGCTCTGAGCACTTCGGGGCGCTTCCAACGCTGCCTGAACTGGGATTGAGTGTATATGTCGCCCAGCTAAATAGGATTTCGTTAGGCACGCAGGGAAACCCTGAAATATGAGATAAAATTTCGCGAAACTACGTTTCCAGGAAACGCGAATGCAAAATCCTGAGCTGGATCGCACGGACCGCCGCTTGCTGGGGGTCCTGCAGGAACATGGCCGGGCCTCCAATCTGGAGCTGGCGGAGGCAATCAGCCTGTCGCCCGCGCAGACATTGCGGCGCCACCGCCGCCTGGAGGAGAGCGGCATCATCAAGCGCTACGAGGCGCGGCTGGACAGCACGGCACTTGGGTTTGGCGTGACGGCCTTTATCCATGTGACGATGGAGCGCGGCCACATTCGCGACCTGTCCAAGTTCAAGGGGCTCGTGGCGGAGCTGGCGCAGATCCAGGAGTGCTTTTCCGTGACCGGCGACATCGACTACGTGCTCAAGGTCGTGGCGAAGGATCTGAAGTCGCTGTCCGACTTCCTGCTGGATACGCTGATGCGCATCCCGGGCGTGAGCGGAGTGAAGTCCAGCGTATGCCTGGACGAGATCAAGTGCACCAGTGCGATGCCGCTGGAGCTGTGAGCGCCGGCGGCATCACCGCCACCACCGGACGTCGAACGCCGCCACTCAAGCCACCATTCAAGCCGCCAGCACGCCCAGCGTGGCCTTGGGCTCCAGGTAGGCTTCCAGCCCGTGCACGCCGTATTCCCGGCCGATGCCCGATTGCTTGAAGCCGCCAAACGGGGCCGCCGGTTCGTGCGCGAGCGTATTCACCAGCACACGGCCGGCCTCGATGCGTGCCGCCACCCGGCGCGCACGCGTGAGATCGGTGCCGGCGACATAGCCCTGCAGCCCATATGTCGTGTCGTTGGCGATCGCCACGGCGTCTTCCTCGTCGCGGTACGCGATAATCGACAGCACCGGGCCGAAGATCTCCTCGCGCGCAATCGCCATGCCGTTGCGGACGTTGGTGAACACGGTCGGCCGCACGAACCAGCCGGTCTTCCTGCCATCCGGGCGGCCCTCGCCGCCAGTCAATAGCGTTGCCCCTTCCCGAATGCCCATGCCGATATAGCGCTGCACGCGCTCCCACTGCTTCTGGCTGACCATCGGGCCGATGACCGTCGTGGGATCGGTGGGATCGCCCGAGCGGAACTGGCCGATGGCGTCTCGCACATGGGCCTCGAACTCGGCCAGCCGGCTCGCCGGCACCAGGATGCGCGTGCCTGCAACGCACGCCTGCCCGCTGTTCATGAATCCCGCGTTCAGTGCCAGCGGCACGGCCTGCGCAAAGTCCGCGTCGTCGAGGACGACGAATGGCGACTTGCCGCCCAGTTCCAGCGTCACGCGCTTGAGCGTCTCGGCCCCGGTACGAACGATGCCCTTGCCGACAGCCGTCGATCCCGTGAACGAGATCTTGGCCACATCGGGATGCGCGACGATCTCGGCGCCGACCACATCGCCGCGGCCCGTGACGATATTGAACACGCCCGGCGGCAAGCCGGCCTGATGCAGCGCCTCGGTCACGATGCGCGTCTGGATCGCGCTCATCTCGCTGGGCTTGATGACCGCCGTGCATCCCGCTGCGATGGCCATGGCGAGCTTGCCGCAGAGAAAGCCGGCATTGCTGTTCCACGGCGTGATCAGTCCGGCCACGCCCATCGGCTGCATCGTGACCTCGGCCGTGCCGGCGCGGTGCGTGAAATCGTAATCGCGCAGCACGTTGGCGGCGTCCAGCAGCACGCTGGACGCATGCTGGGTCATCCATTGCGCACGGCTGACCGGCGCGCCGTATTCCTCGACGACCGCTGCCAGCAGATCCTGCTCGCGCGCGCGCACCGCCTCGTGCATGCGATGCAGCCACGCGATGCGATCGGCTTTCGTCGTGCGTGCCATGACCGGAAGCGCCTGTTTCGCGGCGGCGATGGCGCGGCGCGTGTCGAGCACGTCGGCTAGCCGTACGCGTCCGATGACCTGTTCGGTGGCGGGGTTGAAGAGGTCAAACCACTCCTCGCCGTGCGGGGTGACGAAGGCGCCGTCGATATAGATCTGTTCGATGTGCTGCATGAGGACTCCGATGCATGGAAACGTATCCGCAGCATACGAATGCGCCATTGACCCGTCTAGCCATACAATTTCGGATGAATCGTTGAATGGATCGGGATAATGCAGACTTCCGGATTGAATGAACTGGAGGCCGTGCTGGCGGTGGCGCGGCATCGGAGCTTTCGCGCGGCGGCAACGGAGCTGGGCATGTCGACGTCGGCGCTGTCCCACGCGATTGCCGCGCTGGAAGGGCGCGTTGGCGTGCGGCTGTTCAATCGCACCACGCGCAGCGTGTCGCTGTCGGAGGCCGGCGCGCAGTTTGTGGAAAGCATTGCGCCCGCGCTGGTCGCCATTCGCGATGCCATGACGCAGGCCGGCAGCTTCGGCACCACCCCGGCGGGGACGTTGCGGATCAATACCTCGGTCGGCGCCGCGCGCCAGACCATGGCTCTCTTCATCGACTACCTGCGTCGCTATCCGGAGATGAAGCTGGATATCGTCACCGAAGGCCGCCTTATCGACATCGTCGTGGAAGGCTTCGACGCGGGGATCCGGCTGGCGGAAGCCGTGCCACAGGACATGATCGCCGTGCCGATCGGTGGCGGCCAGCGGCTGATCGTGGTCGGCAGCCCGGACTACCTGGCCGCGCATCCGGCGCCCCGCACGCCGGCGGACCTGATGCAGCATCGTTGCATCCGCACGCGGATGCCTAGCGGCGCGCTGTATCGCTGGGAGTTCTCGCGCCACAACGCGTCGATGGAGGTAGATGTGCCCGGCTCGCTAACGCTGGATGACGCCACGCTGATCCATGACGCCGCGCGCGCCGGCATGGGGCTTGCGCTACTGAGCGTGTGGAACGTAGCCGCCGATCTGGCCGCTGGCACGCTGGTCGAGGTCCTGGCGGACTGGACGCCGCCATTCGGGCCGCTGTGTCTTTACTATCCCGGCCGGCGGCACATACCGGCCGGATTGCGTGCGCTGATCGACATGATCCGCGCGCGCGGCGATGGCCCTGCAGGCTTGACGGCAGGCACCGCCTAGTACGTGGTGGCGGCCTGGCCGTCGATCTGGGCCATGGCGCTGGCAATCGCCTGCGCGTCATCCGGGCGGACCAGCCGCGCCACCTCCTGTCCGTCACGCAGGAAAATCAGCGTGGGCCACAGCTTGATGCGAAAGGAACGTCCCAGTGGCCGGCCGCTGCCGTCTTCCACCTTGATATGGCGGATGGACGGGTGGTGGCCGAAGGCGGTTTCGATCAAGGGCTGTGCTCGCATGCAGAAGCCGCACCACGGCGCGCCAAATTCCAGCAGCGTGGCGCCGGGCATGGTATCGATGTCGGCACGTGTCGGCTCGGTGGTGGCGAAATCTTTGGTCATGCTCATCGATGATTCTCCTTTTGGGGCGCGGATCTGGATACGTTGCGGGCAAGCGAATAACACGCCAGCGCATCGGGTAGCGACGATTGCGTCATTCTGCCAGTGACAGCCGTTTTCAGTTTGCCGGGAAGTTGTCGATTCCGGCCATCGACGTGCCAGATTGACCCGTGGAAGGCCCCGGGGTCGGCGAGATTTCCCACCACGCTGGCAGCAAGGCGCGGACTTCTGCGCGGCCAAAGCGATCATCGATCAGCCAGACCACGCCGCGATCCTGCTGGGTGCGGATCACGCGTCCGGCGGCCTGCACCACCTTGCGCAACCCGGGATACAGATAAGCGTACGCGTAGCCGAGGCCAAAGCCGCTCTCCATCCGCGCGCGCAGTTGCTCGTTGACCGGATTGATCTGCGGCAGCCCCAACGTGGCGACGAACGCCCCGATCAGGCGGTCTCCCGGCAGGTCCACGCCTTCCGAAAACACCCCGCCCAATACCGCAAAGCCGATGCCGCAGCCGCCGGGCACGAATGCATCGAGGAAGGCCGCCTGGCTGGCCTCGTCCATGCCGCGGGCCTGGCACCAGATCGGAATGTCCGGATACCGCGCAGCCAGCATTGCGGCCGCCTGCTGCAGGTAGTCGTGGCTGCTGAAGAAGGCCAGGTAGTTGCCGGGCCGCGCCGCATACTGCCCCGCCATGAGTTCGACGATCGCGGGCAGCGATTGCTGGCGTTGCGTGTAGAGCGTGGAGATATGCCGTGCGATATGGACGCGGAGCTGTTCGGCGTGGAAGGGCGACGGGACTTCCACCCACGCCGTGGTCGCCGGCAAGCCGAGCATGTCCGCGTAGTAGCGCTCCGGCTGCAGCGTGGCCGAAAACAGCGAGGTCGAATGCGCGCCGGCAAACCGTGGTCGCAGGAACGGCGCTGGGAGCAGGTTGCGGATGCACAGTTGGGCGTTCACGCCGCTGCGCAGGCGCGGCGTGCGCGTGATGTCGAACAGGGAATGCTTGCCGCCGTGCTCGGACATCTGCTCGGCCAGGCGCAGGAAGTGCAGGGCGTCGAAATAGAAGCGCTCCAGCGTGGCGTCATGCTGGCCCGGGTTTGCACTCATGAATTCGACGATGGCACCGCAAAGCTGCGCGAGGGCATCGACAAAGGGCGCCGGGGCCGTGTCGTGGGTTTCATAGGCCGCGTCGCTGTCCTTGGCCAGCGCGCGCCATTGCCGGTTGAGGCGATCCATCGGCCGCGCCAGCACCCCCGGCGCCGACTGCCGCACGGCACGGAACGAGAGGTGATCGAGCGTCGCCGTGTACATGGCGCGACCGCGCTCGACGAGGTTGTGGGCTTCGTCGACCAGCACACTGACGCGCCAGTCGTTGAGGGCCGTCAGCGCGTAGAGCATCGCGCTGCGGTCGAAGAAGTAGTTGTAGTCCGCCACCACCACATCGCTCCAGCGGATCATCTCCTGCGCGAGGTAGTAGGGACAGACGTCATGCGCGCGAGCGATGGTGCGCACGGCTTCGCGATCCAGGACGGGGGCTGTGCTGGCTGCCTCGCGTGCCGCCGGCAGGCGATCATAGAATCCACGCGCCAGCGGGCAGGATTCGCCGTGGCAGGCCAGCGACGGATGCTCGCACGACTTGTCCCGGGCCATCAGTTCCAGCACACGCAGCGGCGCGGGGCGGTCATCGCCGCGCACATCGTGGTGTATATCGCGCAGGTTAGCAGTGGCCTGCAATGCCACGGCGCGTCCGGTCGAACGCGCGGAGAGGAAGAACAGCTTGTCGATTTGCTGCGACGGCATCGCCTTCAGCGCCGGAAAGACCGTGCCGATCGATTTGCCGATACCGGTGGGCGCCTGTGCCAGCAGCGTCCGCGCGGACACATTGGCCTTGTAGATGGATTCGGCCAGCGTGCGCTGCCCGGGGCGAAAATCGCCGTGCGGAAAGGCCAATGCGACCAGACCGGCATCGCGTGCCTGGCGATGCGCGATCTCACGCTCGGCCCAGCGCAGGAAGCGCCGGCAACTGTCCTCGAAAAATGCGCGCAGCGTGGCGGCGTCAAAGCGCTCCTGCAGCGTGCGCTCGCGCTGGCTCAGGATGTCGAAATAAACGATGGCGATCTCGATGTCGGCCAGGCCGCGCGCTTCGCACAGCAGCCAGCCGTAGATCTTTGCCTGCGCCCAGTGCAGGGCGCGATGGTTGTCGGGGACCTCGACGGCTTCGCCACGTACGGTCTTGATTTCCTCGAGCCGGTTGGCTGCCGGATCGTACCCGTCGGCGCGGCCGCGCACGCGCAAGCCGCCGAACATGCCGGACAGCGAGACCTCCGTTTCATAACCGGGACCACGGCGGCCCGTCACGACGCCGTGTCCTGCCACGCCTTCCTGAGCAGTGGGCGACGGCGTGAAGCGCAGGTCGAGATCCCCCGCCTTGGCGGTGAATTCGCAAAGCGTGCGCACGGCCACGACGTAGCGGGGCGTGGTCTCCGGAGTGAGCGGGCAGGAGGTGGTGGACAAGGCGCAAAAAACGGGGTGGCGAAAGAACTGTATGAATATACAGTGTCCATCGCCGAAGTGAAGGCCGCCTGGGATGGATGTGCATGCGGCGCCGCGTAGCTGGAAGGAGTCGTGCGGCGGGTTGTGGCGCGCATGCCGATGCGCCATAGAATCGTGCGCGCGGCGGTGCATCCGCCGGCAAGAACGCGCATCGTTGCCAACGTCTTTACAGGGAGCCCACTCCGATGCCTCGCCTGAAAATCGCCACGTTCAATATCAACGGCATTCGCACGCGCTTGCCGGCGCTGCTGGCGTGGCTTGCGCGGGAATCGCCTGACGTAGTCTGCCTGCAGGAGCTGAAGACCGTCGATGCGGCGTTTCCGATCGATGAGATTCGTGCGGCGGGCTATGGTGCGATCTGGCACGGGCAGAAATCATGGAACGGTGTGGCGATCCTGGCGAAGGATGCGGATCCGATCGAAGCGCGGCGCGGCTTGCCTGGCGCGGAAGACGACAGCCAGAGCCGCTATCTGGAAGCGGCAGTCAATGGCGTGCTGGTGGCCTGCCTCTACTTGCCCAACGGCAACCCGCAACCGGGGCCCAAGTTCGACTACAAGCTGGCATGGTTCGAACGGCTCATTCGCCACGCGGCGGGCCTGTTGGACTCCGGGCATCCGGTGGTGCTGGCGGGGGACTTCAATGTGGTGCCGACCGATGAGGATATCTACAACCCGCGCTCCTGGCTCAAGGATGCGTTGCTGCAGCCGGAAAGCCGCGAATGCTATCGACGCTTGCTGGCGCAGGGCTGGACCGATGCATTGCGTACGCGCTTTCCGGGCGAGCGGGTCTATACGTTCTGGGACTATTTCCGCCAGCACTGGCAGACCAACTCGGGCTTGCGGATCGACCATCTGCTGCTGAGCGTCGACCTGGCGCCGCGCATGCGGGACGCCGGCGTGGACAAGTGGGTGCGAGGCGAGGAGCGGGCGAGCGACCATGCGCCCGCATGGGTCGAGCTGGAGACAGGCGCGATGAAGGCGTCGCCCGCGAAAGACAAGACCGCGAAGACTACGGCGGCCGGCAAGACCGCGGTAAAGACGGCCATCGTCAAGAAGGCTGCAACCGGGAAAGCGCCGGCGACGACGGCTGCATCCAAAAAAGCAAAGGCGCCCGTCGCGAAACGACGGGCGCCACATATTCGATTCAGTCGATGATTTAAGCGGTCACGGCTTCCGGTTCTCGGGCGGCCGCCTGCTGCGTATCGCTGACCGCGCCAAGCAACATGTCCGCTGCAGCATCCAGCCTGTCCGTCGAGCCCGACATCCGGGCCGTGATGAGACCATTCTGGATCGCGCCATAGAGCACCTTGGCCAGCGCCTGCGGCGGTACCGGATACGGGCGTCCGCGTTCGGACTCGGCCCGCTTCAGCAGGCCCGTGATCCACGCTTCATTCATGCTGAAGTGTTCCTTCAGCAAGGCGCGTACCGATTCCGGCAGCGCCATCACTTCGGCGGACAGCATGCCGGCCAGGCAAACCTGTCCACCCTCGATGCCATTGCGTAGCGGCTGGATATATTGCCGGGCCTGCTCGGCCAGCGGCATATCGGTTTCGATGGACTGGAGGCGCGCAGACAGGCTTTCGCGATACAGCCGGACCACTTCCAGCACCAGATCGTCCTTGGACGGGAAGTAATAGTGGATGCTCGATGTCTTGACGCCCACGAGGTCCGCGAGGTCGCGATAGCTGAAGCCGTTATAGCCCCTGCGCCGAATCAGCACGGAAGCGTGCTCAAGCAGTTGTTCGCGTACAGGTTGCGTTTTCATGGCGACTGTCTCCTTGTGGGAGAACTCTCCGGTTCTTGTCGATATCTCTTATGCAGACAGCGACTGCGCGACAAGCGAAAGCACCGATCCGCTGGCAATACAAAGGACAACCCATCCGCCCAGGATCAGGGCACTGTCACGCAAACTCATGATGAAACTCCAGATACAGGGTCAGGCAGTTGGCCCGGTATCGCTACCGGGCCGCGGACTTCAGGCGTTGGCGCCGTCGGTGAACACGTCGAAGCTGCGCGAGGGTTCGCTCGATACGCCGGTGCGATCCAGACCGGCAACGATGCGGGCACCATCCGTGTAGGGATCGAACTTGCCGGCGCGGGCGCCGTCAGTGAAGGAGTCAACCGTACGGGCCGGGCTGGCCGATACACCTACGCGATCCAGGCCGGCGACGGTGCGTGCGCCATCGGTGTACGGGTCGGTCTTGCCGACACGGGCACCGTCGGTGAACACGTCGAAGCTGCGCGAGGGTTCGCTCGATACACCGGTGCGATCCAGACCGGCGACGATGCGGGCACCATCGGTGTAGGGGTCGGTCTTGCCGACACGGGCGCCGTCGGTGAACGGGCTACGTTGGTCGTTCACGCGGGCGCCGTCGGTGAAGGTGCTGCGGGCGTCGTTCACGC
>NZ_JBFTSP010000034.1:0-51987 GCF_056400065.1 Cupriavidus sp. 01L415 | reverse complement strand
AGGTCTCATTGCCGACCCTGTGAACAAGGCGAAATCAGTCATCCTCACCGAGGAAGGATTGCGCGAATCGGAACGCCTTTTCATGCGCCATTTCGTCGCGGCAGGCGGACAAGGCAATAATGAAATGAATTTCTAACTCACAACACTAGGAGGTTGTTTCAGAAGGATCCTGGCGTCGTTGTCGGGTTAGCCACATTCGCTGGCCGTACCACTTGTACTGTCTGCGGCCGCGCGTCTAGCCAGGACCGCTCGCTTCATTTTGAAGCAACCTCCAATTCCCTATGGAACGCCGAGTAGTTTCAACGCCCGCGCCAACACCGGCGACGGATTGCCCGGATGCCAGATCGCCGAATACTGCGCGTGCGCCGGGGCGCCCGTCAGCGGCTTGAGCACCACGCCCGGAATGGCCGCCACCGCCAGTGTGCGCGGCACCAGCGCTACCCCGCGCCCGAGTGCCACCAGGCTGACCACCGACAGCAGGTGCTTGGCATAGTGGCGAAAATTCGGACTGAAGCCCGCCTGCAGGCAGGTGGCCGCGGTCAGGTCGAAGTATCCGGGGGCGCTCTCGCGCGGAATCACGATAAACGGCTCGTCGGCCAGCGCGGCGGGATCGATCCTTGACCGGCCGGCCAGCGGATGATCCGCCGGGAGCGCCGCCGCCAGCGGCACGCGCGCCACCTGATGCGCCGACATCTCGCCCACGCCCATCGGCACCTGCGCAAAGCCCAGGTCGATGCGGTCGTTGCGCAGCGCCTCCACCTGCTCCGAGGACCCCATCTCTTCCCAGACGGTGTCCACGCCCACCAGCTCGCGGTGCAGCCGCGCAAACAGCTTCTCGATGCCGATATAGACCACCGCCGCGACAAATCCGATGCGCAGCGTGCCCGTTTCGCCCTGCTCCGCCCGGCGTACGACCTGCATGGCGACTTCCGCCTGGTTCAGGATACGGCGCGCCTCCTGCACTAGCGCCGCACCGGCCGGCGTCAGGCGCACGCTGCGCTTGTTGCGGTCGAACAGCATCACGCCCAGCCGTGCCTCCAGCTGCTGGATGTGCTTGGTCAATGGCGGCTGCGAAATGCGCAGGCGCTCCGCCGCACGGCCAAAGTGCAGCTCCTCGGCCAGCGCCACGAACATGCGCAGTTCTCGGATTTCCATCGGGCGCTCCGGTTGAAAACGCCGTCAGCCACGGCGCAGCCAGTAATTCTAATTTGGAATGAGTCTGTTCCAAAAAATATATTGGACGCTACAAACGCACCGTCCGCACAATGGCTGCATTCGTGGCGTGGTCACGCTGCGACGCAGCATGACACCGCACCCATAACAAAGATTGGAGACAGGCTGATGCCCCGTATTCCCGCCCTGGCCGTGGAGGCCATGACGCCCGCCCAGCGCACCGTCTACGACACCATCGCCGCCGGCCCCCGTGGCGGCGTGCGCGGACCGCTGGCAGTCTGGCTGCAACGGCCGCAACTGGCGGCCACCGCACAGGCGCTGGGTCAGTATTGCCGCTACGACTCGTCGCTGTCGCCCCGGCTATCGGAGCTCGCCATTCTCTGCATGGCGCGGGCCTGGAGCGCCGAGTACGAATGGTTTGCGCACAAGCCACTGGCACTGAAAGCCGGCGTTGACGCCGACGTGGTCGAGGCCATCCGTACCGGCCAGATTCCGCGCTTTGCGCACGAAGACGAAGCCGTCGTCCATGCCGTGATGCAGAGCCTGGACACCACCCGCAAGATCCCCGATGCGCTCTACCAGCGCGCCGTCGCCGTGCTCGGTCAGGACAGCGTGGTGGACCTCGTCGGCCTGGCCGGCTACTACACACTGATTTCCATGACCATCAACGCCTTCGAAGTGGTCCCGCCCGAAGGCACGGCGCCGGAACTCGTCGCACTCTGACTCTCAAGCTGAAGGAACAGAAACATGTCGTCCAGAAGACTCGACGGAAAAGTTGTCATCGTGACCGGCGCGGGCTGCGTGGGTCCGGGCTGGGGCAACGGCCGCGCCGTGGCCGTGCGCTTTGCGGAAGAAGGCGCGAAGATCTTCGCCGTCGACAAGCATGCCGCCGCCATGGAAGAAACGCTGGCCCGCGTGCGCGGCGTGCAGGGCGAAGTGGAGCCCTACACCTGCGACGTCACCGACGCGAAGGCCGTGGCCGCGATGGTCGAAGCCTGCATTGCGCGCTTCGGCCGTGTCGACATCCTCGTCAACAATGTCGGGGGCTCCGCCAAGGGCGGTCCGGTGGATCTCAGCGAGGAAGTCTGGGACGCGCAACTGGACTTCAACCTGAAGAGCGTCTTCCTGACGTGCAAGTCCGTGCTGCCGTATATGGAAGCGCAAGGCGGCGGGGCCATCGTCAATACGGCGTCGACGTCCGGCATCCGCTGGACCGGAGCGGCCCAGGTCGGCTATGCATCGGCCAAGGCAGCCGTGATCCAGTTCTCGCGCGTGGTCGCGGTGGAGTACGCGAAGAAGAACATCCGCGTGAACACGGTGATTCCGGGCCAGATGCATACGCCGATGGTGGAGGCACGTCTGGCGGGCCAGCGCGCGGGCGGCAACGTCGACGCGCTGTTGGCCCAGCGCCAGGCCCGCATTCCGCTCGGCTTCATGGGCGACGGCCGCGACACCGCCAACGCAGCGCTGTTTCTGGCCTCCGACGAAGCGCGCTTCGTCACCGGAACTGAGATCATCGTCGACGGCGGCATGAGCGTGCGTTGCGACTGAGCTGCCGCTGACCACAGGCCGCACCGATAAAACACACAGGGGAGACAACGCCGCCATGGCATCCAAGACATCCACGGCCCGCCCGGGTCGACGTGGCCATACGACGGCCGTGATGGCCCTGATGGTCCAGATGGCCGTGCTGGCGGCCAGCGCGGGCCTGCCCGCCGTCGCGCGCGCCGCCGCCTATCCGGACAAGCCGGTCCGTCTGGTGGTGGCGTTCTCGCCGGGCGGCCCCACGGACATCATCGCGCGCGTGATCGCCCGCAAGCTGGGCGACCGCCTCGGCCAGCAGGTGGTGGTGGAGAACCGTCCAGGTGCCGGCGGCAACATCGCCTCGGAACAAGTCGCGAAATCGCCGGCCGACGGCTATACGCTGCTCTACAACAGCTCGTCGATCGCCATCTCGCCCGCGCTGTTCCAGAAGCCTGCGCTCAATCCCACCGAGATCTTCACGCCAGTGGCCTATGTCGCCACGGTGCCGCTGGTCGTGATCGTCAATGCCGCGTCGCCGGCCAGGACGCCGCAGGACTTTCTGGCGTTGCTCAAGGCCAGGCCGGGCCAGTTGAACTTCGGTTCGTCCGGCAACGGCACGATCGACCATCTGACCAGCGTGCTGTTTGCGGCCCGCACCGGCACGCAGTTCAATCACATCCCCTACAAGGGCAATGCGGCGGCGCTGCCGGACCTGCTGTCGGGGCGGCTGGACTTCATGATGTCCGGCAGCCTCAATGCCGTGCTGCCGTTCATCAAGGACGGCAAGCTGCGCGCGATTGCCGCCACGACGCAGCGGCGCGTCTCCGTGCTGCCCGATACGCCGACGCTGGCGGAGACCATCACGCCCGGCTTCGATTCCGGCACGTGGCAAGGCATCGTCGCGCCGCGCGGTCTGCCGTCGGCCATCGCCACGCGGATCAACCAGGAGGTGGCAGCCTTGCTGAAAGACCCCGAAACCCTCGCCGCGCTGCACGCCCAGGGCGCCGAGCCGACCGGCGGCACGCCCGCCGACTACGGCAAGCTGATCCGGACCGAGTACGCGCGCTGGACGCGCGTGGTCAAGGAAACCGGCGCACGCTCCGACTGACACCGACAACCGACCACCATGCAAGTCGACACCACCGGCGCGTCCGGCATCTGGGATTGCCATTTTCATATCTTCGGGCCGTACGCGAGATTCCCGCTGCCGCCCGATCCCATCTACGCGCCACCGGCGGCGCCGTTCAGCGAGATCCGCGCGTTGCATGCGGCGCTGGGCATTGCCCACGGCGTCATCGTGCAGGGCGCGTGCTATGGCGATGACCACGACGCACTGCTCGCCGCGCTCGACGACAGCCATGGCACCTACCGTGGCATTGCCACCATCGATCCCGAGATCGACGAAGCGCGCCTGGTTGATATGCACGCGCGCGGCGTACGCGGTATCCGCCTTGGCCTGATGTCCCATCTTGGCGGACCGGCCGATCCGGGCCGCATGCGCGCCGTGCTCGAACGTATCCGCCCCTATGGCTGGCACGCGCTGCTGCACGGGCAATTGCCGGATGTGGTGAACGCCCTCCGGGCGCTGGCGCCGCTGAATATTCCGCTCGTCATCGACCACATGGCCCGCGTCAACGCCAGCGACGGGATTTCCTACCCCGCCTTCGCCGCGCTGGAGGAATTCCTGGCGCTGCCGCACCTCTGGATCAAGCTGTCCGGCCCGGATCGCATCACCGACGGCATCGTGCCCTATCCCTCGGCCGTGCGGGTTGCGCGGCGGCTGCTCGACATCGCCCCGGCGCGCGCGATCTGGGGTACCGACTGGCCGCATCCGAACATCCAGTACCCGCGTCCGAACGAATCCTGGCTGCTGGCGTGGATTCGCGCCCTGTGCGGCGATGCCGCTACCACCGACGCCGTGCTGGTCCATAACCCCGCACGCCTGTACGCCTGAAGAAAGGAGCCCGCATCGTGGATCTCAGCGACCGCATGCCGATTCGCCGCTACCCGGACGAGGCCGTCCAGGTGCTGCAACCGGAATTCGAAAAATACAGGCTGGTTCTGGCCGCCGTCGAGCGCATTGCCACCGGTGGCCGCTGGAATGAAGGACCAGTCTGGTTTGGCGATGGCCGCTACCTGCTATGGAGCGACATCCCCAACAACCGCATCATGAAGTGGGAAGAAGAGACCGGTGCGGTCAGTGTGTTCCGTGGGCCTTCCGATCACGCCAACGGCAATACGCGCGACCGTCAGGGCCGGCTGATCACGTGCGAGCACGGCGGACGCCGCATTACCCGCACCGAGTACGACGGCAGCGTCACGGTGCTGATGGATCGCTTCGAAGGCAAGCGCCTCAACTCGCCCAATGATGTGGTGGTCAAGTCAGACGGTTCGATCTGGTTTACCGATCCGCCCTTCGGCATTGCCGGCTACTACCAGGGCGAGCGCGCCGAGGCCGAACTGCCGGAGCGCGTCTATCGGCTGGATCCGAATACCGGCACCGCCACCGTGGTGGCCGACGATATCAGCGGTCCCAACGGCCTGGCCTTCTCGCCAGACGAACGTACGCTCTACGTGATCGAGTCGCGCGCGCGGCCACGGCGCATCCGGGCGTTCAGCGTGGACACCAGCGGCAGCCGGCTGACGGAATCGCGCGTGCTGGTCGACGCCGGCCCCGGCACGCCGGATGGCTTTCGCGTCGATGTGGACGGAAACCTGTGGTGCGGCTGGGGCATGGGCACGCCGGAGCTCGATGGCGTGCGCGTGTTTTCTCCGCAAGGCGAGGCGATTGGCCATATCTCGCTGCCCGAGCGCTGCGCCAACCTCTGCTTCGGCGGACGTCACCGCAATCGCCTGTTCATGGCGTCGTGCACGTCGATCTACTCGCTATACGTCAACACCCAGGGCGCGGCCGGCGGCTAGGCCCAACCCACGCGCTGCCCCGCGCCTGCCCCGCGCTGAAATCACCGGCGTGGCGGCAAGCGCGGACGCGCGCGGCCGTCCCTTGCAACCACCAATCAGGAGACCACCTTGCTTAACCGATGGCGCACCCCGTTTCTTGCCGCGGCACTGATGTCGCTGGCATTCACCTCCCTCGCCCACGCCGCGCCGGTCATCCGGCTGGTCGTCGCGTTTCCGGCAGGCGGCCCCGCGGATACGCTGGCCCGCGCCATCTCGCGCCAGCTGGAACAGGAACTCCAGCAGACCGTTGTCATCGATAATCGCCCGGGCGCGAATGGCGCCATCGCCGCGAGCTTCGTTGCCAAATCGCCGACCGACGGCTCCGTGCTGTTCCTGACTAGCGCCGGCGCCATCGTGATCAACCCGTCGCTGTATGCCAGCCTGCCCTACAACCCGCAGAAGGACCTGACGCCGATCTCGATGGTCGTGAATACGCCGGAAGTCCTCGTGGTCAAACCCGATGCACCGGTCGCCACCGCCGCCGCCTTCGTCAAGCAGGCCCAGCAGGCGGCCAAGCCACCCAGCCTGGCCTCCACGGGCGTCGGCAGCATGCCGCATATGACGATTGAACTCTTCAAGGTCGCGACGCGCGTCAACTTCCTGCACGTCGCCTACAAGGGCGCCGCGCCGGCCATCACCGATACGCTGGGCGGCCAGGTCGACGCGTTCTTCGGCGACGCATCCGGCCTCATGCCCTTCATCACCAGCAAGCGCCTGAAACCCATCGGCGTAGCTGCGCCCAGGCGGCTGTCATTCCTGCCGGACGTGCCGACGCTCGGCGAACTCGGCATTGCCAACGTGGAAGCCAGCAACTGGTACGGCATGATGGGGCCGGCCGGCACGCCGCCCGATGTGGTGAAGCGCGTGAACGAGGCGCTGCGCCGCACGCTCGGCACCCCCGAGGTGCGCAAGAACCTGGAGCAGCTCGGACTGGTGCCGGCGCCGGGGAGCGCCGCCGAATTCGCCAGCCTGATTCGCGCGGACGCCGCCAAATGGGGCCGCGTCGTCAAGGACCACAACATCCATGGAGAATGACATGCCGACAATGACGCCCCCCACCTCGTCGCCGGAACCGGTCGCTGGCCGGATGAACCTCTATTGGTCGCCGCGCTCGCCGTTCGTGCGGCGTGTCATGGTGACCCTGCATGAGCTCGGTCTGGCCGCGGACGTCCATCGGATCGATGCCGTCGTCGCCATGACCGGATGCAACGGCGGCGTCATGCGCGCCAATCCCCTGAACAAGATCCCGACGCTGATGCTGGCGGATGGCAGCGTGCTGACGGACTCCACGCTGATCTGCGAACACCTGGCGAGCGACTCCGCGCTGGCCCCCGCCGACCGCACCGCGCGATTGCAGGCGCTGCGCTGGCATGGGATGGGGCACGGGCTGACCGATCTGCTGGTGCTGTGGCGGAACGAGCGGTTGCGCCCGGCGGCACAACAATCGCCGGAGATCCTGGCGGCGTGGGATGCGAAATCCGTCGCCACGCTGGCCATGCTCGATGACGATGCGGCATCGCTGTCCGTTGCGCCCGTCACACTGGGGCATATCGCCATCGCGTGTGCGCTGGGCTATCTGGATTTTCGGTTTGCGGAAAGGAACTGGCGGACGGAAGCGCCCAGGCTCGCGCAGTGGTTTGCAGCCTTCAACCAGCGGGAATCGATGCAACAGACGATGCCGCCGATATCCGCGTGAGCGCGCAGCCCGGGGCTATTCGATAAATACGTAGTCGGCCTGATAGGGCATGCGATCTTCCTGCCCCTCCTGCGTGCACGTCGGCGGGAGCGCCAGGCCGCCTTGCGTATTCAAGCGCTGCACGTAGCGCACAGACCTGAACAAGCCCGCGCCGCCAGTGCTCGTTGCCTGCAATAGCAAGAGCGGAATGCTATTCGGATCTCGTGTATTGGCCGCTTGCTGCAACACCTTGCCGGTCACCTTGCTGCCGTCCGGCGCTTCCCAGGTCGGCCCGGCGTAGTGCTTGATGACCACTCTGGTGGCCTCATCGCGCAGGGTTGCCTCGGGCGCCTTGAACGTCCACAGCAAGCGACCATCCGGCGCCCGCTTGCACACGTAGATCTGCACCCCGATCGCGTGCATGACGGCCACCGTCCGTCCTGCATCGGCGGGCCGGAGTTCAGGCGGCGCCGTCGTGTTGATCGACGCACAGGAAACCACAAGACTCGCCATGCCGATGGCGACGACGCCGCCACGCACTGCGCACCCAACGCGGGAATCTGACGACATATGGCCTCCTTGCCTGTGCCATGACAGCATAGTTGTGTCAGGGGATCTTTTCGAGGCGACCTCCTAGCCGCGCATGCCGTGCTCCACTGCATAGTCGAACAGCGCGGCATCCCTCGACAGTCCCAGCTCGCGCATGGCGCTGCCCTTCTGCGTGCTGACGGTATTCACGCTGCAATGCGGGTGGCGCGCCACTTCCGTCATCGTCATACCGTTGACGTAGAGCCGAACCACCTCGAGTTCCCGCGGGCTCAGCGAGCGCTCCGGATTGCTACTGACGACGTTTGCTGCGGCGCCGCAAGGTAATCGACAAGGTCGAGCCTCGTCCGCATGCTGCCACTGCTTCCATGATAGGCATGTCGCTCGAATTGACCCTGGTGTGGAACGCATCCATCGCTTCACGCGTTCGACGCGACACGCGCCGACATGCGCCGCTGCTGGCCGTCAGCGCCGCCCGATGCGGAATCCGTAAAGAACGGCCGCGTTCTCCCATCGCAAGGCATCGGCAAACGTGCCGCATGGCGTGGCCCGGTGGTCCGCGCGCTGCGCGTCCGGCCAACTGAAGAGCGCCCGGCACTCGTTCGCGCGCCTGGATGACTCATGGTTGGTCCACGGCCAGTCGCTCCCGAGGATCAGCCGGTCCTGGCCTGCGACCTCCACCCACTTCTCCGCGATCATCTGCCAGTCCAGCCCTGCGGGGAGCCGGTACGGTGCGCTGATCTTCACCCATACCTGCCGGCGCTGTTGCACTGCCTCGGCCATGTCAAACACTGCATCGTCAATGCCGACGGCGCCCGGCCGGCCAAAGTGGTCCAGCACGACCGGCACCGGGAGCCGGCCCAGTGCCGTATCGAGTGTCGCCAGTACGGCGGCGCCCTCGCCATTGCCGGTGTGCAGCTCGACGTGCCACCCCAGCGTGCCAATCCTTGCAAACAGCGTGCGCCAGGGTGCGGTGCCAATGCGCTGCCAGTCGGCATCCCCATACAGGTTCAGCCGGATACCCCTGACGCCTGCGTCGTGCAGGGTGGCCAGTTCCGCATCGTCAACCGTCGGATCCACCACGGCGACGCCTCTCAGCCGCTCCGGCATGGAGCCCAGTGCGGCAAGCAGCGCCGAATTGTCCGTACCGAGGAAGCTGGTCTGGACCACCACGCCATAGGCGTCACCGATCGAGGCGGCAAAGCCGCGCCAGTCCTCCAGGCGCGCCGCGTACGGCGGCCGGTAGCGCGCCGACGCCACGGCGACGTCCGCATCGAACACGTGGAAGTGGCAATCCACCACCGGTGGTGCTTTCTGAGTCATGGTCGGCCCCTTTCCCTGCTGCGGGTAAGCCCGGATATGGCAACGGCGGCCTCACCGGGTAATCTAGTCCTCTATAGGAGCTGAATCTAACACGGAGTCCAGATGCGCGACAACGACTTGCTTCAGGCGCCATCAACCCCTGCCGGGCTGAGTCGCTACGGCCAGATTGCGGCGCAATTGCAGCAGAAGATCGTGTCAGGCACCTGGTCGCCCGGCAAGGCGATCCCGGCGGAAAGCACCCTGGCCAGTGAATTCGGCATCGCGCTCGGGACGATCCGGCAGGCCATTGCCGTGCTGGTCCAGGACGGCTTGCTGGAACGCGTGCAAGGCAAAGGGACCTTCGTGCGCACGGGCCTCGCCGGGGCCAGCATGATGCGGTTCTTCCGCTTCCGGTCTGATAGCGATGCGGATGCGGCCCATACGGATCCCGCCCAGGCGGGCGCGACGGTCATCCCGCGCTCGGAAATCCTGTCATGTCGCAGTGTACGGCTCGACAAGGGCCTGGCGGCGAGGTTCGGGCTGGCGGCCGGCGCGCGGGGCCTGGCGATCTCGCGGCGCCGCTGGCTGGATGAGCGGCCGCGCCTGCTCGAGTCCATCTGGCTGCCGCTGCCGCGTTGCGAGGCGCTGCAAGCCCTGCCCGTGGCGGAGTGGGGCGAGCTGCTCTATCCGCTGCTGGCCCGCCAATGCGGCATCACCGTCCATCGCGCGGTCGACGAGGTGACCTTCCGCCTGCTCGCCACCGACGAGGCGAAGCGGCTCGATTTGCCCGATGGGCACCCTTGCGCGCTGGTCACACGGCAGGCCTTCGACCTCCAGGGAAACTGCGTCGAATACCGACTGACTCGCGGCGACGCCTTCGCATTCCGCTATACCGCCGACCTTCGATAACCGGACAGGATCCACGGAGATAACCTCATGCATTCCCTGAAAACAATGGCGGCGGCTGCCGGTGTGGCGAGCCTCGTGCTGCAACCCGCCCTCGCGCAGGCCGCCGAGTCCGCAGCCCAGTGGCCGACGCGAACCATCACCATCGTGGTGACCTACCCGCCAGGCGGCGGCGCGGATCTGATGGCCCGGCTGATCGCGCCAGGCCTGGGACGCGAGCTGGGGCAATCGGTCATCGTGGAGAACCGCCCGGGGGCCGGCGGACAAATCGGCGCGGCCTATGTCGCCAAGGCGGCGCCCGACGGCTACACGCTGATGGTCGATGCGTCCTCCTACGCGGTCAATCCCAGCCTCTATCCACGCCTGCCCTACGACCCCGGCAAGGCCTTCAAGGCGATCGGCGTGCTGGCGCGCTATCCCAATGTGCTGGTCGCCACGTCCGCCTTCCCGGCCGGCAACGTCAAGGACGTTCTCGCCATGGCGAAGCAGAAGCCGGGTTCCATCGCGTTTGCGTCTTCCGGCAATGGCTCCGCACAGCATCTGTCGGGGGTGCTGTTCGAGCAGCGCGCCGGCGTGGACCTGCTGCACGTGCCGTACAAAGGTGGCGGCCCGGCCATGACCGACGTCATCGCCGGACAGGTGCCGCTCTTCTTTGCCAACGTGGCCTCCAGCCTGCAGCACATCAAGGCCGGCAAGCTGAAGCCGCTGGCCGTCACCAGCCACACGCGCACGGCCGCGCTGCCCGCCGTGCCCACCATGCAGGAGGCCGGCGTGGCGGGCTACGAGGTCTATGAATGGAACGCGGCGTTTCTTCCCGCGGCGACGCCGGAGGCCATCGTCGCCAAGCTGTCCGACGCCTTGCAGAAGGTCATGAACAGCCCTGAGATCAGGCAGCGCGTGACCGAACTGGGCGGCGAGGTGGTAGCCGCCCCGCCTGCCGAGGCCGCGCGCTACATCGACACCCAGACAAAACTGTGGGGCAAGGTCATCAAGGACGGCAACGTCAAGCCTGAATGATGCGTCCCGCATCGCCATTGCCACACCTATCGCCACACCACAACTCCCGGAGACGATCATGACCCCGTTCAACCCCAACCGCCGTGACATGCTGAAATACACGGCCGCACTGGGCGCCAGTGCGCTGGCGCCGTCGCTGGTCCGTGCCCAGGCCTGGCCGAGCAAGCCGATTCGGCTGGTCGTACCCTTTGCACCCGGCGGCAGTTCCGAGATCGTGGCGCGGTCGACGGCCGCCGAACTGACGAAGTTGCTGGGCGTGTCGGTGTTCGTGGAGAACAAGCCGGGCGGCGCAGGCAATATCGCCATGGGGGAAGTGGCACGCGCGGATGACAATCACACGCTGATCCTGGGCCATATCGGCACGCTGGCCGTCAATCCCTACATTTTCCCCAAGCTCCCCTACGACCCGGTCAAGGATTTCCGCGCGATCTCGCTGCTCTCCAAGGTGCCCAGCCTGTACGTGGTTCATCCGGACGTGCCGGCGAAGAACCTGAAGGAATTCGTGGCACTTGCCAAGAGCAAGCCGGGCAAGCTGAACTATGGCTCCGCCGGCAACGGCAGCGCCGGCCATCTGGCATTCGAGTATCTCAAGGCCACGACGGGCACTTTCATTACGCACGTGCCCTATCGCGGCAGCGGTCCGCAGATCACCGATCTTCTCTCCGGGCGACTCGATGCGGCGGCCGTGGGCGCTCCGGCGATCATTCAGTTCATCAAGACGGGCAAGGTGCGTTGTATCGCGACCGGTACCGCCCAGCGCATTCCGCAGTTGCCGGACGTGCCAACCGTGGCGGAGCAAGGCTATGCGGGCTTCGAGATGACGCAATGGTACGGGCTGCTCGCGCCCGCATCGCTGCCGCCCGCCGCTGCGGCCAAGCTTGGCGACGCGACGGTCAAGGCGATCCGCAGCCCGTCGTCGGTCGAACGGCTGAGCGCGGACGCCGCCCTCGTGGCAGGCAGCACGCCGGAGGAATTCGCCCGGTTCATCGCGCAGGAACAGCAACGCTGGAAACCGATTGTGGCGCGAGCGGGCATCAAGCCTGACTAAGCAGGCGCCTGGAGAAATTCCCGGCGTCGCTGCCGGGGTTGCCACACTCGTCGTGCTTTACCACTCGTGCTGTCTGCGGCCGTGCGTCTGGCCAGGACCGCTTCGGTTCACGCCTCGCTGCGCACAGACTTCACGAGGTTGTCGCGCAGCGTGACGATCTCCTTCTGCAGCTTCGAAAATCCCTGTGGCGTGAGGCCGCAGGCATCCATCAGGCTGACACTGAACGCCTTCTCACGCAGGCGCCGCCCACTCTTCGTCAGGCTGACCCGCACCTGGCGTTCGTTGGCCGGGTCGCGCACGCGCTCGACATAGCCCATCGCCTCGAGCTTCTTGAGGATCGGCGTGAGCGTATTCGATTCCAGAAAGAGCGTCTCCCCGAGCCCGCCGACGGTTTGATCGTCCTGCTCCCACAGCGCAATGATCGTGACGTACTGGGTGTAGGTGAGGCCGAGTTCATCGAGGATCGGCCGGTAGAGCTTGCCGAATGCCAGGTTGGTCGAGTAGACCGCAAAGCACAGGAAGTCGGCTAGTTTCACGTCTGCGGGATCGGCCCGCTTCGCTGTCGATTTCATTGGTATCCCTCTCGCTGGGCGAAGTCCGTTGATCAAGACAGCATACATCGGATGCGAGCTAATCGTAACCGCCATGCCACGCGGGCAGGCAACGCCACGCCGGTATGGAGGACGTCACATCAGGCGCCTCACCGCGATCTGGGGGCGCCGCGAAAAAACTCCTTGACTTCGGTTCGTCCGTGAACCATCATGCTTTCCATCGCATGCGATTGAATCGTGTCCGATCTTAAAGACACCCCTCCAAACCACAAGGAAACCCTCCATGTCCAAGATCCAGAAAGTTCTGTTCACCGGCAAGACCCACACGACTGCGAGCCGCCAGGACGGCGCTTCGCACGAGCAACTCGATATCCATCTCACGACGCCCGGCAACGCCAACAGCCCGGAATACTCCTTCGACGCCGTTCAGTCGCACCCGACCGCGGAGCAACTGTTCGCAGGCGCATGGTCGGCTTGCTACACCGCCGCCGTCGGGCTGGCTGCCAAGTCGGCCAAGGTACAGGTTCCGCACGACGCGGCCGTCGATATCGAGGTGGATCTGGGCATGACCGGTAACGAGTACTTCCTGCAGGCCCGGATCCAGCTCACCCTGCCGGGCGTGGCGCAAGACGTCGCCGAGAAGATCGCGCACGCTGCCGACGAAATGTGCCCGTACTCGAAGGCCACGCGCGGCAACATCGACGTCGCGCTGAGCGTCCGCACGTAAGTGATGGGCGGCGTGGCTGGTTCGCATTCGCCCTGACGCGTCGGACCAGCCGCGCCGTGCCGCCCCTCGTTTTCGGCAGGAATGCCGAAAACGAGGGGTTGTCCGGGTACCTGACTTGCTCCTTCGCCGTGCCCATCCAATGCGACAGGCACTCCGCCGCTGCTCTTTCCGCATGATTTTTGTACGCGTTTGTATCCCGCAGCCACACCGATACGCGCCCTGACACGAATGGCGCTCTCGGACTACGGGCGCGATACATCGCTCGACTTAAATACATCCCGTACACGGTGGCGCGCATCGACAAGGCGCCCTCTGGAGCACTTTTCACACCACAACCTTTTAAGGAAATTCATCATGACCTGCAACATCGCCAAGCGATTTGTATTCGCCCTCGCCCTCGCCGCCGCCGCTGCCGGTGCGCAGGCCGCCGGACTGGGCCACAACGGTGCCCGCGACCCGTTTACCGACGGCGCCCGCTCCGTGCAGGAGCCGCGTAGCCCCTATACCGACGGTGCCCGCTCGGTGCAGGAACCGCGCAGCCCCTACACGGACGGCGCGCGCAACGTGGATGCCTATTCCGATGGCGCCCGCACCTTGTCCAGCATCGCCTGACGCGCCACATCGGCGAATGAACCAGTCGCGCATCCTGCGCGGCCGCAGTAGATAAACCGCAGCCTGTAACAGGCCGCACAAGGGTTCAGGGGAGCATCACCGCACGCCTGCACCCCGGGGGATGGGACTCATCCCCCCGAAGTCAGGGCACTTGGCATTCGCGGATGCGTCCGATGAACCGGCCCGGATCTCTGCCCCGGATCTCCGCCCCGGCGCGCCGCACCGTGACTTGCGCTAGCGCTTCTGCCAAACGCGCAAGCCGAATACGGGCAGCACGCCGTAGACGTGATCGAACAGGTCCGATTGAATTTGCTCGTACGATTCCCACTGCGTGTCATTGATAAACAGAAGGACCTCGAGCGGCAAACCCTGGCTGGTCGATTGCATATGCCGGACCACCAAGGGCATATCGCTCCGCACCGCCGGGTGCTGGCGGAAATAGCCGACCATATACATGCGCAGCATGCCCAGGTTGGTCAGCCGCTGACCATTCCACACCGCACTGACCGGCATCAGCAATTCCTTGCAGTGCGTCAGGTCGTCAAGCAGCTTGTCATCCGAAAACCTGACGCTGTCCGCATCGAGTGGAATGGCGTGCCTCACGCGTCGCCCTCCCGATTCCACCATGCCCCGCCAGTTCTTGACGCCGTTGGTCAATAGCACATAACTCGGCAAGGTCACGATTGTCTTGTCGAAGTTCTGCACCTTGATGGTATTGAGCGAAATGTCGACAACCACGCCGTCGGCAACATACCCGGGCACCTCGATCCAGTCGCCAATCCGCAGCATGTCATACGCAGCCAGCTGGATACTCGCGACGAAACCCAGCAGCGAATCCCGAAACACGATAATGAGCAGCGCAGTCATCGCGCTCACGCCCGTGAGAAAGTAAGTTGGAGAACGATCCAGCAGCAGCGACACGATCGCAATAAAGGCCACGAGATACAGGACGATCGTGGCGATCTGCAGGAAGCTCTTGATCGGCCGCTCGCTCGCGTGCGGAAAATGGCCGTAGCGGTCTTCGATACTGGCGAGAAAGGCAAAGGCCGCCCGTAGCGCCGCGAATACGATGAAGCATGCCGCGAGCGCTGCGACCGGCGTGCCCATGACGGATATGACCGGGAACGAGATCCCTTTCAGAAGCGGCGCCGAGAGATAGATGATGTAGGCCGGCACAATCGGCGCAAGCCGATGGAATACCTTGCGCTGCGCGGCCGCGCGCAGCCATTTACGATGCTCGCCACGCGCGAGCCGGCCGACGGCCCACAGAAGAATCGTGCGGGTAATGTAGTAACAGACGACGCTCGCCAGCACAATCGCCAATAGCAGCGCAGTGACAAGCAAGATTGCCAAAAGGAGACTGTCAGTATGGACATAGAGCTGATGCTCTCCATTCGGTCCATCCACGATGCGGAACATGTCTTTGAACATAGATCCTCACAGCATCGGTCGAGCGGCATCCTGCGGCAGGGCAGCCGGGGCAGCCTGTTCACGTCAGACGGTATTGTAGTGGCAGGCCGATACCGCCGGCGAATCCGGAATCTTTTATCTTTTAGTTGGGAGAATCCCGCACCGCGTCATTGCGCCAAATCGCCTGCGGGCACTCCCGTGCCACAATGCGAAAACCCATTCTCCATTTCCCATCGAGCCTGGAGGTGCGATGACTCGTTTTTCCAATCCGGACTTTGTCGACTATGTCAGTGCCAGTTTCGACCGACAAAGTGCCATGCATCTGATTCGGGCAACCTTGCCGGTCGTCGAGCACGGGCGCACCGAAATCCATGTGCCACACTGGGACGGCATTGAGCAGCAGCATGGCTTTGTACATGGCGGCGTGGTGGGAATGATCGCGGACTCGGCCGCTGGTTATGCGGCAATGACCGTGGTGCCAGCCAGTGCTTCCGTACTGACCGTCGAATACAAGATGAACCTTGTCGCACCAGCGGACGGCGACTTGCTGATCGCCAGGGGCAAGGTTGTTCGCCCGGGAAGGACGTTGATTGTGACCCAGGCAGAGGTCTTCGCTGTCAAGGACGGTAAGGAAACGCTGTGCGCCCTAATGCAACAGACCATTATGGTCATGCACGGGAAAGCCGAGAAATAATGCGGCTGCGGTCGGTACCCTTCGCCGTCGCAGAACAGGCGTGTCTGACGCCTGCCGCGACGGTCTTGCAGCATCAGGCTTATTTCTGGATAAACGCGAGAAGGTCGGCATTGACCTGGCTGGCATGGGTCGTACACATGCCATGCGGCGCGCCCGGGTAGACCTTCAGGGCGCCATCCGGGACGATCCTGGCCGATAGCTTGCCCGAGTCCTCGATCGGAACGATCTGGTCTGCGTCGCCTTGCAACACAAGGGTCGGGACGTCCATTTTCCTGAGATCCTCGGTAAAGTCCGTTTCCGAGAATGCCTTGATGCAGTCGTAGGCGCCCTTGATCGAGCATTGCATCCCCGCATACCAGAACCAGTCGATTGTCCCCTGGGAGGGTGTCGCGCCATCCCGATTGAAGCCGAAGAACGGCGTCGCCAGATCCTTGAAGAACTGGGACCGATTATCGACGACGCCCTTGCGGATTTCATCGAAGACCGAGAGCGGCAGGTCTTTCGGATTTTCCGGCGTTTTCAACATCAACGGCGGCACCGCGGCGATCAGTACGGCCTTTCTCACGCGCGCGGTTCCATGCCGGCCGATGTAACGCGCCACCTCGCCTCCCCCCGTCGAATGCCCCACCAGGACGGCTCCCTTCAGATCGAGAAACTGAATCAGTTCAGCCAGGTCATCGGCATAGAAATCCATGTCGTTACCGTTCCATGGCTGATCCGATCGACCGTGACCGCGCCTGTCGTGCGCAATCACGCGATAACCGCGTTCGGCCAGGTATAGCATCTAGGCATCCCACGCGTCGGCATTCAGCGGCCACCCGTGCGAGAAAACCACCGGTTGACCGACGCCCCAATCCTTGTAGAACAGTTGCCTACCATCTCGTAGTTTCAACGTCGTCATTACCAAACTCCTTGCTATCGACTAACAGAACCGTCCATCGGGAGGTATGTTGGAATCAACATGATCGCGTCGACGCGTCAGGCTGATCAGGCTTCGCGCAGCGCGCCGACTACGCCAGGGTCCGGGAGCGAGCACCACGCCGCGTCGATCACCATCATCGATCGCCCCGGCCCCGGGACCGTCGTGATCGCCTGGCGCGATGCCACGCGCGGCTGCTATGGAGACCAGGAATGGAGCCAGGCCGTGGCGCGTTCCGCGGGTCTTTGCGCGATGAGCGGGCGCGCCATCGCCCCCGGTGACGCCATCTACAAGCCGCGCGCTTGCCGCCCGAAGCCGCGCAATGCGGATGCCATGATCCTGGCTGACATGCTCCACACCGCTGTCGAAGCCTGATTCCCCGCTGACACGCTCCATACCGCCTCCGAAGCCTGAGCCCCGACCGGACGACGTCCGTCGGGGCTCGCGTCCGTCCTAGGCATCGGCAGGTCGCACCGCAGCCACCGCTATCGACTTGCCGGCGCGCAAGCGCCCCGCGCCGGACCCGTGTCGGCGCATGGCCGCGCCGCGCACCACCTGACGGCTTTATCGATCACATCCCGGCGTCGCGTTGGCTACGGGTATGCGTCTGATTAAACCAAAGGATGAGTCCCTGCTACGAATGCGCTAGCGGCGAAGACCTCACGTACAACTGCGCCCGGCAGGCGTCAAACCTACTCTGGTAACCAAGGTGAGCGGCACTATCCGCCCCGCCCCACCCGGAACAGGTCAGCGCAAGAACATCCCGCAAAGACCTCGTCCTCACACCAGGAGAATGATCATGAGCTCACGTACCCAACGCCTCTTCGCCACCACCCTGATCGCCGCCAGCGCGCTCGGCGCCCAGTTGGCCCACGCGGCCGGCCCGCGCACCAGCCCCGAAGTCGGCGACCGCTATGGCTACAACTTCAACGTCAATTCGGCGCGAGATGTCTATACCGATGGCGCCCGCCTGGGCCAACACGACGTCTTCCTGGACGGCGCGCACGACAAGACCCGCGATGCGTCGCAACCCGCCAGCCTGCGCATCGCCGGACGCGACCTGAACGGCGTGTCGGCGACCCCTGGCGACGATGGCGCCTCCCGGGTCTGAAGCAAGTGCCCGGGTGGCATGAATGCACGCCACCCGGCAACAGATCCATCGCGATCCTCCGAACGTCCGCCCAACAGTGCGAGGCCGTCATGAACAGCAATACCCCTTACTTCCCCCGGATCAACTTGCGAGGCCATACGCACGACACGCGTGACTCGCACGACTCGCGTGAATCCCGCCGCCAGCTTTTGCTGTTCATGGCCTGGCTCGGGCTGTGCGCCACCACCTGCGCGATGGCCACCGCTGTCGCCATGTGGGCGCCGTTCTAAGGCATCCGCCCGTTCTCCCGTCGCACGCATACCGCCGAGATCTGTCATGGACCCACGCCTCTCCACCGTGTGCACCACCCACGGACATGACCGTCACCTTGACCTGCTGCCAGTCGAGCAAGAGCCGCCGCTCGCAGCACATCTGGCGATCGCGCGCGGGGGCTATTGGCATCATGGCATCTATGTCGGCGGCGGCAAGGTCGTGCACTACGCAGGCCTGGTCAGCGCGTGGCGCTTTGGCCCGGTGGAAGAGATCCCGCTGTCGCGCTTCGCGGCCGGGCACACGCTCTGGATGCTTCCCACGCGGCCTCGGTTTGGCGCCATGGAGACGATCCGGCGCGCGCGGTCACGGATTGGGGAATGCCGCTATCGCCTGCTGACGAATAACTGCGAGCATCTTTGCATGTGGTGCCTGACGGGCTGCAGCTACAGTGGCCAGGTCCGTCGCTGCCTGCGCGATCCCGTCGCGGCGCTGCGCACTGCCTTCGGCATCGTGCTGACGCTGTGCGGCATGCATGATTTCGCCATGCAGGCTTGTTCCGGCGTGTGAATCGCGCCGCTTAGGAGGAAAGTCCTGAGGTCACGCCAAGCGCTTCGGCCTTGAGCACGAAATCCGCCAGGGATCGCGAACCCATCTTCTTCATCGCCTGCCCGCGATGGATCCTCACGGTGATCTCGCTCAGGCCCATTTCGGCGGCGATCTGCTTGTTCATCAGGCCGCGCACCACCAGCGCCATTCCTGCTGTTCGCGATCGTCCTGCTTCATATCGCTGCGGCGCTCCATCACCGTCTCATCCGGCGTGACGACGTGTTCGACGCCATGACTTCCGGAGAACAGGTCGATAGCCAGGCAATGGCCACCGGCGGCCGCAAAGCGCAGGGCGATGCGGCTGGTGCCGCACCACGGCGCGTCAAATGTCTGCACATTGCCTCCCCTATGCCGGCGCGTGGGGCTCCATCCGTGATCCAGGTCTTCCTCTGCGCAAGGTCGCCACGCGGCCTTGTTCCACCTATGATGAAACACACGGCGACGGCGGTATCCATCGCTGTCGGATCATCCACGCACGCCTGCGGAGGACCGCCCATGCCTGCCCTGACAAAACGCACCCTCCTGACGCTCCTGCTGGCATGCGTCCCGCTTGCCCAGCCGGCGATGGCGGCACCCGAGATCTCGGTCACGCCGCTGATGACCCAGATACTGGCAGACTATCCGGGCAAGGAAGCGCTGATGATCACCGTCACCTACCCGCCCGGTGGCGCGGACCCGGTCCATCGTCACAACGCGCACGGTTTCATCTACGTGCTGGAAGGCACGGTCGTCATGCAGGTGAAGGGTGGCAAGGAGGTGACCCTGAAGCCGGGGCAAACCTTCTACGAAGGGCCGGACGATGTCCATGTGGTCGGCCGCAACGCCAGCAAGACCAAGCCGGCGAAGTTCCTGGTGCTGTTGCTGAAGGACAAGGACGCGCCGGTTCTGGTGCCTGTGAAATAACGCGTCGACGACACCGGACTCGGATTCAGGCGGCCATTTCCGCTACCGGCGCCTCACTATAGAAATCGCTCAGGCACTGCAGATTGCCGGCGCGGATTTTCTCCGTCATGAAATCGATGAAGACGCGGATACGGGCCGGCAGGTGCTGCCGGCTAAGGTAGCAAATGTAATGACCACGGTCGTCGGGCGCATGCCGCGCCAGGGCCATCACGAGTTCCTCGGCCGCGATGTGGTCGCAGACCAGATAGGCGGGCAACTGTGCAATGCCATGCCCCTGCAGCACCGCCCGCAAGACCAGTTCTGAATCGTTGAAGGTCAGACGCGCCGCCGGAAGGTACTTGCGCAGGTGTCCATCGACCTTGAACTCCCATTCGAACACCCTGCCACTTGCAAAGCGGAAATTGATGCACTCGTGCAGGCTCAGGTCCTCCAGCGTATGCGGTAGTCCGCGCGCCTTCACATAGGAGGGCGCGGCGCAAAGCGCCATCTGCATCGGAATCAACTGCTTGGCAATGATGCTGGAATCCTCGATGCGGCCATTGCGAAACGCCACGTCGATCTGCTCGGACGCGAAATCGGTCAGCCGGTCGTCCAGCAGCAGATCGACGCCGATTTCAGGGTAGGCCGCCACGAAGTCCGACAGCAACGGGGCGACAACCTTCCTGCCGAAGCCCACCGTCGCGCTGATGCGGAGCATGCCGCGTGGCGGCCCTTGGCGAAGCTCCAGCATGTCGTTCATGGCCTCCACGATATGCGTCACGCCCAGGTGGCAGTTATCGTAGAAGCGTTGTCCTTCCCGGGTCAGCTGCGTGGTGCGCGTGGTGCGCAGGAACAACCGGGTACTCAATTGCGCCTCGAGCTTCTGGACGTTCCGGCTCACCGCCGAGCGGCCGATGCCCAGGCGCTCGCCGGCCTTGGCAAAGCTCCCTTCACTGGCAACCGCCATGAATGCCATGATGCCCGCGTAGCTCGCGGCAAAGCTAGTGGACAGCGCGTCGGCGCGATTCGGCAAACTGAGGCGAAATCCACCTTGCGATGCGTCAGCTTGATTCATATCTGATGTTTTCCGCTCATTTTCATACACGACCGGGCGTCGTGCGCGCTGCGGCGATGCCCGACAGACCGCTCTCACACGCTCCCGGCGATTCGGGTGATTCCGGCGCTTTTTCCTGCAGTCGGCCTTGCCGTCCGCAGCCATACCTAAGTGCTAGCGATACCTCCTTGCGCATGAGTGAGCTGCGGGACGGGGACTGCTACGCTGCGTCGCACGAACATCACCGTTTTTCGAAGCCATGGAAACCCTCGCCGCCGGACATCCGCCCCACTCCCCATCCGACCCTCGCACGCAGGACGGTGCCTCCGGCAACACGCCTGTCGCACCGGCCGTGGCGTTGCAACGGCAGCAGATGTATCCGCACCTGGATGCCGCCGACATCGCACGGGTTTCCGCCTTCGGCACCGAGAGCACATGGCGTGCCGGCGAACTCGTGGTGCGCACCGGCGACCCAGCCCGCGGCCTGATTCTGGTGATCGAGGGGCGCATCCGCGTGGTGCAGCGCGACGGCATTCGCGACAGCACGCTGATCGTCGAGCATCGCGCGGGAAACTTCCTTGCCGAGATCGGACAGCTTTCCGGCAAGCCCGAGCTCGTGGACGGCATTGCGATGGAGGATGTCCGCGCCGTGGTGGTGCCCCCGGAGCGCCTGCGGGCGCTGGTGGTGGCGGAAGCCACGCTGGGCGAGGTGATCATGCAGGCGCTGATCCTGCGCCGCGCGGCACTGATTCAGCGCGGGCGCGGCCCGGCGCTGGTCGGCCATGGCAGCGAGCCCAGAATGCTTGAACTGCAGGCTTTCCTGCGACGCAACAACTATCCCCATTCGGTCCTCGACATCGACACCGACGACGATGCGGCCAGCGTGCTTCGCAAATTCGATTCGAGCCAAGTCGATCTGCCCCTGGTGATTTGCCAAAACGGATCCATCCTGCGGCGCCCGGATACCGCGCAGCTGATTGCCTGCCTTGGCCTGCTACCCGAACTCGATGGCGACCAGGTCTATGACGTCGCGATCATCGGCGCGGGCCCTGCGGGTCTGGCTGCCGCCGTTTATGCGGCATCGGAAGGCCTGCGCGTGATCGTTCTCGATGCGCTGTCTCCCGGCGGCCAGGCCGGCGCCAGCGCCCGCATCGAGAACTACCTGGGGTTTCCCGCGGGCATCTCGGGCCATGCGCTGGCCTCCAACGCCTTTGCGCAAGCGCAGAAGTTCGGTGCGTACTTCGCGATTCCCGTCGAGATCACGCAGCTTGAGTGCGGCGCGGTGCATCACCTGCGGACCCGGGACGGCGAGACGATCCAGTCGCGTACGGTGATCATCGCGAGCGGCGCGGCTTACCGTCGCCCGCCGATTCCCCGTCGGTCGGAATTCGAGGGCCGGGGCATCTACTACTGGGCGTCGCCGGTGGAAGGCAAGCTGTGCGCGAAGCAGGAAGTGGTGCTGGTGGGTGGCGGAAACTCCGCCGGGCAGGCCGCTGTCTTCCTGGGCACCCAGGCCGCACATGTTCATATCGTGATTCGCGGACCGGGTCTGGAGCAGACCATGTCGCGGTATCTGATCGACCGCATTGCCGCGCAGCCCAACATCACCGTCCACGCCCGCACAGAGTTGGTCGCGTTGATGGGCGAAGCGAATCTGACGGCCGTCGCGCTGCGTCATCGCGATACGGGTACGCAAAGGATGATGCAGATTCAGCATGTCTTCCTGTTCACCGGTGCGGAGCCCAATACCGCGTGGCTGGGCGACTGCGAGATTGGCGTGGACGAAAAAGGCTTCGTGCTCACAGGCCGGCATGCCGAATCGTCGACACACGCCCTGGAAACCCGCATACCCGGCGTCTTTGCGATTGGCGATGTCAGATCGGGTTCGACCAAACGCGTCGCCACCGCGGTTGGCGAAGGCGCGGCGGTCGTCACGCAGATCCACAGCTACCTCGCGGCGGCGCAGCACGCGGCGTGACGCGCCGTCATGCACGGCAGGCGGACCACGAACCGGGCGCCGCCTTCCGGCCGGCGCTCGGCCGCGAGGCTGCCTTCATGGTCCGTCACGATGCGGCGGCAAGTCGCCAATCCGATTCCCATGCCGTCGCGCTTGGTCGTGTAGAACGCATCGAACAGGCGCGATGCGGCTGCGGCATCGAAGCCGCAACCCGAATCGCTGACGGCGATCACCGCGTGCGATCCTTCGACCGACAGGTCGATGGACAGATGCCGCGTCGCGGCTGCATTGCCCGTCATGGCCTCGATGCCGTTGATCACCAGGTTTGCCAGCACCTGCTGGAGGGGCACCCGCTCGCCCAAGACGAACACGTCGTCACCGGGCGCATCCACCCATACCGTGACCTGGTTCTGCCGGAGCTCCTGGTCGAGCCATTGAAGGGTGTCGCGCAGCATCGTGAGGATCGACAGAGGCTGCCGTGGCTTTGCCGTCGGCGATGCCATCGACCTGACTTCGGTCAGCACCGCGCCCGCGCGCAGCGCATTCTCGACGAGCGCCTCCAGCGCCACGATGGCCGCCGGCACGTCCGGTGAGTCCCGCCTCAGCCATCGCAGCGCGGCCTGACCCCGCGTCGCCACCGAGGCGACGGGCTGCAGCGCTTCATGCACGATTGTCGCGACGGACCTGCCAAGCAAGGCAAGCCGGTTAGCATGCACCAACTCACGCCGCGCAGCTTCCGATTCGAATGCTTCGCTGGCGACGGATAGCGATGCCGCGTCTTCCGCGCCGCGCATCGCTATGCCGCCTGGGCGTGCTGCGCCAGCGCCGCGCGCCCGGCCGCCATTTGCAGCGCCACCGCGGCAACCCGCGCGCCAAGGTGGGCTGACGTCCTGAGATCGGCGGGCGTTGCACCGGCGTCGGCGCTGGTGTCCGCGTCGGACTGGGCCGCCGCACCGAGGAAATAGCTGTGGCGGTTCAAGGTGTCCTCGTGCGAGGTCGAGCTGTTGTGTCCGGGCGGCAGGCCAAGGTTGACCCAGTGCATCCCCAGTTGCGCGGCAAAGATCGACAGCTGCTGCAACGTGTTCAGCTTGTCACCGGAGCGCGACGCCGCGTTGGTGAAACCGGCCGCGATCTTGTCCTTCCACGCGCCCGTCGCAAACACCGTCCGCGACGACGCATCCATGAATGCCTTGAACTGCGCCGAGGCGCTGCCCATGTAAGTCGGGGTGCCGAAGATGATCGCGTCGGCCGATTCCAGGCCGGCCCAATGCGCGCCGATGTCCTCCACCGGGATCAGGAGGCTCTCCACCCCCGATACGCTTGCTGCACCGTTACACACGGCTTCCGCCTGTTTGCGCGTGTGGCCATAGCCGCTGTGATAGATCACCGCGACGCGAACTGCATTGCTCATTCAAGAATCCCACATTCGAGTTAATGCCGGCCGCGAACCCTACACTTGCCGACCCGCTCCGATCTTAGTGAGAGCCTTTTGCGCCGTAAATGACAGTGATCCCAGATTTTCTGCCAGACCGCCAGCGCCTCATGGCGCGCCGCGCAGCCCCTGGGCGGCGATTGGTGCGTAAGTGGAAACGCCGCCGCGACGCAAGCCGTCTTGTCCCTCGCAGTGGGCCTCTCTACACTTGCGTCCGGTTCGTTACCGCGCATCGCGCACGCCCAGACCCATGAAGATAGCTCACGACCTCGATCTGTCAGCACATCGGCACAACGCCATGCCTGCGGTGCGGCGATGAGTGAAAGCACTCTGCATGTGAAACCGACGCGCGGCTTCGATGGCGCATTCCTCCTCGACGCCGTCGTGCGCCGCATCCCGGGCGTCCGGCACACCCAATGCCTGGGCGACGCCCTCCGGATCTTTGCGGACCATCCCCCCGCCACGGCGATCGCCGTGCTGGCCGACGAAATGCCGATCGGCATCATCTGCTGGAACCTGATCGCCGACGTGGTGCGGCTGCCGTGCTATCGCGCGTCGATTGGCCGGGAAAACTGCATGCTGTTTGTTTCACGCGCACCGAACACACTCTCTGTCGATACCAACGTGGCGGAGCTCGCCCGGGCACTCGCGCGCGAGCGGCATCGCACCTCCCCGGACCCGTTTGTGGTGACGCGCAACGGTGCTTACCTTGGCATCGTGGAAAGTCAGGCCCTCGCGCTGGCGATCTCTGGCATGCGGCGCACGACGGCCGCCATGCAGCGCGGACACGCCCTTGCGCCAGAATATGGGGATGACATACCATCGGCCGATTTTCCCGATCCTTGCCATGGCATCGACTCCTACCCCTCTCGCCTCAGGGACCATTGACGACATGCCGCGTAATGTGCTTTTCGTGGCATATCCGGACGTCAGCCTCCTCGATCTCGCGGGGCCGCAGACCGTGTTCTGGGCGGCCTCGAACTACGCCCGCGCACGCGGCCTGGCCGGCTATTGCTGCCTGACCGTCAGCGTGTCCGGCGGAGCCGTGCCGTCAGTGGAAGGCACCACGATGCAGACCCTGGCACTCGAATCCTTCGACACGCGAATGATCGATACCGTCATTGTCCCGGGCTCTCCGGAGATCATCCGGGTGGCGCAGAACTCCGCAGCGTTGATCGACTGGCTGCGCACCACATCGGGCAAGGTGCGGCGTGTCGCCTCCGTCTGTAGCGGCGCCTTCCTGCTGGGGTACGCGGGCCTGCTGGACGGCCTGCGCGCGACGACCCACTGGGCCATGCACGATCGGTTTCGCGCCCTGTTTCCCACGGTGGACCTGGACCCCGAAGCGATCTTCGTGCAGCAACGGAACCTGTGGACCTCGGCCGGCGTCACGACCGGCATCGATCTTGCACTCGCCATGGTGGAGGCCGACTACGGTCATGAGATCGCCCTGAACACCGCAAAGGAACTTGCCGTGTTCATGAAGCGGCCGGGCGCGCAGCCCCAGTTGAGCGAGATCCTGATCACGCAGAGCCGGCAGGTGCCGGTTTTCGAGAGCCTGCACCTTTGGATCGTCCAGAACCTGTCCAAGGAAGCACTCTCCGTCGAACAGCTTGCCGATTACGTCGGGATGAGCCCACGGAATTTCGCCCGGGTTTACAAGCAGAAGACCGGCCGCACGCCAGCCAAGGGCGTCGAGCACTTCCGGGTGGAGGCGGCCCGGCGATTGCTCCAGGACCCGCATCGACCGGTCGACCAGATCGCCCAGGAGTGCGGCTTTGGCACCGAAGAACGGATGCGGGTGACCTTTCAACGCCACTTTGGGCTCTCACCCAGCGAATTCCGCGCAAGGCTCATCCGCTAGAAGGCACCCTTCCCAGCCAAACCACCTCCCATTTCTCCGCCGTCCACGGCAAGCCGGTTGCCTGTCGCGCGCAACAGCGCCCGGATTGGTGCCAAACGAGAAACACCGTGCGTCCCGCATCGGTCTGGTGCACGGTTGCGCTGTTCCCTAGCATTGGCGCTGTGTTGTTCCACCTTCCACAGCGGAGATGCATCATGAAGATCGTGGTTATCGGCGGTACCGGGCTCATTGGCAAGAAGGTCGTGGCGCGGCTTGCGGCGCAGGGGCATGACGTCGTCGCGGCGTCTCCACAAACGGGCGTCAACGCCCTGACGGGTGAAGGCCTGGCGGAAGCGCTCACGGGCGCGCAGGTGGTGGTCGATGTCGCCAACTCGCCTTCCTTCGAAGACACCGCCGTCCTGAATTTCTTCGAGACGTCGGGCCGCAACCTGGCAGCCGCCGAGGAAGCCGCGGGTGTTGGCCACCATGTCGCGCTGTCCGTGGTGGGCACCGACAAGCTCGCGCAGAGCGGCTACTTCCGCGCCAAGATCGCGCAGGAAGCGCTGATCCGCGAAGCTGGCATTCCCTACACGATCGTCCGCTCGACGCAGTTTCTGGAGTTCCTCGGCGGCATCGCGCATTCCGGCGCGGATGGCGACACCACGGTGCGGCTCTCTCCCGCGCTGATCCAGCCCATCGCCTCGGATGACGTCGCGCACGCCGTGGCCGATTCCGCCATAGCCGCGCCGGTCAACGGCATCGTGGAGATCGCCGGGCCGGAACGATTCCAGATGAGCACCCTCGTGCAACGCTACCTCAAGGGGATTGGCGATGCCCGGACGGTCGTGGCGGACCCCACGTCCCGCTATTTCGGCGCGGACCTTCAGGAAGGCACGCTCGTACCGGAAGGCATCGCCCGGCTGGGACGCGTCACCCTTGATGCATGGCTTGCCCAGGCCCAAAAGTCATAGCGTGGAGGGCGGACGGCATGCCGCCCAGGAACTTGATCGCCATGCCGAACACTGACGTCCGAATGCAAAGATGGCCCGGCAAGGGATACACAGCATCGTGACGATTGCCGACTGACCAAGTCGGCGAGACAGGCGACCGTGTTCTTGCGAGCACGGTCGTTGCTCGTCCCGCCCACGACGCTTTCCTGGTGGCTTCGCTCGGAAAGCGACTGCGCCCTGCTGACTCCCCATCTTGAAGCCCGCCCGCAAGGGAGACCCCGCGGCGCGACCGCATCGCGGTCTTGTGGATTCCGTGCACCGAATCGGTATCGAGGACTCGCCAATCGCAGGCATTCGCACCGACGTCATGACGCGATCATCCATCGCTCCGTGATTGGTGCCGATGCGACAACAGAGTGCGCACCTTGGCGGTACTACCGGCACACTGCGTCGACGTCTACGATTCTGTCCAGGCGGTTCCCGCGGCAAATCGTCCAACGCAGGTCCTGTCAATTCGACGACCGCCCGCTCATCAGGAGAGAACATGACACAACGCCTCAACTACCTTCAGCAATCCCCGGAGTTGTTCAAGAAGTATCTGGAATTCAGCATGCTGCTCCAGAATGGCCCGATCGAGGAGTCCATCCGTGGTCTCGTCGAGATTCGCGCCTCGCAGCTCAATGGCTGTGGGTTCTGCCTCGACATGCACATCAAGCAGGCCAAGATCCATGGCGAGCGCGAACTGCGCCTGCACCATGTCGCGATCTGGCGCGAGTCGACGCTGTTCTCCCCGCGTGAGCGCGCCGCGCTGGCGTGGACCGAAGTCCTGACCAACATTCCCGCCCACGGCGTGCCGGACGAGATCTATGACCGCGTTCGCACCCAGTTCTCCGAGAAAGAGCTGACGGATCTCACTTTCCTCGTGATGTCGATCAACGGCTGGAACCGCCTGAACGTGGCGTTCCGGATGGTGCCCGGTTCGTCGGACAAGGCGTTCGGGCTCGACAAGGCCAACCTGGAATAACGTCATGAAGACTTTCTTTCCCGCCGCCGCCATCGCGCTGTCGTGCCTGATGACCGCCGCGCCGGCCGTGGCCGCGCCCGAGGCAAACGTCACGCTGCTGACGACGGAGCCCTTGCCCGAGTATCCCGGCAAGGAAGTGCAGATGATCGCCGTCGACTATCCGCCCGGTGCCGTCGATCCAGTGCATCGCCATGACGCGCACGGGTTCATCTACGTGCTCGAAGGCAGCATCATCATGGGCGTCAAGGGTGGCAAGGAAGTCGTGCTCAAGCCGGGCGACACATTCCACGAAGGCCCCAACGACATCCATACCGTCGGACGAAACGCCAGCACCACGAAGCCGGCCAAGTTCATCGTGCTTCTGATCAAGAACAAGGGCGCGCCGATCCTGACGCCAGTGAAGTAACCAGCCGCCGGCCTCTCCGGAGGCCGACAGTATCGAAGTTTCAAGCCAATCCCATGAGGTAACTGCTATGACGCGAAGAATCCTGATTATCGGCGGCGGATTTGCCGGACTATGGTCGGCGCTGGGTGCAGCGCGCGTGCTCGATATGGAGAGTCACGCCAGCTCGAACGTGGAAATCACCCTGGTCTCGCCCAAACCGGAACTCCACGTACGGCCCCGTCTGCACGAAGCGAGCCCCGAGAACATGGCAGTACCGTTCCTGCCGCTGCTGGACGCCGTTGATGTCAAGTTCATTGAAGGCACGGTCGATTGCATCCATCCCACTGACCATAGCGTGGAGATCACCACGACAGCCGGCGAGAAGCAGTCCGTCAGCTACGACCGCCTGGTACTGACCAGCGGCAGCCGCCTGTTCCGGCCGCCGCTTCCCGGTCTGGCGGAGCACGCATTCGCGGTCGATCAGATCGATGACGCCGTCAAGCTGCGCAAGCATCTGGAAGGCCTGGCATCGCAGCCGGACACCGCCGCGCGCAATACCTTCGTGGTGGTCGGCGGCGGCTTCACCGGGCTGGAGGTGGCAACGGAACTGCCGGAGCGCCTCCGATCCATCCTCGGCAACAGCGTACGTCCGCGCATCGTTGTCATCGAACGTTCCGACGCCATCGGCCCGGATCTCGGACCCGGTCCGCGCCCGGCCATTCTCGAGGCGCTGGAGCACCTTGGCATCGAAACCCGCGTGGGTGCGGGAGTCGTCTCCGTCGACGCCACCGGCGTGGTCACTGCCACCGGGGAACGTATCGACGCCGGCACCGTGATCTGGACCGGCGGCATGGTCGCCAGCAGCCTGACGTCGCAGATCTCGCCCCAGCTCGATCGCCAGGGTCGCCTGGACGTGACCCCCGACCTTCGCGTGATTGGCGCCAAGAATGTGTTCGGCGCCGGCGATGTCGTGCGGGCACTCACCGATGACGAAGACCACTACTCGCTCATGTCGTGCCAGCACGCGCTGTTCATGGGGCGATTCGCGGGCCACAACGTTGCCGCCGATCTGCTGGGATTGCCGACGATCGAATACCGCCAGCCGTTCTACGCCACCTGCCTTGATCTGGGCGCATGGGGCGCGGTCTATACCGAAGGCTGGGACAGGCAGGTCAAGCTGACGCACGCCGAGGGCAAGGAGCGCAAGCTGTTGATCAATACACAGTGGATCTATCCGCCCGCAGCCGATCGGGAGCAGGCCCTGGCCGCCGGTAATCCGAATATCACGTACTAACAAACCGTTCCTCACCTCCCTTGACCGGCGCCCCTCCCTCCCGTGGGGGCGCCGGTTTTTTTCTGCTTTACCTCTACGCAACCCCACACGTATCCGCACACGTATCCCCACACGCATCCCCACACGCATCCTCCTACGCGTCCGCATCCGGCGACCGCGTCGATTGATGCGCGCAAGGAAACGCCGCTTCCCCTCCACGTGTCTTGTCCGGCGTTCCGCAGCTGTCTAGACTGGCTTCCGGAATATCCCGATGCACGCGCCCGCCACCGATGAGCGAGATGAGTGTTACCCATCCACCCCCCCTCATGCTGCGCAGATGGCACCGCGCCACGAACCGGAGCAAACCGTGAAGCCCATGTCATCGAAGCCCTATCACAACGGCGAGGCCATCGAACCCCTGGTGTATATCGTCGATGACGATCCGAGCATGAACGAAGCCCTGGCGGACCTGTTGCGCTCGGTGGGCATGCGATCCCGCTCCTTCCTTTCGGCCGAGGCGTTCCTGGCAACGCGAATCGAGGATGTCCCGGGATGCGCGATTCTCGACGTCCGGTTGAAGGGCGCCAACGGACTGGATGTCCAGCGCGAGCTGAACCGGCGCGGCGTCTGCCTGCCCGTGGTCTTCATCACGGGCTATGGCGATATTGAAATGACGGTAAAGGCCATGAAGGCAGGCGCGATGGACTTCCTGACCAAGCCCTTCCGCGATCAGGACCTGCTCGATGCCGTTGCGGCAGCGATTGCGGTGGACCGCAGCAAGCGCGATGCGCTGCAGTGTGGTGATGACCTGCGCGCCCGCTTTGCCTCGCTCAGCGACCGTGAGCGCGAAGTGATGATGCTGGCGGCCTCGGGGCTCATGAACAAGCAGATCGCCGGCAAGATCGGCATCAGCGAGGTCACCATCAAGATCCACCGGGGCAATGCCATGCGCAAGATGGCGGCACGCACGTTTGCCGACCTCGTCAAGATGGCACTCGAGCTCGACCTCTCGCCTCAACGCGCTGGAACATTCGTCGCACCGCGCCACGGCATCGGCGCGGTGCAGCCGTCCATGCTCAGTTACTGATGGCTCTCGCGGTGCTCGCGTTGCTTGCGGTGAATGTCGTGCGTGACGAACGGATTTTCATGCGATGGCATCGCAAACCATTCCGGGTGCAGGAGCGTCCCGCGCATATCGTCCAGCCCGCTGGTCCAGTGTTCGTTCATGGTCAACGGCCCGAACTGGAAGTCCTTGGCGCTGCCTTCGAACGATTTGTCGCGGTAGATTAGCTGGATGACATTCCTGCGGGCGTCGCAGGCGCATTCCGCCGCGCGTTGATAGGCTTCGCTCTTTCGCTGGGCGGGCGGGACCAGCGCCATCACGTCGCCGAGCATCCGACGGAAGTTCTGCTGCTCGCTCATATAGTCCGTGATGGTGCGCGTGCGACTGGAGTACTGGACATCCTTCTGCCGCGCCGCCACGCCCAGGAGATTCTCCGGCACCGGCCCACGCGCGCTCCACAGGTCCACCTGGAAGATCAGCGCGCTGCGCCTGGGCTGTTCCCGCAAGATGGCCGTCAGCGGGGTGTTGGAGACCAAACCGCCATCCCAATAGAATTCGCCATCGATTTCCACCGCGGGAAAGCCGGGCGGCAGCGCGCCTGACGCCATGAAATGCTCGGCACGAAGCCTGATCTTCGTATTGTCGAAGTAGACGAAATTTCCCGTGCGCACGTTCACGGCGCCCACCGACACGCGCATCTCCGAAGGGTGATTGATGCGGTCGAAATCGGCAAAGCGCTCGAGCGTGGCTTTCAGCGGCGTCGTATCGTAGTAGCTCGCGCTTGCCGGTCCCGTCGGATGGCCGAATGGCGCGTGCCAGGCGCGCGGAGAGAAGAAGCCACGTTGTCCCTCGACCAGCGCGCGCGCCGCCTCGATGCCATCGAACCAGATGCGGAGCGGGTCCGGCCAGTGCTGCGCGCCCTCCGCGATCATGTCATACGGGACCAGGCTGGGAAGCCAGGGTTGCCCGCAGATATGCTCCCAGAACTGGCGCAGTCTCTCGACACGATGCTCCGGCGCGTTGCCGGCGATGATTGCCGCATTCAACGCGCCAATGGAAATGCCCGCGATCCAGTTCGGCTCGATGCCGGCCTCGGCCATCCCCTGGTAGACACCCGCCTGATAGGAACCCAGGGCTCCGCCACCCTGCAGCACCAGCGCGCATACCGCGTAGCCGCGATCGATTTCGGTCTTTGCCGTCGCCGCGCCGGAGGTGCCCTGCAAGTCCTGCCTTTCGTGAAACATGTTCGCTCCTGGTTTTGTCGATGCGCGTGCCGCCCCAGGGCGGCGATGACGCGCTTAGAGGTTGTTTAAAAATGAAACGAAGCGGTCCTGGCTAGGGCGAAGCAGGGGTTTCTGATCGCACGCGATCCGCCTGCGTAGCGGCATGCGCCTGCCAGCGCATGCGCGCCCTGCAAGGGCGCGGCCGCAGACAGTACACCTGGTACGGCAAGGCCGCGCAACGACGCCAGGATCTTTTTTTAACGACCTCTTATTGCATGTACCAGCCGTGACTGACTACGAACGACTGCCCGGTCAGTGCGGCGGAAGGAAACGCACTCAGGAACAGCGCCGTTTGCGCGACGTCCTCGACCGTGGTGAAGACGCCATCGACAGTGCCTCCCAGCATCACGCGACGCACCACTTCTTCCTCGCTGATGCCGAGCTCGCGGGCCTGTTCCGGGATCTGCTTGTCGACCAGCGGCGTGCGGACAAAACCGGGGCAGATGACATGCGAGCGGACGTTGTGCTCGCCGCCCTCCTTGGCCACCACCCGTGCAAGGCCAAGCAGCCCATGCTTGGCGGCGACGTATGCGCATTTGAGCGGTGACGCTTCATGGGAGTGAACGGAGCCCATGTAGATGATGGTGCCGCCCCGCCCGTCGCGGTACATATGCTTGAGCGCCGCGCGCGTAGTCAGGAACGCGCCGTCCAGGTGGATGGCCTGCATGCGCTTCCAATCGGCAAAGCTGTACTCGTGCACCGGATTGACAATCTGGATGCCCGCGTTGGACACCAGGATGTCGACACCGCCGAACCGGTTTGCCACTTCCTCGGTCGCGCGTTCGACGGCGTCCTCGTCCGTGACGTCCATGGCCACGCCCATTGCCAGGCCACCACGGGTCTCGATGCCGTCCGCGACCTTGCGCGCGGCGTCCAAGTTCAGGTCGGCCACGGCAACGGCCGCGCCTTCGCTGGCCAGCAGTTCCGCGATCGCCTTGCCAATGCCGCTGGCGGCGCCAGTCACGATGGCCGATTTACCTTGAAGCTTCATTCTTGTTCTCCACGAGTTGATGGAATTGGGGGATTCAATGCGATGCGGAATCTTCGTCACTGCTGCAGGTAGTCGAAGACGACCTCGCCCAGACCCAGGGTCAGGTCGGCGACGTAGTGCTTCGCACCAATGACTTCGAGGACGGGGAGCGATGCAACCGGTGCCAGCGCGTGCGGAAACAGCGACAGCGCGGCCGGGCCGCTCCATGCGCCCTTGACGTCGACGTCCTTCAGGAAATAGCAAACCAGCTCGCAGATGCGGGCGGAGCCGTCGACGTGCGGGATGATCTTGAGCAAGTAGTTGGGGGTATTCGCCAGCGCATCGCGAACCTGGGTCTTGTCGATGCACCGATGCTTGTATCCCATCGTGCCAGTCGCCACCCGGACCGGACCGTAGTCGAGCGTGCCCAGGAGCGTGTCGGTCTCGACGGCGAGCCGGGGACTTGCCAGCTTCTTCGGGAAGCCCCACAGCTCCCGCCCGGCAGCGAGCGGCGGATGGTCGTCGAGGAACATGGCATGCGTATAGTTGCCGCGCCGCCCCTGGTACATCACTGGAATCACCTGCCCGGATTCGGTGTAGTCCCCGAATCCCGTCGAATCCGGCATGCGGATGAATTCGTAATGCACCACCGGTTCGGCAATCTCCAGCGGCTCCGGCACCACGGCGCGCAGCAGGTCGGGATCGGTACGGTACGAGATGACAAAGTACTCCCGCTGCAGGAATCGATACGGCCCCATCGGGTAGGCCGGGTTGACGAGGGGCGTGGCATACGCGCGCTCCCGGATGGTCTGGACGTCCATGGTGCTTGAGGCTCCTGAAGGCGATACCGTGCCGCGATTCCGCTGCCCCCATGACAGCGATTCGTCACGACTCGACCCGACTCATTCTCGGAGGCCGATCAGGCTAAATCCATCACACATGGGTATCAGTGGGCTCGCACGCGATCTGGCAAGGGATTCCGGGCTATTGCGGCGCCGGGCGTCATACCGGAAGTCAAGGCCATCATGCTTGAGGCTTAGCGCGTGCCGCGAAGGGATGAACGGGGCTCGACTCGCGATGCAGGTGGCCGCGATGGCATGCCAATCCTGCGAAGGGTGCCGGAGGCAGCCACTTACGGTATCCTCGCTGTCCCCTCCCGAGGCCTGTTGCCCTTCCTGTCCGGTGGCAGCCGCGGCGATCACGAACTGAATGATTGGATAGCGATTTTCATGCCTCACATCGACAACACGCTTTCGGAGAGCGACTCCGACCCGACTCATGAACCTCGTCTCTGGCGAGACAAAGGCTGGACCGCCAGGGTGATCAAGAACGAGGATGGCGAGGGCTGGGCCGTCGAGATGATCCGGGAGGGAAGCGCGGAGCCCGCGCTGGTCGGTCCATGGACCATGGGCAGAAACAAGGTCGATCCGAAGCCGCTCGATGCCACCGCGCACCAGACCCTGGTGAAGACGGCCTCCGAGGTCATCCGCCGGCACGAGCAGCAGCTGCACGCGCAACTCAACAAGCAGGTCACCGTCGAAGTCGAGTCCGAGGTGATAACCGTCAGGCTTGCCATCACGCCGGACGAATTCGAGCCATTCGGCACGCTCACGGCCACCGGGCCGTTGGGCGACATTCTCGCTACCGTCAATGTGCGACCGGACTTTCGCCTGACACGGGAGAGCGCCAGCCGGTGGGCAGCCGAGGGCTTCGGCAAGATTCGCTAGATCGCGCGCGCCGGGCTGTTTCCGGCCACCCGAGGTGCCGCTTTCGTCACCGGCCAGATTGCCGTCACCGCCGGAACCACAACATCGAGAGCGCGCACGCCACCACCAGCAGCAGGACCGAAGCCACCGAAAACAGGGCACCCAGCTCGGTCTCCTTGCGCTCGAGCGCGAAGCGGGCGCTGAGCTGGCGATACACCTGGCTCAGGTCGGCGGCCGAGCCCGCCTGGAAGTACTCCCCGCCCGTGATCGTCGCTACCGCGCGCAAGGCCGGTTCATCGAGCTGCATGAAGTAAGACAGGCTTGATTCGCCGCCAACCCCGCCCTGCGTGGAACCAAAGCCCACCGTATAGACCCGCACGCCGCGCTCGGCGGCCATGTGCGCGGCTTCCGACGGGTCCGGGCCAGTGGTGCGGCGGCCATCGCTGAGCAGGATCACCGCACCGTGCCGATAGGAGCCGGGCTCCACCGCCTGCCGCTCCCGCTCCCGTTTGCGCACGGCGTCGGCCGCGGCGACGTCGTCGAGCGATGTGGCGCCACGCTCGGTACGGGCCGACGTGCTGCTGAACAGTATCGCCTCCAGATCAATGCCATCGTCGGGAAACAACACTGCCAGCGACTGGATCAGTCCGCTGCCCGTTGCCGTGCCGCGCTGGAGCTGAAAACGCTCGATCGCATCCAGCATATCGTGCCGATTGTTGGTGGGGGGCAGCACCACGGTTGCCGTGGAGGCAAAGGAGACAATACCCAGGCGCACGTTGGCCGGCAGCCCGACGATCAGGTCCCGGGCGGCCTGTTGGGCGGCGCTGATCCGCGTGGGCGGCACGTCGGTCGCCTCCATGCTGCGGGAGGTGTCCATCGCCAGTACCAGGGTGACCGAATCGGCCGGCAGGGTGACGGTGGCGCTGGGGCGCGCGCAGGCCAGCAGGGCGGCGGCCAGCGCGAACAGGAAGATCAGGGGTGGGATGTGGCGCCGCAGCCGTTGGCGGGCACCCAGGGCCGCGCGGGGCAGTGCCAGGCTGGCATAAAGCAGCGCGCCTTTCTTGCGCCGCGCAATCACGTACAGATAAGCGGCTGCCAGCAGAGGGAGCGCGAGCAGCAGCCAGAGCATTTGCGGCCAGAGAAACTGCATGCCCTGCTCCTTGGCGCGTGGGTAAGAGGATGGTACTGTATTTTTTAAGGCGGGACGGGACCTCGGGAGCGGCGATGAAACGGGTGACGATCTACGGATGGGCCTCGGTGGCAGTCGCGATGGTCTTCGCCGCGGGGGCGGGTTCCGCCTGGCTGTTGCGGCCAACGCCACGCCCCCTCACGCAACGAGACATCGACGCGGCCGTGATGCACACGCTGCAAACCCGGAACCTGCCGTCGCGCACCGCCCGGGCGGCCGAGGCGATTCGCGAATCGGTGGTGGAAATCCGCAGCTTCACGCCCGTGGAAAAGACGGCGGAGCCGGCGCCCTCCCCCAAAAACAGGCGTGATCCCTCTGCCACACCGCCCAAATCCCCCCCGCCAGCCCGAGCCTTCCCGCGCGACGAATTCGGCACGGCCGATCCGCCCGGCGGCAAGGAGCCCCCCGCCGCCCGGGACCCGCCCGGGGGCAAGCCCGAAGCGCGCCACATCGGCTCGGGCGTGGTCGTGACGGAAAACGGCATCGTCATCACCAATTACCATGTCATCGCCGACGCCCGACGCCTGGAGATCCGGTTCCACGACGGGTCCACGTCCGAAGCGTCGGTGCTGCAGGCAATCCCGGAGAAAGACCTCGCCATCATCCAGGCCAAGTCCATTCCCGACGACCTGCCGGCGGCGACGCTCGGCTCCAGCAAGGACCTCGCGCCCGGCACCGAGGTCGTCGCGGTCGGCTTTCCGTTCGGCATCGGGCCGTCGGTGTCCGCCGGCGTGGTGTCCGGACTCGACCGTGAATACATTTCGCCAGACAAGAAGCAGAACCTGGACAAACTCATCCAGTTCGATGCCGCCGTCAATCCAGGCAACTCCGGCGGACCGCTGGTGAACATGAATGGCGAGGTGGTGGGCATCGTCACCGCCATCCTCAATCCCAACAAGAGCGGCACCTTCGTCGGCATTGGCTTTGCCATCACGATCGAAAGCGCCGGCAGTTCCGTCGGATCTTCACCTTTCTAGTCGCGGAGGCCCATGAACGACCAAGCCAGAGGCGCTGTGGACAGCGCCAACCTGATGGAACGCCTGCTGTACGAGGTGAAACGCGTGGTGGTCGGGCAGGACCACTTTCTCGAACGGGTGCTGGTGGCCATCCTTGCCGGGGGGCACTTGCTGGTGGAAGGCGTGCCGGGCCTGGCCAAGACGCTGACCGTCAACACCCTGGCCAGGACCATGAGTGGGTCCTTCAAGCGCATCCAGTTCACGCCCGATCTCCTGCCGGCCGACCTGATCGGCACGCGCATGTATCACCAGGGCACGGGCGAGTTCTCCACGGTGCGGGGGCCGGTCTTCGCCAACCTGTTGCTGGCCGACGAAATCAACCGGGCGCCCGCCAAGGTGCAGAGCGCACTGCTGGAAGTCATGCAGGAGCGGCAGGTCACCATCGCCGGCGAGAGCCATCCGGTGCCCACGCCGTTCCTCGTCATGGCCACGCAGAATCCGATAGAGACCGAAGGCACTTATCCGCTGCCCGAGGCGCAGGTCGACCGCTTCATGATGAAGGTGCTGGTGGGATACCCCAGCGAGGAAGAGGAGGTCGTCATCGTCAACCGCGTCACCGGCCCCCGGATCAGCGTCAGCCCGATCGCCACGCCCGCGCAGCTGGCAGGCCTGCAGGAAGAATGCCGCAAGGTCTACGTCGATCCGGGCCTGATCCAGTACGCGGCGCGTCTGGTGGCCGCTACCCGCAAGCCGGGCGCCTACGAACTGGCCGATCTGGATCGCTACATTTCCTTCGGTGCCAGCCCCCGCGCCACCATCGGCCTGATCGAAGGCGCGCGCGCCCTGGCGTTCCTGCGCGCCCGGGACTATGCCCTGCCCGACGATGTGATCGACCTCGTGCCCGATGTCTTGCGCCATCGCCTGGCACTCTCCTATGAGGCGATGTCCGACGGCGTGACACCCGACCAGCTCGTCACCCGCATCCTGCAGGCCCTGCCGGTGCCCGAGCGGCCACTGGAATCCCATGTTCGGGCGACTGCGCGCTAGGCGTCGGCCCGGGCCGGACGCCGCCGCACCCGACGGCCCGCCGGCCAGGGCGGCGCTGGCCGGCGTCGGCGCAAGCCGGACCGAGGCCTTGTTGCGCCGCCTGGAATGGACGGTGGTCCGCCGCCTCGACGGTCTGCTGCAGGGCGACTATCGCACGCTGTTCCGCGGCTTTGGGCTGGACCTTGCCGACCTGCGCGAATATTGCCCCGGCGACGACGTGCGTCACATCGACTGGAACGTGACGGCACGGCTGCAGACGCCGCACGTGCGCGAGTTCCAGGAAGACCGCGAGGTCTACGCGTGGTTCCTGCTGGACCTGAGCGGATCGGTCGATTTCGGCTCCGGCGACGTGCGCAAGCGCGACCTGCTGAGCGACTTCACCACCGTCATGGCGAGCCTGCTGATGCGCTATGGCAACCGGGTTGGCGCGGTGCTCTATAGCGGGGCGGCAGACATGACCGCGTCCGTGGTGCCCGCGCGCTCGGGACGCCGCCAGTTGCTGCACCTGATCGACCGCATCCATGCCACGCCGGCCGCTTCTCCGGGCGACACCCGGTTGCGCGACTTGCTGGAGCGGGCACGGGCGGTCGCGAAACGACGGTCGGTGCTGTTCGTTGTCTCCGACTTCATCAGCGTCCCGGGTTGGCAAGCGTCGCTCGCCATGCTGGCCCGGCGTCACGAGGTCATCGCCGTGCGGCTGGTCGATCCCCTGGAGATGGCGCTGCCCGACCTGGGCCTGGTCGTGCTGCAGGATGCCGAATCCGGAGAGCAGATGTTCGTGGACACGCACGATCCGGCCTTCAGGAAGCGCTTCGCTGCCGCCGCCGAGGCGCGCGAGGCCGAACTCCGCCTGGGATTTACGCGGGCCGGCGTGGATTGCCTGACGCTGTCGACCTACGCCCGCCTGGATCTGGCACTGTTGCACTTCGCCCGTGAGCGCCGTCACCGGCAAGGCGCCGTCAAGGGGGCCGCATGATCGATGCGATGAGCCGACTGCCCGTCTTCAGCTTCCTGTGGCCAGACATGTTGTGGTTACTGACGATCGTGCTGATGCTGACCGCCGGCTATGTATGGCTGGATGCCCGCCGGCGGCGCGCTGCGGTGCACTATCCCGCCCTGAAGTCCGTCGGCCTCGGCACCCGTGGCGGCGCGAACTGGCGCCGCCACGTGTCACCCGCGCTGACCTTGCTGGCGCTGACCGCGTTGATCTTCGCCATCGCCCGTCCGCAGGCCGTGATGATGTTGCCCTCGCGCATCGAAACCGTGATCCTGGTCATCGACCTGTCCGGCAGCATGCGAGCGCAGGATGTCCAGCCCAGCCGCATCCGCGCCGCCCAGCAGGCAGCCAAAGTCTTGCTGGACGCACAGCCCGCGGGCGTCAACGTGGGGGTCGTCGCGATGGCCGGCACGGCCGCCCTGGCGCAGATCCCGAGCCGCAGAAAGGAAGACGTGGCCACGGCGATCGACCGTCTGCAGCCGCAAGGCGGCACCGCCCTGGGCAACGGCCTGCTTATCGCGCTCACGACGCTGCTGCCACAGGTGGGCAACGACGCAGAGCGCCTCATGAACGACGACACGCCGCCCAAAAAACCCGAGGCATCCGGCAAGGCGGCCGGTGGCGTGACCGGCGGCCTTGACGCCGCCGGCAGCGAAGACAGCGTGACGCCCGGCTCCTACGCCTCCGGTGTGATCGTCCTGTTCTCCGATGGCGAAAACAACGCCGGCCCGGGCGCGATGCAGGCGGCGCAACTTGCCGCCACGCATGGCGTGCGCATCTATACCGTGGGCGTCGGCACGCCTGAAGGCGTCGTGCTGTCGGCCGACGGCTGGTCGTCTCGCGTCAAGCTGGACGAGAAGGTATTGAAGCAAGTCGCCGACGCAACCGGCGCCGAGTACTTTCGTCTCGAGGATGCCACCAGGCTGACGAAGGTGTACCGCGCGCTGAACGCAAGGCTGGCGTTCGACAAGCGCGACCAGGTCGAAATCACCGCGCTCTTCGCCGCGCTGGGCGCGCTGCTGGCGACCTGTGCAGGGCTGCTGTCGCTGTGGTGGTTCGGGCGCGTGGTGTAGACAACGCCGATCCGACCACATCTTTCACTCCGGGTCGCTGCCCGTACCTCCCGTACCTCCCGTACCTCCCGTACCTCCCGTACCTCCCGTCCCCCCCGCCCCCCCCGTACCCTGTTTCGACGGCAGCTCGCGAATCCGCAACGGCCTCAGGCAAATCCGGTTCCACACGCCCGCGCTATGTGCGACAGCGCACATACACGGCAGCGTGGCGGCGCCATACATGGCGGCTCGCGATACGACCCGCCCCCTCCGATAAAGCGGCGCAAACACGCGGGATGTTCACGTCGCCATCTCCTGGCGCCCGAATGGCCGTTGACAGCGCAGGCAGAAAAATAACCGCCGTCCCAACGCACTCCAAGGAGCATTCCCATGCGAACCGCCAATCTCGTTGCATCGGCGTTGTTCTCGGCCTGGCTATTGACCACACCGCTCGCGTCAGCGCAAGGCGGTAATGTCGAGCAGCAAATCTCCGTACTGTCCGATGAGATGATCCAGGCCAATCTGAAAGGGGACAGCAGCTTCTACCAGAAGTATTACGCCGACGATGCCACGATCGTCCACGGCAACGGCAAGCTGTTCACGAAGGATCAGGACATCGCGGATCTCAAGTCGGGCTCCCTGAAGTACGAGTCCATTGACGTCCGGGAGAAAGCGATACGGGTGTATGGCGATACGGCGGTCGTTCACTTGCTGCTCACGTTCAAAGGGTCACTCAGCGGACAACCATTTGGCCCGATCAACCTCCGCAGAACGGTGGTTTGGGTCAACCAGAAGGGAAGCTGGAAGGTTGTCGCGTGGCAGGTGACACGAGCAGAGGGCAAGTAGGCGCACTCACCGGCGCGTGAACCCAAGGGGCGGGCTTCCCGATCCATCAAGCCGGTCAACAAAACCGCAGCCACCGCCCCTGGTCATGCGATTTGACGCAACGAGCCTCAGGGCAGTATCGGCACCCTTCGGATGCCCGAACCGTCGCCATCATGGCGCACGTGAGGCGTTCGCGCCACAGGAATGACCTCCCCCCGGGCTCTGCCTCTTGCAGCACGGATGGCGTCGGCCCTGGCGACGCGGCGGCGTCCGTCAGGCACATTTCAAACCACCTACAATGGCTAGGGTGATCTGTCGGACCCGATGCCGGCCGCATGCGCCGCCGGTCGGGAGTAAGGAGGCGAGATGAGTTCGCTGTCGCAGTCGACTTCGGCCCAGAGCCCTCGCGACCGCAAGGAGCCCGTCGTCTATGTTGTTGACGACGACGAGTCCATTCGGCTGGCCCTGGGCGGCCTGCTGCGCTCGATCGGGCTACATGTGGAGACCTTCGAATCGTCGCAGGACTTTCTTGCCTTCCCGAAGCACAACGTGCCCAGTTGCCTGATTCTGGACGTCAGGCTGCGCGGCGAAAGCGGCCTTGCCTTCCAGGAACAGATTGCGAAGAGCGATGTGCGCATGCCGATCGTATTCATGACCGGGCATGGCGACATCGCGATGACGGTCAAGGCCATGAAGGCGGGGGCCGTCGATTTCCTCGCCAAGCCGTTTCGCGACCAGGACATGCTGGACGCCGTCGCCAATGCACTGGCGCGCGACGGCGAGCGTCTTGCGGCCGAACAATCGAACGAGGCGACTCGCGCTGGCTACGATTCACTGACGCCGCGCGAACGGGAAGTGCTGGGGTTCGTCGTGGCCGGCCTGATGAACAAGCAGATTGCCTCCGAGATGCATATCAGCGAGGTGACCGTGAAGATCCACCGTGGGCAGGTGATGAAGAAGATGGCGGCGCGATCCGTTGCGGATCTCGTCAGGAAATCGGAGTCACTGGGCATCCATCCGCAGCCGCGGAAGTCCTGAAACCGGGCACCCCGGGAGCGCGGCGCCGGCCGGTTTCCTCATCCGCTACGGCAGGTCCAGCGCAACGCTGAGCCAGTGCGCGATGGCATCGGGATCCACCGGCTTCTCGAGCACCGCCAGCGCGCCGTTCGCCTTCGCCTTCGCCATCAGTTCCGCGGTCGGAAACGCCGTGATGAAGATGGTCGGCGGCAAGAATCCGAGTTCCAGAATGCGGTCGTGCATGGCGACTCCCGACATGCCGGGCATCATGACGTCGGAGATCAGGCATGACGTCTCGGCGATGGAGCCCGACTGCAGGAATTCCTCCGCCGATGCGAACAGGCGTGTTTGCCGGCCGAACGAGCGCACGAGACTCTCAGTCGCGAGGCGGACGGCCTCGTCGTCGTCGACAATCGAAACTATCTGAGCGGAGCACAAAAGACCAACCTCGATCGTCAGGAAAGGGGCTGCACGCAGCCAGAACGCCACCGCATGCCTCTATGTCTACGATCTCAGCGTAATTCCCCTGTCAGCGGCCAAGAATCATACCAACGTATTAGTGGCGTATCGGCGCGCCGCGACCGGATCGCCCAATCCTGCACGACGGCCGCGCGTGCCAGATGCAGCTTGCAGGTCCGCGGAAACGATCACCTCATACTTTGATATGAGCCCCGGCGCCAGGAACCAGGCGCCGGGCCATCCCTGCCTGAAGCGCGCCGCCCCCACTCCGCGGGTCATACACCTGTATTAGCGTTCGATGCCAACGTAGGGTTCCGTGCCACCCGTGTGAAGAATGGTCCCAGGGTGCCCGCGCACCTACTCTTGTTGCATGGCTGGTGCCATCGCGCAGTCCCGTGGCAAACGTGGGTAGTGGGAGTCTTCAATGGATCATTCGGATACCTCGCAATCTGGCTTTCGCGCTGGCTCGGCAAATCGCGCTGACGCTTTGTCAAACTGCTTCGCAACGAGCTACGCAGGGATCATCGCATTCATGGCGGTGGCGACCGAGGGCAGCTTCGCCAAAGCCGGGGAGCGGCTGGGGATCGGACGCTCGGCGGTCTCCCGAAATGTTCAGAAGCTTGAGACGCAGCTCAGCACGCGCCTGTTTCTCCGGACGACGCGGACCACCAGCCTGACGCGCGAGGGCGAGCGGTTCTTCGAGAACTGCAATCTTGGCGTGACCCATATCGTCGGGGCGATGAACGACATGCTGGATCTCCGCAATGGGCCACCCCGTGGCTCGCTTCGCGTCTGCTCGACGGTTGGATTCGGACGCAAGGTGGTGGCGCCGCTGCTCTTCAAGTTCTCCGAGGCCTACCCGGAAATCGCGGTCGATCTGGTTCTGGACGACAAGCCGGCGGATTTCGCCGGGGATCAGATCGACGTCGCGTTTCGCGACGGGTGCATCGAGGACTCTAGCATTATTGCGAAGCAGTTGGTGCCGATGCAGATGGCGCTCTGCGCGTCCCGGTCCTATGTCGAAAAGCGGGGCCTGCCCGCCACGCTGGACGATCTGAGGGAACACGACTGCATCAACCAGAGATCCTCCGGCGGTCGCGTCCGCGAGTGGGAGTTCAAGGTCGACGGCCATGGGCGAAAGTATCTGCCGACCGCCAGGTTGACGTTCAACGACGCGGACCTGGTGCTGAGGGCCGTCCTGGATGGTCGCGGCATCGCGCAACTGCCGGCCCATCTGGTCTGCGATTACGTCGCGCGCAATGAGCTCGTCATGGCGCTGTGCCGGCATGCGCCGGACGACCGCGGCCACTACATCTGCTACCTCTGCCGCCAGCATCTGCCGACGCGCATTCGCGTCTTCATCGACTTCATGACCGAGCAGATCCGCGCGCTCGACCTGAACCACCTGACCGGATTCAATGCGGACGACGCCGAGACTTCGGCGGAGAGGATCGCGGCATGAGCCTGGTCTTGTGGATCTGCGCCGCAGGCACGACGCTCGGCTTGCGCGGCAGCCTGGTGGCGATCGATTCCGCCTCGGGTGGCCTGGTGTTCCGTCTGGTGCAACCCTTCATCCATGCGAAGGCAGGCGTTGCCAGGCTGGCGGAGATGGCCGGATTGCCGGATGGCGACTAGGCCACCCGACCCGATTTCACGCGACATCCCTCTCCGTCCAGTGCCTCAAGGGGCGCTTGACCGTCCCCGGCACCATCGGCGCGGCTCGGCGCACGTCGGCGCCGACCCCGCCACGTGCCTCCGAATCACTCCCGATAGCGCCTCCCTCGCCGCGGTATATGCTAGGAAAGCCTGCATCTGCAGTCGTTTGTAATCGCGGAGATGCCGCGTTGCAAATCGCTTTCGCGAGCGTGCCCTGCCCGGATGACGTGGACGAATATAGCGTCCGACCCGATGACGGGCAGCGGTCTGATCGCAGCGCGGCAAACGAAGGCCTACATAGGGTTCCGGCGGCGATGGGTAACAGACTCCAGATTCTGTGGGACGATGGCGAGCGCGTTTTCTGTCGAGACCGGCGCCAGGGCGAAGGTGGCGACCTCTCCGTCCTGCTGGTGCGCCCTGCCGCCGAACATCCCCTGCCCGCCAGCCTCGAGCGCCTCGCTCACGAGATTGGCCTGAAGGACGAGCTGGATGGCGCGTGGGCGGTGCGGCCGCTGAAGCTGGTGCGCGAAGGCGGCCGGACCCAACTGGTGCTCGATGATCCCGGAGGCGAGCCGCTCGCGTGCCTGCTCGGCGCCCCCATGGCGATGGAAGATTTCCTGCAGCTCGCCGTCGGCATCGCCGGGGCGCTGGCGAAGCTCCACCAGCGTGGCCTCGTCCACAAGGACCTCAAGCCCACCCATATCCTGGTGAACTGCGCCGACGGACAGGCGCGGCTCACCGGATTCGGTCTCGCCTCGCGGCTGCCGCGCGAGCGCCAGGCGCCCGCACCGCTCGAGACCATCGCCGGCACGCTCGCCTATATGGCGCCCGAGCAGACCGGCCGGATGAATCGTTCGATCGATTCGCGCAGCGACCTCTATGCCTTCGGCGTCACGCTCTACCAGATGCTGACCGGCGCGCTGCCGTTTACCGCCACCGACCCCATGGAATGGGTCCACTGCCATATCGCCCGGAAGCCGGTGCCGCCCAACGCGCGGGTGCAGTCCGTGCCCGCCGTGGTGTCGCATATCGTCATGAAGCTGCTCGCCAAGACGGCCGAGGAGCGCTACCAGGCCGCCGCCGGGGTCGAGCATGATCTGCGGCGTTGCCTGGAGGACTGGCAGCGCAAGCGTTGCGTCGACGACTTCACCCTGGACGAACACGGCACGCCGGACCGCCTGCTGATTCCCGAGAAGCTGTACGGGCGGGATCGCGAGGTCCACACCCTGGTCGCCGCGTTCAATCGGATCGTCGGGAACAGCGCGCCGGAACTGGTACTGGTTTCCGGCTATTCCGGCATCGGCAAGTCTTCCGTCGTCAACGAGTTGCACAAGGTGCTGGTGCCACCGCGAGGACTCTTCGCCTCCGGCAAGTTCGACCAGTACAAGCGCAACATCCCCTATTCGACACTGGTGCAGGCGTTTCAGAGCCTGGTGCGGACGCTTCTTGGCAAGTGCGACACGGAACTGGCCAGCTGGCGCGACGCGTTGCTGGAGGCGCTGGACCCCAACGCGCGGCTCATGACCGATCTGATTCCCGAACTGAAGCTCATCATCGGCGAGCCGCCACCGGTCCCGGACCTTGAGCCGCAACAGGCCCAACGTCGTTTCCTGCAGATGTTCCGGCGTTTCATTGGGGTATTTGCCCGGGAGGAACATCCACTCGCGCTCTTCCTCGACGATCTGCAGTGGCTTGACGCGGCGACGCTCGATCTGCTCGAGGATCTGCTGACCGGCTCGGATCTGCGGCACCTGATGCTGATCGGCGCCTACCGCGACAACGAGGTCGATGCCACGCATCCGCTGACGGGCAAGCTCCAGGCCATCCGGAACGCGGGCGTCAAGATCGATGCCATCACGCTCGCGCCGCTCACCGGTGCGCACATCAAGCAGTTGATCGCGGAAGCGCTGCATTGCGAGCCAGAGCGCATCGAGCCCCTAGCGCAACTGGTGCAAGACAAGACCGCCGGCAATCCGTTCTTCGTGATCCAGTTTCTTCACGCGCTGGTCGAAGAAGATTTGCTCACCTTCGATCACGACGTGCGGCACTGGTGCTGGGACCCCGATCGCATCCATGCCAAGGGTTACACCGACAACGTCGTGGACCTGATGGTCGGCAAGCTGGCCCGCCTGCCGGACGAGACGCAGCAGGCGCTGCAGCAGCTGGCCTGCCTGGGGAACGTCGCCGAGATCACGACCCTGTCTAGCGTTCTCGGCATTCCGGAGGCCAGGGTCCACGCGGATTTGTGGGAAGCGGTTCGCCAGGAACTGGTCGAGCGGCTGGAAGGCTACTACGCGTTCGTTCACGACCGCGTCCATGAAGCCGCCTATTCCCTGATTCCCGAGACCTCGCGCGCCAAGGCCCATCTGCGGATCGGGCGGCTGCTCGCCGCGCAGACGCCCCCGGAAAAACGCGGGGAAGCGATCTTCGAGATCGTGGGCCAGCTCAATCGCTGCATCGCGCTGATCACCGAACAGGACGAACGGGAGCAGCTGGCCGAATTCAACCTGCTCGCCGGCGAGCGCGCCAAGGCGTCGACCGCCTATGCCTCCGCGCTGGCCTACCTCGTCACCGGGGCGCAGCTGCTGCGCGACGATGGCTGGGAGCGCCGGCATGCGCTGCTCTTCGCCCTGCAGCTGAGCCGCGCCGAATGCGAGTTCCTGACGGGGCAGCTGGCGGCCGCGGACGAGCGACTGGTGACGCTGTCGGAGCGCGCCACCACGACGGTGGAAAAGGCCCTCGTCGCGTGCCTGCAGCTGGATGTCTGCCTGGTTCTCGATCAGAGCGACCGCGCAGTCGCGGTATGCCTCGCCTACCTCCGGCATGTCGGCATCGACTGGTCGCCGCATCCTGACGACGACGCGGTGCAGCGCGAATACCAGCAAATCTGGTCACAGCTCGGGGACCGCAACATCGAGCAACTCATCGATTTGCCGCTGATGGAGGACGCGGCTTCCCTCGGGACCGTCGAGGCGCTAAGCAAGCTTTTCGCGCCAGCCTTGCAGACAGATTCGAACCTGGCTTGCCTGACGATATGCAAGGCGGTCAGCCTAAGCATGGAGCGCGGCAACTGCGATGCGTCATGCGTGCTCTATGCCAATGTCGGTCGGGTCGCTGGACGGCGTTTCGGCGACTATCAGGCCGGCTTGCGGTTCGGCCAGCTCGGCTGCGACCTCGTCGATCGACGCGGCCTCAAGCGCTTCGAGGCCAAGACGTATCTCTGCTTCTCGATTTTCGTCATGCGCTGGCTGAGACCCGTCCGGGATTGCCGCGCGCTGCTGAGCCGCGCTTTCGCCGCCGCAAACCGGATCGGTGACCTCCCGTATGGCGCTTACTGTGGCAACAGCCTCGTCTCCGACCTACTCTTTGGCGGCGAGCCGCTGCCCGCGGCGCAAGCCGAAGCCGAACGCGGCCTGGCCTACGCCGAAAGGGTGCGCTTCGGTCTGGTCATCGACTTCATCGGCACGCAGCTCGCGGTGATCCGCACGCTGCGCGGCTTGACGACGACATTCGGCTGCTTTGACGACGGACAGTTCAGCGAGCGTCTCACCGAACAGCACCTGGCGGCCAGCCCGGACCTGGCGCTTGCCGAGTGCTGGTACTGGACCCGCAAACTGCAGGCACGCTATCTTGCCGGCGACTATGCGACGGCCCTGGATGCCGCATCGAAGGCACAACAGCTGCTCTGGACCTCATCCTCATTCTTCGAGGAAGCCGAGTATCACTTCTACAGCGCGCTGCTCCACGCCGCATTGTGCGATGCGCCCCAATCGGATGCGCGGACGAAGCACCTGGAGGCGTTGGCGGCGCATCACCGGCAGCTTCAGCTCTGGGCGGAGAACTGCCCCGAGAATTTCGCGGATCACGCGGCGCTGCTTGGCGCGGAGATCGCCCGCATCGAACGCCGCCTGATCGACGCCGAGCATCTCTATGAGCAGGCCATCCAATCGGCGCAGGAGAGCGGGTTTTTCCACACCGAGGCCCTTGCCAGCGAGCTCGCCTCCCGCTTTTATGCGGCGCGCGGCCTGGAGAAGATCGCCCGCGTGTATTTGCAGGACGCCCGCTACGGCTACCTGCGCTGGGGCGCCGATGGAAAGGTGCGGCAGCTCGAGGAGCGGTATCCGTACCTGAGGACGGAAGAAACCGCACCCGGCCCGACGAACACGATCGCGACACCCGTGGAACACCTCGACCTGGCAACCGTCATCAAGGTGTCGCAGGCCGCCTCGAGCGAGATCGTCCTGGAAAAACTGATCGACATGGTGATGCGTACGGCCATTGAACAGGCCGGCGCCGAACGGGGCCTGCTGATCCTGTCGAACGGTGGCGAACAACGGATCGCGGCGGAAGCGACAACCGGCGGAGACGCGACCCAGTTGCAGCTGCGCGATGTACCAGTCAGCGCGGCGATGCTGCCGGAGTCCATCCTCTACCACGTCCTGCGCACCCGGGAGAGCGTGTTTCTCGACGACGCGGCGGCCGAGCCGCCGTTTGCCACGGACCCTTACGTTCGCGAGCATCGCGCCCGCTCCATTCTCTGCCTGCCATTGATGAACCAGGCCAAGCTCACCGGTGCGCTCTACCTCGAAAACAACCTGAGTGATCGCGTATTCAGCCCGGCCCGGATCGCCGTGCTGAAGCTGGTGGCGTCGCAGGCCGCGATCTCGCTGGAAAATGCCCGCTTGTATCGCGACGTCGCGGAGCGCGAAGCGCGAATCCAGCGTCTCGTCGACGCCAACATCATCGGGATCATCGTTTGGCATGCCGGTGGTGAGATTCTCGAGGCCAATGACGCATTCCTCCAGATGGTGGGATACGAGCGGGAGGATCTTGTCTCAGGCCGCGTGCGCTGGAGGGATCTGACACCGCAGGAATTCCGTCAGGGCAGCGCAAACGCACTGGCGGAGGTCCGGCGCACGGGACGCGCCCAGCCCTACGAGAAGGAGTACATCCGGAAAGATGGCAGCCGCGTGCCCGTCATCGTCGGTTTGGCCACGTTCGAAGCGAGCCGGAAGAATGGCGTCGCCTTCGTGCTCGATCTGACCGAGCGCAAGCAGGCCGAGGACAAGATCCGCGATAGCGAGCAACGCTATCGCGAGGTGCAGACGGAACTGGCGCACGCGAACCGCGTGGCAACCATGGGGCAACTGGCGGCGTCGATCGCTCACGAAGTCAACCAGCCGATCGCCGCGACGGTTACCAACGCCCAGGCCGCGCAGCGCTGGCTGGCCGCCCAGCCTCCCAACGTCGACGAAGTCGGGCAGGTGCTCGGCCGGATCATCAAGGATGCCAATCGGGCGGCCGACGTGCTCGGCCGGATTCGTCAGCTAATCAAAAAGGCGCCACCAAGGAAGGAACCGGTGGACATCAACGGGGCGATCCGCGAGGTAATCGAGCTCACCCGTGGAGAAGCCACGAAGAGCGGCGCGTCGGTGCAGACGCAACTGGCGGATGGATTGCCATCCATCGAAGGCGATCGCGTCGAACTGCAGCAAGTGCTGCTCAACCTGATCGTCAACGCAATCGAGGCGATGCGTGGCGTCAGCGACGGCGAACGGGAGTTGCTCATCAGCACAGAGGAAGCCGACGCTGGCTGCGTGCTCGTGGCAGTGCGCGATACGGGGCCGGGATTTGCGCCGAACAGCGCCGAGCGCGTTTTCGCGCCCTTCTACACCACGAAGCCCACCGGACTGGGCATGGGCCTGTCGATCTGCCGTTCGATCATCGACGCGCATGGTGGCCAGTTGTGGGCCAGCGAGAACCAGCCGCGCGGCGCGGTCGTTCAGTTCACCGTGCTCGCCCATCCGGTTGCTGCTTCGTGATGGCCATTCAGGAGATCGTGTACAAGTTCTGGCTGCCGCCGGTGTAGTGCGTCCTGGCGAGATTGAGAATCTCGTCGCGGTGACGGTCGAAGGCTTCCAGCATTTCCCGCTCGGCCGGGCCCATTTCCGGGTCAAGACTGGCCAGCATGTCATCGCCAACCTGGAACGTGATCTCGCGCGCGTTGTCGTAGCCCCAGAACCACACACAATGTTTGGCCGCATCGTAGCTGCGGCTCGGGTTGGGAAAAGTGAGTGTCATATTGCACCTCGGCTAACCGGGCATTCCGTGCCCGGCGGGTTGTTGCATGGGTGACTCGACGGTACCGATGCCGGCGGCTTCACCAGGTCGAAATCGCCTTGGTGGTGAACAGCGGCATGCCAATGCCGGCGGCGGCGTCCGTCAATGCCTGAATTTCAATAAAGGGCCGTTTGGGCTCGACCTTGCCGAAGATCGCGGCAAAGGGGATATCCGCGGCATCCCGCCCCGTGCCGATGCGCAACAGCCCGGTCGGAATGGATACGCCCGAGGGGTCGAACAGATACCAATGACCTGACAGGTACACCTCGACTACCGCGTGAAAATCCGGCAGCCCCATCTCGGGATCGGCGCCGTAATCCAGACTACTGGACATGCGGGCCGGAATGCTCAGCGCGCGGCAGATCGCGATCATCAGATGCGCAAAGTCGCGGCATACGCCCGTTCGCTCGACGACCGTGTCTGTCGCCGACGTGCGTTCATTGGTCGAGCGGGATAGAAAGCGCACGTGGTTGCGCACCCACTCGCGGATCGCATATACGCGGAAATAGCCAGGCTCCATGCCGCCGAACTCCCGCATCGCAAATTCCATGAGCCGGTCGGATTCGCAATAGCGGCTCGGGGCGAGGTAGGGCAGCACATCGAAGGGAATCTGCGCAACCGGTATCTCCGACAGGAACGCCCCGTCGTCCAGCCGATGGTCGATGTCCACGACGGCCTCATAGCTCAGCGAAAGGCTGCCCTCCGGCGCGCGTATTCTCAGCAGCCGGTTGCACAGCGTCGCGTCCGTATATCGGGTGACGTCGATCGACGGTGGCAGCGTCAATTGCTCGTTGACAACATGCTGTCGGGATGTCCTGGCAGCCTCGATATTCAGGATAAAGTCCGCGGTGGCGTCCTTGATGTCATAGGAAAGCCTTAGCGCGTATCGTAGACGGTTCATATTGATGCCTCCGCCCACATCGAAGCTGGAAATGCGCCAGTCCGGGAGGTGGTGTGGCTGTCAGTGTAGCGCGACTGACTGACGCAGGAACAAAGCCCGGAGACTGGATTGCAGTCTCCGTGTGGTAAGGGTTCTGGTATTTGCATGGGTTGACACCTAGACTGGTAGATGCAACGACATCCCTGCATGTGCGTTTGCGCCTGGCTGCCAGTCACTTCGACCCATCCCTCCGTAACGTACCTGAGCTTTGCGTCATGAGATCGCCCCATCGGGCGAGAGACTTCTCATGGTCGCGGGTCAGGCATGCCCGTTTACCGCAGTATCCCGCAATATCGTCCGGTATTGGCGATACGGGACCTGCGGCACCATCCTGAGCATCTTTTGACGGGCAAGTGGTAGCGGTCGCCTGTACGAGGGAGGTAGCCCAATGCGTACTTTTCTTTATTTCACGTTAAATGACGTGGCCACTGCGAGATTGACGCTGTCTCGACTCGCCAACCTGTTCGACGGACCATCCCTGCGTGACGGACCGTGGTTCGCTCAACGCGATGATCAACCGGTCGAGGGCTTGCCCCGGGCCGAGATTGGCCAGACCACGTATCGCGAGCAGGCCGCCATCGGTGGATTTGTCATCGGTGCCGTGGCGGTCGTGTTCATGATGCTCACCCTTGGAACATTCCATGGTCCGGCTGCAAGCGCGGTTGCCCTGCTCGGCGGCACCATGCTTGGCGGCGTGATCGGCTGGTGGATTGGCGGATTGCTGGGTGTACGGGTCCGGCGCCTCAAGCTGACCGCCCGCAAGCTTCCGGTGGTGGCAGGACAGATCCTGATGATCGCCAATTGCGATGCGAAGTCCCGGGACTTGCTCAGGCGGACGGTCCATGATCTAGGTGGCGTCAGCGTGGACGAACA
>NZ_JBFTSP010000033.1:0-54753 GCF_056400065.1 Cupriavidus sp. 01L415 | reverse complement strand
TGCGGTCAACTTCGCGCATGCTCATGGTCACCAATCCCTGTCCGTGCATCGCTGCCTCCCGTAGCGCCCGGCGAAACTCGGAGCCTACGGGGAGACAGCCTCAGGTGACATCTCTAATCATCGCAAAGGTGACATTACTAATAATGGCCAACACAACAATGTCCGCATAATGATTAGAAAGTCGAATCAAGCTTTAGGCTGCTGTCAGCACGCTGGAACCCAGTCCCGGCGCGGCTTGACGAGTGACAGCAGCAACTTAAAACCCTTGGAAAAAATTTCCAATCCCTTGCGCTTTGCGTCCTCCGCCGCCAGGGTCATCAGAGCGTCGCGGGGGTCAACGCCTGCTTCTTTCGCTAGGACGAGTGCCTGGGCATATTCCGGCAGTCGGTCGCCTCGCACGTAGCGATTCAGCGTGACCTGCTGCATTCCCATGTCTCTCGCCGCCTGGTTGACGCTACGACCGTGTAGCGCCCTTTCGATCAGTTCTCGGTAGCTCATCTATTACCCCACTTTAGTTGGGCATTGTGCTGGTTATACCGCTTGGTTTAGCCTCGCGCTATACCAGTTGGTCTTAGACCGCCTGGCTATGGACCGAAGAATAACCGGTTTACGACCAAAGAGGGGTTGAACCATGATCCGCATCGAAATCGAGAGCACAGAAGTCAAGCAGCGTGGCGGCATCAGCAATGGCCGCGAATGGAAGATTCGCGCCCAACAGGGCTGGGCCTTCCTCTGTGACCAGGCCGGCCAGCCGAACCGCCACCCGACCCGCATTGAGGTCCGCATTGATGAGGGGCAGGCTCCCTACGCCGCTGGTGTCTACACGCTCTCGCCGGCCAGCTTCTGGGCCGACAAATATGGCAAGTTGACCGTTTCCCCGCGGCTGACCCCTGTCGCGGCCAACGTGAAGGCCGCTGCCTGATGCGCGCCGCCTTCCTTCCCCAGCTCGTCGGTCCCGTCTCCCAGGGGAGCACCGGGCCGCCCGAGGCACCTCGGATCGGCGGGAATCAGTAACACCCGCCGATCAGTCTCAATTTGAGACTGACACCTGAATCACCACTTTTTTCATGTGCACGGGCATTCGTGAGGGGAGCATGCAGCCTTCTGTTTTCATTGATTGGATCGACATCTCCCAAGACCACATGGCCGGGGGTCTTCCGATCGTCGCTGGCGGCTTCTTCGACAGGTTCGATGAGGATGCGGCATTCGAATTCCGGTCCTTCCAGCACTACCAGCACAAGGGGTCATACGACAGCACGGTCATCGTGAAGTGTGACGGCAGCCGGGTCAGGCTCTCGGGCAACGTGGGGCGCTTTAACCGCCCTGACAACGTGTTCAACCTGGACTTCGATCAGACCATCAAGAAGGCGAATTGGATTCTCAAGACCTTCGGCCTGCCGCCCTTCACGAAGGGCAGTTTCATGATGCGTGACGGGAAATCCGAGTGGACGGGGGCGAAGCTTTCGGAGCTTCACGTGACAGAGAACCGGGCGACGTTCTCAGAGGACAAGGCCAAAGCCTTTGTCGACTGGATCGCGGATCGGTCGTTCAGCCGGATGAAGTCCGGTGCTTACGGGGGTGAGTCGGCTTGGTTCGGCAATAGCCGCCAGTCGATCATGGCCTACAACAAGGCCAAAGAAATGGCGGACCACGGCACGGCACAGCGGTCCCCACAGCTGTATGAGTACTGCCGTGACTACGGCATCGTCCGCATCGAAATGAAGTTGCGGCGGCGCGCACTCAATGACCTTCATCTCAAGCATCTCGGAGCTATCACCATGGACCGCATCGTCAGCATTTTCCGCGAGAAAACCGCGCCTCTCTTCCAGGCTACCGCTAACCCTGACCTCGAGCTGCTCGAAGCGGTGCCGCAGAAAAGCCGCCTCGTCGCTGCTGCCTGGCTAAAGGGTGTTGACGTCCGCGAGGACATGAGTCGTGCGACCTATTTTCGCCATCGCAAAGTGCTTCTCGAATGCGGGATCGATATCAGCAGCCAGCGCAAGACTGCGACTTTGCATGTCATTCCGAAGGTGATCGAGATGCTGCCGGTTAGCGCTCCGGATTGGTATTGGGGGAGGGCTGCGTGATGTGGCGCGTGGTCTCGCTCCTGGTGATGTCTGCCTTCTCTGAGCGCGCTGCGCTTGAGCTCGTGCGCCGCACGCGGTCGCGGCGTTTGTACGCGCAGTACCGCACTGCAATTCGGTCGCGCAGGTGACGACGGGATGGGCGAGCTCGCGAGCCGGCCCGGCGTTACCGCAGCGCTCGCAGCAATTCCGTTACGTAACGATTTCTCATGCGGGGTGGGCCTGAACAATCCACCTCGTCTTTCCAACCCTAACCTTATGGGGGTCAAGATGTTCAAGTTCGGTAAGAAGGCAAAGCTCGCGGCTCTGGCTGTTCTGTCCACTGCTTCGATGTCGGCGATGGCTGCTGTTCCGGCGGAAGTTACGACCGCTCTGACGGACGCCAAGGCCGACGGCGCTACCGTGGCCGGTGCTGTCCTGGTGGTGATCGTGGGCATCGCGGTGTTCAAGTACATGCGTCGCGGTGTGTGACACATGGATGGGGCTCTGGTAGGCGCGCGTTGTTACGCCAGCCAGGACGATGCTGCTGATGCGTATTACAGCGCAGCGGCCCCATCACAGACGCCGGGGGGTACCACGTACCTCTCGGAGTTTGTGAAGGTGTCCGGGGCATGGAAGCTTAGGCGGTACCAAGTGGACGCGAGTGGGGGTGTAGCGATGCTCTCTGACGCCACAGTACCGGTGATGACATTTCCCACGTGTGACCCTGCAGGGGCGTTCAAAGACGGCATGACGGTAGGGTGGGGCGTCGTCGCTGCAATGGCCGTTGCGTGGGCTGTCGTGCAAGTACGAAGGGGGCTGTGATGCTCGCTACTGAATTCTGGCTCTGGGCCGGGTTCCTGCTGCCGGTGATGCCGGCAGTAATCATTTTCAGGGTGCAATGATGGTTCGCCGGTTGCTGGTGGCGTATGTCCTGGTGCTTGCTGGCGCGCTGCTGTGGGGACGCGTGGAAGCTGCTACGGTGCCTGCGCGCTTGCCTGTGAACGTGGCCTATAACGCCGGGGCCTATACCGTGAATGGTGCGGCTGCTGCCGGTGCGGTGGGTGCCGCTTCTACGGTGTCAGTGAGCGGCGCTATTGCCTCTATCCCGGTTTCGTATCGCTTGGGCGAGCTGGCGGGCTTAGCGGCGCGGACGGCGATTCGTGGGAACGCTATTTCGCTCGGTGTGCAGGTGGTCGCGGATTACTTGCTTCCCTATGGCATCAAGAAGTGTCAGGACAGCGGCTGGTGTAGCGGGGGGACGCCGGAGGTTGCGCCCAATGGCAAGCCTTATCCGGCTGCGGGTGGGTACTGGCAGACCGGTAGCACGCCGGCGTATTACGGGGGAACGCCTGAAGATGCTTGCAGTGCTTTTGCCGTTGGGAATAACTATGCCGCTACTGGGGTGGTGCTGGGGAGCGTCACGCCAAACGGTGGTAGTCGGATTTGTCATTGGTTGAGGAACGGTTCGGATGTGGGTAGTACTGCGGTGCTACCGGCTGCGGGGTGTGCACCGGGTGCTACGTTGTCCAATGGTCAGTGCATACCGGCGGGCTACGTGCCTGCGTTGCCGACAGGGCCTGCAGGGGATTCGGATTGGTCGAAGGTGCCGACCAACCTGCCGGACACGGTGCTGACTGCCGTGATGCAGGAGGGGAGGGTATGGCTACCGGCAGTGCCTGAGGTTTCCACGCAGGTGCAGACGGTCCCGCTGTCGGCGACCTACAAGGATCCGACCACAGGCGAGAGCTATCGCGACTATGCGTATGTCACCGGCAATCCGACCGACCCGCAAACGGCCACGTTGCAGATCGTGAAGACCAAGGTGGATCCGGCCACCGGTAATCCCGTGGTGGATCCCAACACTGGCAATACCACCGGGACCGTCAAGCCCGAGGACCCTTGTGCGGCGAACCCTAACCGCGTTGGTTGCATGGACAAGGGCGATATCCCTGCTGATCCTGATCTGCTGAAGTCTGAAAAGACGATCACGATTACGCCGGACACGGGGTGGGGCGCGGATACGGCGGCCTGCCCGGCCGACATCGTGGTGCCCATGCGGACACGCGGTGCACAGACTGCGGTGTTCTCCTACCAGCCGGTTTGCAAAGCAGCAGACATGTTCCGGCCTGTCGTTCTGGGCCTCGCCTGGGTCGCTGCTGTGTTGATTGCACTTGGGGTCGGTAGGAGGGGTGACTAATGGGCGGGCTTGCAGGCTTCTTGATGGCCCTAATCGGGCCTCTAGCGCGTCAGGCGCTGATATCTCTTGGCATTGGACTTATCACCTTCGTGGGCGTCGATACAGCCGTATCGAGCGCCCTTGGTGCTGCCAAGGGGTACATGGGGCAGGTTGCTGGCGACTATGCCGCGATCCTGGCGCGTGGAGGGCTGTTCACGGCGATGTCGATCATTGCCGGGGGCATCATCGCGCGTGTTTCGATGCTGGTTCTCAAACGGATGGGACGGGTCGTATGAGTGCAACACAACCGATTACGCTGATCACTGCGACACCAGGGGGCGGCAAGACTGCCCTGGCGGTAAAGCTCATGAAAGAGGCCGCCGACAAGGGCCGGCCTATCTTCCAGTTGGGCATTCCCGAGCTGAAGCTGCCGTATATTCCGACGCCTCCGGTGAAGGAGTGGACTGAAAAGCGGATCGACCCGGAGGACCCGGACCAGAATGAACTGGACTATTTCACCTTCCCGGAGAACTCGCTGATCGTCCTCGATGAGGCACAGCGGATTTTCCGGGTGCGCCCGACTGGGGCGAAGGTGCCGGACCATGTGGCGGCTTTCGAGACCGTGCGCCATACCGGCGTAACGTTTCTGCTCATGACGCAGAATCCGACCTTCCTGGACGCGCATATCCGCAAGCTGGTGGGTCAGCATATCCACCTGCGGGATGTGGGCCTGCTGGGCCGGTGGTACTACGAATGGCCCGAGTGTTCCAACCCGGAGACCTTCGCCAGTGCACCGATCAAAAAGAAGTACGTGCTGCCGAAAGAGAGCTTTCCGCTCTACAAGTCATCGAGCCTGCATATCAAGCGCCGGTACACCGTGCCGCCAACGCTCATGATGTTGATCGCGTGTATCGCGCTCGCGCTGTTTCTCGGCTGGCGCATGTACAGCAGCATTCAGCAGAAGACCACACCAGGTGAGGCGGCTCCTGCGGCTGGCTTGCAATCGGTGCTGGGGGCCTCATCGCCAGAGGCTGTTCCTGTGGTGAAGGGTGCAGCAGCTGCGCCGCCGAGCGTTCGGACGAACGATGGCGGAGAGTACTTGGCTGCGTTCGTCCCCGTGGTGTCGGGTCGGCCTGAGAGTGCGCCGGCCTACGCTGAGTTGCGGCAGGTTAAAGCCATGCCGATAGTGGTTGGCGGTGCTTGCACTGCATCGCACTGCAAGTGCTACAACCAGCAGGGCCGCGATGCCGGCCTGGATGAGATGCAGTGCCGCAACTGGCTCAAGAGTCCTCCATTCGACCCGTATCGCGATCCTGTGGCTTCGCCAGTTGACGCCCTTGCCGCGCCCGTTGCCGATGATCAAAGGGCCGCGCAGGGCGTTACCCTGCGTTCTGTGTCCGGTGCCTGATACCGTTCCCGGCGACGCCTTCGGCGGCGACGGGCTACGGCATGTTCACGTCACTCTCGAATTTTCGTTACGGACTGAAATGTAACGGTAATTTAATATTCGTTACGCGTAACGTAAAATACAAGTATTGGACGGGAGATGAATATGCGTGACGTAACGGATAATGTGACGGGCGAGCTCGACGTGGAAGTGAGGCGGGGTCGTGGCCGTCCGCGCAAGGCTGACGCGTTGAGCAATTCCGAGCGCCAGGCCGCCTACCGGGCTCGTAGGCGCGCCGAACGCGTATCGCCGATGCATCGACCTGTTGTCGACGAGGAAGCGCTCCTGGATGTCGCAGATCTCGAAGACGATATGGCTGAGCTGCGCGCTGAACTGGACGCCACCAAGGCCGAACTGGCCGAGGCGCACGAGACGATTGACGAGCTCAATGACGAGCTGATCCCGCTGCGTGCCATGAAGGATCGTATCGACGAGGCGGGCGAGGGCAAGCTGATCTCGGAGCTTGAGCTGGCTCTGGCTGAGAGCCGCCAGCATCGCCAGGACTTGATCGAAGGGAATCAGGACGCGTTTGCCACGATTGCGATGCTGCGTGCGGAACTGGCTAAGTTGAAGGGCAAGAAAATCGTTACGCGCAAGGCAGTAACGAAAAAGGGCGCCTAGCGTTAGGAGTGTCCGCGCCCAGGTCAAGGGCCGATGAACCCAGACCTGCTTATCCTCGCTGCGGTTGTCGAGCGACTCAGCGAGGCTGGCGGGGCCGAGTAGCGGGTAGCACCAGGTGCTTTCGCTTCGAGCTCGTGGCCAGCAGGCCAGCCACCCCTCTACAAGCCGGTTTTCAGCGAAATATCGGTGCGATGTGCTTGGCCAAAAGCAGCATAACCGTCGCGAAACCGCAGAATGCGAGGAGTTTTACTGTCCAGTGCCAATCAACGCCTGGCATGTCAGGCGGGCGCTTTGGTGGCAGATGCTGGACGTGTTGGAATGCGGTTTGTGTGTCCTGCTCGGGCTGCGGTTGCTTCCGCCCGTGGTGCTTGTTGTAGTGCTCGCGCCACCAGTCCCTATCGTAGATTCCCATTCCTGACCCCTTATTGTTTTCCGCATTCTAGCGCCCCAACTGAAAACAACTGGTGCCAAGCTTTCTCGCGCTCGTAGAGGTGAGCGCGGATTGTATCGAGTGTCCATGCAGGTATCGGGCGCCGCCCGGTTTGCCAATCTCGGATAGTTCTGTCGCATCTGCGCAATAGACGTGTTAGATGCTTTCGTGGTAGGCCGCTGGTGTAGTGTTCGAATTCGGATTGACTGACCCAGTGCCTGGACGGGTTTTTCATGACGTCTCCGGCAACAAAAAAGCCAGCACGGTATGGGCTGGCTTTTGCGCTTTCCACCCCCGACGCCGGGGGGCTTGACTGCTCATTTTCTGCTACTGCTTAAAACTCGATTCGACTCGCATAATGATTATTATGTTAAACGAAAGACGTAAGTAGAACCACCACACTCCGTCATCGCTGGTTTGCAATCGCTCTTCCCACCCCACTGACCAAACCAGCCCCGACCTCAGGCCTTGATCTCATTGGTAAGCGGCTCGCCGGACGCGAATTCGCTGACGTTTCGCAGCGTCGTCTGGCAGATCGTCGTCATGGCTTCCCGCGTGAAAAAGGCCTGGTGCCCGGTCACGATGACGTTGGGGAAAGACACCAGACGCTGCAGCACCTCGTCAGTAATGATGGTGCCGGAAAGATCGCGGAAAAACAGGTCTGCCTCCTGCTCGTACACGTCGAGGGCCAGCCCGCCCAGCTGGCCGCTCTTCAGCGCCTCGATCGCCGCCTCTGTATCGACCAGGCCGCCTCGGCTGGTGTTGACCAGCAATGCGCCGCGCTTTGCGCGCGCCAGCGAATCGGCATTGATGATGTGATACGTCTGCGGCGTCAGCGGACAGTGAAGCGAAATAATATCGGCGCTGGTGCCGATCTCACCGGGAACCGCATAGCGAGCACCCAGGGCCTCGAATTCTGGCGACGGAAATGCGTCGTAGCCGATGACTTCGCATCCGAAGCCGACCATGATCCTGGCAAATACACGGCCGATCTTGCCGGTGCCGACCACGGCGACGGTCTTGCCGCAGAAATCGAATCCCATCAGCCCGTCGAGAGAAAAATTGAAGTCGCGGGTACGGTTATAGGCCCGATGAATCTTGCGATTGACCGCCAGCAGCAACGCAACCGCATGCTCGGCAACCGCGTTGGGCGAGTAATTGACAACGCGTACCACCTTCGTGCCAAGGCGCTCCGCGGCTTTCAGGTCGACGTTGTTGAATCCGGTACAGCGCAGCGCCACCAGGTTCGTGCCGCCACGTTTGAGCGCTTCGAGAACGGCGGCATCTGCCTTGTCGTTGACGAAGATACAGACGGCGTCATGGCCTGCGGCAAGGCCGACCGTTTCTGCATCCAGCAGGTCATCGAAGTACCTGAGCTGATGCCCTTCTGCGACGTTGGCGGCATCGAGATACTCGCGGTCGTAGGGCTTGGCGCTGAATACGGCAATTTTCATGGCATGTCTCCCGGAAAGATGGAGGATGGCTCTTCCGAATATCCTGGCCGTCCGGCGCGGCTATCCGCCGGCTAATGCCACGGCGATCTGCGCAAACAGGATCTTTGCAATCGTCATCGAAGGAAAAATCATTGCATAGCCGAGATCCGGCTGGTCCGTCGGGGCGACACGATTGGCGAATGCCAGGATCGCCGGATTTCCCGTCGCGCCGGAAATAACGCCCACGGTGGTGTCGAACGGCAATTTGAAGACCCACAGGCAACACAACGCAGTAATCAGCACCAGCGCCAGCAGGATGACGACGCCATAAAGCAGGAACGAGGCGCCAGTCACGCTGATGGTGGCAAAGAACTTCGGCCCGGAGGCGATCCCGACTTGCGCAAGGAAAATGGTCAGGCCGAAATTGCGCAGGACCAGGTTGGCCGACAGGGGCATGGTCCAGACGAACGGCCCGGATCGGCGGATCTTGCCGAGACAGAGCGCCACTAGCAGTAGCGCGGCCAGCCCAAGGGTCAGCTTGCCGGTTCCCGGAATTGGCAACGGAATCATGCCGGCCAATAGCCCCAAGGCCGCGCCGATGCCAATCGATATAAAGCTCAACTCGGCAGTCCCCTTGATGGAATCGCCGAAAAGTTTGCGCATCGCCTTTACGTGCGCGCGATTCACCAGCAGACCCACGCGGTCGCCAACTTCGAGGATTTGCCCCGGGCCGGGCAGCATGTCCGCATCGCCCCTGCGCAACTGGACAATCGAGCATTCAACGCCCTCGGGAAAGCGGATATCTCCCAGCGCCAGCCCGACCACCGCACGGCTCGACGCGAATACGCGGATATAGTCGAGATCTTCCCGGTGGCTGCTGATTCGTCCCGGTTGCAACTCTCCGATCAGCGCCTCCGATTCCCGGAGTAATGCGGGGTCCGTCGCGGTAGCCAGCAGCACATCGTCTGCCTGCAGGATAAGGTCGTCGGCGGGCAACTGGTTATGGTGTTCGCGGCGCAGCGCGGCAATGGCCACGCCCGCAGGCAGACGCGCCTTCAGTTCGGACATCGGCAGCCCAATGAGGTCGCGGTTCCTCAGGCCGATTTCAGCCATCTCGATGGCCTTTTCCTGCGGGGCCTCGATCTTTGCGTTGAGCACTGCACCAAGGACATAGAGGAAGAGAATCGGACCGGCAACTCCGAAGGGATAGGCCACGCTGTAGCCAACCGCGGCACCGTCTCCATGCATGGCCGCGATGATCGCCTGCAAGGTCGCAGTGCTGGTTCCCGAACCGGCAAACATCCCTAGCGATTCATCGAGCTTGACGCCGAATAGCGGGATTAGCGCCAGGGAAACGAAGCCGGCACCCACGACACCCAGCGCTGCGGCGGCGTTGGCCTTGAGCCCTTTGGCACTGGTCAGGCCTGCAAAAAACTGGCCTCCGTACTGGATACCAATGCCATAGAGAAACAGCAGCAGGCCGAGCGTCCCGACCAGTGCCGGTGGCCCTGCCTTGGGTGCGAATCCCCCGATCGCCAATCCGACAAACAATACGGCTCCCGATCCGAGCGAGACCCCCTTTATGCTGAGTTCGCCGACGATATAGCCGAGGGCAACGGTAAGGAAGAGCGTGAACAACGGCTGGGCTTCGAGCAACGCCTTGACTGCATCCATACCCGGCTCCTTCTGATAGGAAAGGAGGATGCGCACATCGACGCGCATCCGGCTCAACCCAGGTTATTGCGCCCGCCCGGCCTGCTCAATCGGATGAGCCTTGCTCGAAAGGCTTACATCTTCCGGACCCACCCGCATCCATCACGCGTCTCCTGACCAACTACGGGAGTATCTGGAGTTCCGCTTTTCCCGAACGCCTGGAAAGTCGGGAATCGTTGGCCGATCTGGTGAGGGGGTGATCCGAGAGCCCTACCCTTGGCTCCTTCTGCTAGGAGAGTAGACGAAATACCCGGAGCGTCAAATGACGCGCGAGCATCGTGAAGCCCGGATATGCCTTGCCCGCCCGCAACGACGACGCGCCAGCCCGCGGTCAGGACCAAAGTCCAATATCCCCGCCCTGCCAGCCGCCCTACCCTGAGGCAATACGAACGAACATCAACGTGAACGCGTCTCCCTGATTGTTACGTCCGGACCCGATCCCTGGTTGGATCGGCACTCACGGAGGATGCGACCATGACCGAGGAACACGGTAGCGCCGACCAGGCCCCCAGCCAGGGGGAGCCGTCGCGCTGGCGTACGATCTTTCCTCCCGCGCAATGGCTGGCCACTTATCAGCCACAGTGGCTGGCGTATGACGTCGTGGCCGGAGTGACACTGGCCGCCTACGGCATTCCCGTGTCGCTCGCCTACGCGTTGCTCGCCGGCCTGCCACCACAAAGCGGCATCTACTGCTATCTGGCTGGTGGCCTTTTCTACGCCCTGTTCGGGTCGTCACGCCAGCTTGCGATCGGCCCCACCTCGGCGATATCGATGCTTGTCGGCGCCACGGTGGCGGGCATGGCGGACGGCGATCCCGCGCGATGGGCATCCATCGCGGCGCTGACGGCGATGCTCGTTGCCGGCATGTGCCTGCTGGCGTGGCTGCTGCGATTGAGCTCGCTCGTCAACTTCATCAGCGAAACCATATTGCTAGGCTTCAAGGCCGGCGCGGCGCTGACCATCGCCCTGACGCAGTTGCCCAAGCTGTTCGGGGTCAAGGGGGGCGGCGAATTCTTCTTCGAGCGTGTCGGCATACTGATCGGCCAGATACCGCATACCAACCTCGCCGTATTCACGTTTGGCGTTGCCGCGCTCGTGGTGCTTCTGCTTGGGGAAAAATTCCTGCCAGGGCGACCGGTTGCGCTGTTCGTGGTCGTGATCTCGATCGTCGTGATGTCCGTCACGCCCCTGGGTCAATCCGGCTTCAGCGTGGTCGGCGCATTGCCACAAGGCCTGCCCGAGTACCACATGCCCGGGCTGCGCGCGCGCGACGTGGATGGCGTTGTTGCCCTGGCGTTCGCGTGCCTGCTGCTGTCTTATGTCGAGAGTGTCTCCGCTGCGCGCGCGCTGGCGCAGGCGAACGGCTATGAGGTCGATCCGCGTCAGGAATTCCTCGGGCTGGGGGCGGCAAACCTGGCCGCAGGTCTTTTTCAGGGCTACCCCGTCGCCGGCGGACTGTCCCAGTCCTCGGTGAATGACAAGGCCGGCGCCAGGACGCCGCTTGCGCTGGTGTTCGCTTCGATCACAATCGGTCTGTGCCTGATGTTCCTGACTGGCTTGCTGGCCAACCTGCCGAACGTGGTTCTCGCGGCCATCGTGCTGGTTGCGGTCAAGGGATTGATCAACATCCCGGAACTGCGTCACGTTTGGCGCGTAAGCCGTTTCGAGTTCGTCGTATCGATGGCGGCGTTCGTCGCCGTACTGCTGCTCGGCATTCTCAAGGGCGTGATCGTGGCGGTGCTGGTCTCGATGCTGTTGCTCATTCGCCGCGCCGCCCACCCGCACGTGGCCTTTCTCGGCCGGGTCCCCGGCACCCGCCTCTACTCCGACCTCGAGCGCAGCCCCGACAATGAGTCCGTTCCCGGCGTACTGATTTTCCGTGTCGAGGCGTCGCTACTTTACTTCAATACCGAGCACGTGCGCGCCGCAGTCTGGCAGCGAATCCGCGACATTGGAAGGCCGATCGCACTGGTGATTTGCGATCTGTCCAGTGCGCCCATAGTCGATCTTGCGGGCGCTCGCATGCTGGCGACACTGCACGCGGATCTGAAGATCCATCAGATCGATCTGCGCGTGGTGGCCGCGCACGCGACCGTACGGGACATGCTGCGTGCCAATCAGCTGGAAAAGCTCGTTGGCGACTTCGAACGCCGAGTTTCCGTGGCCGACATGATCGACGAATATCTGGGCAACCCTGACAAGGGCATTCCGAAGGAAAGCGGGCCGCAGTCGGTCTGAAAGACCCGGCTCGGCCGCGTGGATTGCACAGGCTACGGAAGGCTGCTTTCTGAGCCCTCCTCCATCAGATGCAACGTGACCACCCGCAAGGTGGCGTCGTCGGGGCATTGCGTGTCGGCGAAACCGAGCCTGTGGGCCAGACCCCGCATCGAGCTGTTCGAGGCAAGCACATAACCCTCCATGGTCCGATACCCCCGCGCCCGGGCAGCACCGATCAGCACCTGCAACAGGCTTCGCGCGAGCCCGATTCCGTGCCAGTCATCGCCGACCGTCACGCCAAACTCGCAGATATCGCTACCAGCCGCCGCTGCGTAGCGAGCGCTGCCGACAATGCACTCCGCCTCGGCATCCGCGGTGACCGCAACCAGCGCGAACGCACGATCCGGCGCCGGATGCGTCGCCGACTCTAGCATCGCCTCCGGAAGATCGCGCATGGACGCCATGAAACGCGTATATCGGGAATCCGCGGAAAGGCGATGGAAGGCCGCCTGCAGCGCGGCCTTGTCCTCCGCCTGAATATTGCGCAGCACGACCTGCCTTCCATCGCGCAAAGTCACGCGGGCCGGCAAGGCGTCGGCGTCGGCAAATGGGTCGTTCGGCATGAGGGCCTCCCTTGTGCAGCGACGGGGCATCGAGCGGTCAGGGCAGCTCGGATGCGATCCTGGGATCGGGGGACGACAGTCGTCAGCACCGCTCCGGGATGTACCGGTAAGGATAGTCCGGCTGCCGGCAGCCACCCGCCTTCGGCCGCTCCGGCGGCTTCACCGTCTTGCCAGGCATCCGAACCTGTCACACGGGCTGATCTCCTAATTCAAGGGTTGTTTTTCTCCGACCCTTTTCTCGCATCACCACGTATACACTGGCTAACGCATCAAAAATACTCGTAGCAATGCCCTGATACCAGATCCCCAGGAATTCCGATTCATAGCTCCCGCCAGAAACTGAGAATTTCAGCGCCATAAAACCGCTGACAGACAAGGCCATGGCTCCGGCAAATTGTCCCACGGTGTTGATAATGCCCATCGTAAAACCCGCCGAGCGAACCGACCAGATTTCCGCTGCCGATGCGCTGATCAATGGGAAGATATGGCGACACCACTGACAAAGGACAGCACCATCAACAGGAACGGCGTGGGGATGCGGAGAGCAGGAAGAACAGCGCTGCAATCATCAGCAAACCTATGCCGATGCGCGGGATATTGCGTTTGAGCAGCCGATCCGAGATCTTTCCGACGACCGGCGTACCGAATACACGACCCAGGACATAAAGTGTTGCCATGAAGCCGCCGGCAATGATGGTCGACTCTTTCGACATCCCCTCCTGCTGGATATAGAAATCAGTGGCATAGAGCGGTAGCCATCCGGGGACCAGACGCGTCGCCACCATATAACATGAACTTTCAGGCCGAACCATTTCGCCAATACTGAAGTAATGGGTACATAGCCTGCGGCCGCGACGCTTCGACGTGCAGGTGGTGGCGCAACCGTGGGAGCTGGAAGTGGATGCACGGCGAGCCGCGCTCGACGTGCCAATTTACGGATGAGTGATCAGGGTCGCCCGGATGCGACCCTGGGATCGACGGACTGATTGTCGTCAGTAGCGTTCCGGGATGTACCGGTAAGGATAGTCCGGCTGCCGGTAGCCGCCCGCCTTCTGCCGCTCCGGTAGCTTCACCTTCTTGCGAGGCATGTGCTCGTAGGGAATCCTGTCCAGCAAATCGCGAATGATGTTGAGGCGCGCTCGGCGTTTGTTGTTCGAGTTGACCACAGACCACGGCGCATAGTCGGTGTCGGATGCGGTGAACATGTCGTCGCGGGCACGCGAATAGTCATACCAGCGGCTGTAAGACTTCAGGTCCATGTCGGTCAGCTTCCAGATCTTGCGGCCATCGTTGATGCGGGATTCAAGGCGCCGCGTCTGCTCTTCCGCGCTGACTTCCAGCCAGTATTTGATCAGGATGATGCCGGACCCGACGATGGCTCTCTCCACCAGCGGCACCGCATGCAGGAAGGACTCGGCCTGCTCCTCCGTGCAGAACCCCATGACCCGCTCCACGCCGGCGCGGTTGTACCAGCTGCGATCAAAGATGACCACTTCACCGGCCGCGGGGAGGTGTGGCAGGTAGCGTTGCACATACATCTGCGTCTTCTCGCGATTGGTCGGCGCCGGCAAGGCAACCACCCGGAAGACGCGCGGACTCACGCGTTCGGTGATGGCCTTGATGGCGCCGCCCTTGCCCGCGCCATCGCGCCCTTCGAAGACGATGCAGATCTTGCAGCCGGTTGCGATCACCCATTCCTGAAGCGCCACCAGTTCCGCATGCAGGCGGGAGAGTTCCTCTTCGTATGACTTCCTGCTCAGCTTCTGGTCGTCATCGGGCTGCCCAGTGGACTCCACGACCAATTCCGCTTCCGCGCCACGCTTCTTGGCTTTTGCCATGATTTTTCTCCCACGGTGCCGCTAGCACGCTGCAATGGATTGCGTAGCGTAGTCCCACTGGCCGAGTCAGTCCTTGATCAACCTCTTCTGCCAGTCTCCTTCCTTCTGCTGGCAGTACCAGCCTGTCCAGCGCTCGGATTTCCCGGTTTGCCTGAGATCGCTGCGAATCTTGCGGCAACGGTCGCCCTTGTCGGTCTTGGTCTTCAACGGCGTGAACGTACCCTCGGTGGCCTTCCCGCCCGCACTGGCCGGCAGGCTGAAGGGCACGCTGCGGCCATCTTCGGTATCGGAGAGCGTGGAATTGAACGTTTGCTTCAGTGCCGCGAACTGTTCCTTGTTTAGGGTGCCGATGATGGTGCCGTTCAGGAAGTGATCGAAGTATGCAAACGCAGGCCAGGCCAGGGCGGCCAGCACGGTGGCGCATCCCAGGCGTTTCATGCAGATGGATGACATGGCCGACTCCTACGAATATTGCCGGTGCCCTCCCCGTTTCACTAATTGAATCGTTCCGCGAGCACCAGCGCGTTGATCTGATGGCCCTTCCAGAACATGCCGTGAATGCGCGGCGCCAGCTTCCGCAAGGTATCCGGATCCAGCGCATGAAAGGTCAGCGTCGCGGCAGGCCGCGTGCCATCGCCTTCCGCACGCTCGATCTCGTCGAATGCCGGCAGGCCATACTTCAGGAGAAATTCCCGGATATCCTCGTCCGTGGCCCCGGGATCAATGTTTGAGAGCATCAGCAAAGCCATGATTGATCTCCGCTACCTGTCAATCAGCGATCGCGTGTGCCTGGCGATCATCAGTTCCTCTCGGGCTGGATGATCCACAGTCTGGATCAGACCCTTGGCTGCGGCCTAGACCGCACTTTTCAGGGAGCCAGTCATGCCGCAGGCATGGGCACCACCTTGCGGGACGCGCGGGCTCCTTCCAAGGGTGTATCCCGGGGCAGGTGATGACAATTGGACCAAAGTCCAACCCGTCGGCAACGCCAGCCGCAACATCGTGTCGCCGGACGCATTCCGGCAAAACGATCAGGTCGACGCGCGCTCCACGATTCGGAATCCCACGTCGATCACCGGCTGCGCAATGGCTTCCCCACGGCACCTGTCCAGCAACAGCCGAGCCGCGAGCGTGCCGATGGACGCACCGTCAACCTGCACGGTGGTCAGGGACGGATCCGTATGCGCGGCAAAATCCGCATCGCCGAATCCGCAAATGGCAAGATCCTCGGGAATACGCAGGCCCCGCGCGCGCGCTTCCACCATGACGCCCTGCGCAAGCTGGTCGGAGCTGCAGAAGATCGCTTCGATATGCGGGTCCTTTGCCAGCAGGTCGGCCAGCGCCTGCCGCCCCAGTGCCAGGCTGCTCGGTGCCGGCACCACTGCCGTCGGCACGTCATGGCCGACCGTCGTGAGAAATCCCTCGCGACGCACCGAGGCACGCTGATCGTCGCCGGTGGCAATCCCCAGCCGCCGCCATCCCTTACCCAGGAAAAATCCTGCGACGGCGCTACCCACTTTCACATGCGAGAAGCCCACCGCCATGTCGACGGGTCGATCGCTCAGGTCCCAGGTTTCCACCACCGGAATGCCTGACCGGCGCAGGCGGTCGCGCGATACCTGCGAATGGATCAGCCCCGTGACGACGATGCCGTCCGGACGGCGGCTGATCATCGTGCCAAGCAATGCCTCCTCGCGCGCGTGGTCATAGCCGGTCTGCCCCAGGATCAACTGATAGCCGGCGGCGTCCAGCGCGTCCGTCAGCGCCTTGACCGTCGGCAGAAACTGCGCGACGGCGATATTCGGCACGAGCGCGGCCACCATCAGGCTCTTGCGCGACTTCAGTCCCCCGGCCAGGAGATTCGGAATGTAGCCCGTCGCCTCCACCGCTAGGCGGACGCGCGCGATAGTCTTCTCGGACACCATCCCGGGGTTGCTGATCGCGCGGGACGCGGTGATCAACGAGACGCCCGCCTCGCGCGCCACGTCATGCAGCGTCACGGATTTCGGTGCATTGGTATCAGTCATGCGGGTTCGGAATCAGGGTAAATCTCTAGGGATGCAGGCCGCCGCAGCGGTTGACCAGCGAAAATGACAACGTTAGCATTCACCCATTCCACCGAGGTCCAGACCGGGCCATCACGGTGAAATGACAGCCCTCCTCCGGCCAAAACAGCCCGGGGTGTGGGGTGGACCGGATTATATCAGCGCTTTTCGCCTCGATATGACAACGTTGTCACTTACAGCGCTGTCGGCAGCAGGGGTCGGGGTGATTGGCCTACACGCATTGCAACGACCATGACGACATCCTCATCCCAGCCCGCCGCCGACACGATTGCGTGGGTTCGACTCTCCTCCTGCTACCTGCCGCTGGCCACGCCGATCAGCGACGCGAAAGTCCTGACGGGGCGCCAGAAGCCCATGACCGAGGTCGCGATCCTGTTTGCGGAGATTCGCACCGCGAACGGCCATGAGGGCCTGGGCTTCAGCTATTCCAAGCGCGCCGGCGGCCCCGGCCAGTTCGCGCACGCCAGCGAGATCGCCCCCACGCTGATTGGCGAGGACCCGAATGACATCGCGCGACTGTGGGACAAGCTTTGCTGGGCCGGGGCCTCGGTTGGACGCAGCGGCCTGTCGACGCAGGCGATTGGCGCCTTCGACGTAGCGCTCTGGGATCTCAAGGCCAAGCGTGCCGGCCTGTCGCTGGCCAAGCTCCTCGGCGCGCACCGTGATTCCGTACGCTGCTACAACACCTCGGGCGGATTCCTGCATACCCCGCTGGACCAGTTGCTGGTGAACGCCGCGATCTCGGTGGAACGGGGCATCGGCGGCATCAAGCTGAAAGTCGGCCAGCCGGACCGCGCGATTGACATCCAGCGCGTCGCCGCCGTGCGCGAACATCTTGGGGACGCGGTACCGCTGATGGTGGATGCCAATCAGCAATGGGATCGCCCGACCGCGCAGCGCATGTGCCGCACCTTCGAGTCGTTCAACCTCGTCTGGATCGAAGAGCCGCTCGACGCCTACGACCACGAGGGACACGCCGCCCTGGCGACGCAGTTCGACACGCCGATTGCCACCGGGGAAATGCTGACCAGCGCCGCCGAGCACTGGGATTTGATTCGCCATCGCGCGGCCGACTACCTGATGCCCGATGCGCCGCGCGTCGGCGGCATCACACCGTTTCTCAAGGTGGCCGCCCTCGCGGACCATGCCGGCCTGATGATCGCCCCGCACTTTGCGATGGAACTACACGTCCACCTGGCTGCCGCCTACCCGCGTGAGCCGTGGGTTGAGCATTTCGACTGGCTCGAGCCGCTGTTCAACGAGCGTCTCGAGATCCGCAACGGGCGTATCACGGTGCCCACCCTGCCCGGCCTGGGCGTCACGATCAGTGAGCAGGCTCGGGCCTGGACCCGGCAGCGCGCGGAGTTCGGCACGCAACCTTAAACCTGGGCCAAGGGTCCGCATCTCACTTACAACATCGCCCGCACGGGCACATACAAAAACCAGGAGACAACCGATGAAGAAGCTGATGGCATCCCTGCTGCTCGGCGCAGCGATGACGGCCGCCCAGGCCGCGTGGCCCGAAAAGCCCGTTACCCTGATCGTTCCCTTCCCTGCCGGCGGATCGACCGATAACGTCGCGCGGATCCTGAGCGCCAAGTTCCAGTCGCAGTTTGGCGGCAGCTTCGTCATCGACAACCGTCCGGGTGCAGCCGGCATGATCGGCGCCACCACGGCCAAACGCGCGCCGGCCGACGGTTACACGCTATTTGTCTCGTCGCTGGGGCCGTTCGTTATCGGGCCGCATCTTGTGAAGAGCCCCGGCTACGATCCGCTGAAGGACTTTGACTACATCAGCGTCGCGGTGCAGGCGCCGAATGTGCTGGCGGTGCCGGCCAATTCCCCCTACAAGACGCTGCAAGACGTCATCGCCTTCGCCAAGGCGAACCCCAACAAGATGACGTTTGCTTCCGCCGGCAACGGCACGAGCGATCACCTCACGGCCGCGCTGTTCTGGCAGCAGACCGGCACCACCGGCATCCACGTGCCATACAAGGGTGGCGCGCCCGCGATGAATGACCTGATCGGCGGGCAGGTGGACGCCACGTTCATGAATATCAACACCGCCGTGCCGCATATCCGCGCTGGCAAGCTGCGCGCGCTGGCGATCACCAGCACCAAGCGCTCGCCGATCCTGTCGGACGTGCCGACGATGGAAGAGTCCGGCGTCAAGGGCGTGACGGTGTATTCGTGGCAGGCGATCGCCGCGCCGAAGGGATTGCCGCCGGAGCTTAAGGCGAAACTGCACACGGCCGTGGTCGCCGCGCTCAACGATCCGTCGGTGAAGCCCAAGCTGCTTGACGTCGGCTTTGAAATCGTCGCCAGCACACCCGAGCAGTTCACGGCGTTCCAGGCGTCGGAGTATGCGCGCTGGAAGAAGGTCATCGAGGTCGGAAACATCACGGCCGACTGAACCCCCACGCCGGCCTGCCGGCGTGAATCGCTACACGTCTTTCCGTTTTCGGGTCCGAGCCTGTGTATGCCGATGACGCGCCGGGCCAGCACGATCGTGCCCGGCTGAGGATTGAGGTTTCACAGGAGTGGCCAGGGGGCGACGCCCCCCTGCTACTTCGCTGCAATCGTCGGCAAGTCGCTACGGGAGTAGCAAATCCCGGCGAGGAATACGCCGAGATGCGCGCTGCCTTCCTTGCTGCCAGCGGCGCGCGCCTGTTGCGCACTCGCCGCGAACTCCGTCAGGGAGATCAACCCCGGACTGATGGGATTGCCGCTTGCAACCAGCGCGCTCTTTGCCGACACGCCGCGTGCCTGCATGTCGGCGGCGGCCAGCAAGGCAACGCCCGCGTAGGCGCCGCAAGACACGTATCGCTCCTGGCTGAAGACTACCGGCGGCGTCGCCGGCGTGGCGGCAGGCTTGGCGGGCGCCGCACAGGCAAGCATCGGCATGGCAGCCGCGATGCCTGCCAGCATTTTTGTGAGCGTCATCGTTCCTCCCGGTTTCCCGTATATCCGCCCAGGATCGGCCGGTATGTTCGCCGTCGATTGGCCGTGGGTTGGCCATGGATTGGCCCCTGCATCGGACGGTTAACGGCCACTTTCCCTGAAGCTTGATACGAGGCGGTTCGCGCGCCCGCAATGGGAAGGATCAGTCAGGGCCCCAGCAGGTTGCCCACCCGGAAGGCCCGCGCGCCGGATACGCGGCCAATCTGGTCGCCCGGTTTGACCATGCGCACGTCGCGGCCCATATAGAAGATGCCCTCGGTCTTGCTGGACATCGTCGTGCGCGCGCCCGTGATCGGATCCACGATATCGAACAGCGCCTGGCCCGGCCTGACCACACCACCCACCTCGGTCCGATACACCAGCATGCCGGCCACCGGCGCCACCAGTTGCTCGCTGCAAGCCAGCGGCGTGGCCGGCCAGCGCAATGTGGGCAGCGGCGGAGCCTTGCCTTCAATCACGCCGATGTGCGTGAGGTAGTCGAGCAGCGCCTGCGTGTCCTGCTGGGCCAGCGGGTCCGACACGTCTCGTTGGCCGCGATGCTCCACGGTGACGGCGATGCTGCCCGACAGGATCGGATACCGTTCCCCGAAAGTCTGCTGGAGCTGATACCACGTGTAGCTGTGGGCTTCGTCGAAGGAATTCGCGCCGGAATCCAGCGCGAGCAAGCTGGCCGTCGCACCCAGATAGCGCGCCAGCGGCTCCACCTCGCGCCAGATGGCATCGCCCGTATAGAGGTGCATCGCCGCCTCGCGCGAGCAGTGCAGGTCGAGCACGTAGTCGGCATCGTGCGCCAGCAGCATCAGCGTCTGCTGCAGCGACGCGAATGCCGAGGCCGGCACGCGGGCGAGCAGCGCCTCGCGCCAGGCCGCGCGGATCACGCGCAGGTTTTCCTGCGCAGCCCCGCCACACGGGGCTGGCCCCTTCCCTCCCTCACCCTCCGGCCATGCTCCGGGCCCGCTGCAAGCGGAACTTAGGGCAGAGATTAGTGCGACTTACTTTGTAAGGCTGGTGAAACACCACGGGCCAGTGGCGACGGCACGCTTGCATCCCGCATCACATGGCCTATCTTTGCAGGCGACACCTGTCAGCAACCGGGACATCACAGTCGTGGGGTGAAGGGAGTTCACCATATGGCCAGCACAGCGGCAACGGATACGGGCGGCGACCGCTATGACGCCTTCATCTCGTACAAGCGCACCGACATCGCCTTTGCGCGGCTGCTGGAAAAGGCCCTGAACGCCTATGCTCCCCCAAAGGCGCTGGCGGTGCCGCAGCGCCGGCTTCGCATCTTTCGCGACGAAGGCGACCTCACCGGCACCGAGTACTTCAAATCGATCGACGGCTACCTGGCACGCGCCGACAAGCTGATCGTCATCTGCTCGCCAGCGGCCCGCCAGAGCACGTTCGTCGACGATGAAATCCGGCGCTATATCGCCCATCACGGCCCCGAGACGCTCATCCCGATCCTGCTGGCCGGAGTGCCGAACAACGAGGCAACCCCCGAGCAGGCTGCGGAGCAGGCCTTTCCCCAGGCGCTGACCGAGGCGCTGGAGATGCCGCTCGCCGTCAACTATCACAGCTTCGATCCGGCGCACGACAAGGTCGACCGGGGCAAGTTCGAAGGCAGCTGGTACACGCTGCTGGCCAATCTTTACGGGCTCCCCCGCGACGAGATCGAGCAGCGCGACCGCGTGCGTCGGCAGCGTCGCCGCAATCTGCTGATCGGCGTCATGGGGTCTGTCACGCTGGTGGTCAGCGCGCTGGCGGTCACGGCCTGGATGCAGAAATTGGCGGCCGACGAGCAACGCAACGTCGCCCTGCGCGGCCTGGCGAACTACCTTGCTGGCGTGTCCGGACAGGCCCGCGTGGACGCGCCGCAAACCGGACTCCTGCTGGCCGTGGAAGCCGTGCGCGCCACGCGCGATGCGGACGGCAGCGTCACCCCGCAGGCACAGGGCGCGCTGCGCGAAGCACTGGCGGGAGCGTCCGGCCAGCCGCTCGGCACCCGCGCCGGCCGCGTGTCGTCGGCCATGTTCAGCGCCGATGGCGGGCGCGTGGCCACGCTCGACCGTGACGGCCGGGTGGATGTGTGGGACCTCGCCACGCCCGACGAGCCGCCTCGCTCGCTGCAACTGGCACCGGGCAAGCCATCGCTGCGGGGCTTCAGCGCGGATGGGCGCCTGCTGCTGATGACGCAGGGCGACCAGGGCGAGCCGTTGCTGTGGGACCTTGCCGTGCCGGGGAACGCGCCGATCGCGGTTGGCCAGCGCATGGCCGGCGAACGGCTGCTGCGGCTGGCCAGCAATGGTCACTGGCTCGCCAGCGTCGACAACGATGCGCGCGTGCACCTGCGCCGCCCCGACGACCTTGCCGCGCCGCCGCTGGTGCTGTCGAAACACCAGCCGCGCCGCGACTATCGGGGCCAGCCCACCACGCTGCAAAGCGTCGCGTTCGATCCGGCCGCGCAATGGATGTTCAGCGCGGGGTACGACAAGGCGGTGTTCATGTGGGACCTCGGCGCACGCCCGCCGGCGCCGCAGCCGCTGGCAGGCGGCAACCCTGACGCCACGGCGGTGTTCAGCGCGGACGGCCTGTGGCTGGCGCAGATCGTCCGCGACGGCAACGCCAGCGACAAATCGCGGCTGGGCGTGTGGCGACTCGATCAAGGCCAGTGGCGCCCCGTTCCGCTTGCCTGGGACGCCGCCGCCAATGCCACCAACGCGGCCAGTGCAGCCGAAGCGCCAGCGGCGGGTGGCACCGTGCAAATCATCGGCTTCTTGCCAGGCGCAGGCGGCATCGCCGCCCTGGTACGCGACGAGGTACGGATATGGCAGCTCGACGCCAGCACGGGCGCGGCGCCGGCCGCGTACCGCGCGTGGCCCGCCACGGCCGCGGCGATTTCCCCCGATGGCGCCTGGCTTGCCACCGTCGTGCCCGGCCGGGGTGCGGGAGATCCCGCCTATTGGGTGCGCGTCCAGGCGCTGACGCATCAGGAGGACGCCGGAAACGTGGCAAAACTCGACGCTCGCGTGGCCGAGCTTGCTTTCGATGCGCACGGCCGGCGCCTCGCCATCGTGACCGAAGACGGCCGCGTGCGGATCGCCACACCGGGGAGCGAAGACGGTGCGGAAACGCTGCGCGGACCGGACGTCAAGATTGGCGAGGTGCGCTTCAGCGCCAATGGTCGCTGGCTGTTCGCGACGCCCAAGTATGGGGGCGCCGGCCCGTATTCGTGGCCCGTCCGCAAGGGCGGCGCCGATCCGCTGCAAATCCCCGCGGCGGCATTGCCGGAACTGGAATACAAGACGCCCAGCGGCGGTGGCGGCGGCGTGCCCACGGGCGGCCTGCCCAATGCCGTCGCGGTAGATCCCCAGGGTCGCTGGATCGCCATGCCGGGGCGGGAACATGGCACCGCGCAATGGGTGGATCTGGCCGACCCCGCTGCATCGCCACGCATCCTGCCGGGCCATTCGCACGATGTCACGGCGCTGGCGTTCGGGCCCGACGGCAAATGGCTGGCCACCGCCGACTGGAACCACACCGTGCGCATCTGGCGCCCGCCCGACCTGCGCCAGCCCGTTACCACGCTGGCCCGCGCGCGGGCGGAGCGCGAATCCAGTGTTTCCGCGCTGGCCGTGAGCCCGGATGGCAGCCTGATTGCCACCGGCGGCGAACAGGGCGAAGTCCTGCTGTGGAAGCCGGGCGATGCCCGCGCCGCGCCGCGCGTGCTGACCGGCCATGACGGCTGGATCACCAACCTAGACTTCAGCCCCGACGGCCGTCAGCTGCTCAGCGCCGGCGTGGATGGCAAGGTCCAGATGTGGACGCTCGATGCCCCCGCCACGGCCAGGCCGCTGCGGCTTGACGCCCATCAGGGCGTGATCTTCGAGGCAAGGTTCTTCGATGGCGGGCGCCGCTTCATGACAGCGGGCGAGGATTCGCTGATACGGATCTGGACGCCCTCGGCCAGCGGCGCATCGCCCGTCACGCTGCGCGGCCATGAAAGCGCGATTTCCAGCGTCGGACTGGATACGGGTGGCCGCTGGCTGGTGACCGGCAGCGAGGACGGCACCGTGCGTCTGTGGGACCTGCAGGCGCCGGACGCCGTGCCGCTGACCCTCGGCCTGCGCGGCGCCACGGTCAACGTCGTGAGCATCAGCCCGGACGGTGCATCGATTGCGGCAGGCTACCTCAACGGTTATGTCAGGGTCTGGCGGCGCGCCGAGCTTGTCGCCGGTACGCTGACCGACCCCACCCCACTACCCGCCACGTCGGACCCCGATGCGGGCAAACGCGGTGCGGCCTGGGCCCTGCGCTTTTCGCCGGACGGGCGCTGGCTGGCCGCGCTGGCCGGCGGCGATCTGCGCCTGTGGCACATGCGTATGGAGGAACAGCTTGCGCTGGCTTGCCGCATCGCCGGCCGCAACCTCAGGGAAGCCATCTGGCAGCGCCATCTCGAACGCGTGCCGTATCGGCTCTCCTGCCCGCCCAACGGCTTGCCTCCCGAGTGGATGGCCGACGCCGACCGCATTGCCGGCAACGGCGACGTCGCGCGGGCCACGGCGCTGTATGAAGCGGCGCGCAAGATCGACCCCTCCCTCAAGATCGATCCGAAGGCGCGCGCGACCCAACAGGCGGTGGAGGCCGAATTGTCGGAAGCGCGCTCGCTCGCGCGCCGGGGCGAGAAGGACGCGGCGCTCGCGGCCTATGCCGCCGCACGGCGCTTTGACCCGGCCGTGGCACCGGACCCCGCGGCGGAGATGGCGCGGCTGGCCAAAGCGCAGGCGCTGGTCGCGGAAGCCGGCAAGGTCGCCGCTGCTGGCAACGTGGAGCCCGCCGTCGGCTTGTACCAGCAGGCTCGCGCGCTGGACGACGGCCTCGACATCGATCCCGTCGCCACCGCCAGGAAGCTGGCGGCGCCGCGCTTCGTCAGGCAGGGCGACGCCCTCGCGCAGGAGGGCCGCATGGAGGAAGCCGTGGCCGCTTTCCAGCGCGCCGTCGCCTTCGGCGTGGAGAGCGATCTCGATCCGCAGGGCCGCGCCAACAACATGCGCGCGCACGTACTGGCCGCGCAGGCGGAAAAACTGGGCGGCCAGGGCGATCAGCAAGGCGCCACCCGCATGTATGAGGAAGCGATGGCGCTCGACCCTTCCCTGCGCATCGACCCGGTGGCCGCGGGCCGCAAGAGCGTTGTGGCGTACTACATCGAGCAAGCCGGCCAACTGGCCGGCAAGCGGGAGATTGCCGAGGCGGCCGCGATGTATCGCCATGTGCGGGAGCTGGACCCGGCCGCGACGCTGCCCGCGTATCAACTGAACGAACTGTGCTGGCAGGGTGGGCAGCAAAACCTGGCGCGCGAGGTGCTCGATATGTGCGATCTGGCTGTGCTGGCCCAGCCCGGCGACGGCGGCTACCGCGACAGCCGCGGCGTGGTACGCGCGCTGCTGAACGATCGGCGCGGGGCGATCGATGATTTCACCGCTTATCTTGGCTGGGCGTCGTCCGGTGGCCGGCCGGGCGCGGAGGTGGAATCGCGGCGGCGCTGGATCGCGTTCCTGCAGCGCGGCGGACAGGTGAAGAACTTCCAGCAGCTCGAAGCCATGGGGGCGAAGTAGCCAGGTGCCGGTGCCTTGGCGCACTGGCGACCGCAACAAGCGCCCTGCGATGGCAACGCGAGCGCCCGTGTGCCTGGCGGCCCGCGACGACATCGTCTATCGCGGACTGTCCGGCCGACGCTCGCGGCAATCCGCTTCAGCCGTTGCGGAACAGGAAGCTATAGGCGTTCAGCGCCGGCGCGCCGCCAAGGTGGGCGTAGAGCACCTTGGAGCCCACCGGAAACTCGCCCCGGCGCACCATATCGATCATCCCGTGCATCGATTTGCCCTCGTATACGGGGTCCGTCATCATGCCCTCGTACCGGGCGCTGAGGCGGATGGCTTCGAGCGTTCCCTCCGACGGCAAGCCATATTCGGGCCCGCCGTAGCGCGTATCCAGCACCACGTCGGCGTCGGTAATGTTGCGGCCGAGGTCCACCAGCTCGGCCGTGTTTTTGGCGATGCGCAGGATCTGCGCGCGCGTCTGCTCCGGCTTGGCCGATGCATCGATGCCGATCACGCGATCCGCGCGGCCATCCGCGGCAAATCCCACCACCATGCCGGCCTGCGTGCTGCCGGTCACCGAGCACACCACGATGTAGTCGAAGCGGAAGCCGAGTTCGGCCTCCTGCGCGCGGACTTCCTCGGCAAAGCCGACGAAACCGAGCCCGCCGAGCGGATGCTCCGAGCAACCGGCGGGGATCGGATAGGGCTTGCCGCCCTCCTTGCGCACGCTTTCCATCGCCTCTTCCCAGCTCTTGCGGATGCCGATGTCAAAGCCGTCGCTGACCAGGCGCACATCGGCACCCATCATGCGCGACATCTGGATATTGCCGACGCGGTCGTACACCGCATCGGAGTAGTTCACCCAGTTTTCCTGCACCAGCACGCACTTCAGGCCGAGATGCGCAGCCACGGCGGCCACCTGGCGCGTCTGGTTGGACTGGATGCCGCCGATGGAGACCAGCGTGTCACAGCCCTGCGCCAGGGCATCAGGAATGAGGTATTCGAGCTTGCGGGTCTTGTTGCCACCGAAGGCCAGGCCGCTGTTGCAGTCTTCGCGCTTGGCGTAGAGCTCGACCTTGCCGCCCAGATGCGCGGAGAGGCGCTTCAGCGGCTGGATGGGCGTGGGCCCGAAGGTCAGGGCATGGCGGGAAAAGCGCTTGAGGTTCATGTCGGCGACTCCAGGGTTGGCGGCGAGGATTTCGGGCATCCAGACATCGAGGTGAGCGAAACACACGGGCATCCGGTGCATCCCTTTCATCCATGCTGTGATGGCCTCAATCGTATGAAAAAACGCACGAAACGTGCTTGCAAAAATCTCGCTTTTTGCACAGCATTAGAAGGTTTCAATGCGCTTTCTATGATCTAAATTTTCCCGGGCGTCACCATGGACGAAACAAAATTAGGCACCAAAACGGAGCACGCGGCGCCCGCAGCGGAAGCCCTCGATCGCACCGACAAGGCGATCCTGCGCGCGCTCCAGCAAGATGCCTCGATCTCGAACGTAGCGCTGGCCGCGAAAGTCAACCTGAGCCCGCCCGCCTGCCTGCGGCGGGTGGAAAGGCTGAAGGAAATGGGCCTGATCCGCGGCATCGTGGCACTGCTGAATCCCGCCGCGCTCGATGCCGGCATGCTGGTGATGATCGGCGTGGTGCTGGACCGTTCCACGCCGGAGTCTTTCGCCCAGTTCGAGAAAGCCGCCCAGCAGGTATCGGGCTGCATGGAGTGCCACGTGGTGACTGGCGAATTCGACTATTTCATGTTGCTGCGCACCAAGGACAGCGAGAGCTTCAATCGCCTCCATGCGGAGCAACTGCTGTATCTGCCGGGCGTGCGACAGATTCGCTCGTTCATGGTCCTCAAGCAGGTCTTGTCGACCACGCAATTTCCGATCTGAGTCGCGCATCGACGCTTGCGCGTGATTGCGATGCAAGCCTGACGATCCACCGGGGTCTGGTGCCTGCCTGAACCCGGGCCGTTCCAGTTCGCGGAACATCCATGAAGATCTCGTCCCCTCGCCCAGAATCGATGCAGGCCACCCGGCCTGTCTGACGATAGCGAGGAGACGACAATGACGGAGCACATGCGAAGCGCGGCCACACGCGCATGGCGGGGCGTGTATTGGCTGCTATGCATCCTGGCATGCGCAGCAGCCACGACGGCCCACGCCGAGTACCCGGACCGGCCCATCCGGCTGGTGGTGGGATTTCCGCCCGGTGGCGGTGGCGACCTCTACGGCCGGCTGATCGCCGAACAACTTTCGCGCAAGCTGGGCCAGCCAGTGGTCGTGGAAAACAAGGGCGGTGCCGGGGGCATGATGGCGGCCGAACAGGTGGCGCGCAGCAAGCCTGACGGCTACACGCTGCTGATGGGGATGAGCAGCAACATGTCGCTGGCGGCGGCCATCCGCGGCAAGGACTTGCCTTACAAGGTGCCCGAGGACTTCGTCGCCATCGGCATGCTGGTTCAGGCGCCGCACGGGCTGTTCGCGGCAGCGGATAGCTACCCGAACGCGGCGGCGGCGCTCACCGCCGCCCGGGCGCGTCAACTCAGCTATGGCTCGTCGGGGCCCGGCAGCGTCGGCTACGTGACCATGGAAATGGTCAAGGCGAAGGCTGGCGTCGACATCTCGCCGATCCCCTATCGCGGCTCCGGCCCCGCCATCACGGACCTGCTCGGCGGCCACACCGACCTGTTCTTTGCTACGGCGCCTCCGATCATGGGCCAGGTGAAGGCCGGCAAGCTCAGGCTGCTGGCATTGACCGGAGAACAGCGCACGCCTGCCTTTCCTGACGTGCCGACCTTTCGCGAGATCGGCATCGACGTGACCGTGACGCAGTGGTACGGCCTGGTGGCGCCGGCAGGCACACCCGACGCGATCGTGCAGCGCCTGTCGCGCGCCGTGTCCGAAGGGCTGCGCAATGCCGAGCTGCGCCGCATCGTCCGGCAGGATGGCGCGCTCGAAGTCGACATGCCGACCGACAAGTTCCGCCAGTACATCGTCGATGACATCGCGCGCTATCGCGCCGGCATCAGCGACAAGCTGCTGAAGACGATGGAGGTGAAATGAACGCCGCCCCCCAACCTCACACGCAGCCCCAGGCGCTGACCCGTGAACTGGTTGCCCACAGCCTGGGCATCGCGGCCCACCCGCTGCCGTCGGATCTCGCGCGAATCGCCCGTCACAGCCTGCTCGACTGGTTCGCGGTGGCGCATGCCGCGTGGCAGGAGCCGCCCGTCCGCATCCTGCTGACCGAAGTGCGCGAGGAAGGCGCACTGCCATGCGCCACGCTGCTCGACGGATCGAAGGTCAGCGCGGTGCAGGCCGCACTGGTCAACGGCACGGCGTCACATGTGCTCGATTTCGACGATGCGCACCTGCAGTCGCGCGTGCATCCCTCCGTGCCGTTGTGGCCTGCCATCCTGGCGCAGGCCGAATCCGGCCGGCACAGCCGCCGCGAAGCGCTGGCGGCCTTTGCGGCAGGGGTCGAACTGCAGAGTCGGGTGGCGTCATGGATGGGCGAGGATCACTACCGGCGCGGCTGGCACAACACCGCCACGCTCGGCATGTTGGGCGCCACCGTCGCCGTGGCGTCGCTGCTCCAGCTCGACGTCAGCCAGACCGCGCATGCGCTGGGCATCGCGGCCACGCAGGCCGGCGGCATGCGCGCGCTGTTCGGCACCATGTGCAAGCCGTTGCACGCGGGCCAGGCGGCCGCGATGGGCCTGCGCGCCGCCCGGCTGGCCGCGCGCGGATTTACGGCGGTGCCCGACATTCTGGAACGCGAACAGGGCTTCGGGGCGCTGTATGCGGGCGTCCGGGATACCGCGAGCATCTGGCATGACGCGTCGATTTCGCGCTTGCACGGCATCGTCTACAAATACCACGCCTCGTGCTACGGCACGCAGGCGCCCATCGAGGCCTGCGTGCAGCTACGCCACGAACACGGATTCGCCGCCGCCGACATCGCCACCGTGGACGTGGCGATCGAGCAGCAATACCTCGATGTTTGCTGCATTCCCGAGCCGCGGACGCCGTCGGAAGCCAAATTCAGCATCGCACATATGGCTACGCTGGCGCTGTCGGGCCGCAGCACTGTCGCTGCGGAGAGTTTTACCGCTGCGCTGGATGACCCCGCGCTTGCCGCGCTGCGCGGCCGCATCCGCATGCATGGCGATGCCGCAATGCCACGCGCCAATGCGCAGGTGACGGTGACCCTGGCTAACGGTGTCGCCCATGTCAGTCACAGGGACGCCAGCCGACCCGAGACCGATCTCGGCCGGCAGGAGGCGCGCATCGTCAACAAGGCCCGCGCGCTGCTGCTGCCGGGCCTGGGTGCGGAACGTGCCGAAGCCTTGATTGCGACCGTGTTGGCATCTGACGGCGCTGATGACGTTGCCAGCTACTTCGCGCCGCTTCGGCAATAAGAGGTCGTTTCAAAAAGATCCTGGCGTCGTTGCGCGGCCTTGCCATACCACTTGTACTGTCTGCGGCCGCGCGCCTAGCTCCAGGCGGCTATAAGCAACCAACAAGCCAATAAAAAAAGCGGGTGCCGGAATCTTCCCCGGCACCCGCAGAACACCAACAACGTAGGCTGCGAAATCAACCCCTCGCGCCCTTCACTACCCGATCGACGAACACCCCGGCCATTCCCGTATAGGCGTGCGGGTCGAGCATCCGGTCGATCGTCTGCGCGTCGATCTCCCCCGCGACCTTCGGATTTGCAAGCAACGCCTCGCGGAAATCGCCGCCGCGCTCGAACACGTCCATGCACACCTCGTAGACGATCTCGTGCGCTTCCTGGCGTCCCAGACGATCGCCAAGGCCCATCATGACGGCCTCCGACATCAGCAGCCCGCGCTGGATAAACAGGTTCCTTTCCATATTGGCGGGGCGCACGGTCAGATTGGCGCATACGTAGCCCAGCTTGACGGCCGCCGCATCGCACATGCAGCACAGGCGCGAGATGAACTCGCGCTCCGTCTGCAGCACGATCTTGTCGCGCTCGTGCTCGGCCATGATCGACTCCAGCGCCATCGGCGCCGTATTCCGCACCAGGCGGGCCAGCGCAACCACGGTCTCGCAGGTCGGCGGATTGCGCTTGTGGGGCATGGTGCTGCTGCCCACCTTGCCCATCGCGAATGGCTCTTCCAGCTCGGCGGTCTCGGTCTTCTGCAAGCTGTACACCTCATGCGCGATCTTGCCGATGGTGCCGGTGCAGATCGCCAGCACACAGGCCAGCTCGGCGATGCTATCGCGCGAGACGTGCCAGTGAATGCGCGGGCAACCCAGCCCCAGGTCCTCGAACAGCGCCTCCTGCACCGCGATGCCCTTATCGCCGAGCGCCGCCAGCGTGCCGACGGCGCCGGAGAACTGCCCCACCAGCACGCGACGCTTCATTTCCTCGAAGCGCTCCATGTTCCGGCGCATCTCCTCCACCCAAACCGCGGCCTTGAAGCCAAACGTGATCGGCAATGCCTGCTGGCCGTGGCTGCGCGCGACCATGGTCAGGTCGCGATGTGTCTCCGCCAGGTTGACGAGGTGCGTCTGAAGATCCGCATAGCGCTTGCCGATGATGTCGAGCGCGTCGCGCACCTGGAGCATGGTGCCGGTGTCGATGATGTCCTGCGTGGTCGCGCCCCAGTGGATGTATTCGGCGGCGTCGCCGCTGCATACCTTCTTCATCGCGCGCAGCAGTGGCACGATCGGATGGCTGGTGCGGTCCATCTCGCGCTTCAGGTCGGGCAGGTCGATCAGTTCCGCCCGCGCCTTGGCACAGATCTCGTCGGCGGCGTGCTGGGGAATAATGCCAAGGCGCGCCTGCACCCTGGCAAGCGCGGCTTCCACATCGAGCCACCGTTGCACCGTTTGCTCATCGCTGAAAATCTCGCGCATCTGCGCAGTACTGAACTGGTCGCGGAACAGGGCGCTGTCGACCACATAGGCTGCCATGATTGTCTCCTCCTTGTTGATGCCGGCAGTCCGCCGGGTCAGGCTGCTTTGGCGGCTTCCTTGAGCTGGCCGACGGCTTCCATCGCCCGCAGCGAATAGACGTAGGCCGCGCCGGCGTTCAGTGCGATGGCGGTGCCGAGCGCATCGCTGATCTCGCTCTCCGTGGCGCCGGCCTTGACCGCCGCTGCCGCATGCGACGAGATGCAGCCGTCGCAGCGCGTGGTGACGGCCACGGCCAGCGCGATCAGTTCGCGCGTCTTGGCATCGAGCGCCCCGTTCGAGCCCTGAGCCGCAGCGAGGTTGCGGTAGGCTTCGAGCATCTTCGGATTGGTGTTGCCGAGGCGGTTGTAGGAACGCTTCAGCGTGTTCAGCAGATCGGGCCAGTTCATGAACATGGACATGCGGGTTCTCCTTTGGTGATAGCGGAAAGGTGGATGCTTATTCGACCTTGACGTTGCCGGTCTTCACGACCTGGCGCCAGCGAGCGATGTCGTCGGCCAGGAAGCGCTTGAAGTAGTCGGGCGAATCCGCCATCGTTTCCGCGCCTTCCGTCTGCATGCGTTCGCGGAACGCCGGATCGGCAACGGCCTTGTTGATGGCGGCATTGAGCCGGTTGACGATCTGCGGCGGCGTACCGGCCGGCGCCAGGACGCCGTACCAGGCCGCCATGGTCATGTGGGGCATGCCGGCCTCCGCCATGGTTGGCACGTTGGGCATCAATGGCGAGCGCTTCGCGCTGGTAATGGCCAGCACACGCATACGGTTGTTGGATTTCACGGCCATCACCGACGGGATGTTGATGAAGGTGTACTGCACCTCACCGCTCAGGATGGCGACGATCGACGGGGCCGATCCCTTGTAGGGCACGTGGCTGGCCTGGATGCCAGTCTCCTGCCTGAACAGCTCTCCGCCGAGATGCTGGGAACTGCCGGCACCCGATGACGAGAAGTTCACGCCCTGGGCACCCTTCTTCGCGTAGGCCACGAATTCGTCGACGGTGCTCACGCCGAGCGACGCCGGCACCACCATCAGGTTCGGGCTCTGCGCGAACACCGCCACGGGCGCAAAGCTCTTCACCGGGTCGTAGTCGAGCTTGTTGTAGAGACTGATATTCACCGCCAGTGCGCTGGAACTCAGGAACAGCGTATAGCCGTCCGCTGGGGATCGCGCCACATAGCTCGCCGCGATGTTCTGGCCCGCGCCCGGCTTGTTCTCTACGACGACAGGTTGACCCAGTGCCACGCCGATATGCTGGCCGATCAGACGCGCCATGATGTCCGTGCCGCCACCGGGCGCGTAACCCACCACGAGGTGAATCGGCTTGGATGGATAGGCGGCCTCGCCCTGTGCGCGGGCGTCCGTCGCGGCCCAACCGGACGTGACGATGGCCGCGGCAGCTGCCATACACGGGATGCTGTGGTTCATCTTGTGTCTCCTCCTTTTTTTGTCGCGCCGACTGCGCCGGACGCTAGCGGGTGCCTGTGGACCGTCGCGCCTGCGCTTGCCGTTGCACATAGGCCGTCAGCTGCTGCTGCAAGCCGACTCGCGCGGCCGACCGCACCAGCGCCGCCAGGTCGCGTGCGTCATCGACGTCGGCATTGCCATCGATGGCGTCCTCGATGGCGCGCGCAGTGAAGTCGTCAAGCTGGCTGCTTGCGCCATTGGCAGCAGGCTCCGGCGCGACGGCCCGCACTGCGTCCATGCACGCCGTGGCCAGCCCGGCCGCGACGGCCTCCGTATCGCTGATCACGCTCGCGCTTTCGATCCATGACCGCGCACGCTGTGCGCCGACACGTGCGGCAAGCCTGCGGCTGCCCAACACCAGCCCGAAGCCGCGCGCGCCCGGAAAGGCGAAGCTCGCCCCGGCTACCGCGATCCGTTGCGCACACGCGGTAAAGAGATCAGCGCCGGCACCCATGACGCGACCCTGCGCCACGGCCATCGTGGGAAACGGTGCGCGCGCCACGCGCTGCAACAACAGTTCGATGCGCGTGAAGCGCATCAGCAGGCTGTCGTCGGTTTCGGCCTCCAGACCGGACAGGTCGAATCCCGTACAGAAGTGGCGTCCGGCACCGTCGATGACGACCCGGGCCGGCTTGCGTGTCGCGCAGGCGTCCAGTGCCACGTCGAGCGCGTCCACCAGTTCGCGGGACAGCGCGTTGCCCTGTTCCGGCCGGTTCAGGGTCAGGTGGCACACCTCCCCTTCCCAGCGCTGCAACAACGGGGGCGCATTCATGCGGGGACCTTCTCCACATTGGCGTAGCCTGAAATGAACGTCTTGATGGCGCCAGTCGCCAGATCGAAAACATGCCGCGACTGCTTGCCAATATCCGTGCCGTACACATGAATGCTGATCGACACGCGGTCCTCGTACGCATTGCGCACCACGTGGATATCGCCAATCGTTGGCGAGACGAACGCCACATCGCCCGGCTCGAGCCGTTCGGGCGCGCCTGCCTCAATCATTCCCGCCTCCCCTTGCCGGTAGGCCTGCCCCACTTCGGCGCCTCGCAACATGCCGATGGCTCCCCAGGTGCAATGGTCGTGAATCGGCGTCTTCTGGCCAGGACCCCACACGAAGCTCACCACGCTGTAACGGTCCTGCGGGTCCGCGTGCAGCAGGTATTGCCGGTAGTACTCCGGATGCGGCACGGTGAATTGCGGTGCCAGCCAGTCGTCCCGCGCCACCAGTTCGCCCAGCGCCTGCCCCACTCTTTCAAGCGTTGTTGCTTCGACCTGATGGGTATCGGTGACGATGGCGTCCATCTTGGAGATGAAGCGCGCCAGGGCCTGACTCTCTGCGGTGGATGCGTTTTTCATGGTTTACCCCAGGTGATTGACTTGGGCGGCGTTGCCGACGGCTTCGCGTACGGATTCCGAATGCGCGCCCAGCGCGGGTGGTGCGCTACGCACCGGCACCCCTTGGCCATCGATGCGGACGGGCGACGAGAACGTGCGCGTCTGCGTGCCGCCCGGCAGTTCGATATCGCGAATCCAGCCCATGTGATCGACCTGTGGATCTTCCAGCGCGCGGGCGTAGTCGTTGATGCGCGAGTGCGGCACGCCGGCTTCGCGAAACACGGCAATCCAGTGATCGACCGGCTGGCGAACAAAGACCTCCTCCAGCAGCGCCTTCAGTTCCACCTGATGGCGTGCGCGCAGCGTCGGCGACAGAAAGCGGGGGTCTTCGGCCAGCGGCGCCATCCCCACCGCGCCCAGCACGGCGCGCCAGAGGCTGTCGTTGCCGGCGGCAATGGCGAAGTAGCCGTCCGCGGCCCGATACGCCTGGTATGGCGCATTGCGCGGATGCGCGGAGCCGAGCTTGCCCGGGCTGCGGCCCGTGCCAAAGTACTCGCTGGTTTGCAGCGCGCCGATCGCCAGCGTGCAACCGAACATCGGCACATCGAGATGGACGCCGCGCCCACGCGCGCGGGCCTGCAGCAGCGCACTGGCAATCGAGAACGCCCCATAAAGTCCCGACGCGAAATCCGACACCGGCACGCCACACTTGACGGGGGCATCGGAGTCGCCCGTGACGCTCATCACGCCTGCGGCCGCCTGGATCGTCAGGTCAAAGCCGCCCTCCCCGGCGCGCGGTCCGGACTGGCCGTAAGCGGAGATCGAGCAATAGACCAGCGCCGGGCGTAGCGCGCGTAGCTGTTCGTACCCCAGGCCCAGCCGATCCATCACGCCGGGGCGGTTGTTCTCGATCACCACGTCCGACTGCGCACACAGCGCGAGGGCCACGTCGAGGTCTTCCGGGCGCTTGAGGTCCAGCACGACCGAACGCTTGTTCCGGTTCAGCGACGCGAAGTTCTCGCTGAATCCCGCCGTGATCGGCGGCCAGCTGCGCAGCGTATCGCCGCCGGGTGGTTCGATCTTGATCACGTCGGCGCCCATGTCGGCCAGCAGCATGGCGCAGAACGGGCCTGCAGCCACCGTGCAGAACTCCAGCACGCGGATGCCGGCGAGGGGCAAGTCTTCGGTTCGGATATCGGTCATTGTGGTGTCGTGTGTCGTCGACTGGATGCGTGACTGGGTGCGTGACTTCAGGACCGAGTCTAGGACCGTTCCTCATTTCGGCGGGGGTGTTCTAAACTGTGGAACAGTTGCCCGGGCCATCCCGGGCGTCAGATGCTCCGAGCCATGAACAACACGCTGATCAAAGGTCTCCACCTGCTCGACATCATGGCGCGCCATGGCAAGCCGGTTGGCGTGAGCGAGCTGGCAAACATGGCCGGCATGCCCAAGAGCGGCGCGCATCGGCTGCTGCAGGCGCTGGTGGACGAGCACTACGTGGTACGTGTACCGCCGGCGAGCTACACCGTATCGATCAAGCTGTGGGAACTGGGGTCGGCGGCGCTGTGGAGCTTCGACCTGCGCCGCCACGCGGATGCGCTGATGGAGGCGCTGATGCAGTCCACAGGGGAGTCGGTCCACCTGTCGGTGCTGGACGGGCGGGAAGTCGTCTACGTGCACAAGGTGGAATGCCCGAATCCGATTCGCGCCTACAGCCAGATTGGTGGCCGCGCGCAGGCGCACTGCGTGGCCACCGGCAAGGCCATGCTGGCCTTCAGGAATCTGCAATGGCTGGCCGAGATCGCCCAGGACCTCAGCGCCGCCACGGCCCGCACGATCACGGACCCCGAAGCGTTCCTGCATGAAATGCAACGTATCCGCCGCATGGGCCATGCGATCAACCGTGGCGAATGGCGCCCCGCCGTCAATGGCCTGGCGGCACCCATCTTCGACGGCACGGGCGCCGTCATCGCCGCACTCGGTATCTCGGGCCCGGACACCCGGCTGCGGCCGGCACGCCTTCGTGACCTGGCCGGCCCCGTCCGCGAAGCGGCCGAGCAACTTTCGACCGGCCTCGGCGAAATCGGCCCGCACGCATCGCTGCTACGCGTCACCAATCACTGGGGCGCGTTGCGGTAGGGGGAGATTGGGGGGGGCAGCATTTGCGGGTGCGAAGGCACGCATCAGGCAGGATTCGGTGAAGTAAACCGAGATCTCGCCCGTGCAAAGAACGGAGTTTTGTAGATTGATTGCGATAAGGCCGGATATCGCAAATCCGCCCTATCGAACCTCCGCCAGATCACTCGCGCATCCGCAACAGATCGGCGTAAGAGACCAGCTTGCGTTTCTCATTTGCAAGCGTCTTTCGCTTGGACGCCGAGCGGGTTGGTTGGCCGTGCTCGAACTTGGCGGCGGCGCGTGCGTCCTCCCGCGCGTGGGCCTGCGCGGCCTTGGCTTCCGCCTTCAGGCGTTCAGCTTCCAGCCGCGCAGCAGCGCGTTCCTCTCGGGCAACATCCTGCGCGACCGACATGATTTCGGCTCTTAGTAGATCGCGCCTTTGCCTGGCAGCGGCACGGGCAGCCTGCAGTTGCTCTTTCCTCTGGCGCAGCCAGTCTTTCCCGTTGACCGGCGCAGGCCTGGCCTCCGGCGGCACGCTCAGGCGCAAAGCCCTGCTGATTGACACTCTCTCGGTCCGCAGCGTGCGCCGCGTTTCCTGCTCCGCATCAGTCACGTTGCATCACTTTCCCAGAACTGCATAGGTGCGCCCCATGCATCACCCGTTGAAGTCCACGAATTCATCTCGCCAACCTTACCATGGGACTCCATCTCGGGCCTGGGTGAAGGCGGCCAGACACCGGCATACTGCGTTGACCGGTTGAATCTGCAGCCCATCATCGGCCTGTTTCTTTATGTTTCGACGCCATCCGCTCCTGCTGGTTGGGGGGCATCGGATCGTAGTGGCTGATCTGGATGCTGTAGTTGCCGTGTCCGCCAGCGATCGCGTTCAGACGCGATTGATAGTCGTTGAGTTCGGACAATGGGACCTTTCCAACAATGACCACGGCGTTGCCGGCGGCCGTGCGTGTGCCGTGAACCTGCCCGCGCTTGGCGGACAGGTCGCCGATGATGTCGCCCATTGACGCTTCCGGCGTCATCACCTCAATGTCCACGATAGGCTCAAGCAGGATGGGCTGGGCTTTCAGCACCGCATCGATGAAGGCCTTGCGCCCGGCGGAGACGAACGCCACTTCCTTGGAGTCGACTGGATGGCTCTTGCCGTCGAAGATGGTGACGCGTACGTCCTGCATCGGGAAGCCAGCCAGCGGTCCGCTGTCGATGACCTGCAGGATGCCCTTTTCCACGGCGGGCATGAACTGGCCCGGGATGGCGCCGCCCTTGACAGCATCGACGAACTCGAAACCTGTGCCTCGCGGCAATGGCTCGACGCGCAGCATCACTTCGCCGAATTGCCCGGCTCCCCCGGTTTGCTTCTTGTGGCGACAATGCCCCTCGGCCCGGGCGCCGATGGTTTCCCGATAGGCGATCGTCGGTGGCCGTGTCACGACCTCTAGCTTGTACTGCTCGGAGAGTCGCTCCAGCATGAGGCGCAGGTGCAACTCGCCCAGGCCCCGGACCACCGTCTCGTTGGTGCCAGGCGGGTGTTCGATGCGCAGGCACGGATCTTCCGCACTCAGCTTTTGCAGCGTCTCCCAGAGGCGCTGCTCGTTGCCTCGGCGCGCAGGCTCGATCGCCAAACCATAGATGGGCGTGGGGAAGTGGAGCGGAGTCAGGTGGATGTTGCCATCCTCGGGGGCGTCGTGCAGCACGGCATCGAAGCCGATCTCGTCGACCTTGGCCGTGGCGCAGATATCACCTGGCCCGGCTTGCGGGACGTCCACGTGCTCCTTGCCCTGCAGCATCATGAGATGAGCGACCCGGAATGGCTGGCGCCGGTCACCGATATAAAGCTGGCTATCGCGCTTGATAGTGCCCTGATGGATGCGAAACACGGCCATCTTGCCAATGTAAGGGTCCATGACAATCTTGAAGGCATGGGCCAATACATGCCCGTCCGCAACCGGCTCGGCGCGCACGACTTCCTTGCGGCCGCCAGCGTCCCGATAGAAGAGCGGCGGGTTGCCCTCCAAGGGAGTGGGCAGGAGCCGGACGAACACGTCGAGCAATTCCGCGATGCCGGTGCCATTGATCGCTGACGTGAAGCAGATCGGCACCAGATGACCTTCGCGCAGCGCCCGTTCGAAGGGCTCGTGCAACTGCTCCGGGTTGATGGCCTCGCCTTGCTCCAGGTAAAGCTCCATCAGGGCGGGGTCGATCTCGACCACTTGATCGACCAGCGCATTGTGCGCGGCCGCAACAGACAGGAAATCGGCATCGCCAACAGGGTTGAAAAAGCAATCCACCACCTCCCGGCCGCCTTGCGCCGGCAGATTGATGGGAAGGCATCCCTTGCCGAAGGTCGCCTGGATTTGCGTCAGGAGCCCCGGAAGGTCGACCTTTTCGCCATCAATACCGTTCACGATGATCATTCTGCAGAGCTTGCGTTCCTCCGCCCACGCCATCATGCGCCGGGTGGTCATTTCGATGCCGGTCTGTGAATTGATGACGATGGCGGCCGTCTCCACTGCCGGCAGGGCACTGATCGACAGCCCTGAAAAATCCGGATACCCGGGCGTATCCAGCAGATAGATGCGCGTGTCCTTATAGTGCAGATGGGCGACGGCAGAGTTCAGCGAGTGGTGGTATTTGCGCTCGAACGGGTCGAAATCGCAGACCGTGGTGCCGCGCTCCACGCTGCCGGGCGCGTGTATCGCGCCGCCCTGGTGCAGCAGCGCTTCGACAAGCGATGTCTTGCCGCATCCGGCATGCCCGACCAGGGCGACGGTGCGGATGGCGTCGGGACTGTACCGCATGGTCACCCTCGTCCAGTGGTGGATGTTGGGCCATTATTGGCGAAAACGGACCTGTGTGCCATACGGGGTGATCGTCCCATTCGTCGTTACGCCTCCCCCTGCGTTGGACGACGCACTGAACTCTCGGCAGGTTGGGTCGACGCACGCGTCCGGCAGGGAGCGGTCGATAGTGTTGAAAAACTCACTGGCAGCCGGCCGGACAGCTGCTCCGCTCGCTGGCACCACGCCCGCTGGCAGGGTCTTCGTGCGTGCCTTTCATCACACCAGCACGTCAGGGTAAATACTGACTCCATCGGACTTGGCCTGCATACGCTGTTCGCCCTACTATTTATCAACCGATCATTGATCAATTGATAATTTGAAGGAGGCAGCGATGGTAATCACCAAGCTCGCACACTATTCGATCCGCACGACGGATCTCGAACGGTCGTGCGCATTCTACGAACGCATTCTGGGTTTCCGGCAGGGATACCGCCCGCCTTTCGACTTCCCGGGGGCGTGGCTCTATATGGGCGACGACGAGAGGGACTTCGGCACCGTGCACGTCATTGGCATCGATCCGAATAATCCTGCGGGCCTTACTGCTTATCTGGGCGACAAGGCGCTGCCACAGACCGGAACGGGCACGGTCGACCATATCGCCTTCCTGGCGACGGGCGTCACCGAGATGTGGGAAACGCTGCGTGCCGAAGGCATTGCCTGGCGCGATCGCACTGTACCCAGTCTGGGCTTGCACCAGGTGTTCATCGAAGATCCGTCCGGCGTCACCATCGAACTCAACTACCCTGCTGAAGAAGTGGCAGGCCTGACGCTGCCACAACGCTCACAAGCCAAGTCGGGAGCCATGGCATGAGTCCCGCGCAACCCTCTGCACGCAAGGCAATCATCATCGGCGGCTCCGTCGGCGGGCTGTTTGCCGCGAACCTCCTCTCTCGCAACGGCTGGGAGGTCGAGATCTTCGAGCGCACGCCTGAAGCACTCACCGGGCGAGGCGCCGGCATTGTCACGCATCCGGAACTGTTCGAGGCGCTCGCCGCCGCGGGCGTGACCGTGGACGACAGCATCGGTGTCTCCGTCAATACCCGGGTCACGCTGGCTCGCGACGGCAGTGCTGATTCCGATCGCGAACTGCCGCAGACCCTGACCGCCTGGGGAAAAATGTACGAGGTGCTGGGCAACGCATTTCCTGGCGGCTATCGCACCGGCGCTCACGTGACAGCAGTTGCTTCGCACGGCGACCATGCCGAGATCACGCTTCAGGATGGCTCGACACACTGTGCTGACATGGTGATTGCTGCCGACGGTTTCCGATCCGCCGTGCGGGAACAGTTGCTACCGTCAGCACAGCTCGAGTACGCGGGCTATATCGCCTGGCGCGGCCTGGTCGATGAAGCCGACCTCACGTCAGCCACGCACGCCGCGATTTTCGACAAGTTCGCGTTCTGCCTGCCACCGCGCGAGCAGATTCTCGGCTACCCGGTCGCGGGCGACCGCAACAGCACGGCGCCCGGCCATCGGCGCTTCAATTTCGTCTGGTATCGCGCGACGGGCGAGCGCGAACTCGCCAACCTGCTGACCGATGCGAATGGTAAATGCTGGTCCACTGGCATTCCTCCGGGGTTGATCCGCCCTGGCGTCATTGCCGACATGGAGAGTGCGGCTGCCGACCTGTTGGCGCCTCAATTCGCTGAAGTCGTGGCCCGTACGGCCCAGCCCTTGTTTCAACCGATCTACGACCTGACCGTGTCGCGTATGGCGTTTGGCCGGATTGCGCTGCTTGGCGACGCCGCCTTTGTGGCACGACCGCATTGCGGCATGGGCGTAACCAAAGCCGCCGGTGACGCCATGGCACTCGTGCGAGCGCTTTCGGCATCCCCCGCCATCGAAGCCGGGCTGGAAACCTACAGCGCCGAGCGTGTGCAGGTTGGCCAGGCCATTGTCGAGCATGCCCGCCATCTGGGTGCCTATATGCAGGCGCAGCTGAAAAGCGACGAAGACCGCGCGATGGCCGAGCGCTATCGCACACCGGAAGCTGTCATGCGGGAAACCGCCGTGTCGCGCCGGTTCTGAAATTCCCGGATCAGAACACTAGGAGACAACCCATGCCTCAAGCCGCCCCCCAACCTGTACCGGACGCCGTGTCATACGGCGCTCATATCGATGTCGAAGGTATCGATGCACCGTTGGCACCGCACCCTATGCTTTGCCGCTCCGACTTCGAGCAACTGCACCGTACGCGCCGGCGGTTCTCGTGGTCGCTGACTGCCGCCATGCTGCTGGTCTACTTCGGGTTCATCCTGACGCTGGCCTTCCGTCCTGACCTGCTCGCCCTGCGACTTGTGGCAGACCAGCCTATGAGCGTTGGCATTCCAATCGGCTTCGGCATGTTCGCGTTCACCTTCGCGCTCGTGGCCGTCTATGTGTATCGCACCAACACCGTCTACGACCGGATGATCGCGGACATCCGCAACGGAGAACCATCATGAGCCGCATCCTGGCAGCTATCGCCGTGCTTGCGGCAACTTCTCCCGCCATGGCCGCCACGCCTCCCGTGGGCCAGGGATTGAATGGCATCGCGATTGCGATGTTCGTGGTCTTCGTGATCGCTACCCTGGCCATCACGCGGTGGGCGGCACGTCGCAACAACAGCGTGGCCGATCACTACGCCGCCGGCGGCAAGATCACGGCCATGCAAAACGGCTGGGCCATCGCGGGCGACTATATGTCCGCGGCATCCTTGCTGGGCATCTCGGCGCTGGTGTTTACGAGCGGCTATGACGGCCTGATCTACTCGATCGGCTTCCTGGCAAGCTGGCCCATCATCCTGTTCCTGATTGCCGAGCCGTTGCGCAACCTTGGACGCTACACGCTGGCCGATGTGCTGTCGTACCGGCTGCGGCAGCGGCCGATCCGTGCCTTCTCCGCGTCGAGTTCCATCGTCATCGTGCTGCTGTACCTGGTCTCGCAGATGGTCGGCGCCGGCAAGCTCGTGGAACTGCTTTTCGGGTTCAACTACACCTCGGCCGTGGTGCTCGTGGGCGTGCTGATGGTGGTGTACGTGTTCTTTGGCGGCATGCTGGCCACGACGTGGATCCAGATCATCAAGGCCGTCATGCTGCTGGCGGGCTGTGCGTTCATGGCGTTCATGGTACTGAGCCGCTTCGGTTTCAGCCTGAACAGCCTGTTCGAGCACGCCATCGCGGCACACGGCAAGCAGGAAGCGATCATGCGTCCGGGCGGCCTCGTGTCCGACCCGGTCTCGGCGGTCTCGCTCGGGCTCGCGCTGATCTTCGGCACGGCCGGGCTGCCGCACATCCTGATGCGCTTCTTCACGGTCAGCAACGTCAAGGCCGCGCGCAAGAGCGTGCTGTACGCAACGGGCATCGTAGGCATTGGATACGCCCTCATTATTGTGATCGGCTTCGGCACGATTGCGCTGGTGGCAAAGGATCCCCTGTACCACAACAGCGCGGGCGCCGTCATTGGCGGGGTCAACATGGTGGCTGTGCATCTTGCCCATGCGGTGGGCGGGAATATCTTCCTGGGTTTTATCTGTGCAGTGGCTTTCTCGACGATCCTGGCCGTGGTGGCGGGACTGACGCTGGCGGGTTCGTCCGCCATCTCCCATGACCTCTATGCCACGGTCATCCGCAAGGGCAAGGCATCGGACATGGACGAGATGCGCGTGTCACGCGTGACTACACTGGTTCTCGGCGTGCTGTCGATCCTGCTCGGCATCCTGTTCGAGAAGCAAACCATTGCCTTCATCGTGAGCCTCACGTTCTCGATCGCAGCGAGCTCCAACTTCCCCGTGCTCCTGTTGTCGATCTACTGGCGCGGCCTGACCACTCGCGGCGCAGTGATCGGCGGCACGATGGGGCTGGTCACGGCCGTGGTGCTGACAATCCTGAGTCCGACGGTCTGGGTGCAAGTGTTGGGCCATGCCACCGCGATCTACCCATACGAGTATCCGGCCCTGTTCTCGATGCTTGTGGCGTTTGCGGGAATCTATGTCTTCTCGGTAACCGACCGATCGGCCCGCGGCGCCTGGGAGCGCGTTGCCTATCAGAACCAGCGCGTTGACTGTGAGCTTGGTATCGCCGGAAAGACTGGTGGCTAACCGAACCTATTGATATCGCGCGGGCAGGCGGCACGCCACAGTGGCATGCCGTCTGTTCTCATTTATCGATCGATTGGTAGAATACGGGCAGCCTCCGAACAGCAACGGCGAGAGAGAATCATGGACCCACGCGCAGCCGCAACGCCCGACGAACCTCCCACCCTTCCATCCCGGCGGTTGCTGCCCGAGGAGCGGGAGCAGCAAATTGTCGAGAAGGCCATCGAACACTTCACCCGCAACGGGTTCGGCGGCAGCACGCGCGAATTGGCGCGACAGATTGGCGTCACGCAGCCGCTGCTCTATCGCTATTTCGCAAGCAAGGAGGCGCTGATCGAACGCGTCTACAACGAGGTCTTTCAATGGCGCCCGGACTGGGACCGGCAGATCATCGACCGCTCGCTCCCCTTGCCGGAGCGACTCCATGCCTTCTACCTCGACTATTCATCGGTCATTCTCAGAGAGGAATGGATCAGACTCTTCATCTTTTCCGGCCTGGCGCACGAAGGCATCAATAACAAGTACCTCAGCAAGCTGCGCACCAGGGTGTTCCTGCCAGTGCTGGCGGAGGTGCGAGAAGCCTACGGGATTGCCGCACCACGCAGTGCCGCTGAGACAGATGCCGAGATCGAGATGATCTGGAGTCTTCACGCCGCGATTTTCTACATCGGCGTGCGCAAGTGGGTCTACGGACTCAAGGTCCCGACTGACCTGGATGCGGTCATTCGCCAGAAGGTAGACATGTTCCTGAATGGCGCACCAGCCGCCATGAAAAAGATACGTGACAACGGAAACACCGTTGGCCACGTCGCTCAAGGCAGCAACAGCCGGAAAGCTCGAAACCAATAAGCCACGGCCGTCTCCCCTCTACCTGCCCAATCAGCGCGGCTCGCGCCCGCATTGGGGCGTTCCTGAAGTTCCTGTCCGGACTGCCGTACCCGACGCATCGCTCGTAGTGCGGTGTGGCGCCCGCTTTGTCCTCCACGCAACGCTGTGTTGCGGCGCCGTCCTATTCCCCGCGGCGCGGCGCGTCCTTAAGCTGACTCACTTCATCTGAAAGGACGCATCATGCAGACCCGACTTTTCGCGGGCATCAAGGTAGGCCCGTTCACGTTGCGCAATCGCATCGCCATGGCCCCGCTCACCCGCTCACGTGCCGGCCAGCCGGGGAACGTACCCACTGCGATGAATGTTGAGTACTATCGCCAGCGCGCCTCCGCCGGCCTCATCATCTCCGAGGCCGCGCAGATCTCGCAGCAGGGCCAAGGCTATGCCTGGACGCCGGGGATCCACTCCGCGGAGCAGATCGAAGGCTGGCGTCATGTAGCCGATGCCGTGCATGGCGCGGGTGGCACGATGTTCCTGCAGTTGTGGCATGTGGGCCGTGTTTCGCATCCGGTGTTCCAGCCCGCCGGCGCGCTGCCCGTCGCGCCGAGCGCCGTGCCCGTGCCGGGCAAGACGTTTATTGTCGATGACGAGGGCAGGGGCGTGTGGAGCGAGATCCCCGTGCCGCAGGCACTGAGCGTCAACGGCATCGCGGCGATCATCGCCGACTACCGCCAGGCCGCGCGCAACGCCATCGCCGCCGGCATGGACGGCGTGGAGATCCATGCCGGCAATGGCTACCTGCTCGACCAATTCATCGACTCGCAAAGCAACCATCGTGACGATGACTATGGCGGCACCGTTGCCAAACGTGCCCGGCTGCTGCTGGAAGTCGTAGCGGCAGTCACTGACGAGATCGGCGCGGAGCGCGTTGGAGTGCGGTTGACGCCGATGGGCCGCTTCATGGGCATGGGAGATGCCACGCCGGAAGCGACGTTCACCTATATCGCGCAACGGCTCAACGACTGGCCGCTGGCCTATCTGCATCTGGTCGAACCGGCGATGGTCGGCACTGTCAAGGACGAGGCGGCCGATCCGCGCTGGGACGCGATGATCCGCGTCATGCGGGAGAGCTACCACGGCGTACTGATGCTGGCCGGTGGCTACGAAGGCGCTACGGCCGAACAGGCCTTGGCCGATGGCCGCGCCGACATCATTGCATTCGGCCGTCCTTTCATCGCCAACCCGGACCTGCCGGCCCGGCTCAAGGCGTCGCTGCCGCTCCACAGGCCCGACCCGGCGACGTTCTTCGGCGGCGACGCGGCGGGCTATATCGACTACCCCGCGCTGACGGCGTAGCCACCGCATCCTCCCGAGCCCTGTCGATATTCAATTTTTTTGATGAATAGTTTCAGGATTCGAATAGGTAGCGCGGAAGACGCACCCGTATAGTTCGTTCCCATCAACAGCGGCACAACGAGGACGACTCGATAGCCACCTGTTGAATAACATCAAACAAACTGAATCAGCGTACCGGAGAAAATCATGTCGAATGCCAAACTGCAAGTCCTGACCCCGCGTAACAGCCAACTGATCTTCATCGACCACCAGCCCCAGATGGCCTTCGGTGTCCAGTCGATGGACCGCCAGACCATGAAGAACAACGTTGTCGGGCTGGCCAAGGCGGCCAAGATCTTCGACGTGCCGACCACCATCACCACCGTCGAGTCCGACTCGTTTTCCGGCTATACCTACCCCGAACTGCTTGACGTCTTCCCCGGCAAGGAAACGCTCGAGCGCACTTCGATGAATTCCTGGGACGACCAGAAGGTGCGCGACGCGCTGGCTGCCAACGGCCGCAAGAAGATCGTCGTGGCCGGCCTGTGGACCGAAGTCTGCAACACCACGTTTGCCCTGAGCGCGATGCTCGAAGGCGACTACGAGATCTACATGGTGGCGGATGCCTCGGGTGGCACTACCAAGGAAGCGCACGACTACGCGATGCAGCGCATGATTCAGGCCGGCGTGGTGCCGGTGACCTGGCAGCAGGTGCTGCTCGAATGGCAGCGGGACTGGAAGAATCGCGAAACGTATGACGCGGTGACGGCGCTGGCCAAGGAACACTCGGGCGGCTACGGCATGGGCATCGACTACGCCTACACGATGGTGCACAAGGCTGCGCAACGTACGACAACCACGCACGAATCGATCGCACCCGTGCACGCACCGGTCATCGAGCGCTAAAGCCCCTCGAGCGAGAGCCGCCATGCGCGGCTTTCGCCGAACAAGTCAGACGTCGATGCCTGCAGGTCTCTGCGGCGGCTTGAAAGCGGACTGCGAGGAAGTCTCGAATGGGTGATGGAGATGCGCCTAGGTGACGGCGGGCGAAGGCGGACTCATGCACTGCCAAGATAACGCTTGAACCATTGCGCGGCCAGTCGCGCGACCGACTCCAGCGCGCCGGGCTCCTCGAACAAGTGCGTAGCGCCGGGCACAATCGCCAATTCCTTCGCGCATGCAAGCATCGCAAACGCGAACTCGTTGCGTTCGATGACGCTGGTGTCCAAGCCGCCAACAATCAGCAAGGTCGGCGCAGGCAACTTCGCCAGGGCATCGGGGCCGGCCAGATCGACCCTGCCACCGCGCGAGACAATCGCGCCGATGCGGATGGGAGACAGGCTTGCGGCGCGGATCGACGCGGCAGCGCCAATGCTGGCGCCAAAGTAGCCCAATGGCAGCGGTGTGGCCAACTGGCGCGTTAACCACTCTGTTGCCTGCAAGAGCCGTCCGGCCAGCAGGCCGACGTCGAATCGGATGGCCTGCACGCTGTCCTCCTCGGGCGTGAGCAGGTCCATCAGCAACGTTCCTATGCCGCATCGATTGAGCTCGGCGGCCACGAATTTGTTGCGCGGGCTGTGTCGGGAACTGCCGCTGCCATGCGCGAACAATACAAAGGCGCTTGCGCCTGGCGGCAGCGCGAGTATGCCGTGCAGGCCCAGGCTGCCGGCCGGCAGCACAACTTCCCTTGTGTCGGAGCGAATTCCCACGCCAGTTTCTCCGTTTGATCAGCTCCTCCGTCTGATCGCACTCCCCCCGTGTTCACCCTTCCCTGCCACTCCACTATCGAGCGGCAGTCGAACCAGTGGATCGCACCGACTCACCCTATGTCTTTGGCGTGTCCAGCGTTACCTTGGCCGGAGCGATTGCGCCGACATCGCTCCACGACTTTGTGTCGTAGCGGAACTCAGCGACCGCGCAAGTCGGCATTTCCAGGTTGCCGTCCGATAACCCGCTTGCGAGTTCGCTCATCCCGGGATTGTGGCCAAACAGCATGGCACTGCCCAGTTTGTTGTCGAGTGTGCGGACCACCGCTAGCAGGCTCTCGGCGCTGCTGGCATACAACCTTTCGTCGACGGCTATGTCCTGCGTTGCGTAGCCGATTTCACCGGCGACCAGTTGCGCGGTCTTCAGTGCACGTAGCGCCGGGCTGGAGAGGATCACGTCGGGCTTCACGTTACGGCCGGCCAGGCGCTTGCCCATTTCCGGCGCCTGGCGCCAGCCGCGCTCGTTCAAGGGACGATCGTGGTCCGACAACCCGGGGTCGTCGCGGCTCGATTTGGCGTGCCGGAATAGATACAGTGTTTTCATGGCGAGTGGTGGGTGGACCGCAAACATTCCGGTCGTGAGGCAGGGTCATGTCACGATGACAACGGCTTCAATTCAGCCCTGCCAGGATCCACTCTAGGTCAGCTTGCTGACACTGGGGGTGCATCAGAGTTCGGAAGAAGTCGCTCGTTTGCGACGGCCGTCACCACCAGTTCGCCCCTCATTCCAACCGATGCGCTGCCAACTCCAGCGTTTCCGTGACTTGCGCGGTGCCGGCCTCGAACCGTACGATGCGGCCGATGTCGGGGGCATACCAGGCGACTGCCTTGTACTGTTGGGTGAAGCGGGCCCCCGATATCGGTTGCAGCCTGTAGCCGCGATACGCGATGCGGATAGCGCGGTACGTTCCGCCCAGTACCGTGATATCCGACTCGCCCGTGGCGATACCCTCAAGGTCAGTCTGGGCACCACTGCCGTGCTGTCGATACGAATACTTCCAGCGGGCACCAACCTTGACACCGGCAGGTACCCATCCCGATGGCGGTGATGCCACATCGAATTCGCCGGCGCTTGGCGTATTGATACGCTCGAGCGTACCGTCAGCACGTTCGATCCGAGCGCCCTGGTTGAAGATCACGCGCTCATTCTCGATACGATCGACCCGGTAGGTGACATCCGTGCGCTTGCGGGTGAGATTGTCGGTCAGAACGTACTGCCAGACTTCTCCGACGCGTGGCGAGTCACCGCTGGCCCTGGCATCTGAAGCGGTTGTCCCGGCTGCCACCGCGGCGGTGTTGTTTGCAGCGGGACGGTAGCTTGCCAAAGCTGCCGCACCGCGTGCACTGATGTCTCGTACCCATACGGCCGGCACGGCGCGTTGCCGCCCGTTCGCCGAGGTATAGTCACTGACGAGGATGCCGACAAGGCGGCCGCCGTCGTCGAACATGGCGCCGCCGTTGGCGCCCGCTTCGGGCGTGCCGGACAGTTCGATTGCCGACAGCCTGCCGTCGTCTCCTGCCTGCAGGCCAACGACCGTGGACTCGCGCACGGCAATCGCCTGACCCAACAGCGCTGCGATCACCATCTTCTGCCCCAGCACCGGCACGGCCGGGGTTGCCGACAGCGCAACGCCGTTTCCAGGCAGATTCGGTACGTTGACCAAGCACAGGTTGCGCTCGGTGTCCGGCGCCGCCAGCGCGGCTTCGTAGGTCACTTTGTCGCGTACCACCGCAATCGATCGCGCGCCGGCCAGCAGGCTGCACGCCGTGACTACCTGATTCGGACCTACCGCCACGCCAGATCCGGTGCGTGCCTGCGCTGCCTGTGCGCCTTGGGCGCGCACCGCGTACACGTTTGCAGTGTAATGCCCAAGCCCGACTGCTCCGGCGGGCATGGCTGAAGCGACAAGGAAGCTGAACAGTAGGGATCGGCAGGAAAGGAGCATGGTCTGAAAAAACGAGAGTGATCAGGCGGACGTCCGGGCACGCCGACGTCCCACATCATGAAATTGCTGCAGGGCTTCAGCGCGATGGCAACAGGTAATGGACGCGCAGCCACCCGCCAGGCTGACGCTGGCGGCGACCAGACACACAGATACCCGCATGTTTCCCTGAGAACTTACTGTGAGTTGTTATTGGTTTGGCATACCCAGCGTGTCGCGGGTGGCAAGTAATGTAGCAAGAGCGCCAACCCCGCCATCCCCCCGCTAACGAGGGGTGGCGATCGGTGGCTTGCCGCAGCCGGGTCGCGGCATTGGTAACCGCCTGACACACCGGCAACGCCGCGTAACAATGCGCATACACAACGGTGCCTGGCAGTGCGGAGAATGGTGGCCCTCCACCGCGTTCGACGTCGAGACCTGACAATGCGCCGCCCCCTTCTCCTCCGGCTTGCCATCGCCGCGGCAGTGGCAACGCCAAGCTTCGTGCTTGCGCAGCAGTCGTCTGTCGGCACCGCCAACACTGACGACAATGACCAGGCGATGCGCAACATTCAAAGCAATTTTGCGCACATCACACCCCCTCCACGCACGATCGAAACGATTAATCAGGAGCTCAAACAGAGCCGGGCATCCGCGTTCGCCGCCGGGACTGCCCAGCGTGGCGGAGGCAGAAACGGACGAAGGTCGCAGAACCGGTCCGAGCCGACCAATGGCCAGGATCCGGCGCCAGGAACGGCATCCGTGCCAGACAATGCTGCAGCGCAGGCAACGCAACCTGCATCAATAAGTGGGGAATGACGATCGGTGCTGCGACGGTCGGCGCACGGCGACCATCATTCTCAATTGCCCGCGAGAACAGGTCGGAACCAACCACAAGCGGCCGATCGGGCGATAATCGCGACGGTTCCGCTCTCCGTCAACAACATGAAAATCGAGTTCCGGCAAGCGCCGTTGCAGTTGGATTGGGCCGAAATTCGCAGCGATGCTGCGGTCGCGTGGCACTCGGCGGAAGTGGAGATCGGCGGCTGGATGATTCCACTCGATCCGGGCTCGAACGCAGCCGACTATTTCGTGCTCGCCGCGTCGGAGCCTTGCTGTGGCAGTTGCCCCCCGTGCGATCCACTAACCAGCCTGGAAGTCTTCGCAAGCGGCAACGTCGCGCTGCACGCGGGGCCGCTTCGTCTGCGTGGCCGGCTTCTGCGCCTGCAGGATGATCCGGCCGACTGGCGATATCGACTGGAGGGAGCGGAGCTCGCGCAGGAACCCGGCACTATCACGACGTCGACCCTCGAACCGACGTGCGTTTCTTGCCTTGGGGGCTGCGCTAGGCCTCGCTGCATGCGCACCCGGACGTTCCGCCGGCCACGCCGAGCCGCGCGAAGGCGAGTCGGCGCCGTGGCGCGCGTCCGCAGGTGTCGTGACAATTGACATGCACAGCCATGCCGGGTCGCGTGACGATGTCGCGCGACCCGGCGATTGGCGCGCATCGTCCGTTCACGCCCTTGAGCGCACCAATGGTCGCAGGTGGCATGAACGTGATTTGCCTTGCGATCGTGACGGATACCCTCGTCACGCGTGTCTCCGCCGATCGCAGGCGCTTCGAGGCGTGGCGCAAGCCGGAGCCGGGCGAGCTCTATCGGCTTAGGACGCATTCGAGCGCGCGAAGGCGCTCGCCGAGCATGAAAGGATCAGCGTCGTCACGCATGCGGGCGCGCTTGCGTCAGCCGAGGCAGCCGGGCCTCGCGCGATCATTTCGGCGGAAGGTGCGGATTTTCTCGAAGGCAGACTTGAGCGTGCCGACGAAGCCTTTACGCTGCATCAGCTGCGACACCTGCAGTTGACCCACTATCGCGTCAACGAACTCGGCGACATCCAGACGGAAGCCCCGGTTCACGGCGGCCTGACTGATTTCGGCGCCGATGTGGTGCGCCGCTGCAATGCGCTGGGTATCGTGGTCGACGTGGCGCACGGCACCTTCGATCTCGTGAGGCGTGCGGCCGTCGTGACGACGAAGCCGCTGGTCCTGTCGCATACCGCGCTGGCTACGCGTGCGACTGGGCGAGGCCGATTGATCTCAGCCGATCATGCGCGCGCGGTAGCGGAAACGGGCGGCGTGATTGGCGTGTGGCCTAGCTCCAGTTCGTTCCACAACCTGCAGGACATGGCACATGGCTTCAGGCGCATGGCCGACGTCGTAGGCGTCGACCACTAGGGCTTGGCACGGACATGCTCGGCTTCATTTCCCCACCTGTGTTCACCAGCTACGCGCAGTTGCCATCCCTCGGCAGCGCCTTGCTCGCTGCCGGGTTCTCGCAATCTGAAACCGAGCTGATCCTGGGTGGCAACTATCGACGCATCTTCGCGGCTTCGGTAGCGAACTAGGACGCGTGGGGATGCCGCGAAGGCAGGCATTGGTGTCCGGTACATTGACCGTAGTATCGAGACAGCTCGGAAAGAACTTGCCGTAAAAACAAGAGCTTACGCTCGACACAATCTATCTCTACTAATATGCATGTCCGGACGCCGGCGTCCGTTGATTACCTGTTAGGCGTCTACACGGAGGCAAACGATGGCACGAGTTCGCGTTAACGGCTTCACCATTTCGCTCGACGGATACGGAGCAGGCCTGAATCAAGACATCAACAATCCGCTCGGCGTTGGCGGGACGGAACTGCACCAGTGGCTACTCCCGACACGCACGTTCCAGCGGACCTTGTTCGGCAAGGACGGCGGTACGACCGGGGTTGACGATGATTTCGCCGCCCGTGGCTTTCAGAATGTTGGGGCCTGGATTCTTGGAAGGAACATGTTCGGACCCATTCGTGGGGACTGGCCGGACACAAACTGGAAAGGCTGGTGGGGAGACAATCCACCGTATCACGCTTCAGTCTTCATCTTGACCCATCATGCTCGTCCCCCCATCGAGATGGAAGGCGACACGACGTTCCACTTCATAACAGAAGGCATTCGCGAGGCGCTCGACCGTGCACGCGAGGCCGCTGCCGGCATGGACGTGCGGATCGGCGGTGGGCCGGACACCATCCGGCAGTATCTTCGTGAGGGCCTCATCGATGAACTGCACATTGCTATCGCCCCGGTCCTGCTCGGCCGGGGCGAATCGCTGTTCGAAGGGGTTGACTTGCGGGCTCTGGGATACGAATGCGTTGAATCCGTAGCGTCGGAGAAGGCCACGCATGTCGTCCTACGGCGCCAAGGGCACACGGACGCCTGACCACTCGTTGAACACTCGTTGAAGGCGATCGGCTTCCGGCCATGACGCGTCGTTCGCCTGCATCGTCATTTGGACATTCGGACGTCTAATCCGCGCCCTTCTTCCCGGCATCGGGGAAACACTGAGGCCCAGCCGAGCAGGCCAACATCATCAGATGTCGAACCAACGTCGAGCCGAATTCGTGCCCTTGGAGCGGAGGGAACCTTTATGAGAAGATTGTGCGCCACAAGTGCCGCGAAAAGATGTCCGGGTGCCGTGTTGCGCCCGGTGCTTCTCATCCTTGCCAAAACCAACCATAGGCAAGGTTATTCATTGGCGTCTTGTGCGATGTCGTTAGCAGGATTCGCTTACGCAGCATTCATCAGGAGACTCCATGAATCCGAAGTCAGGATTGCGGTGGTTCACCGCGATTGCATCCATTTGTCTGACGACGAGCTTCGCGCCGTCGTCGTACGCAGCTTCCGTGGCGCCGGTCGCCGCCGAGAACGGCATGGTCGTCACCGCGCAGCACCTGGCTACCAGGGTTGGAGTCGATGTACTCAAGCGCGGTGGCAACGCTGTCGACGCCGCCGTGGCGGTGGGTTACGCGCTGGCCGTGGTGTATCCGGCCGCGGGCAACCTGGGTGGTGGTGGATTCATGACCATCCAGCTGGCCGACGGCCGCAAGACATTCCTTGACTTCCGGGAGGTAGCGCCAAAGGGTGCCACCGCGAACATGTACCTGGACAAGGACGGCAACGTGATCAAGGGCGCCTCCACCAAGGGACATCTGGCCGTGGGCGTGCCCGGCACCGTGTCCGGCATGGAGTACGCTCGCCGGAAGTATGGAACGATGAAGCGCACGGACCTGATTGCCCCTGCCATCAAGTTCGCCGAGAACGGCTTCACGCTCCAGCAGGGAGACGTGGATATGCTGCTCACCGCAACCAAGGACTTCCAGGAAGACCCTGCCTCCGGCGCAATCTTCCTGAACAAGGGGCAACCGTTCCAGGTGGGCCAGAAGCTGGTTCAACGCGACCTGGCCAAGACGCTGCGCGCGATCAGCAACGGCGGCACCGAAGGCTTCTACCAGGGCTGGGTGGGGAAAGCGATCGTCGCCTCCAGCCAGGCTGGGAAGGGCCTGATCACGCAGGCAGATCTTGATGCCTACAAGACGCGCGAACTGGCGCCGGTCGAGTGCGACTACCGTGGCTATCACGTCGTCTCGGCACCGCCGCCGAGCTCGGGCGGCGTGGTCATCTGCGAGATGCTGAACATTCTGGAAGGCTACCCGCTCAAGGACCTCGGCTACCACTCCGCGCAGGCCGTGCACTACCAGATCGAAGCCATGCGCCACGCCTATGTGGATCGCAACAGCTACCTGGGCGATCCGGATTTCGTGAAAAACCCGCTGGACCGCCTCCTGGACAAGAACTACGCCGCCAGGATTCGCGCGGCGATCGACCCGAAGAAGGCAGGCGTTTCGAAGGACATCAAGCCCGGCGTGGAGCCGCATGAAGGCAGCAACACCACGCATTACTCGATTGCCGACAAGGATGGCAACGCCGTTTCCGTCACGTACACGCTCAACGACTGGTTTGGCGCGAAAGTCACTGCGGCAACGACAGGCGTGGTCCTGAACGATGAGATGGACGACTTCACTGCCAAGGTTGGCGTGCCGAACCTGTATGGCCTTGTCCAGGGCGAGGCCAACTCCATTGCCCCAGGCAAGCGCCCGCTGTCCTCGATGAGTCCGACCATCGTGACCAAGGACGGCAAGCCGGTGATGGTGGTGGGCACGCCAGGCGGCAGTCGTATCATCACGGCTGTACTGCTGACCATGATCAATGCCATCGACTACGACATGAACGTGCAGGAAGCCGTCGACATGCCGCGCTTCCATCAGCAATGGCTGCCGGATCTGACCAATGTGGAGGACTACGCATTGTCCCCAGATACGCGCAAGATCCTGGAGGACATGGGGCATCGCTTCGGCCCCCCACAGCCTGCCAACCACCTAGCGACGATCATCGTCGGCGCACCTGCTCTCGGTGGCAAGCCGGTCGGCAACAACCGCTTCTATGGCGCCAACGACCCGCGCCGCAACACCGGGCTGGCGGCCGGTTATTGATTCGGCATTGCACGTTGGTTGCCTGCTTTCGCGGGTAAGAAAGATGCAAATGGCGCGAGACCAGTCGGCTCGCGCCGTTTGCTTTTCAGCGCCACTCATCGATGGAATCTGGGAATGCCCCCCGAAATGAAGCGCACTTTGCCATGCGATTGCGATAATGCATCGGCGGGCAACCGAAATTTATGTCAAATACGGCGTGTAGGTCGGAATCGCGTTTCGAACACTCCGATCCTCGATCAAATAGACAGGCAAGCGAAGTTACTCCGCCGGCGCCCTGCCGCCATCGCCAAATGTTAACGGACGCGAAGCAGACAAGCTCTGATCCTACGTATCCAAGAACGGTGAACGTTTGACGCGCAAATAGCATTGTTGCCAGGCCTGCTCGTCGGAGCTCTGTCCCACGCTAGTGTCCTGTCCCGCAAATAACTGGCATTAGTCTTGCATCCCGTTTCGGCATTTTGGGAACGGAGATATCGCGATGATTACGGGCAGACCGAAGGCCGAATTGGTGTTGAGCGAAGATGAACGCGCGCAGTTGCAGGCGTTCGCGC
>NZ_JBFTSP010000032.1:0-56824 GCF_056400065.1 Cupriavidus sp. 01L415 | reverse complement strand
AGACCAGCAACGCGATAACTTTCAATCAACGCGTCATAGAGAGAAATATCCGAGCGACTCCTGGCAATGAGCTGAGCGCCAGCAACGGCGGCGTAGATGGCGCGGGCACGCCGTTCGCTATCCTCGGAGCTGACAACGGCCGCGGCGGACAGCACCTTGCTCAGCCACGCAACATTCACATCAGCAAAAGTCTGGACCTCTTTCGTCACCGTTTCCGGCAGGTCATCGGATTCGGCAGCCATGAAGCTACACAGACATATGCGATTACCACTCTCAAGCGCCTTGCGAAACGTTTCGGGATAGTGGTGCAGGCAGTCGATCGGATCCGCGGATTCGGCCAAAAGCGCATCCAGAGTAGCTGCTGAGTCCTCCCAATAACGCCTCGCCACCGCTGCGCCAAGATCGGCCTTGCTTTCGAAGTGGTGGTAGATGCTCGCAGCCTTGATGCCTACAGCTTCAGCGAGATCACGAAAATTCAAGCCGCTATAACCGTGCGCCTGCGCAATCTTTGTGGCAGCCACCAGGATTCGCTCCCTGGAGCTTAGGCCTGAATCGTTCTTCACTGCTACCGCCTTTCCGCGACTGTTGACAGGGAGAATTATACCATCTACTGTAAACCTACCTAACGTTAGGTAGATTGGTGGGGAATAGCTCCCCGTCGCGTCCGACCCCGTGTAACAGACCGCATAGAGAGGCAAGATGATTTCCAGCACCATCAATTTCGACGTAACCAAACTCCCGATCATGACGATTTACGATTTCCCCGAAGGACCTTATCCGACACGCGTCCGTATCGCCTTGGCCGAGAAAGATCTGCAATCGCGCGTCGAGTTCGTGATGGTCGACCTCTACAAAGGGGAGCACAAAAGTCCCAAGTTCATCTCCGAGAAAAACTACTCGGGAACGCTGCCGGTCCTCGAACTCAACGATGGAACCTGCATCGCCGAATGCACCGCCATTACCGAATACCTCGATACGCTCGATGGCGCACCCAAGCTGACCGGCAGGACACCACTCGAAAAGGGCGTGATCCACATGATGAGCAAGCGCGCCGAGCTGGAGTTGCTCGACGCAATCAGTGTCTATTTCCACCATGCCACGCCAGGGCTCGGGCCCACCGTCGAGCTCTATCAGAACTCCGAATGGGGGTTTCGTCAGCGCGACAAAGCCCTGAGAGGCATGCACTACTTCAATGACGTTCTGAAAAAGCAGCCGTTTGTCGCCGGGGATGCCTTCTCCATGGCCGACATCACCGTCATCGGCGGCCTGGTCTTTGCGTCGATCGTGAAGCTACCCGTGCCTGCGGAGTGCGAAGCACTTCTAGCTTGGTACGCGAGAATGCGGGAACGACCGAGTGTCCAGAACCAGCCGGCGTTCGCCTGAAATCCGCTGGTGATCATCGGCGTACCCGGATATCAGGGCCACGGGGATCTCCTCACAGCGCCGCGCTGAGCAGACCGTCGTCTATTGGGAGACGACGATACCGTTTCGCGCCGGCGGGCCTGGCCATCCTAAGCGCCCCGCGCCCAGCAATCACCCGCCTCTTGAATGTCAGAAAAATATAGGTTATTTTCTGACAGATGAGGGCGACCATCCCATCCGTTCCTGATCGAATCATGAGGCGCGCCCGCGCTACCGGGCGCGGCGGAGTCTTCACGTCGAGTGATTTCCTGGACATGGCAGCCCGTGCGGCGGTCGACCAGGCGCTTTCCAGGCTGGTCAAGAATGGCAAGCTGCGTCGTCTGGCCCGCGGCCTTTACGATTTCCCCAAGGTCCATCCGAAGCTCGGCCCGCTTTCGCCGACGCCAGACAACGTCGCGCAGGCGTTGGCGCGTGAGACCGGGTCGCAGGTTCAGATCTCTGGCGCTCGCGCCGCAAACGCCCTCGGGCTCACGACTCAGGTGCCGGCAAGAAGTACCTATCTGACCAATGGTCCATCGCGGCGCGTTGTGTTGGGAAAGCGCGTCGTCGATCTTCGCCACGCCTCGCCCAAGCACTTGATCGCGCCCGGCAGTGCCGCCGGTACGGTCGTGCAGGCTCTCCGCCATGTCGGCCCCGTGCGGGCGGCCGACGTCGTGAAGGTTGCAGCGCGTCGGCTTTCGGCCAACGATAAGAAGACCCTGGCCTCGACCGCCGTTCAGGCCCCTGCCTGGATGCGGCCGACACTCGTCTCGATCGCCAATGCAGCGGTAGCGGATATCGATGGATAAGGTTGCCCGTCTCCCCGCCGGTGATCGCGCCGCCTGTTCGGAGAGACGGGCGCCGGCCGGGGTGTCGCCGACACGATCGTTGAAAAGGACTTCTGGGTCTGTTGGAGCCTGAAGCGCCTTTTCGGTCTGCCGAAGGGAACCACTGCAACCCTGGTCTTCAAAGGCGGCACATCACTCTCCAAGGCGTTCGGTGCCATCCGCCGCTTCTCCGAGGACATTGACCTTTCGTTCGACCGCGCAGAACTCGGATATACCGGCGACCGCGATCCCGAGAAGGAAGCGATCAGCAAGAAGCAGGCGGCTCGCCTGATCGAGGAGCTGGTCGGCGACGTCACGCGCCACATCGCTGAGAAGCTTGTCCCGGCGCTGCGCGCCGCGATCGTCGAACAGCTTGGCGAGCCGGTCAGGCGAGTGGTCGCTGGAGATCGACGCTAGCGACGCCCAGACAGTCAACTTCCACTATCCCTCGGCGCTGCCCGCAGCCGAATATGAGGGCATGGCCTACATTACGCCGCGCGTGAAGCTCGAACTCGGCGCGCGGGGAGATCCCTGGCCAACCGAGGTGAAGATCATCCGCCCTTACTCGGCCGACGACTATTCCAACTTCTTCGAGGATCCCGACACCAGCGTGATCGTCCTGTCAGCGCGGCGCACCTTTTGGGAGAAGGCCACCGCGCTCCATGCGGAAGCGCATCGCCCGGCCGAGTCGCAAACGCCGCAATATTTCTGGCGACACTATTACGATCTCGCGATGCTGCTCGACACCGAAGAAGGCAACGCCGCGGCGACGGATTTTGATCTGCTCGCTCAGGTCGCCCAGCACAAGACGACATTCTTTCGCTCCGGTTGGGCGAGCTATGACACCGCGAAGCCGGGCAGCCTGCGGCTGATGCCGGACGAAGCTCGGATCAAGGACTTGCGCGCGGATTATCGGGCTATGGCGCCTATGATGTTCGACGAGAACCCGCCTTCGTTCGACAACCTACTTGCGAAGATCGCGGCGCTCCAAGAAGCCATCAATAGATAGATTGCGGTCCGTCGGGGAAGACAGATTATTAGCTCGATACGGTCTATCGACCTACGCCTTGTAGATGACCTCGGTGACGTCGTCCGAGGCCCTGGGTTCGTGCTCGACTTTTCCGACAGAGGAGCTTCGCGGATTTTTTCGCCTCGGAGCACGAACTTGGAGCCGCCCGCGCAGGTGTGCAGCGCCACCAAGTTGTCTACCGCCTCGCGCGACAGATAGACCACATGCGGATTGCGCCCCTTCATCCGCTGCTTCGGGATCGTCCAGGTCGCATTCTCGAAATCGACCTCATCCCAGGTGGCCTGGATCAACTCGCTTTTGCGCACCAGCGTCAGCAGGATCATGCGCAGCGCCAGCCGGATGGTCGGATAGGTCGCCACCGACTCCATCTGGCGGGACATCAGCCGGATCTCCAGCGGAGACAAGGCACGATCTAGTTCGGGTTACTTCGCTCCCAACCCCTCCCGGATCAATTTCGGAGCCGATGGCCTTACCGCTAAAGACAGCGAGATATCGATTGCGGTCATCCTTTGATAGTCTTTCCGGCTGGCGCTTCAGTGCTTGCGCACCACCACTTCCAGGTACTCGCTCGGCACCACCAGCGACTTGTCGCCGCCACGATTCAGGCCGTTCAGCAACGTGATGAGATCGGCCTCCAATGCCGACGCCCGGTCAGCCGGCAACGCACCGAACGCCTTGTGCACCGGCCCGTACCACGTACGGAAGACCTCGATGAAATGCGCGGCCGAGCGATAGCGGAAATTGAACTGCCGTGCCGTCACCGCGATGTCCACGCCGTGGGGGTCGAACATCGCATGGAGATGTTCTTCCACGCCCCAGCGCGACGGCGGCAAGACGCCGGCAGGCGGCGGCACGTACGCGCCGAGTGTCTTGAACAACTGCCCGATAAAACCTTGCGGCGTCCAGTTGGCCATGCCGATACGCCCGCCGGGGCGGCACACGCGCGCCATCTCCGCTGCCGCCTTCGCCTGGTCGGGTGCGAACATCACGCCGAAGGTGGACAGCACCGCGTCGAAGGTGGCATCGCCAAACGGCAGCGCCTCGGCATCGGCCTCCTGGAACGTTACGTTCAGGCCCTCGGCCTGTGCACGCTGCGCGCCGCGCTCCAGCAACGCGCCCACGTAGTCCGTCGACGTCACCATGCAGCCACGGCGCGCCGCCGCCAGCGTGGCATTGCCATTGCCGGCGGCCACGTCCAGCACGCGCTCGTCCCATCGCAAGTCGCAGGCCTCGGCCAGTTGTTCGCCAACGATCTGCAGCGTGGTGCCGATCACGGCATAGTCGCCGCTGGCCCATGCCGCTTGCTGGCGGCCCTTGAGGGCGACGAGGTCAACTGGGGTATCGCCGGCAGCAGGCGTTGCGGGGGTCGATGTCATGATGCGTGTCTCCTTTGGTGTTGTTGTTGGCCGGGCACCACGGCAGCGCGGACCGGCGTGTTGGCCGCTTGCGGGCCGGTGCTAGGCGCGCGGCCGGTCGAAGCCGGCCTCGCGCGCCAGCACGATGGCCTGCGAGCGGTTTTCCACTTCGAGCTTGGAAAAAATGCTGGTGATGTGGTTGCGCACCGTTTTCTCACACAGCCCGAGGTGCGCGGCGATCTGCGCGTTGTCGCGCCCCTGCGCAATCAGCAAAACGATGTCCCGCTCCCGGCGCGTGAGCGTGGTGAACGCCGGATCGGCGCTTGGCGCAGGCGCGGGCAGGAAGGCGCGGATCTCTTCCAGCCAGCGGTCCCAGGCCGGCTCCATCTCCAGGAGCAGGTGGTTGCCGCTCTCCAGCGGCACGAAGCGCGCATTTGGGATCATGCTGGCGATCAGGCGCCCCTCGTCGAACGGCACGCGTGCATCGCGCACGGCATGCAGCACCAGCGTCGGACAGGTGACCTGCGGCAGCAGGTCCACCACATCGATATTGTTGAAGATGCGCATGAAGCGCGCCGCATTGGCGGGCGACGTGGAGACGCGTTCAAGTTCGTTGAACCAGCGGTGCTGCTCCGCCGTGCCGCCGGGTATGAACTGCGTGGTGAAGAACTGGCGAAACGCGGGGTTCTCCTGCCCCCAGCCCAGTTCCGCAAGCCGCGCCATCAGTTCGGCCTCTTCGCGCATCTCCGGGCCGAGATTGCGCTTGAGCCGGCCGCGTGCGTAGCCGCCGTGCAGGATCAGGTGGCTGACGCGCTCGGGGTGCGCCACGGCATAGGCCACCGCGATCGAGGCGCCTTGCGAGATACCGAGCAACGGAAAATGATCGACACCGGTGGCATCGACGATGGTCTCCAGGTCGCGCAGCCATGCCTCGAAGGACAGGTCCTCGACATGGCGGTCGGACAGGCCGCAGCCGCGTTCGTCGTAGCGCACCAGCGTGTGGTTTTCCGACAGCGCGCACAGCATGTGGCTCCAGACCGGACTGCCGACGTCGAACTCCAGATGGCTCATCCAGTTGGCGGCTTTCACCAGCGGCGGCCCGCCACCCGTGACCGCGTACGCCAGGCGCACGCGGTCGCGGCTGGTACAAAGGCGAATCTGCTGCTTCAGCATCGGCATGGTGGGGTCGCGCGCGGGGCAGGGTACGGCCGATGCGGTGTGCCGGGGCATAGGCTCACCGCGTCCGGTCGAACCGGGCGACTCCCCTATCTTAGTCAACGAGCCCCGGCGCGATGGCAATACATAGGCCACCCGGCCCCGCAAAGTGCGGAAGGCCAGACGTGGCGCGTATCGCGCGCGCCGCATGAGGAACACCACCGAAGGCGCCTTTTTCGTGGAAGCGACGACGTGTCGCTGCGTGCCCGGCCCCAACCGCGGACCGGGCGTCCGATTCACCCCTTACGCATGCCGCGACGGACAGTTGCCGGCGCCGTGATAGCCATCGCTGTAGCCGTCTCGCGGACCGACGCGGTTGCCGCCGTCACTGAAGGCGTCACGCGAGCTGACGCGGTTGCCTCCATCGCTGAAGGCATCGCGCGGCCCCATGCGCGCACCGTCCGTATAGGGATCGACGCGCCCCGAGCGCAGCCCGTCCTGGTACGGATCAAAGCTGCCCTGCTTGCACACGACGCGTCCCGTCTGCACGGAGACTGCCAGCAGAGCGGCCTCTGACGGCATGGCACGGGCGCCGTCGGTAAAGGGGTCGCGCGAGCCGGTGTGCGCCGGTGCGACTTGGGAACTGTGTGCTGCGCTCCCGGTGCCGGCGACAGCCAGCTGGCACAGGCCGACGGCCAGTGCGGAAGCGGTAAGCAGGGTTTTGGCAAGATTCGTACGCATCTCAAACTCCAACTCCAGCAGAGGACGGGGCGGCTTGGCCGCCACAGCATGGCCTCGGTACAGGCGATCTCGTTCAAGGTGGAGGGCGGCACGGGATCGCCTTGGCCGTGCCCGGCCCGTCCGCGCTGCCCCGGCCATCCCATCCTTGGCCACGGCGTCGCGCACGACTTCCTGGATTCGTATCGATGTTGCCGGCCTGGCAGGACCGGTCCGCCTATCTGCGCTGGCCCGGACTGCCTGCGCTGGCCGGACTACCGGAGTTGCGCGAGCTGCCCGAACTACCCGGCTGCCGTCAGCGCAGCCAGTCGAGCAACACCGCCAGCGGCAGCAACGGCACCAGCTGGGTCGCCATGCTGGAATGCATGCGAGGCCGCAGGCTGGCGTGTCGGATGGCGTTCGCCAGACGGGTCAGCAAGTCCTGACACGCGAGCCGCAGGACGGCCAGCCAGCCGTCGGTGCTGATCTCGTGACGGCAGCGCAGTCCGCGCGCCAGCGACACCGCACGGCCGAGATCGCGCGCGGGGGCGCCGTCGTCGGGCTGCAGGTCACGCATGGCGGCAAGCCACGGATACCAGATGGCGTGCGTGCGACACAGCGCCAGGCACAGCAGCAGCGCCACGCCGGCATGCACCAGTCGGCGGCACAGCACGCGAACGTGCTGGCCATCGACGGTGATCGGCTGGGACGGTTGCTGCGGCTGGCACATGACACACGCTCCTCGTTGGTGGGCTCGTTGAATGAGCTCGTTGACTGTCTCGTTGATGAGCCCGTGGAGGCGCTCGTTGGCGAGGGGATCGCCGGAGCGATCCCATGACAAGATTGAGGGGTCCATTGTCGGCATCGCGAGCGGGCGCGACATGAGGCGTGTGTCCCGGTTCCGGACCGGGTGGCGGGTATGAGGGACTCGGAAACGTGGGACGACTGTCCCGGATGGGGGGCCCGTACGGGTTAGTACCGACGGGACTTTTGCGGGTGGGCGGCCGCCCTGCCGCGATGGCATTGGGCGTCGCGGCACGGGTCATCGCGCGGTCGCGAGGCCGCATCGCATGCGAGCGTCCCCAGTCACCACGATGCCGGATGCTCGTTCTCCGCACAACGGGACTGCTGTCCCGGCTATCGCCACGCCTGGGACGCCATAACGGGCGATTTCCGGGACTCCCGCCTCAGGCTTGCGCGCGCAATCGCTGGAATGATCCCGGCACGTCCCATCGACCTATCCAGACCTATCGATATATCGACGTTTCAAGGGACGCCATTCATCAGACAGGAGTTCCGCAATGCAAGCCGTATCCATGCACGCCGACACGCAACGCTATGCCCGCTGTATCGCCGCCTCCAAGCGGATCCGCTGGGATATTGACCGTGACGTCATCCGCGATCGCAGTTTCGATCTGGGTCACAAGTTCCTGCCGGACGGGTTGTCGCTAGTCGACGAGCTACCGTTCCTGACCCCGTCGGAGCAACGATTTCTTAGCCAGGTGCAGGGCCGCACCTACGCCAACATGTTCGGCCTGGTGGAGCGCTTCATTGGCGCCAAGGTGCTGGAGCTCAGCCGCGACCACTGGTTTGGCGACCAGGTGGCGCTGGAGGCGCTGGTGCGGTTTTCCGACGAGGAACTGAAGCACCAGGAACTGTTCCGCCGCATCGAACGCCTGGCCGCGTACGGCATGCCCGACGGCTATCACTTCGACGTGCAGCCCAACGACGTGGCCGCGTTCGTGCTGAGCAAGCGCACCTGGGCCGTGCTGGCGCTGACCTGCCATCTGGAGCTGTTCACGCAGGCGCACTATCGCGCGAGCATCGGCACGGCGCCGGACCTGTCCGAGCTATTCAAGGACGTGTTCCTGTTCCACTGGCGCGAGGAGTCGCAACACGCGATCGTCGACGAACTGGAATGGATCCGCGAGAACGCCAAGATCAGCGCGATGGAACGCGACGCCGCCGTGGACGACCTGATCGCCCTGGTGGGCGGTGTGGACGAGATCCTGCAGGGCCGGGCCAAGGCCGATACCGCCTACTTCATGCGCGTCATCCGTGGCACGCAGGATGCGCCGCGCGCCATGGAGGTGGAAGCCGCCGTGCTCAAGGCGTATCGCTGGACCTACATCGTGTCCGGCGTGCTGGAACCGCGCTTCCGCAAGTTGCTCGGGGAGATGGTCGACGCCACCCAGATGGCGCGTATCGAAGCCGCGATGGCGCCACTGCTGTACGCGATGCCCGCCAGCGGCGCGCCCGTGCCCGCCATGGCGGCCTGAGCCCGCGTCACAAAGCAGCCTGGCCGCCATGCCATGGGACTCCGTATCGGGCTTGGATGAAGGCGGCCAGACACCGGCATACGGCATCGACCGGTTGAACCTACAGTCGGCAGCTGCCGTTCGCGAAGGCCATGATGAGGCCGGTGGCGAACGTTGATCACCTGCGCTCGCCAGGCTTCACGCCATCCACTTCGGTCATGCCTGTCGGGCCGGCCGTGGCTGGATCGAGCTGTCCACTGCGCAGGTAAGCCGCGATCGGGGCCCAGAAACGGGCGGCCTGGTCGCCTTCGATGGCGGCGTTGTGAACCAGGCCGTTGTAGGCGACCAGCCGATGCGGCCCCGCGGCGGCGCCGGCAAGCCGCTCTGCATTGTCAAAGGGGATGAGTTCGTCGGAACGGCTGTGCACCAGCAGCAGCGGCAGCGTGAGCTTGCGCACCTGCGCTTCGTTGTCCCATGGCTCGGGCAGCAGAGGGGCAAGCCAGGAGGGCACGACGCCTGTGGCAACCGCGGCGGCGCGCGCCGTGGCGAAGCCGGCGCCGATCACGACACCGGACGGTGCTGGAGACAGGGAGCCGACGATATCGAGCAGTACCCCCGAACCGAGCGAATAACCGAGGACGTAGCGCCGTACCGCTAGCGGCGTATTTGCGACAAAGCGGCGGTAGGCTTCCAGGCTATCCCCGCGCAGATTGCTGATGCTGGGCCGGCCGCTGCTGGCGCCATAGCCGCTGTAGTCGAACACGAAGGAGGATATGCCCTCGTGGTAGAGCAGAGCCTGCACCATGGCCCAGTCCGAGAGGTTTTCCTCGTCGCCGTGGCAAATCATCAAGGCCGGCGCAGCCGGGTTGGCCGCCTGCACGTAAGAAGCGCGTAGCGTGCGTTGCGAACTGGCAAAGACGAATTGTCGTGACGGTGTGCCGAAACTCTCGGGCGTGAAGGTGCCGGCGGGCTTGGGCACGAACGCTTCGCGCTCTAGCGCGGCGAACAATGCAAGCCGGCCGAGTCCGACCATCACGGCCACGCAGACGGCCCCTGCCAGCCAGCGGCCGAGGGAATGATTGCGCTTGCGATCCATGCCTGCCATGACGAATCAACGTGTCTCGTTGGCGATCAATTGCCTGTCGCCAGCGCACGCAGGGCCGGACTCGACACGATCAGATGAGGCTTCGACTTGCGGCTGGCCAGGCGCTTGCCAATTCCCGCAGCGTCGTGCCGACCGCGATCATTCAGGGGGCGCTTCCGGTCGGGCAAGGACGGGTCATCGCGACTCGATTTGGCATGCAGAACGAGAAACAGGGTCTTCATAGTCCATCCTGGTCCGTGGGGATTTTCTCGATATCCGCGCGTCGGCGGGTCAGCGGACGGCGGCTGCCTTCAACCATGATATCCACTTCCAGCCAAACCAGAAAACCCTCAGTCCACGCCAAGCGCGCTTAGCGGAAGCGGTACGTCACGGCCGCCATCGTCGTCCACTGCTGACGTCGTTCGGTGATCGGGCTCGACGCCGCATCACCGCGCAACCGGGCAAAGGTCACCTGTGCCAATGCCTGCCAGTGCGACGAAATGTTGTACGTCACAAAGGCATTGGCGTGCCACTCGCGCAGGCCGGACCCTACCGCATGGACGGGCAGGCCCGACCGGCTGCTCTGGGCCTGCGTAACACCAAAGAACGTATCCATATAGCGCTGGTCCGTCCACGTGGTACCGGGCCCCATCGTGAACATCCAGCGCCCCACTGGCAGGCTGAAGAACAGATCGCCATTGGCCACCAGACCCTGGCCCTGCCCTGCGATATCCTGCGCGATGTCCGCCGACAGCGTCACGAAATACCATGTCGCCTGCGCAAACGCCCGTCCACGCAAGGTAGGATGCACATCGCCCAGCCCGTTCAGCCGCGCGTTGTCCTTGGCGCGGCGCCATGTGGGATCCAACTGGAAATCCGCGCCCACCTGCCACGTGTCGTCGTTGACCAGATAGGCGCCGAGCAGGTCGAACCCACGCGAGAAGAAACGGCGCTTGTACTCGATATCCTGGTACACGAGGGGATAGACCAGGGAAGAGCGCGCGCCGGGATAGTCGGGGGCAACGTAGAGCGCGGGACCCGCCGCAACCGACCAGTCCCCTTTCCGCGCACCGGCCTCGGCCGCCGGGGGGGTGTCGGACGGAGCGGGCTCCGCCAACGCATGGCCAATGCCGCTGCCGATGAACAGGCAGGCCAGGCACCGCCAGAGAATCGATGTACCCATGAGAGAATCTGGAAAATTGCGGCCGGACAGTCGGCGCGTACACAAAGTCGCCAATTCTACGCGTGGCGACTCCAACCGCCACCCTAGTCCGTGCCGTCGTCGTAAATACGAGCCAACGCGTTTGATACCTGCCGCCCCGGGTCCTGTCTGCCTCCGGGCCCGTCATTCCTCTTGCCGATCCCACCGAGATGCCCCGATCCACCCCCGGCCCGCGTCACTGGCTGCCGTTGATTTGCTTGTCGCTCCTGCTCCTCGCCCAACTCGCCCATGCGGAATGCGCCCCGGCCGAGACGGCTGGCGCACATCGACCCCGTATCGGTCTGGTGCTCTCGGGCGGCGGCGCACGCGGTTACGCCCATATCGGCGTGCTGCGGGCGCTGGAGGCCATGCACATCCCCATCGACTGCATCGCGGCCACCAGCATGGGGGCGGTCGTCGGAGGGCTCTATGCGAGCGGGCTGCCCGCCCGTGAGCTGGATGAGCGGTTATCGAACACAAACCTCAGCGACATCGTGTTCGACCGCAATGAACGTGCGCAACTGCCCCAGAGCCTGCGCGAGGACGACTTCCAGTACCCGATTGGCATTTCGGCCGGCATTGGGGATGGCAAGGTCAAACTGCCTGTGGGGCTAATACAAGGCAACAAGCTGCTCGCGCTGCTGCAGAACTGGACGTCGCAATGGTCCGGGCAAACCGATTTCGACAAGCTGCCGATCCCGTTTCGCACCGTTGCCACGGACCTCGGCACCGGTGCGCCTGTGATACAGAAGAGCGGATCGCTGCCGCGCGCCATCCGGGCCAGCGTAGCGGTGCCGGGTCTGTTCGCACCATTCAGGGTAGACGGCCGTACGCTGGTGGATGGCGGACTGGTCAGCAACCTCCCCGTGCAGATGGCGCGCGACATGGGCGCCGACATCATCATTGCGGTCAATGTGGCCTCGCCCCTCGACGATCCGGCCAGCCTGGACTCGCCCGCTGCCGTCACACAGCAGATGGTGACCATCCTCACCAACCAGAACATCGCCGCGCAGAAGGCCTTGCTGGGTCCGCGCGATATCCTGCTGGAGCCCGACCTCGGCACGCTCTCCTTCACCGACTTCTCGCACGCCAGAGGCGGGGTGCAGCGCGGCTTTGCGGCCACCGAGGCTGCCGCACCGAAACTGGCCGCACTGTCGCTGCCGCCCGAAGCGTGGGAGCAGTACCTGGCCTCGCGCGCCACGCGCGTTGCGTCCCCCAGCCCCACGCGCATCGACGCCCTCGAGATCCACACATCCGGGCGCATTCCGGCCGATTTCGTGCGCAAGTACCTGCGCACGCGCGAGGGCGGGCACTACGACACCGCCACGGTCAATCATGATCTTGCCCAGCTCGCCACCACGGGAGATTTCGAAAGCGTGACCCATGAGCTGGTCCGCGAGGACGACCGCGCCGTACTCAGGGTCGACGCCCAGGAGAAATCCTGGGGACCGCAGTTCCTCTTGTTTGGCTTTGGTATGTCCACCACTTTCGACGGCAAGGGCGCGTTCAACCTGCAGGTTGGCCACCGCTATCCCTGGCTGACACAGAGTGGACTGGAGTGGCGCAACGACATCGTGCTGGGCAGCAACCAGGCTCGCTGGCATACCGAGTTGCGCCAGCCCGTGTTCGATCGCCTCGGCTTCTACCTGGCACCCTATGCCGAATACGGCCGCAAGCACGTGGACGTGTTTCCCGATAACGCCCCCGATCGCACCACGGTGCCGCTCACGGCGGTACGTGTCGACACCGGCATTGTGGGCCTGGACCTCGGCATGCCGCTGGGCCGACTTGGCGAGTTCCGGCTGGGTACCAACTATCAGCAGGTCCGCTATCGGTCCGACTACACCATCACGGGCACCCGGCGCGGGCTGTTCGACAACGTGTATATCCGGCAACCGACCGTGCGCGCCCAGCTGACCATCGACCAGCTCGACGATCCCCTGTTCCCGCGCAAGGGCTACTACCTGTTCGCGCTGAACCAGCTGTCGCTGGGCAACCGGGACCAGAGCTATAACGACTTCCACGCCAAGGCCCTGTGGGCCAGCAGTCTGGGCCGCCATACGCTGAACCTGGCCGCCGAGGCGGCCGTCACGTACAACGACCACCGCAACGACCGCAGCGTCATTGGCGGGCTGGGCTTTACGCTGGGCGGCTTCCAGCACCTGTCGGCCTATGCGCCGGACCAGTTCTCCGGCAACTACCTGCTGTATAGCCGGCTTACCTACCTGAACGACCTGCGCGAGTTCATCCTGCCAGGGCTGCGGTCCACCGTGTTCGGGGCGAGCATGGAAGTGGGCGATGTATGGCTCACGCGCAGGAACTTCGGCAATGGACCGTACAAGACGAGCGCCAGCGTGTTCATCGGCGGCAACAGCGTGATCGGGCCGCTCTATCTTGGTCTTGCGGTGGCGCCACAGGGCACGTGGAATGTCTACCTGCAGCTGGGACGGGTGTTCTAGCCGGTCATCGCTTCGGGGGCCGCCACGGTGACCGCCGGGCGGTACTCCACGCTGTGGATGCGGCCGTTGCTCAATTGCAGGGCCTGGGTGCCGCGGCCCTCCATGGAAGGGCCGTCGGCCTGATGGTAGACCACCGCGATGTCAAGTTCCACGGACTGCCCGTCAATGCGCGGCGTGCCAACCACGTCGATTTGCAGCGAATCGCCCGCCATCTGTCCCAGGCGCTCGAACAGGCCAATCACCGCGTCGCGATCGTTGTAGCTGCCAGCCAGCGGATGCTCGCCGAGATGCCGCCACTGGATACCCGGCGCCAGCAGCGGGAACAGCGCTTCGTAGTGCCGGGTGGTCAGTGCCAGCAGATACTCGCCCACCAGCGTGGTCACGGCCTCGGCGGTCATCAGTCCTTCCACGGTCCGCCTGGCGCGCCCGCGCCCCGCCACGCCATCCAGTTCCAGGAAGTCCAGCACGCTGGCAATCACCTGCTCACGATCGTTGTCCACGCAGATCATGTGATAGCTGTTTTCCACCACAACGCTTTGCACCTGCGGGATCGCGGTCGTCAGGAAATCCAGGGAACGCAGCGTGGTGAGCTCATCCTCGCGCGCGTTGATCACCAGCGTGCGGCACGCAATGCGATGCACCCCGGCCAGGACCCAGCGCCGCAGGCGGTCCACCTGCCGGATGCAAGCCAGCGGTACCCAGCGATAGTGGAAATTGTCCCCGCGCTCGAACTTGGCCTTGACGATGGCGCGCACCAGATCGTTCTTGATGCCGAACGGCTCGTTCTCCTCGACCTTGATCCGCGCAGGCAATCCGGGCATGTGATAGACCAGATGCCGCAACCAGCGATAGGAAGGCGTGGACCAGCCGTCGATATAGACCGGCGCAGCCAGCGCCACCAGTTGGCCCTTGCGATGCTGGCGGCGCTCGCAAAGTACCAGCGCCAGCAGCGCACCCATGCACATGCCGACGACGTGGAACGTGTCATAGCGGTCCACCAGTTCGTCATAGGCCTTTGTCACGGTCGCCAGCCATTGCTCGGCGCGGACCGGCAGGAGGTCCTCCGGCACGCCACCGTGACCGGGCAACGTGACGGCGTGGGTCTCCACACCCGCACGCCGCAAGACCTTGTGCATCGGTCCCAGGTCGTACTGCGTACCGCCCAGCCCGTGGATCAGCAAAGCCCCGACACGCGGAGCCTGTTGCGTTGTCATGCCGCGCGCCGCCCCTCGGAATGCTCGCCCCTGCCTTCGGACAGGCGCCAGGCGCCGGCGATCAGCGCGACGGATTCGTCGCCGTCCAGCAGCGGACCGCTCATATCCACGACTGTCGTTGTGGCGCCGGCCGGCAACAGCAGGCGGAACGTCAGCTCGCCGCCAATTTCGCCATCACTTTCGCGCAGCCAGCGGCGGCGCACCTCGGCGCGGTCGTCGGGATGTACGCAGGCCAGGACTTCATCGAGCGTGGCGAAGGACGATTCCGGAATGCCCAGGACCCTCTCCAGGCTGCCACACCAGCGCAGCCTGCCGGTGTGCGGATCGAGGTTGTAGACCAACTGCATGCTGGCGGCCAGGGCCAGCTCCACATCGTTCTGGCGTCGGGCCGCCAGCTCGTGCAGTTGCTCGCGGCTGGTGCGTAGCGTGCTGATCAGCAACGTAAGCAGCGCGGCCACGGCCAGGTACAACTGCGCGACCAGCAGGGAATATCCGGGATGGAGGGCGGTTTGCGCGAACGGCCCGTCGCCCTGCGCCGTGTTGATCAGGACGAGTGCCGAAAGCAATGCCACGGCCACCGAACCACCGCGCCCGCCCAGCAGCAGGGCGACGATCGCGACAAAGAAGAGCGGGATATAGGTCAGCGCATAGGCCACACCGAGCGAGAGCAGCGAGAGCCGCGTGCCGTCGAACACCACGCCGGCCGTCAGCAGGACGCCCGCCAGTGCCGCCAGGCCAAAGAGGAGTTCGCCGCGCCGCCGGCCGCCGGAACGCACCGCACGGAACCGCGCCCAGCCAGCGAAAACCGGCGTCACGATCAGCACGCCCACGAAATCGGCCGCGGCCCAGATCTTTGCCGTCTGCCAGAACGGTACATCCAGAAACAGCCAGAACCAGCCGGCACCCAACAATGCGCCGCCAATACTGCTGATAGCCCCCGCCAGCAGCAGGCCGCGCAGGAACGCCAGGCCCTCCAGCGAGAACTGGGTCAAATGCACCAGCGCCACTGCCACGGCGGCAAAGCCGATTTCATCGAGCGAGAACAACAATGTTCGGAAGGCATCGCGGCCCTCCACCCAGCCCAGCAGCATCTGGACCGCCAGGAAAGCCAGGCCCAGGCTTAGCCAGCGCCGCACCGGAGCCAGCATGAAGGCAGCCACGGTCACGCCGGCCGGCAGCCAGATATAACCCGTGGCCGAGAACGGTCCGTTGATCTGGTGCGAGACGTACCCAAAACAAAAGTACAAGGCTGCCCAAAGCAGCAGGGTAACGACTCGGTTCGATGGGTTCACAATAACGGGTCCTTGTCTGGGCATGGCAGGCGCCCCTACTGAACGCGACGCCAGCTTCCGCCGTTGACTGCGAGCGCGCCGCGCCGGTGGGCCACTCGCCATTTTTGAGCCCAATAAAGCACTTTATGGATGTGGATCTCCGAATGACCGCAATGGGTCAAGAAGAGGGCGCGTTCTGGCTGAGGGACGAGCGGCAGCGTTGGGGTGTTCCGAGACGGTCCCTCAACCCGCAAATCGGCGAATCGTCGCTTTTGTCCGCCGCCCCCGCCGATGCAAGGGCACCGGGACGGGCCGATTCCCGCATTGGCCCGCATGCGCCCAACCCTGCGCAATCTGGCGTCAGGCCGGCCCAATCCTTACGCTCTCCACCGGCCCGCATCCTCCCGGCCCGAACGCCTCCCGCTTCAGCCCTCCTCCTCCCCCGCCCTTCCCCACTGATACCTGGCAGCTATCGCCAGGGAAAACACGCCATCTTTTGATGCTCGCCCCGAGCCAGTAGGCTTTCCCTCGGGGTGCCAGCACGGGTTGCGTTTTGCGCCGATTGCGCGCTGCAGCAACCTCGCCCGCAATGCCCCGGCCCATGGCCCCCCCGCCCTATACAAACAGAGAGACAGGAATTCCCAATGCGTTACGTCCGCTTTATCTTCGAAGGCAACAAATACCTGGGCGCCCGTGAAGGCGACAAGATCCGCATCCTCGGCGAGGCATCGATCGAGCACCTGCTGGGCGCCGGCGTGGACCTGGAAACCTACGCCAATACGCAGCCCGGCGATCAGTTGGTGGATGAGGCCGACATCACGTTCCTGCCGGTCGTCGAGCATCCCGCCAAGATCTTCTGCATTGGCCTGAACTACGCCGACCACACCCGGGAAAGCCAGTACGAGCAGCCCGCCTACCCCACCATCTTTCCGCGCTATGACACCAGCCTGGTGGGCCACGGCCAGCCGATCGTCCGCCCGCGCGTGTCGGACACGCTGGACTACGAGGGCGAACTGGCCGTGGTGCTGAAGAAGGGGGGCCGCCACATCCGCAAGGAAGATGCGCTGGATTGCATCGCGGGCTATGCGCTGTTCAACGACGGGTCCGTGCGTGAGTACCAGTTCATCACGCCGCAATGGACCGTGGGCAAGAACTTCGATGCCACCGGCGCCTTCGGCCCGGAACTGCTCACCGCCAGCGAAGTGCCGCGCGGCGCCCGGGGGCTGCGGCTGGAAACGCGCCTCAACGGCGAGGTCGTGCAATCGGCCAGCACTGACACGATGGTCTTCGACATCGCCACGCTGATCGCCGTGATCAGCGAAGCCATCACGCTGGAGCCCAGCGACATCATCGTGACCGGTACGCCGTCCGGCATCGGCTGGGCCCGCGAGCCCCGGCTGCTGATGCGCCCCGGCGATGTCTGTGAGGTATCGGTGACGGGCTTCGCCCCGCTGCGTAACACAATCGCCGACGAGGAGGTTGCCGCCAGCGCCGACGAGGCTAGCCCCGCCAAGCGCGCCGCCTGACCGCCATCGCCAGGGGGGAGACCGATGACAACACAAGCGGAGAATGGCGGCGCGGGGGATCGCCCGGCGTCGGGGCATTCAAATGGCGGCGCCGAAGCTCACCCGGCGTCAGTGCATTCGATTGGCCACTACGCGTTGACGGTGCCGGACATGGATCGCGCCGCGCACTTTCATCGCGCGTTTGGCCTGAGCGTGGTGCCCGATGGCGATGGCCTGGCGCTGCTGGCACAGGACGAACACATCTGCGCGCGGCTGTTGCCGGGCGAGCGCAAGGCGCTGGCGTGGCTCAGCTTCCACTGCTTCGCCGGCGATTTCGAGGCGATCCGCCAACAGCTCATTGCCGCCGGCGTCGTCTTTGCCGGTGACTCGCCCCACGCCACGCAGGAGGGCCTCTGGTTCTACGATATCGACGGCAACCTTGTGCAGGTGAAGGTCGGCCCTAAGACCGCGCCGAGTGCCAAGAGCCCGTTGCGCGATATCCATGCGCGCGCGGACCAGCGCGGCGCCCGCGTGCGCAGCCAGGTCACCACGGTGCGCCCGCGGCGGCTATCGCATGTGCTGCTGTTTACGCCCGACGTGTGGCGCGCGCTGGCGTTCTACGAGAGCGCGCTGGGGCTGCGCCTCTCCGATCGCTCGGGAGACGGCATCGCGTTCACGCACGCGCCGCACGGCTGCGATCACCACCTCGTGGCATTCGCCAGGAGCACCGCGCGGGGCTGGCATCACGCCGCCTGGGACGTGGCGAGCATCGACGAGGTGGGCCAGGGCGCCGCGCAGATGGCGGAGGCCGGCTATACGGAAGGCTGGGGCACGGGCCGGCACGTCCTGGGCTCAAACTTCTTCCACTACGTGCGCGACCCGTGGGGTTCGTTCTGCGAATATTCCGCCGACATCGACTACATCTCCGCCGGACAGCCCTGGCCCGCCGGCGACTACCCGGCAGAAGACGCGCTGTATCAGTGGGGCCCGGAAGTACCGCCCTACTTTGTTCACAACACGGAGGCGTGAACGACTGGATAGCGGCCGGGGGCGTTTGCAAGCTTACAAACCCAAAGAGTAAAGGCTCATCGCCGATTTCCGGGGAAGGTCGCCTGGATTGGGAGCATCGGACTGGGATCGGCCAATCTCTGCCATTGCTAAGTTGTCTCCGACCGTCCGTTGTCCAGTCGGAGACAGCCATTGGCTGTGGAGACGTATCATCGGTTTGGAATAGTCTTCGCGTAAGAACTTTCCGCTGCGAGCTTTGATATGGGAGCGCAATACTGGCCCACGAGCGAACTAAAAATCCATTCTGACTATGGAAGGTCGTGACATACCCCCTCGCAACGAAAGTAAAGCTCGGTCTGAGACTAGTCTTGCAAAACGGCTTCTTGGCTCTCTCCGCGCAACAGTGCTTTCATGTCTCTCACAAACCGTCCCAGAGCTTCATATGTTGTAGGAAATTGAGCTGCGGCTGATAAAAGTACTGGTCCACCTGTGGTGCCGTCAGGAACTGCAACACGTACCACGAAGCTGAGTTGACCAGTTGTTCCAACGGGACGAACGGAGAAAAACAGGTGTTCCTGTATTAAGCGACTCTCCTGGGCCGACGAATCCCAGAACCCTCCCCTTATCTCTGGTGCGCCCGCTGACGAAATTGGAAACTCGGCGAAATTCTCCAATTGGCGCAACAATTCATCGGCATTAAAGTAGGCACGTCCCCAGCCAGAGAACTTATCTACCTCGAAGCGCAGCCTCAACTCACCACTGCCATCACCTTCCGCAACGAAATTAAACTTAACATTGTTCACGATATCACCTTATCGGCTATTAAATTTAAGCTCAACATTTAAACCGCGTCGATTACTAAAATAGTGGATCTCTAAACGTCGCCCATCAAAACATTGGTGATTATGAGCCATTTTTACCCACGGACCTGGACCATAATGCGAAACCAAGCGGGGCTCATCTCCCAAGTTCTTCATAATTTCTATCCCTGCTCTGCGGCCTGAGATGGGCCAATGCAGAATATTAATTGCAGAAAAAATAGAAAAAGTACAAGACAATATCGTCGACCCACCTTCCCACTCCCCGAATTTGTTATTGCTAACCAAGCATTCTTCTCTAGCTGGTGCGGCGTACTGCCCGGCAGAAGTCTACGGCGAGGACGACTTCGACATGTACTGAGATGCTCACATCTGATATCAATATGGGTAACATCAGCCACGCTCTATAAGCGTCAGGCAATCTTCCCTCCGTCAGGATGGAAACGCTCGCGAGCGAGCCCCCGTACAGACCTAGGCGCCTGCGGCCAGTTTCGGTTCTGACTTAACCTGAAACGCGTCCGAATGGCCGGACGATATTGCATAACTGCCGTTGACATGGGTTGGCTGAACGGCTCAGAAGGGTCGGCAACCGACGATGACTGCGGTCTGGCCCTCAAACGGCCAGTCGACGGCAGAGTCCAATATCAGCTGTTCGCGAGCACTGCAGTGGCGACATCCAAATGACTCTGCGGGCCAACAAGCAGTCATTCGATTCAAGCGCAAAGACGTCACAGTGCAAGCATTGACATGAGGTAGCGTGTAATCCAAGAGCCGGGCAACGGACTATCGCGCCGGAAGGGAAGCATGGCGCGCTGACTGCCTTTAGGCTTTCCACAATGCGGTAATAAAGTGGTCAACTCAACGGCGTCGCGTCAAATACTCCGGGCAAAATGCGAAAATTTTGGACCACATTCGACCGATAGTCCAGAAACCAGCCTGTCGTTGGGTCGGCCCTTCTGGGGCGCCGCTTGTCACCTAAAATATTGTCAAAGTGCTACGTAAGCCGGCCACGCCGCCAACGCGAACTTTTGGAAGCCGTTAGAACCACGTCTCAATAACTGACGGGTGGTCTATAGTGCTATCTCTTCGCTATTTGGGAGTCTTGGGAATCTGCGCTTTGTTCACTGCTTGCGGACAGATTCCGTCCAAGCATGCTGCGTGCAGAGCTGATTCCTGTCGCCCTCGGCACGAGCACGAGATGTTGCAATCCGGCGAGGCGTCATGGTATTCGGCAACGCTCCAGGGGCATCTGACCGCAAACGGAGAACGCTACGATCGCGGCGCCTTGACTGCCGCCCATCGAACATTACCGCTCGGCAGCTATGTGCGCGTCAGATCGTTGGCTACCGGAAAGTCGGTTGTCGTTCGCATCAACGATCGCGGACCATACGTCAAAGGCCGGATTATCGATCTCTCTTACGCTGCGGCGGAAGCCTTGGGTTTGCCAGACGCGCGGTCGATGCGCGTGCAGATTGAACGTTGATCGCCTGCTTCGGGACGTCTTCTGCCCTACGCGGACCGGCCCAGGAAGAACGCTCGGTTGTGCTCGGCGTCGGGCCGCACCCGGTCATAAGCTGTCATCGCTCGCAAACTCTTCGTATGACCGCCATCCATGAGAGCGGTCATTCCTGGGGCTTCGTCTGAGATGAGTCGATAACGCTGCGCCACAGTGGGCGCAGAGCGCGGCCCGCTGACTATCGGAGCGTGATCCACACGCCGTACGCAACTGCGATCCATACACATACAACTGATATGTATTGACCCTGTCAAGTGCTCGGTGCCTGTTTATGCTGGTTGAACTTGCAGTGTGTTTGGGCCAGGGCCAGCGGTTCTTCGACGGTTGATCATTCTGATATGCGCGGGTTGGGTATCGCATGACAAACGATTCGTCGAGGAGCTGCCTCCGTCTAGTTCGAGGGTTATGCCGTTTCCGGTTGCCTCCTAGTTGTGCGCGAGGATTCTCCACCGCCGCCGGCCCTGGCCCAAACACATTGCGCTGCGTCTCGATCAATGCGGTCTGGCCTCTACCTGCTGGCCGATTGCCCAAATAAATCCCGTCAATTCGCGCGCTATCGCGGTGCAAACTTGCACTGGTAGCTTCCCATGCATTGTCAGGTGACGGAAGCGTTGACATAAGCGCTTCTGTGCACTCCATGCGATCTCCTGTGTCTGGGCAGTGGTGCGCTCGGCGCGCCGTTGCAGCGTTGCTGTCTTGCGGGCCGGGTGTCGATAGGTCCAGGCCGCCTCGACCAACACCCGCCGCACATGGCTGTTGCCAGCCTTGGTAATACCGCCGCGTCGTTCACGCTTGCCACTGGAATGCTCACTCGGCACCAGGCCCAGATACGCCATCAACTGTGGGGCATCAGCGAAGCGCTGCAGATCGCCAAGCTCGGCGACCACGGTCACCGCGGCGATCAGGCTAATCCCGCGTAGCGCCATCAACGCTTCGATTACCGGCCAGACCGGGCAGTCCTGCACCGCGCGTTCGATCTCCTGCTCCAGGCTAGCCACACGTTGGCTGCAAGCCCGGACGGTGTCGATGTATTCCTGCAGCACGATCTGCTGCACTGGGTAGGCAAACTTGATCCCGTCGAGCCAGCGCCAGTGCGCTTGGGTCCAGCGGGATTTACCGCTATAGCGGTGGCCATGGCGTGACAGAAACGACAACAATCTTTGCTTGGCCTGCCGCTGCAGATGCTTCATGTCCTCGCGTGCACGGGTGAGGTCGCGCACGGCCTCCTGGGCTTCGCCGGGGACCCAGACCGCGGTCAGTTCGCCGGCCCGGTGCAGCCGGGCCAGGCTCAGGCTGTCGCGGCGGTCGGTCTTGACGCGTTCGCCGGGCTTGCGTGGAATCAGCGAAGGGGCGACCACCTGACAGTCCTGCTTCAGATCACGCAGTTGCCGATACAGCACGTAGCCACCCGGGCCCGCTTCGTAGCAAAACGAGAGTCGGGCTCCGGCACGTTTGAGTTGCGTAACCAGCTTCCTGATCGCCTCCGGCGTATTCCCGATCTCGCCCATATACCTGACGTCGCCACCTGTGTCCGCGACCGCCACGGCAATGGTTTCTTGGTGGACATCCAGGCCCACATACTTGCTAAACTTGTCCATGACCTGCCCCCTCAATTGTGGCTCTGGGCCGTTGGTTTAACCCACCTCAAGCCTAATCCACGCCGCTTGAGGTGCGGCAGGTCAATACATTCTGTCTAGGGCTACTCCCCAGGAGCTCGTTGGTCGCTGCCCTCGAGTCCCTCAGGAAATTCATTTAGATCACCATGCATTCTCAGGAAAACAGCCTGGTTGTGGTTAATAGACGTGTTCGCTTATCAATCAACTGCGCACCGGTACGATGCTGAACCGGGAGACGCCCTCGGTTGCAGCCATCTCGGCCGCCAGCCCTGCCGGCGATAGCGCGCGCGCCTTGTCCGGTGCGACCAGGCCGACTCGCCACACGGCCTGGTTGTCGGCATACGTGATCATCAGGCTGTCGTGCAGCACGCAATAGCCGCGTGACTTTGCCCTGTCGATCAGCAAGTCGAAGTCCGGCGCTTCGCCGGGTTGGAACGTCAGCGACACATCAAGCGTCATGCGCCCCGGAAGCCTGGACTCCAGCCGATGCAATAGGGACATCGAGCCCACGCACAGCACGGCGAGCAGCAATGCGGCAGCATAAAAACCAACGCCGAGCAACACGCCTATGGCCGAGGCGGCCCAGATGGATGCGGCGGTCGTGAGGCCGCGGATGCTCATGCCGTCTTTCATGATGACCCCGGCGCAAAGGAAGCCGACGCCGGTGACCACGCCCTGGATGGTATGGGTCGGGTCTGCCTGGATGTTCGCTGTGGCACCTCCGTACCACAGCGTCGGGTAGCCGACGAACACAGTCAATGCCGTGGACGCCATGCAGACGAGCCCATAAGTGCGCATGCCGGCGGCGCGACCGTTGTATGAGCGCTCGTAGCCAACCAGCATGCCGAGCAGGAGCGCGCCGGCCATGTTCAGCCCGATGAACGCGTTGGCAGCGAGAAATGCGCCGCTCCAATAGTGCTGCAGATCTCCTGGCATAGGATCTCGCGATCAGGCTGCGAGCCAGGCATTCAGCGAGCGCAAGGATTCCTCGCTCAATTCCCCCGCCGCGGCAGCAAGCCGCAGGCGGCCAAGGAGGTAGTCCAGGCGTGCCTGAACCAGGTCGAGCTCAGCGGTGAATACGCGCTGCTGCGCGTCGAGCACGTCGGGTTGCGTACGGGTACCGACATCCCGGCCAAGCGTCGTTGCGGCGAGCGCGCTACGCGCTGAAGTCAACGACTGTTCGAGTGCGGCGACGCGCGATACACCAGTTTTCACCGAGAGGTATCCGTCCTGCACCTTCAGGCGCACGTCTCGCCGGGCGGCGGCAATCTCTTGCTCCGCCTGGCTCTTCCTCGCAACGGATTCCCGCTCGCGCGAATCCAGTCCGCCACCCGCGTACAGCGGAATATTGAGCTGCAAGCCGATCGTCGCGGTTCGGGAATTGCTGGCTGCAATCCAGGGAGCCAGGTTTCCGGTTTGCCCTTGTGCGCCATAACGCGCCACTAGCGCAACGGTCGGGCGACTGCCCACGCGGTATTTGTCGATCTCCGCACCGGCAACGTCGAGCTCCGACTGCCGGGTCTTGACGAGGTAGCTCTGCTCTTCACCCTTTGCCTGCCACGCCGTGAGATTGTCCGGTTCCGGTGGCCGCGGCGCGAAACCGGGCGCTAGCCCGTTGAGCTGATCGGGCGGCGTGCCGACGATTTCCAGGAAACGAGTGCGTCGTTGTTCGAGCGCAGACTGTGCCGCGACTTCGCGGCTCTCCACGCCATCCAGGCGCGCCTGGGCTTCATGGAGGTCGGTGATCTTGCCCTGCCCGATGTCGAAGCGTGCCTTCGCGCGGTCGCGTTGTAGTCGCAGGGCCGCCTTCTCAGCCTGCACCACCCGAAGCGTCTCCTCGCCCAACACCACGCCGAAGTATGCCTCGGCCACTCGCAAGGCCAAATCCTGGCGAGACTGTTCGAACTGCGTTTGCGCCAGGTTCGATTGCTCGTGCAACTGCTTCCTCGTCGCCACCGCGGACTTGTCGTAAAGGGGCTGCACGAGCATCACACCGGCCTGCCGCGCCGTGCCCGAACTATCGGCGGAGACCAACGGCGCGACCTCGGCAGGCGGGTTGGCGGACGATCGATTGTTGATCCGGTCCAAGGCCGCTTGCAGGCTTACGCGGGGACGCAGCAGCGCGTCGCCCTGCACAGCCTTCTCGCGCCCAGCCGTGAGCGCATCATTGGCAGCGAGGCTCGTTGGATCATGCGCCAATGCCTGCTGATACGCCCCCACGAGGTCGATAGCGCCCGACTCTCCGGCGTTCAGGAAAAGCATGCAGCCCAAGGCCACCTGCCCGGCCCGCAAGGCCATATTCATTCTCTTCATCGAAATTACTCTCAACGTCACATTTGCGATCAGACGACCGCAGGGCGCTTGGCCCGGTACCAGGTCGCATACAGAGCGGGGAGGAAGACGAGCGTCAGCACCGTGGCAACGGCGAGCCCCCCCATGATTGCCCATGCCATGGGGCCCCAGAACACGGAATGGGTCAGCGGCACCATCGCGAGAATTGCCGCCAGGGCAGTCAACACGATCGGACGCAGCCGCCGCACCGCCGCCTCGACGATGGCCGTCCACAGCGCGACGCCTGCGCCGACGTCCTGATCAATCTGCACGACCAGGATCACCGAGTTGCGAATAATCATTCCCGCGAGTGCGATGACGCCCAACATCGCAACAAAGCCGAACGGAATCTGGAACGCGGCCAGGATCGCGCTCACACCGATCAGCCCGAGCGGCGCGGTCAGCAGCACCATCGCCATCTTCTTCATGTCCTGCAGCTGAATCATCAGCAGCACGAGCACCGCGATGATCGTCAAAGGCATCACCGCGAAAACCGAACGCTGGGCCTTCGCACTCGATTCGGAAGCGCCACCGATCTCGATGCCATAGCCGAGCGGAAGGTCCTTCGTCAGCGCATCGATCTTCGGCTGCAGCGCGCGCGTGACGTCAGGGGCCTGGGCCCCCACAATATCGGCACGAACGGTCAGCGTAGGCACGCGGTTGCGCCGCCACAGCTCGCTGTCCTCGCTGTCCAGCGCGAGCCGGGCCACCTGCGACACCGGCACAAATTTGCCGTCGCGCACATAGATTTTTGCGTCCTTCAAGTTGTTCAGGTCCGTTCGTTCCGCAGCGACGAGGCGCGAAACCACGTCGATACCCTGGTCGTCCTCGCGGTACTGCGTGATGGGCGTGCCCGACAGCGATGCCTCAAGCGCCTCCTTGATTTGCCCCGAGCTCACTCCCAACACACGGGCCTTGTCCTGGTCGACGTCAACCTGCACGCGCTTGATGCGCTCACCCCAGTCCTGATTGACCTGGCGCACGTGCGTTTCTTGACGCATGATGTCCGCCACCTGCTGGCCGATTGCGCGAACCTTGGCGTTGTCCTGCCCAAATACGCGAAACTGCACCGGGTAACCGACAGGCGGGCCGTTCTCCAGGCGATTGACGCGGCCACGCACGTTCGGGAGCTTTTCATCGAACAGCTTCTCGAGCTTCTCCCTCACCCGCTCCCGCGCCTCGCCGCCCTTCGTCATCACCAGCATCTCCCCCAAGTTCAGATTGGGCGTCTGCACATCGAGCGGCAGGTAGAAACGCGGCGCGCCGTTACCGACAAAGCTGGTCACTGCCGCAATGTCCGGATCGCCCTTGAGCAGGCCTTCCAGCTTCTGGACTTCGCGCTGACTCGCCTCGAACGTCGAGGCCTTCGGCATCCACAGGTCCACAATTAGTTCGGCCCGGTCCGATGCGGGAAAAAATTGCTGGGGTACTGCCTTGAACAGCATCAGTGCGCCCACGAACGCGGCGAGCGTGACGCCTATCACCCACACGCGATGCCGCAGGCAAAAATCGATGAAACGGCGGAACTTGACATAGAAGCCACGCTGGTAGACGGCATCCTCGTCATGCGACGCGTGCGCATGCTCCTTCAACAGCTTGTAGCCGATGTATGGCGTGAAGAGCACGGCCACGATCCACGACAGCACCAGCGAAATTCCCACTACCTGGAACAGCGAGTACACATACTCGCCCGTACCCGACTTCGCGAAGCCGACTGGAAGGAATCCCGCCGCAGTGATCAGCGTGCCGGTGAGCATCGGGAAAGCGGTGGCCGTGTAGGCATATGTGGCGGCACGGAACTTGTCCCAGCCCTGCTCGAGCTTCAGCGCCATCATTTCGACAGCAATGATGGCGTCGTCCACCAACAGCCCGAGCGCGATGATCAGCGCACCAAGCGAGATGCGCTGCAAGTCGATGCCCATCACGTACATCGCGAGGAACGTCATGGCGAGCACGAGTGGGATGCTAAGCGCAACGACTAATCCCGTCCGGAAGCCCAGCGACAGGAAGCTTACGATGAGCACGATGATCACCGCCTCGGCGAGGCTTTTCTTGAACTCAAACACGGAATGCTCGACGATGCGTGGCTGGTCGCTGACCGCGTGGATCTGCACGCCGACCGGCAGAGTGGACTCGATGCGCTTGACCGTTTCGTCCAACCTTGTGCCGAGCCGAATCACGTCACCGCCTTTGCGCATGCTCACCGCCAGTCCAATCGCCTCATTGCCGTTGAAGCGCATCCTCGAGGTGGCGGGCTCCACAAAGCCCCGGCGGACGTCGGCGATATCGCCAAGACGGAAGGTACGCTGGCCGGCACGGATGCCGATGGCGCGAATTTTCTCGACCGAGTCAAACTCGCCACTGACAGCCAACCGGACTTGTTCCGCGGTGGTTTGCACCGTCCCGCCCGATGTCACGGCATTGGTTTGTGCGAGCGTCGACGCGATCAGTGCCGGGTCGATCCCCAGCGAGGCCAGCTTGGCGGTTGAGACTTCCACGTAGATTTTCTGTTCCTGCTTGCCTACCAGGTCGACCTTGTTGACGTCGTCGACACGAAGGAACTCATTACGCGCGTCATCTGCAATCCGTCTCAGGTCGTCATAGTCGAAGCCATCGCCCGTGATGGCATAGAGGTTACCGAACGTGTCTCCGAACTCGTCATTGAAGAATGGGCCCTGTGTGCCCTGTGGCAAGGTATGCCGGATGTCCCCCATCTTCTTGCGGACCTGGTACCACACATCGGGCACCGCGCCGGGTGGTACATCCTCGCGCAGGTTGACCTTGACCTGCGTTTCGCCCGGCTTCACATAGGTGGACGTATAGTCGATCTCTGCCACCTCTTGCAACTTGCGCTCGATCTTGTCGGTGACCTGGTCGGCCATCTGCTGCGCGGAGCTTCCGGGCCAGTAGGCTTGCACGACCATGGTCTTGATCGTGAACTCGGGGTCTTCCTTCTGGCCCAGACTGCTGTAGGCCAGCACGCCCGCCACGGACAACAGCAGCAGCAGGAACGCGACCATCTGCTGGTGCTTCAGTGCCCATTCGGACAGGTTGATACCTTTCACTTCACACCTCCCGCCTTGGCGACAGTTACCGCCTCGGCCACTTTCACCTGCTGGCCAGCCTGCAGCATGTGCACGCCGGCACTCACCACGGTCTCTCCGCCCGCCAGTCCCCCAACCACAATCACGCTGTCGTTCTGCGCTGCGCCCAGCTTGACTTCACGCGCGATAACCCGCGACGTCTTCGGGTCGACCACCCATACCTGGCGGCCACGTTCATGATCAACGATGGCAGTCAGGGGCACGCGAACTACGCCGCTGCCGTCCACGTCGGGTGTGATCACCGACGCTGTCATGCCTAGTCGAAGCAGTTCGGGATCTGCCTCCTGAATGGAGATGCGCGCCGAGTACGTTCGGGTGACGCTGTCCGCATCCGGCGCAAGCTCTCGGAGCTTGCCCGTCCAGGACTTTTCCGGCTGCGCCCACACCGAAATCGTCAGCGTCGGCGCTTTACGCAGTTCGTCGACTCGCGACTCCGGAATGCTGATCGAAACCTCGCGTTCGCCGTCAGCCGCGACGGTGGCGACAGTCTGCCCGGCTGAAACCACTTGGCCCGCTTCCGCGTTGATGGCGCTGACCACGCCATCGCGGTCCGCTAGGAGCGTGGTAAATCCGCGCATGTTGGCATTCAGCTGCTGGCGCGCCAGTGCCGAACGCAGTTGTGCTTCCGCCTGGTTAAGCGCTAGCCGCTGCTGGTCCAGCTCAGCTTGCGAGGCAAAGTTCTGGGCGAGCAGTTGCTCGGTACGCTTAACGTCCACCCGCGCCTGGGCTACCCGGCTTTTTGCCGCATCCGCTTCCGCACCCGCTGCGGCTACCTGCAATGTTTCCTGCGTGGGATCGAGTTGGAACAACTGCTGGCCGCGCTTGACATGGCTCCCAACTTCCACCATGCGCGCGACGATCTTGCCGGCTGTGCGGAAGCCCAACTGACTTTCGTAACGCGCACGAATCTCGCCCGAGTAGGTCCCACCGACCGACCCATCGGTACGTCCGGCGACCACTGTCCGCACCGGCCTCACGTCTTTGCGTTCGGGTTCTGGACCCGGGGTGCACGCGGCCAGCAGGTGCACCGCGGTGATGGTAAGAGCTGCCGCTCGAAGGTTCCTGTTCAATTTCTACGCTCCACTAAGGTCTGTCGCTCGCCTGCAAGTCATTAGCGATCCACGCCACCGAGCCGCTCCAATCGGACACGTGCTGGCGTCATTGACGGCAGGCCTGGTAGGGGATTCACCCTTCCCGAAGCCCGAAATATACATCATAATGACTTCATCGTCATGATGACGTATAGCTTATTTTGCGTGTGCGAGCGAGGCAACTATTTCGTCCCGGACCGCATGAGACGAAGAAAGCGCGCGCCTGCAGGATGTGGTGCGCAACGATAATCGCGGAGTGATGTGAACGACATAGGCCGCAGGAAGACCGGCGGCGCGCGGCGTTGTCGACGCATTAACTATGAGGAGAGAACAGATCAATGGCCCGGATGCAGACGCGATTCGCAGCTCAAACAGAACCGTGGAAGACTAGCGACCATCGTCAGCGAGTTGCGGCAAAGCGGCGGCAGCGTATGCGCTCGCTGTTGCTGAACAGTGCGATGCGCTTGATGCTGGAGAACAGCGCCTCGACGCCGTCCATCGACGACATCATCTCGGCAGCAGGGGTTTCACGCGGAACGTTCTACAAGTACTTTCCGTCGTCTGACGCGATCGTGCGAGAGCTTGTCGGGAAGATTGCTGAACAGTGGGTGCGAGCGGCCGCCCCCATCGTGCGCGACCATGACGACCCGGCCGAGCACATCGCCAGGGGAATACGGCTGGCGTCGCTACTGACAGTACACCAGCCGGCTGTGGCTGGCATCCTTGGCCGGCTCGGATGGGCGGGCTACCAGGCACCGAATATGCTGGAATTTGTCCGCAGGGACATAGAGGAAGGCGTTCGTCGCAATCGCTTCAAGCGCATGCCAATCGCCCTGGGCTTCAATATCGTTGCTGGAGCCGCAATGAGCGCCATGCAGAGCATGCTTGAAACGCAATGTCGCGAAGATTTTTCGGAACTCGCCGCTGCCGTGGCATTGCGCGCCTTGGGCGTGGAGGAATCCGCGGCCGATGCGATATCGAGGTCGCCGCTGCATGCGAGCGAAGCGCTATTCGACGGCTTGCTCGCGGAAACGATCAGCGATGCGCCCTAGCACTAGCTTTGCTCGCTAGTTGGAGGGCTCGGCCTTGGCGACGAGCTTCTCCTGGGCTTTTTCGAGCAAAGATTCTGGCGGAGCCACCAGCTTTGGTAAAGGCGCGGAGGTCAACCGTACCGCACTCGATGCAGGCACACCGAGCGACCGCAACACCGCCCGGACAATCCGTTCGGGATAATCCTTGGTTGTCCTTCCCTTGGCCATGCGGTGAACGGCGATTAGCCCGGCGCCGGCCACCATGTCCAATGCAACGTCGGCCGAAGCCTCGTCAAACGTGCCCCTCTTCAGGCCTTCCTTGACATCCGAGGGCAGGTATTCGTAGACGGCAGCACTCTTGTTGCCGACCAAAAGCAGGCCCGTACCGGAAAGAAATTGCGCCACGACGGGATAGGATCGCGCAAGGTGCAGGTATAAGCGAATACCCGTTGCAACACGTAACGCCGGGTCTTCGATATCGCCGACCACGCCCTCAATCATTTGCACCATGTCGTGACTGAGCGCGTCGCCGACAGCCGCCAGCAGATCCTCGTTAGTACGGAAGTAGTTGTAGAAGGAGCCTTGCGAGACGCCAGCTGACGCAATGACTTCCGGGATCACGCTGGCTCCGACACCCCTTTGCGCAAAAACGATCATCGCGCTTTCAATGAGACGCTGGCGCATCCGTGCACGCCGTTCTGCGGCAACGCGAGGGCGATGGTCTTTGGGATCAGGAACGGCAGGCATCTTCAATTAGAGGACCTTATGTGACGAGGCAATTATATCAATTTGCCGCTACAACGCCGCCAACATGGCGTATGCCATGAACGCCCTGGCTGCAGCGGCGTCAGTGCGCTTCTTATAACATACACAATGTCATGATGACAATAAAATCATTATGTGAAAGAATGCGGAACTCAGGAAGAGTTCCGGTGCGCTCACGCGCCGCTTGCCTCACGCAACGAGGCCGATAATTTCCCCCAAGGAGACGTCGTGTATCAGAACCACTCCTCGCTGCCAGTTCCCATGCAGGATCCGGACAGGCTGATGGCATGCGAGCATTGCGACGCACTCCATGCGCGCGTGGCGCTGAAACCGGACGAATGTGCCACGTGCCTGAGGTGCGGCGGTGCGCTCTATCGCGACAGCTCGCGTGCCTATCGCCGCCTACTTCCTTTCGTGGTGACCGCACTGGTCCTGTTTCTGATCTCGAATGCGTACCCAATTGTTGTTATGGAACTCAAGGGCTCCCGCATGGAGACCACGCTATGGGGCGCCGTACAGACACTCTACGTGGACGACATGGCGCTGGTGGCGATGCTCGTGTTTGCCACGACGATCCTGCTTCCGCTGGCCGAATTGCTCATGATGTGCTACCTGCTCGTGCCAATGGCGCAACATCACATGCCACCGGGGTTCGACCGCATCGTGCGCGGCATTCGCCAGACGCGGCCGTGGGGCATGATCGAAGTGTTCATGATCGGCGTGTTGGTCACGGTGGTGAAGCTGTCCACCATCGCGCAGGTGCTGCCTGGCGCCGCCCTCTGGTCGTTCGGTGCACTTGTGGTCGTACTTGCCGCCATTCTGTCCTTCGATCCGCGCGAACTGTGGCACCACCTCGACGCGCACGTTACAGATGACGTACCGCCCTGCTCGCCGGATGCCGCATCATGACCGCGGCTCAATCGCCCTGCGCTACCGCCACTTCGCGCGGACTGCTGTCGTGCCACGTTTGCGACCTGCTCAGTCCGATGACGCTCGAGGCCGAACCGTGTCCGCGCTGCGGTACCGTGCTGCATCATCGCAAGCCGGCCAGCGTGGCGCGCGCCTGGGCCTTCCTGTTGGCCGCCTACCTTTTGTATATTCCGGCCAATCTGCTGCCGGTAATGGTGACGCAGTCAATTTTCGGCACGCAGCACGACACCATCATGTCTGGCGTGATCTATCTGTGGTTGTCCGGCTCATACATGCTGGCAATCGTGGTGCTGATCGCCAGCATCATCGTCCCGTTGCTGAAGATGATGATCCTGACATTGCTGCTGCTATCGGTGCGCCGCGGATCGACCTGGCGCCTCCGCGAGCAGACCAGGCTCTACACCCTGGTCGAAGTCATCGGTCGGTGGTCCATGCTCGATATCTTCGTCGTCGCACTGCTGGCCTCGCTGGTGCAGGCCGGAGCGCTGGCCACGATCACGCCCGGGGCCGGGGCCCTGGCCTTTGCCTCGGTTGTCGTACTGACCATGCTCGCGTCACTGAGCTTTGATCCCCGTCTGCTGTGGGATGCGCTCGAGACGTCGCCTTCCTCCATCGAATTGCAGCACTCCGATCATGCCCGAACACGTTAATCATCCCCCGCCTCATGGTATACCGCAGCCGGGGCGCAAGCCTCGCGCGCGCTGGCTACCCTCGCTCGTCTGGCTGATCCCCATCGTTGCGGCGGTGGTCGGACTTTCACTGCTGATCAACACGCTAGCATCACGCGGGCCCGAGATCACCGTCACTTTCCGCACCGCCGAAGGCCTGACACCAGGCAAGACCCCTGTGCGCTACAAGGACGTCGATATTGGGCTGGTCAAGACGGCACGGCTGGCAGAGGACCGTTCCCATGTGGTAGCGACGATTGCCCTGACCAAGGATGCCAAGAGCTTCGCCGTGTCCGACACGCGCTTCTGGGTGGTACGGCCGCGCTTTGCCCTCAGTGGTGTATCGGGGCTCGAGACGCTGCTATCGGGGGCATATATCGGCGTGGATGCGGGCAAGTCAGGCGAGACGACGCGCAGCTTCACCGGGCTCGAAGTCCCGCCGACTGTCACTGCCGATGCCTCAGGCAGGCAGTTCGTACTGCGTGCGCAAGACCTGGGCTCGCTCGACATCGGCTCACCGGTCTACTATCGTCGCGTGCAGGTCGGCCACGTGGTGGCGTATCAACTCGAACCGAACGGACGCGACATCACGCTGCGGGTCTTCGTCAACAAGCCATATGACAAGCTAGTTTCCGCCGATACGCGCTTTTGGCACGCCAGCGGCGTCGACCTGAAGCTCGACGCGAACGGGCTGAAGCTCTCCACGCAGTCGCTGGTCACCGTGATGCTTGGCGGCCTGGCCTTCCAGGCCCCGGAGCACTCGACCGCGCACGCCGCGGCCGCCGAGAACACCGAGTTCCTGCTGGCGGCGGACCAGTCCGAAGCCATGAAGGAACCGGATGAGCTCGCCCCCGCGCTGGCAGTGCTCAACTTCGATCAGTCCGTGCGCGGCCTGTCGCCGGGTGCGCCAGTCGATTTCCGCGGTGTGACCGTTGGGCAGGTGCGTTCGATCGGTATCGAATACCAGCGTGACAAGAAGGCCTTCCGCATGCCCGTGGTGGTCGAGCTCTATCCGTCTCGCATGGGTCTGCGCGAGAAGGACGTGGCCGACGACATGCGCAAGCGCGCCATCGTGCATGGCCTGGTACAGCGCGGCATGCGCGCGCAGTTGCGCACCGGCAACCTGCTGACCGGTCAGATGTATGTGGCACTCGATTTCTTTCCGAAAGCGTCCTTGCCGGTTGATCTGGACCTGAGCGCGTCGGTGCCTGAGCTCCCCACCACACCAGGCACCTTCGACGAGCTACAAGCCAAGCTTGGCGACATCGTGACCAAGATCGGCAAGGTGCCGTTCGACCAGATCGGGCAGGACGCGCGCACGGCGATGGTGTCGATGAACAAGATGCTCGTCAACGCGGACAAGCTCGTGGCACGGGTCAATGGCGACGTGGCACCGCAGGTGCTCGCCGCACTGCAGGATGTGCGCCGCACACTCGCCACGGCCAATGGCGCGCTGGCGCCCGACGCAGCACTGCAACAGGATACGCGCCGGATGATGCAGGAACTCACGCAAACAGCCGTCTCGCTGCGCATGCTCACCGAATATCTCGAGCGGCATCCCGAAGCGCTCCTGCAAGGCAAGAGGGAAGAGAAATGATGAAACGTCTGACGATGCTTGTTACGCTGGCCGTCGCGGTCATGACCACGATGAACGGCTGCGCGTCGCCCGACGCGCGCTACTACACGTTAGCTGCCAGTCGCTCCGACGCCGCGCCGGCCGTGACGGGGCGAGCCAGCCGCAGCGGTAACCCGTCATGGATCGAGGTCACGCCGGTGCGCGTGCCCGAGCGGCTGAACCGCATTCAGTTGGTGGTGCGTGACGGTACCGGCGGGGGCGTCAAGCTGTCCGACACATCGCGCTGGACGTCACCGTTGCCCAACGAATTGCGCGATGCGCTGTCGCAGCAACTGCAATCGAGCCTTGATGCGGTGGATGTCTACCATCACGGCCTGTCGGCGACGCAGCCGGCCTTCCGCGTAACGACCGAGGTGGTAAACCTCGACGCCAATGTGGGCGAGTGGGCAGCGGCGACCATCGCCTGGACCGTGCAGCGACTGCCAGACGGGAAAGCTCTGAGCGGCCGCATCGAAACAGAGGTGCCGGCGCCCGGGCAGATGGAGGGCGTGGTGAATGCGTATCGGGAGATCCTCGCGGCAACCGCGGCCGATATAGCAGCTGGCGTGCAATCGCTTAACCGGTAGACGCGCGAGAATGCGCAAGGCATGGGTGCCGCCAGCCTGTTCGATATGTGCTGTCGGCGATGGGATCGTCGGGAGGCCGCAGGCACCTCCAAGCGATACGGTTTTCCGAGCTATCAGAATCAAGTGAAAGGAAATAGCATGAGCTACTTCACATTAACATCGCCGGAACTCAAGGATCAGGATCCGTTGCAACTGGTGCATGAGTTCGATGGCTACGACGGCACCGGCCGGAACCGTTCGCCCGCGCTGAAATGGCAGGGCGCGCCGGAAGGCACCAAGGGTTTTGCGCTGACGCTGTACGACCCGGACGCGCCCACCGGCAGCGGCTTCTGGCACTGGATCCTGTTCGACATCGATTCGTCCGTCACCCAGCTCGCCGCAGGCCTGGGCTCAAGCGACGGCGCCGATCTGGGCGCCAGCGGCACTCAGGCCGCCAACGACTACGGCGCCATCGGCTACGGCGGACCCTGCCCGCCCAAGGGCTTGCCCGCGCACCGCTACATCTTCACCGTGCACGCGCTGGGCGTGCCCGAGCTCGGGTTGCCGCCAAACCCGACCAACGCTGTGGTGCGTTTCTTAATCTACCAGAACACACTCGCCACGGCCACCCTGACCGGCCTCTACAAACGCTAGATTTCGCGGCTGCGCGAGGACAACAAGCAAGAAGCCTTGTCGCGAACTTCGGAAACAGACAAGCCAAACCTACTGCCACCGTGCCACATCTGGACGCTACCGGTTCCATCCCACCGACGGTGGGGGCCTGCTAGCCAAGGAGCCTACCCGTTCTTCTGGTGCATACTCCAATGTTCTGAATGTCAGGCAACTGGAATGGCGGACGATCGAACTATTGGGATTGAACGGCCGGAGCTGCCGGCTGAACGGGGCGTTGCGCAATATCAGCGGCTGGCTTCGTTGCTGAGGTACCGGATCGCAAAGGGCGAGTATCCGCTAGGCATGCTGCTGCCGCCGATCACGCAGCTCGCGGCTGACCTCGGCGTGGCCGTCGTCAGCGTCCGGCAGGCGTATGAGTTGCTTTCTAAAGAAGGGCTGATTCGTAGCCAGCGGGGCATCGGGACCCACGTGGCTGCCCTGCCCGCCGCCACTGGCGACATCGAATTGGCGATCAACGATCCGTTCGCCGCGCCTGAGGCGCTCGCCTTTGAGCTACTCGAAGTCCGGCGCCGCACTGGGGTGCCGCAGGAACTGCTTGGACCGGGGGACCAGTCGGACGGCGAGTATGTCTGTGTCCGCAAGCTGCACACCTATTCCGGCGAGCCGTTCTGCTACGCGGAGATCTATGTGTTGGCCCCGGTCTTCGACGCCTTGCCCAAGGACACCGCCAAGAAGAAAAAGCTTCTCGCCGCGGTGCTCGATGAACTGGGCTCGCGGAGCAAACGTGTGCGACAACGCATGACCGTGATGCCGGCGGATTTTCCTCTGTGCGATATGCTGAAGATCCCGTTCGCCTCACCCGTCGCGAAGATGTCGCGGCGTCTTCTTGACGGCAAAGGCAGCGTGCTGTACGCAGGCGTCACTTGGTATCGGGGTGATCGGTACGTCTCAGAGATCGACATCCCCGCGTCCGCATTGAAAACGGTGCCCGCCATCACCGAACCCCAACGCCGGGCAGCTCGTAACACTAGCGAGCGCAAGCAAGGCTAAAGGCGTCCTCGTTCAGACCATAGGGTAAACAAGGGGCAGAAAAAACCTTCCGCAGCCTCTAACATTCCAACATTAGAACTTTAGGAGTATCACGTGACATGCAGGCCTGGCAGCGGTTAGCCAGGCTGCACCGTTGCGCTGGACGCTTCTATTCCTCCGGCGCGTTGCCGCCGCAGCTCTGATTTCCCGCCGGACCGGCGTGCCTCGTCCGTCTCATCAAAGGGCGGCTTTCTTCCACTGTTTCACAGCCTCTACTAAATGGAGACAACTCATGACTGCAAGGATTCTCACGCAGCCCACCACGTCCACTGGCGCCCTGCTGCCGCTGCCCGCCCTGCCGCAGGACAAGCTGCTGACCGTCAACATCGAGCAGATCCCGCTGATCAAGGATGTCTTTCCGGGCATCCACATCAAGCCGCTGCGCCTCGACCCGGAGCGCGGAGAGTGGGTCTTCATGGCCATCGTGGAACCTGGTTGTTCCCTGCCGATTCACTACCACACCGGTACGGCGCAGGTGTGGACGATCCAGGGCTGCTGGAAGTATCGCGAGTACCCCGACCAGCCGCAGACGGCGGGCTCCTACCTGTACGAGCCCGGCGGCTCGGTGCACACCTTCTACACCCCCGAGGACAACACCGAGGACACGATCACCATCGCCTGGATCGAAGGCGCGCAAGTGAGCTTCAACGAGGACGGCACGTTCCACTCGCTCAATGACGCGCTCTCGATCCAGTACGCGATCCAGACTCTCGCGGCGGCGCGCGGCATTGGTCCAGTGCCCTACGTCCGCGGCAACGGCAACGACGTTACCGAGGGATAAAACGCGACTTACACCATGGCAGGCCGCTCGTCGGCCTGCGCGGTGCCCGTTCCTCTGCTCCTTATAGAGCAGCGTGCACGACACCGATCAGATCAATCAGTGACGACCCATCAATCCGCGAGATTGAGCGAGTGCAACATGAGAATGATCCAAGCCAAGAGGATGCCGATACTGCCCGTGCTGATTTTGCTGGTGTTGCTGGCGACGCCGCTAGCCGCAGGAGCCTGGGAGCGCGGCAAGGTTGAGACATTCGCCACTTTGCCCCCGGGTGAGGCGCATCCCGAGGGGATCACCGTGGACCGCGAGGGCAACGTCTACGTGGTCACGGTGGCGGCGAATAAGCCCAGGACGAGCGAGGGGACGCTTCTTGTGTTCGACCCGCAGGGCAAGCACCTGCGCACTGTCAGCATCAAGGGCTCAAGCAGATTGTTACTTGACCTCGGCTTCCAGCCTCGGACGGGCCAGTTGCTCGTTGTCGACTACCTGGGCGCGAAGGTCCTGAGCGTCGACCCGCGGACGGGTGCCTCTTCCATATTCATGACGGTCACCGGCAAGAACCCCGGCCTCGACGGGATGACGTTCGACCCCGCCGGAAACGTCTATGTGACCGACGCCCACCAGGGAATCATCTGGAAAGTCGGACCCGACGGCGGCGAAGCGTCTGCATGGGTCACCAGCGCGCTGCTGAAGCCCACGCGGATACCACCGACCATCGGCGCCAATGGACTGGCGTTCAATAACAAGAGGACGGCCTTGTTCGTCGCCAATACGGCGAACGATATTGTTGTCAGGATACCGGTGACCGGCTCGACGCTCGAGCCCGGCACACCTGAAGTCTTCGTCAACCGGATTGGCGGCGGACCCGACGGTCTGATCATCGACGAGCACGACAACCTCTGGATCGCGTGCAACCAGTCCAACGAGATTCTGGTGATCGAGCCGAAGCAGGGACAAGTGATTGCCAAGCTCGGCGACTTCGGCGGCATCGATCGCAAGGGGGCACCCATCGGCTTTCTTTGGTCGAACAGCCTCGTCTTCCATGGCGGCGACGTTCTTGTCACCAACCTCTCGCTCGATGTCGAGACGTCCATTGCGCAGCTCAGTGACGAGCTTGGCCTCGCGCATCTCATGGACAAAAATCTGCGCACCATCGATGGGCCGTGGGCGCGCGGTGTGAAGCTCCACACCATCTCGAAAATCAAGAAGCGGATACCAGAGCTAGCCAGACCGGAGACCGACCGATGATCGATGTCTTGTTGCAAGCGCGATGTGGCGGCCAATCGGCAGGCAACGGTAGCCTTCGGGCCAGCCGTCATACATTGCCCCACCGGGATGAAACGGATATGAAGAAAGAGCAGGCAACAGGGCCGCTGGCCGGCGTGAAAGTCGTTGACATCACGTCAGTATTCATGGGGCCCTCTGCCACCCAGATGCTGGCTGACCTTGGCGCCGATGTGATCAAGGTCGAGTCTCCGACTGGAGACAGTACGCGCGGCATCGGTCCCTGCGGCGATGAAAAGCTGGGGCCACTCTTCCTGGGCCTGAACCGCAACAAGCGCAGCATCGTGCTTGACCTGAAAGCGCCCGAGGGGCGGGAGGCCCTGCTTTGCCTGGTACGGGATGCTGACGTGCTGGCCTACAACGTGCGCCCGCAGGCCATGCAGCGGCTGGGGCTGGACTATGAAACGCTGTCGACCATCAATCCGCGCCTGGTCTATGTCGGCATGTTCGGCTTTTCGCAGCGGGGACGCTACGCGCCGCAGGCTGCCTTTGATGACCTGATCCAGGCCGCAACCGGCCTGCCGCTGGCCGTTTCCCTGGGCAGCGGCGACGGTCCCCGATACCTGCCGATCACCATCGCGGATCGCTCGGTGGGACTCTATGCTTTCGGCGTGATCTGTGCCGCCCTGTATTCGCGCACGAGCACCGGCAAGGGCCAGCGCGTTGATGTCCCCATGTTCGAGACCATGGTTCCCTATGTGATGGGAGACCACCTGTACGGAGAGACCTTCGTCCCGCCAAAGGGCGGCTTCGGCTATCCGCGCCTGCTTTCGCCTGAGCGGCGCCCGTACCTGACGAAGGACGGACATGTCTGCTGCCTGATCTATCACGATCATCATTGGCGGTCCTTCCTCCAGGTCATTGGTAAGCCGGAGTTGTACGACACCGATCCGCGCTTCGCCAACATCAACACCCGCACCGCCAACATCACCGACCTGTATGCGATGGTTAGCGACGAAATGGCCAAGCGCACCACCGAGGAATGGAGCACCCTGCTCAAGCAGGCCGATGTTCCGGTCTTTCCGATGCACACGTTCGAGTCGCTGCTTGACGATCCCCATCTGCGCGACATCGGTTTCTTCAGCGAATCGGACCACCCGGCCGTCGGGCGGATCCGGGAGATGGCCGTGCCCAGCGAATGGCATGGCACCCCACCGGCCCGCCGTCGCCATGCACCCGGCCTGGGTGAGCATAGCCGTGAGGTACTGCGTGAGGCCGGCTACGACGACGACGCCATCGATGCGCTGTTCGCGTCAGGCACCTCCAGGGATGGGTCAAGAGCGCAACGAACCGAAAGAGAAGGCCCCCATGAATGATGAATTGCTGAGCGAGGTCCGGGACGCAGCACTCTACCTGACCATCAACCGGCCGGAGCGCCGCAATGCCATCACGCCGGGGGTGGTGCAGGGACTTCGCGACGGCATCCTGCGCGCCGATCGCGATGCCGACATCCGCGCTGTGGTCATTACCGGAACGGGCGAGCAGGCGTTCTGCGCCGGCGCCGATCTGCAGACCGGCAAATCCTTTGCCTTCGATTACGCGGATCCCTACCAAGGGATGGCCGACCTGTTCCGCTGCGCCAGGCAGTCGACGGTGCCGCTGATCGCCCGTGTCAACGGCGCCTGCATGGCGGGCGGCATGGGGCTGATGGCGATGTGCGATCTGGCGATAGCTAGCGAAGGCGCCCGCTTCGGCCTGCCGGAGGTCAAGCTGGGCTTGTTCCCGGCGCAGGTCCTGAGCGTGCTGCAGCACTTGGTGCCACGCCGCAGGCTCACCGAATTGTGCCTGTGCGGCGAGCCACTGTCCGCGAGGGAAGCGCTGGCCGCAGGACTCGTCAACGATGTCAGCGACGATATCGACGGCAGGCTGGATTTGCTGCTGACCCGCCTGCTGAACAATTCGCCCGCCGCCATCCGTCGAGGCCTGTACACGCTCAAGCATATGGAAACCATGTCGTTCGAGCAGTCCATGGCGTTCACGGAAAGCCAGATAGGGCTGTTTGCACTGACCGAGGATGCGCGCGAAGGCCAGCTGGCATTCGGCGAGAAGCGCCAGCCGATGTGGACTGGCAGATAGGGAGATGGGAATGGACACGAAAACGGTACGCATTGGCGGCGCTTCCGGCTTCTGGGGCGACAGCAGCGTCGGCGCACCGCAGCTTGTGCGCCACGGCGATATCGATTACCTGGTGTTCGACTACCTGGCCGAATTGACCATGTCGATTCTCGCCGCTGCGCGATTGCGCAAGCCGGAACTGGGTTACGCCACCGATTTCGTAACGGTGACAATGAAAGCCCTGCTCGGAGAGATCGCCGCGCACGGGATCCGCGTGGTCAGCAACGCCGGTGGCATGAACCCGCACGGGTGTGCGCAGGCCATAGCCGCGCTGGCGGCGGAACAGGGCCTGACGCTGCGCATTGCCGTGATTGAAGGCGATGACGTGATGCCCCTGCTTCCACAGCTGCGCGAAGCCGGTGTGCAGGACATGCAGAAAAGCCGCCCCCTGCCGGAGAAGGTGGTCAGCGCCAACGCGTACCTGGGGGCGTTGCCCATCAAACAGGCGCTGGACCAGGGCGCCCAGATCGTCATCACCGGACGTTGCGTGGACAGTGCCGTGACGCTCGGCGTGCTGATGCACGAGTTCGGTTGGCAGGCGAACGACTATGACCGCCTGTCCCAAGGCAGTCTGGCCGGCCACATCATCGAGTGCGGGTGCCAGGCCACGGGCGGCTTGCATACCGACTGGGAAAGCGTCCCGGACTGGCACGACATCGGCTATCCCGTGGTCGAGTGCCGTGCCGACGGCACCTTCCTTGTTGGCAAGCCGCCCGCCACCGGGGGACTGGTCAATACCGCCACGGTCGGCGAGCAGGTGCTTTACGAGATCGGCGATCCGGCCACCTACCTGCTACCAGACGTGACCTGCGATTTCACGAAGGTAACCCTTCGGCAGGCCGCACCGGACCTGGTGGAAGTAAGCGGCGCACGCGGGCGGGCCCCGGGCCATGCCTACAAAGTCTGTGCCACCTATGTCGATGGCTTTCGCTGCAACGCGCAGCTTTCCATCGTCGGCGTCGACGCCGTCGCCAAGGCGGAACGCACGGCGGAGGCGATCCTTGCCCGCACGCGCCAGCTTTTCGCGGAGAACGGGTGGGGAGACTACAGTCGCACCCGGATCGAGGTGCTGGGAGCAGAGTCCTGCTTTGGACCACATGCTACCGTCCGACACACCCGCGAGGCGGTGATGCGGCTGGCGGTCATGCATCCCGAGAAGGCGGCGCTGGACCTGTTCGCACGGGAAATTGCCGCGGCGGGGACAAGCTGGGCGCCGGGCACGACAGGCTCTACTGGTGGACGCTCCAGTCCCTCGCCCTCGATTCGCCAGTATGCATTCCTGCTCGACAAGGTCGCCCTGGCCCCGACGGTGGTAATTGATGGCGTACGCACCGGCGTGGCCGTTCCTTCGGGCGATCAGGCGGTACCGGTCGCGCCGGTGGCGCCTGCACTCGCGGAAGCGCCGGGCACGGGCCCGGCAGAACGCGATACCGTCGAAGTTCCGCTGATCCGGCTTGCCTATGGCCGCAGCGGCGACAAGGGGGATACCTCAAACATCGGGCTGATCGCACGCAAGTCGGCGTATTTGCCGGTGCTGCGGGCCCAAGTGACGGCGGCCCGAGTGGCCGACTGGCTCGGGCATCTTGTAAAGGGGCCGGTGACCCGCTACGACTTGCCCGGCTTCGAGGCCATGAACTTTGTTTGCGATGCGGCACTGGATGGCGGTGGCATGGCGTCGCTGCGAAATGATCCGCTCGGCAAGGGCATGGCGCAGATCCTGCTCACCATGCCGGTGCGCGTGCCGCGAGAGCTGTTGTCATGACGAGGAATGCGCCCAACGCAGCTGCCGACGACGGCGTCATCCTCGCTGACGACGGCACTGGCGGCGTGACGCGATATCGACAACTGGCGAGCGTCATCCGGCACAAGATCGTTTCGGGCGAGTACCCGGTGGGCATGCAGTTGCCAACCGTTGACAGCCTCGCGCAAACCTATGGGATCGCCAAGGTCACCGTGCGCCAGGCCTTTGCCGCGCTGACGGAAGAGGGGCTGGTCAGCAGCCAGCGCGGTCGTGGCACGCATGTCACTAGGCAGCCATCAGAACCCGGACAAGGGCTGCGCTCCGCCATCAATGACGAATCGGCCCATGGCAGCGATTTGGAAATCCGCATCCTGGAAATGCGCGAGGGCGTGGCGCTGCGGCCGGGCCTGATCCGGCGCGGCACGCCGCTGGACAGCTATGTGATGGTGCGAAAACTGCATATGCATGGCGGCACGCCATTCTGCTTGATCGAGATGTATGTGGCCTCGTCGGTCTTTGCCCACTTTCCCCCTGGTGGTGAAAAACACCACAAGCTCGGTCATCTGCTGCGCCAGGTCGAAGGCGACCGCCTAGGCATGATGCAGCAGACCATGACGGTTGAGCCGGCCGACTACATCCTGGCACGCGACCTCGCCTATGGCTTCGGCGCGCCAATCGCCAAGATCATCCGATCGACGCTGGACGTCGACGGCAATGTGCTCCTGGCAGGGCAGTTCTGGTATCGCGGCGACCGTTTCATCCTGGAGGTGGAGATGCCAGCCAAGCTGACCGAGCACTACCCGGCGCTGGCCATCCCCGACAGCCGGCGCTGAACGCGACAGACCACCATTCGAGAGAGGAGACATCGGAATGACATCACCCTTTGTACGGAGGGCCACCGACGTGGCCGCGTACGCACCGGCCAACCACACGGGAACGGCGAACCAGCGCATCATCGGCAAGGAGACTGTTGGCGCGCGCCGGCTTGAGGTCCTGCTGGGCACGATTTCCCGGGGCCACGGCGCGTTGCCGCATGCACACCCGGACCTCGAGCAGGCGTCGTTCCTACTCGCCGGCGAGGGTATCGGCGAATTACCCGGAAAGCAGCGCATCTTGCGCGCAGGGGACTGGAGCTTCAACGCGGCCGGTGTCTTCCATCGCTTCGAGGTCATCAGCGACGAACCGGTGCAGGTGATGGTGGTCTACGCTCCGCCGTACAGCGAAAACCCGAACGCAGCTGTGACCGCGACCGGCCCGGACGACCCGCGCCTTCAGGCCGGTGCCGCCGATGTCCGCGACGTTCCAGCCAGCACCGAAGCAATCGCGCTGCCGCACTACCATGGCGCGCTCGCCAGGCCGGTTATCACACGCCAGACCGTCGATTCCCGTTTTCTCGACATCTACATGGTCGATTTTGATCCAGATGGTGGCGCCGAGCCGCACAGGCTTGGCGAGACCGAGCAGGTACTCTTCGTGCGTAGCGGCACGATCCAAGGGCGCATCGAAGGGGAGCGCTTCGCCGCTGGGACTGGGGAATGGGTCTACGTTCCCGACGGTGCGGAGCTCAGCCTCGAACCCGCACCCGGGACGCGCGAGCTGATTGTCATTCGCGCACACGATCCGCTGGCCTGACGCAAGCTCCACTAAATAGATCAATCAGATCCCGAGATGCGGGAGGAGACAAGATGTTCCAGCGATTTCCCCGGCGACGCATGCTCGCCGTGCTATCCGGACTAACCGCTGCTTGCTCGGCGCCGCAACTGGTGTGGGCAGCTAGCCCGAACGAGTATCCGGGCAAACCGGTCCGTGTCGTGGTGCCATTCCCCGCAGGCAGTGGCACAGACAACACCGCGCGCTACATCGCGCGAACCATCACTGCCCAGACCGGCCAGTCCGTCGTCGTGGAAAACCGTCCCGGTGCCAACGGATTCATCGCGGCCACGGCCGTCGCGAGAGCGCCCGGAGATGGCTACACGATGCTCATCACGACAAATACCACTCACGCGGCCAATGCGTCCCTGTTCAGGAACCTGCCCTATGATCCCATCAAGGACTACGCGCCGGTGTCGTTGATCGCCAAGAGCGGATTGGTCTTGGTAGTGCCATCGGACAGCCCGGTGCAGACGATGGCAGACCTGACCACACTGGCGAAAAACCGGCAGGGCAAGATAACCTTCGCCAGCGGCAGTTCCTCCACCCGAGTCGCCAGTGAGCTCTACAAGATGACGAGCGGCGCACCGGCACTGCATGTGCCTTACAAGGGCGTGCCGCAGGCTCTGACCGACTTGATGGGCCACCAGGTCGACTTCATGATTTCCGATATCAATCCAGCTCTGCCCCTGATCCAGAACGGCAAGCTGCGCGCAGTCGCCGTGACCACATCCAAGCGTAATCCTCTACTCGGCAATGTTCCGACCATGGCGGAAAGCGGCCTGCCAGGCTACGAGATGACGGCTTGGGTTGCTGCCTTCTTCCCTGCCACCACGCCAAAATCGATCGTCGCGCGTATGAGCCAGCTGATTCGACAGGGGCTAACGAGCCCGGCGGCTACCGAACACTTCAGCCAGACGGGAGGCCAACCCTCCCCATCGACGCCGGAAGAGCTGGCGGCGTTCGCGCGCAGTGAAACCGCGAAATGGGCAGAGGTAATCAAAGCCGCCGGCATCCAGCCGGAATAGCCCGCGCCTTCGGCGGCCCGAGAATACTAGGCCGGACAGTCCTGGCAGTGCTGGTATTGCATGGATCAAGACGTCGAAGATCACCAGATCCAGTTGATTGGCACCTGTCACGGCCAGCGCCAGAGGCGCACCGTGCAAACCTGCGATGAGATGACACTGGTTGCGCACGCGCATGTCTTCGGTCATGCGCCGACGTAATGCCGTCATGATGGTCTCCTCTCGAAGTGACGACGGCAGCAGGAACTGCGCTGCCATCGTCCCACTCGAGGGAAACCGGTCTCCAACGTGATATCGGCGCTGCCGGCGCCGGCTGACGACCCCTACCGCGTCAGCGGTTTAGTTCAAGACCGCTTATCGCAATAGCTTCCTTCTTTCGATCACCCGAACACTCGGGCACTTACATCGGGTGCACATCGGTACAGGCCTGCACCCAGGCTCAGCTTGGCGTAAGGGATAGGTACGCCGCTTCGGCATGGCCACCCTGTGGCAAAAGTCAAAAGCGACTCGGACCAATGCCGGGAGTCGGAGCTTTCGGTGCTCAGCGTCGAACCGTATCAAAAAATATGGCGGACTCCTGCGGCAACGCCGATCATCGATGTCTGCCCGACCCCTGGAGCGTAACTGTTATTCAGAAAAAGGCTTGCCCCGTAGCCCGACGCTGATGATTCGAGCATCAATCCGGCGTTCCGCGCATAGGCTGTGGACAGATATAGATCCGTTCTCTTGCTCAAACTATATCTCGCCATAAAAATCAGTTGCCAAGGATTCGCGACGGCAGCGTTGCCGTTCAGACGCCGGACGTTCTCGTAGTCATACTCAAGCGTCAGCTCGACCACGGGAGTCAATTGGTAATTCGCGCCCAACCAGTAGTAGTCATCGCGCAGGACTGTTAAGCCATTCTGATCCTTGTTTTGCCCCCAACGATAGCCACCCATTACCTTAGCGTTGCCATCGAACGTATAGCTCGCGGCGACCGCTGCGCGCTTATTGCTACCACTGCCCTGAGCGATTGACGGATTGTACTGATCGTAGTCCACTGTGAAGCCGAACGCGCCAGGCATATAGATCAGTGCAGCACCATACCCAGTGTCAGCGCGGAACCGCCCCGGCATCTCGCCATTGCCGCCGACCATGACTTGCTGTGCAAACGGACTGGTAGGCGGCAAAGATACGCCGACACCAAAGGACCAATGGGCAATTGCTGTCACAGGCCCTGCTGCGGCCGCATACTGGACTGTATTGTTCTCCCGGAAATTCTGACCGGCTATCACTGCGATCGGTTCATACTGAACTGCGTAGCTCGCAGGCATGAAATTGGCCAATCCCAAAAAGAGAGACGTGTACTGGCGCCCGAAGGTCAGTTGGCCGAAACTATTGCTGCGCAGCCCAACGTACGCCTGTCGATCAAAGAGTGTGCCCGGCATCTCCAAGGCGCCGGTATCGGCCTGGAACCCGCCCTCCAATACGAAAAGCGACTTCATCCCCGCCCCCAGATCCTCCTCTCCCCGTAGACCCCAACGTGAGCCAGCAACGCCACCGGAGTTCATGCGTACTACGCTATGTCCTTGCCCTGAGTTGTAAAGGTTCGTCGGCAACGGGACCGATCCGACCCGATTGACATATTCGACGTTGGTATCAACTACGCCGTATAGCGTAACACTGGACTGCGCCGATGCAGGCACTGCACCTAGCGTGAATACTGTGGACATGATTGAACGAATTTTCACCGTCTTGTCTCCCGTTGTAATAGTTGTCGCGCGTTGATAGCCGGAGCCCGCGTGCTCAGGCAAGCCGATGTCAGCCGAAGGCCCGTAACGCGGGAGGCAAGCCTTCCAGCAGCGGGCCGCCCACTCCCAGCATTGCAAGCGACTCTCGGACGATGTCGTCGACGGCTTCGAGCGGGCCGTCGTGCAGCACCGTGCGGTCGGGACGCACGACGGCGATCCAGCCGACGGGTGCGGCGCCCGGGATAAGCTGGTCCGACATGTCCTCCCAGGAATCTCCGTCCTGCCGTTCGTGCGCCTGCTGCGGCCCATGCTCGCCTTGCCCGCAATGGCGCATCTGCAGGATGGCGCCGCCCGCCTCTCGCCATGCCGCCAGAAGGCTACGGTCCAGCAGCGGCGCGGGATCGCAGCCGAATCCCGCCAGCACAAGCCGCGCCCCGAGCGCATCGTCGCTCGGCACGATGGGTGCGCCCGGCCCGCGTCGCACAAGCCCTTGCGGCAGCAGCCCGCCGCGCACCAGCCTCGCGCGCGTCTTGCCGCGTTGAAACAGGCCGCGCCTGAAACGCGCGGGAGGCTTGATCTTCAGGTCCTCGAAGAAGGCTCGTGCCCACGGCATGCGCTGCATCAGCGCCATCGCACCATGGACAGCGAATGCCGCCAGCCTGTTGCGCGGCATTACCAGCCGGCCCATCAGGAGCGCCAGATTGATGATGGAGCGGGCGTGCGGGCGCCGCTCGGTATCGTAGGTTTCAAGAATCGCGGGCGTCGCCCTGCCCTGCACGACCCATGCGAGCTTCCAGCACAGGTTGGCCACGTCGCGCAGCCCGGCCACGAGCCCCTGGCCGACGAATGGCGGCGTGATATGCGCGGCGTCGCCCACCAGGAAGGCCCGGCCCTTGGAGAACCGATCGACGATGCGCGCGTGGAAGCGGTAGACTGCGGTGCGCTCGATCGTGAGGTCCTCCGGTTTGCACCATGGGACGAGCAGTTCGCGGATCTTTTCCGGCGATTCCATCTGTTCGCGCGTCTCGCCAGGCTGCAACATGAACTCCCAGCGTTGCCTGCCGCCTGGGGCAACCATGTGCGGCGTAGGCCGGCGCGGGTCACACAAGAATTCGACATGGTCGATCGGATTGGGCACATTCAGGGCGTCGATGATCAGCCAGTCCTGCGTGAAAGTCTTGCCTTCGAAGGCAAGACCGGCGTGCCGCCGCACGAAAGAGTTGGCACCATCCGCGCCCACGATATAGCGCGCGCGCACGGTGGCCGTGTCACCGCCGGGAAGACACACCGTGCACCGCACCGCTTCGCCGTCGTCGTCGAAACCGGTGAGATCGGCGCCCAGAGCGATGCTCACGCAGGGATAGAGGCTCAAGCGGGCACGCAAGGCGCGTTCGAGATCTGGCTGATAGAACGTGACCAGTTGCGGGTGACCGTCAATGGTGCCTGCTGTGTTGGCACGCGCGTATTTCCCGAACAGCGGTGAATGCATCTGCACCTTGGCAATGGCCAGCGTATCAAACGCACCTTCCTCGACCCCTGCCATCTGCAGGATGCGCAATGCTTCGTTGTCGAGCACGATGGCCCTGGGCGCGGTGAAAATGTCTGCGGCCTTGTCGATGGCCAAGGTGCGGACGCCGTAGCGTCCCAACAGGTTGGCCGCGGTGGCGCCGACCGGACCCAGGCCCACCAGAAGGACGTCGACCTGCTCGGGCATTGTCGTGTTCATAAGCGGGTTCCTCTATGGGAAGGGGTACTGCGCATCACGCCGTGCCGCTGAAGTCGAGGGAGAACGGGAATTGTCCAAGCAGATCCTGCACGCGCTCCACGTCCGCGGCAGTGCATTGGACGAAGGCAACTGTGCCGCACCGGATATCCGGCCCCACGCGCACGCTGGCCGCCGTGCCGGCCTGCGCCAGGATCTCTCGGAAGACTTGCTCGGCAGCGCGCATACGAAGCTCGGCCCGCGCCACCTTGCCGACGGAGGTCAGTGGCATTTCCTGCAGGATGTCGATGCGTACTGGCACTGCAGCGCGTTCTGGCACGAGGTTGCGCGCGCCCGCCAGCAGTTCGTAGGCAGTCGCGGTGAAGCCTGGCTTGAGCGTGACGTAGGCGACTGGCAATTCCCCGGTGTGCGCATCCGGCTGGCCGACCGCGGCCGCCATTGCCACGGCCGGATGCTGCTGCAGCGCGTCTTCGATCATCGCCGGATCGATGTTGTGGCCGCCGCGGATGATCAGCTCCTTGGCACGGCCGCTCAGATGCAGATAGCCATCGGAATCGAGATAGCCGAGGTCGCCGGTATTGAGCCATCCCGGATTGAGCCAGATTCCGCGATTGTCTTGCTCGCGCAAATAGCCGGGAAACACATTCGGGCCGTTGATGCCGATGACGCCGGCTTCGCCGGGCGCGCACGGCTCGGTGGCGTGGCCGGAGCCGTCGACCTTCCAGACGCCGATTGCCTGGTGCGGAAGGCGCAGGCCGACCGTGCCGAGGCGACGTTCGCCCTGCGGCAGATTGAGGGCCGAGACGCACGCGCCTTCGGTCAGACCGTAGCCCTCATACAGCGGAATGCCGGCGGCGGTTTCGAAGCGCCGCGCGACCTCGGCCGGCAGCGGCGCGGCGCCGCAAAAGGCGAAGCGCAACGAGGCAATGTCGGCGCCTTCCCGCGGAAGATCGGCTAGCGCGGCGTAGATCGTCGGCACGCCGCTGAAGCTGGTGGCGCGGAACCGTTCGACCAGCTTCCAGAAGTTCGGCATCACGGCGTGGCCCCGATAGCCTGCGGGCGTAAGCATCACGACCTCCCAGCCGCCGTGGAACGCGGCAAGGCCGGTGATCATCGCACCGTTCACATGGAACAGCGGGAGGCCGCACAAGATCGTGTTTGGCGACGGGATCAGCGCCTTGAGCATCGACGCGACGAAGGCCTCGTTGAGATGCGTGTGCGTCGCGACTTTGGGCAGGCCGGTAGTGCCGCCGGTATGGAAATACGAGCAGATGTCAGTCGCCAGGATGCGGCGCTTCGAGATCAGTGAGTCCGACGGTTCGACCGCCAGCGCTTTGTCGAAGTCGACCATCTTGAGGTCCGCGCGGCATGGCCTTGACGCGGTGGCGAAGGCCGCGTCAGCACGCGCACGCTCCGCGGCAGGAAGATAAGGTGCAGTGCTGACGACGAACAAGGTCCGTACTGAGGGGCAACGGTCGGCCACGGCGACAGCTTTGTCCCAGAGCGCGCTGTCAGAGACAGGGGCGCAGGCGACCAGCGCTTGTGCCCCTGTCTCGTCGACGATGGCCGCGATATAGTCGACCTCCAGCATCGGGTTGATTGGGCTGGCGATGCCGGCAGCTTGCGCGCCGAGCAAGGCGTAGTGGGTCTGTGGCAGATTGGGCAGCAGCAACGTCACCGCCGTACCGGTTGTAATGCCGGCGCGGTGGAAGGCGTTGGCGGCTTGCGTCACGCGCGCCTTGAGGGTTGTGTAATCGACGACAAACTCTGGCGCGTCAACATCCCCGGTCGTGACAAAGCGCAGCGCAGTTTTGTCCGGATGACAGTCGCAGCCGCGGCACAGCAGTTCGTAAGTGTTCTGCGCGGGCACCTTGTCCCGCCAGGGCGTGCGTTCGAAGTCGTCGATATCGGCCTGAGTCCGGATGCCGCCGGTACGTGTCCCGCGGCCCTGTGTGGTATCGGGCATGCTTGTCTCCTTGTTGTGGCACTGTTTTCTTAAAGTTGGCCTGGCAGCAGGACGGCCCTCCGGGGCTGGCCTTGCTCGACGTGCAGGTACGCCTGCCCGGCCTGGCTGAGCGTAAAAGTCTTCACTGCAGGCGGGGCGAGCGCCGCCGCGCAATCGGCCAGCGCCTGCAAGGCCGAAGGGTTCGGGCGGAAGGTCGTCCACCCATAGCGCACACAATTCGGTATCAGGCCGCGTTTGCCACGCTTGCCAATCAGTGTGGCAGCGCCGCCTCTGAGCAGTCCCAGCCGGTCGAAGTTGCCGAGCAATGGATGCACCGTCGTCGCGTGGCCGGCCGCGTCGGGCGTCAGCAGTTGCAGCAGCTCCGCTTCGTCGTCCCATGTAGCGAAATTCAGGGTGGCGGCGAAATGCCGGGGTAGACTCGCCAGCGATTGGCGGTGGCGATCGACGACTTCGGCGGCGCCAGCGACAAGGCAGGCATCAAGCCCTTTACTTCCGCCGACGGCGGTAACGCTCGCTCCCAGCCTGTGCAGCAACCAGACCGCGATCTGGCCCAGGCCACCGGTCGCGCCGTGCACAAGCACGGGACGCCCATTCACGGTCTCGCGGCAGATCCCGGCGTCGGCGAACGCCTGCGTCACAGTCAAGAAGTTGTACGGTAGCGTCGCCAGAGCGGCGGCCGGGACGGACGACGGCCTCAGGCGAGCGTGCTCGGCGCGCATGGTGACATGGGTGGCATGCGTGCCTGCACTCGATGGCGGCTTGGCGCCGAACACGGCATCGCCTTCGCGCAGCCCGGTCACACCTCGACCCACCGCGAAAACCGTCCCGACAAAATCGTTACCGAGCACGAGCGGCATGCGCGCTGCGCCCATGAGCGAGAAAAGTCTGCGGCCGTAACCGCCGCGACGGCGCACATCGATGGGATTGACCGCAGCCGCGTTCACTTGCACCGCGATCTCGCCTTGGCCCGGCTGCGGGCAGGACGCCGGACGCAGCCGCAACGCGAATGCATCGCCAAAGCCGTCGATGGCCGCGACATAGCTCTGGCTCATGACGCCACCACCCGATTGCGCTGCTCGCCCAGATCGATGGCGCCGTCGTCGGTGCGGATCGAAGCGGTCATGATGTCGCCCGGTCGCAGATAAGCCGGGTTCGACAGGCCCTTCTTGATGAAGACGCGCCACTTCGCGCTCTCGGACAGCACGTGCCGGAACACCCACATCGCCAACTTGCCAGGCGCACGCGCGGCGCAGCCAGCCGGCGTGCCGGTGGCGATCAGATCGCCTGCTTGCAGGTCGTGCAGGGCGGACAGCTCGGTAAGCGTCTGGTGCGGCTTGAATATCATGTCGCCGCAATAGGCATCCTGGCGGGGCTGCCCATTAACGTGCAGCTGCATATGGAACTCGGGCCAGCGGCGCCATTCCTCGGCGTTCAGCAGCACCAGGAAGGGCCCGACCGGGCCGAAGCCGCGGTAGCTCTTGCCCTTGTAGAACTGGGCCTGCGGCAGCTGGACGTCGCGCGCCGATATGTCGTTGACGATGGTCACGCCAGCGAGGAACTCGTGCAGCTGGTCCGGCCCGATGTGGACCGCTCCGCTCAGCGGCTTCCGCACCACCAGACCGAGCTCGATTTCGTAGTCGAGCAGGCGCACATGCGCCGGCCGCACCACGTCGGCGTCGGCGGGGGCAAGGCATGACGGGGCCTTGGTGAACAGGGTGTTGAAGCCGATCTTGTCGGGGTCCATGCCTGACTCACGCACATGGCTGGCGTAGTTGATGCCCTGGCACAGGAACTGGCGGTCAGACGTGACCGGCGGCAGCAGCGTGACGGCGTCGAGCGGCAGCGCGGCCTGGTCGGGGGTGCTGCGCCATGCGGCTTCGAGGCCGTTCGCGACGAAGTCGGCGGTGCTGGTAGAGCCGCAAGACAGGGGTGCGATGCGGCGGTCGTGGACCACGCCCCAGCCTGGCTCGCCGCCGTGGATATATCGGACGACTTTGACGGACATTTGCTTTCCTTGACGTGAGGGGGATCGTACTGAAGCGCTAGCGCAGGCTCAGAGCCAGGGCCGCGCCTGGGTCATCGCGCGGCCAAGCAGCTTCAGCCGCGCGGCCGAGAGCCGACCGGTGCGCAGCAGTCGCGCAACCGTGAACACCGTGGCGAGATTGCGCTTGACGCCCATGCTGGCGGGGACATCGTCGCCCCACGCCCAGATGCCGGACATTTCCAGCGGCGCGTAGTGGGTTTCCCGGTCGGCGGTGAAGACATCGCCGTCGGCGTAGTGCTCGAATTCCATGCCGTCTGGATCGAACCAGTAATCGAACAGCTGGCTGCCGAGCACATGGCGCCCAATACCCCACATATGGCGGTGGCCGTTCGCGCGCAGTACGTTGTGGCCCTGGCCGAGCGCGTCGAGGTCGAGCACCTCGTATGCGCTGTGCTCGTATTTCTCCTCGATGCCGCCGGCGAGCACGAAGGCGTGATGGTCCGCTGGCGTGCCGCCGAGGTCCAGGCGGAAGAAGCAAAGATTGGGCGACCCGTCCTCCAGATACTGGACATCGGTCGGGATCAGGCCGAGATGACGCATATACCATCGCGCCATGCCGGGAAAGTCGACTGTCTGGAGCACGACGTGGCCGAGCTTGACCACGGCTGCGGGCTCCAGCGGCGGCCGGACCGTAGCGTTCACCCGCCGAAGCTGTCCCGGGTCGTTGGTGATCGAATGCAGCGGCTCCCGCAATGGCAGCGGATCGCACGGCTGCTGGCCGGTTACCAGCCACAGCAAGTTCCCAGCGGGGTCTGTCAGTTCAACGCCGGCGCCGCCACCCGGAATCTCGTCGGCCGGGAGGCGGCGTGCATTCGCGTTGGCCTCGAGGCGGGCCAGGTCGGCCTCGCTGCGCACCGAAAAGGCCGCACCGAGATAGCGCGAGCGGCGGCCCTGCGTCGCCAGCAACTGGCATGGTTGGGGGCCGGCGCCGCGCATCAACAGCCGGCTGGCGGTGCGCGACACGCGGCGCATGCCGAAATCCGTGAGGAACGTCTCCGTCGCGCGCAGGTCGCGCTTCTCGAACATCAGGAAGGCGAGCGCCTGGGCCTTGACCAGAGCTTCGGGCCGGTCGAGCTTCTGGACGAAGGCAGGCAGCGCGCTTTCGGGAAAAGCCGGCGGTGTGCGCAGCACGCAGCGGGGCGAGCGGGTCATGACGTCTCCTATATGGCCGGCGCCGCTGTAGGTGGCGTCCGTTGTTTTCACGACATTATCGTCATCATGACTTATTAGTCAATATGAAAAGAACGAGCCGGCGCTCGTTCGCACCGGTTTGCGACGCGTACGTCATTCGACGAGATTCGCTTCGGCCCACGTGGGGCGCTCCTGTTCATGTCAAGTGCCACTACTCCTTCATGCACGAGAACCTGAAGGACATCACCAGTTCCTACACCGGGAGGCAGATGCGCGCGCGCTCGCTGGGCCGCCGTCGCGGCGTGGACTGGGTGGAAGTGGACTACACGTTCGCACGCACGGAAGGCAAGCAACCTGTGGGCGAGGGCTGGTGTTTGGCGCCAGCAAGAAGAACGGCGATCCGCCTGCTTCCAATCCGCAAGCCCGGCATGCCGTTTGCACTGGACCTGGCATGGCCGCTGCTGGTCTGGTTCACAGAACGCATCTTCAAGGAGGACCGCTGGATCGTCGCGCGCGAGCAAGAGGCCCACGACAAGTACGGGCAGACTGGAATCACGAGGTATTTCCGGTCATCAACGAATTGCGAGACCTGCCGCGCAACTGCGGCGGCCGCGCCGTGCCCCCGATCCGCGAGGTGGGCGACACGACCTGACGGCGAGGCCAACGGGGACTAGGGTGTCGAGATTGCGGTTGCACTTTGGAAGCAGCCGCCCGGCTTCCCCCGGGGAGGCATGGAAAACCCGGAAAGCCAGATAGCTCTCCGGGTTTTTTTACTGCCTGGCGTCGGTAGGCCAGCCCAGCGATAGAGATGCCGGCACCACCCGTCACGCCGAATCCTCGTCCCCATGCCGCCGGAGATGCCCCCGGGAGGAGCACCAGGGCTCCTGACGTCAAAGCGCTCAACTCAGGCGCACGTACCCCGCAAACGCACGCCGTCGCGCCGCGACATCACCACACAAGACTTCGGATTCCCTGCGCTCCGTCCCTCGCGGCGGGTGCCCCCGCCTGTCACGTGATCGGAGTACTTCAGCCAGCCGTTCAGGCCACGGCAGCCCGCAACAGGCGCTGCCGAACCCATGCCGCCTAGCTCGCAAGGACGTTCACCGCGTCTTCCAACGCCTGGGCCTGCTGCTTCAGCCCCATTGCCGCCGCGGCAGACTCTTCGACCAGTGCTGCGTTCATCTGCGTGATCTGCGTGATCTGCTCGATTGCCGTGCTGGTCTGCTCGATCTCAACGCTCTGCCCCCTGCTGGCATTGGCAATCGCCGAGATCGTCCGTGTCAGCGCTGAGACGGATTGCTCGACACGGTCCATTTCGCTGCCGGCACTGACCGCAGCCTCGGTGCTGGCCTCCACCACTTCGAGCGAGTTCTCGATCAGCGCCTTGATCTGCCTGGCAGCCGCCGCGGCCCGCTGGGCCAGCGTGCGCACCTCGCCCGCCACCACCGCGAAGCCGCGCCCGTGCTGGCCGGCGCGCGCCGCCTCCACCGCGGCGTTCAGGGCCAGCAGGTTGGTCTGGATGGCGATGTCGTCGATGACCGAGGTGATCTCGGCAATCTTGCGCGACTGGGTGCTCAGTTGCTCCATCATCGTGGCCGAGCGGCGCACCCCGCCGGCGGCAGCGCAAGCTGACTCGGCGGTACGGCGCCCTTCCTGGTGGGCCTGTTCGGCATCGCTCGCATTCTGCCGGGCGGTTTCCGTGATCTGCGCGAGCGTGGCGGTGGTTTCTTCGATGGCGCTGGCCTGCTGCTCGGTCCGCTCGGACAGGTCGGCATTGCCGCTTGCCAGTCCGACGGAAGACTGCCACACGCCGGCAATCGACGTCCGCGTATCCAGCAGCACGCCCACCAGGCGCGCATTCATCTGGTTCAGGAAGCGGCCAAGCAGACGCGTCTGTGCGTCCCCGCACTCGGGAAACCGGTGCTGCAACTGCCCGGACAGCACGGCCAGCGCGCTCCGGTTCAGGCCCATCAGCGGCCGGAGCAAGTTCAGCACGAGATAGCAAGCGGCCGCGCCGCACATTGCCGTGGCCGCCCCGGCCAGCGCCCAGGTGACGGCAGGCGGAGCCGACCAGAGCGTCGCACCCGAAGCCGCCATCAGGATCAACGCGATCTGCGCGAACTGGACCGCCAGCAGGCGCGCCACCACGGGCAGCCGCAGCATGTGCTGGATGACACCCGCGGCGCCCTTGCGGAAAGCCTCGCCGCCAGACAAACGCCAGCGGGAGCGCGCCCCGCGTTGCAGGTCGGCGTAAAGGCGGGTTGCGGCGGCAATCTGTGCCCGGGCGGGCTTGATCCGCACCGACAGGTAGCCCGAGGGCTTGCCGTCCTGGAAGATCGGCGTGACATTGGCCAGCACCCAGTAAAAGCCGCCGTCCTTGCGGCGGTTCTTCACCACGCCGGTCCACGGTGTGCCGGCACGGATGGCTGCCCACATATCGGCAAACGCGGCCGCCGGCATGTCGGGGTGACGGACGATGTTCTGCGGCTGGCCCATGATCTCGGCACGGTCGTAGCCGCTGCTGCGGAAGAACGCTTGATTGGCGTATTCGATATTGCCCCGCACATCGGTCCTGGTGATGATGACCTCGCCCGATGGCAGTTCGTACTCTTTGTCTGTGACCGGCAGATTCACTCTCATGGCTCGTTGTCTGTCCTGATGCAACCTCGGCTCCAACTTTGCTTGGAAATTCGCACTTGATTTCCGGCCCGGCCTCGCATCCCAGGACCGCGCGGCAGTATTCCCGATGGGTCACGCCACGCGGAGGTGGTCCGCGGCGAACATCGCTTCAACTTGACCGGGCGCAAATGCAATGCATCCCACCCCTTCGGACGGGTTGCATTCAGGCAGGCGGCGGCCCGCCTTGATGGCCGGCACGCTGCAAGCCAAAAGCCCCGCAGGCCTGGGGCCTGCGGGGCTTTGCCCTGTCTGCGGCAACCAACACCGGAGCTGTGGCGCCGGCTATCCGAGTGGTCGTTCATTCGGGACGGGCAGATCCAACGCGTGCCAGTGGGCAGCCGTGTTCTCAATAGTTCTGAGTTGGCGGTGCCCGCTGCGATTGACGGAGTCGGAATAACCTACACCGTCGATGCACATGCGCAGGTATTTCTGCGCTCAGGGCTATTGGTGAAGGTACTGGAGGAATTCTCGCCTTCGTCCAAAGGACTTTGGGTCGGGTACGCGAGTCGCCCGGGCATACATCGGCGCTGCGCGCATTAGTCCCCGGGATACTGACCAGAGTGCGCGGCAAGCCTCGGCCTTCAGGCCGGGGAAGGATAGCGCGGACGCCGCAGGCGTCCTTTGGGGCGGTCAGTGTGGCGTTTGCTGTTGCTCAATGTACTGGCGGATGATTTCAATGGGTGCACCACCACAGCTACCG
>NZ_JBFTSP010000031.1:0-57884 GCF_056400065.1 Cupriavidus sp. 01L415 | reverse complement strand
TTCCCCCGCGACACGGTGCAGTCGCGCCTGCCGGACCCGGACTGGCTCGAGCACTGGCTCGACGAGCAGATCCGCTTTGACGAAGGCTGGGAAAAGAAGGTTATCGAACGGATCCTGCACAACATGTCGCTGCTGTTCGAGCGCACGTTYGATACGGTCCAGGACCTGAACCGCTACCGCAAGGAACTGAACGCCAGCCTGCAGGCCGGCGGCGCCCAGCCGGCACAGGCCTGACGCCCTTCCCACTGGTTGTGCCCGAAGACCCCATCGCTGCGATGGGGTTTTTCATTTCAGACGCCGCCGCGCGCCGACCCCACACCTATCCACGCCGATCGGCGCCGATCCGGTAAGCTTGCGGCTTGCCGCACCCCACTCGCACTCCGCCACTCATGACCGCTCCCGCCTTCGAATCCAAGCTGGTTCCCGCCGACGATGCCGCCGCGCTGCACGCTGCCGTGGCGGCCCTGCCGCGCCCGCTGGTGTTCACCAACGGCGTGTTCGACATCCTGCATCGCGGCCACGCCACCTATCTGGCGCAGGCGCGCGACATGGGCGCCAGCCTGGTCGTGGGCGTCAACAGCGATGCGTCGGTGAAGATGCTGGGCAAGGGAGACGACCGGCCGCTCAATCACGAGAACGACCGCATGGCGCTGCTGGCGGCGCTGGCGTCGGTGGATCTGGTTGCGATGTTCCGGGAGCAAACCCCGGTGGAACTGATCCGGCTGGTCCGGCCGGACATCTATGTGAAGGGCGGCGACTACGACATCGACACGCTCGAGGAAACCCGGCTCGTCCGCAGTTGGGGCGGCCAGGCGTTTGCGATCAACTTCCTGCACGACCGCTCGACCACCAAGCTGCTGACCAAGGTCCGCCAGCAGCGCTAGACATGGTGGCGGCGCGGGCTCGTTAGCCCCCGCGCCGATGGCGCCCCTGGTCCCTGGTAGCGGCGATCAGCCCGCAGCCCGCGCGGCCGCGTTGCTGTCGCCGCGTGCCTGCGTCCCCGCGGGATTGCGCGGCGGCACTGCCGCCGGCTTGCAGGCCTGCAGCACTTCCGCGCCATAACGCTGGCGCACTTCATCCATACGCGCCCGCACGGTATCGTCGGCTTGCTTCACGCGCAGCCACAGACGCGATACCGGGCGCGGCGCATCGGTAATCAGCGCGGTCCGTACGCCCTGCGTGCGCAACGATTCCAGGAATTTGTCGGCCCGCTCGCGCTCCCGGAACAAGCCCAGCGAAACCGTATAGGACTCGGGCTCCTCGCTGCTGACCACCGACACATCCGTCACCTTGCGACGACGCAGCTCGGCCAGCTTGCGATCGGCGTTTTCCCGCGTCGGCTGGGCAGGCAGGTGGACCCACCAGCGGACCTGCTCGGTGCGCTCGAACTGCTCCACCGGCATCTGGCTCCCCGCAGCGATCGCGGCGAGGTCTTCCTTCGCGCGCTGCACGGTCTGCATCGAGAACCCGCCCATTTCCACGCATCGGTCATCCTCGGGTGTCAGGGCGGCAGCCAGCGTCACGTGGCCCGGCAGCGCGCCGCGCGGCGCACCGGCTGTTCCGCCTGGGGTGCCCGGGAGGTTCGGCATGCCCGGAGTTCGCGGTACGTCCGGCGCCGCGGCCTCGCTGCCCGCCGGCGGCTGCAACTGCATGCGTTCGCGGCGGACCTGCTGGTCCACGCGCTGCGGCTCGCGCGGGCTTTCCAGCCATCCGGCCAGCGGCTCCAGGCCGAATGCGCCCAGCACGGCGGCCAGCAGCATCGCATTGAGCAGCAGCAGGATCAGCAGCAGGACGGTCAGGCGTCTCTGGGGCATGGAAGCAATCGGTTTGGGGATGCGGAGTCTGGAATGCGACGGACGTGCTCACGCGTGCGTTGCCATCGCGTGCAGTCCAAGCAGCACGAGATTATCGTGCATCTCGACCGGCATCGCGAGTGCTCCGGCCAACGCATGACGCGCGCCGCCCGAAAGCAGGCAACGGACGGGCCCGCGTTCCCCCAGCGCACGCCAGGAACGCTCGACGGCACCGGCCTGCGCGGCCAGGCAGCCGGCGGCGATGGCATCGTGTGTGTTGTCTGCGCCCAACGCTCGCACCGCGCGCGCGGCCCCGGCACCGGTGTCGAGCACGTCCAGTTCCGGCAATTGCGCCGTGTTGCGCGCCAGCGTGCCCAGCATCAGGGCCAGGCCGGGCAGGATCAGGCCGCCTTCGAAGCGGGCGCCGTCCGGGCCCGCCGTGACGATATCCAGCGTGGTCGCGGTGCCGGCCGTGACGATCAGCAACGTCTCGCCGGGCAGCCAGCGATGCGCGCCGATGCTGCCGACCCAGCGATCCACGCCCAGTTGCGCGGGCTCGCGATAGCCGTTCTTCAGGTCGCCGTAGGCCGCCGTCGTGCGTACCCATTGCAGCGGGGGCAGCGTGCCGAAGGCACTGGCCAGCGTGGCCTCGACCTCCGTGGCAATCGCCGCGCCCGCCACATTGGCGATCCATACGGCGGGAGTCTCGCCGTTGGCCAGGCCATGCCACGTACCGACCAGCGTCGCCAGTTCCGCAGGCGCTGCGTGGGCGGCGGCTCCCGCGTGCTGCCAGGGTGTGGGCAGCACGCCGGTTGCCGGCAGCGCGCCGGCGTCCGCCAGGCACCACGCCCACTTGAGGCGCGTGTTGCCAATATCGATTAGCAGACGGGCGCTCATGCCGCGGCTCCGCGCAGCGAAACTTCGCCGCTGGCGATGCGTTGCAATCCATCCGCCGTTTCCAGCAGCAGATGACCGTCACCATCCACGCCGCGCGCCAGCCCTTCGGCCAGCAGCGTGCCGTCGTGCAGCAATCGCACGGGTTCGTCGCGGAAGGCGTCGCGCGCGGACCATCGCGGGGCCATCGGCGCGAAGCCCGTCTCTAGGAACGCCAGCCGCATCGCGGCCAGCCGGTTTGCCACCGCGCCCAGGATGCGCGTGGGGTCGCGCGACGGGAGGAAGCTCGGCAGCGCCTCCGCCACGCCCGCCAGTTCGCGGCCCAGCGCGGCCTCCATGCGCGCATCGCGCACCAGGTTCAGGCCGATGCCGATCACGGCCCAGACGCGCCGTGGCCCGGCCGGGACCGATTCGATCAGGATGCCGGCCAGCTTGCGGCCATCGATCTGCAAGTCATTTGGCCACTTCAGGCCCACGCGGGCCCCGAGCGCCGCGTCGCAGTCTTCCAGCGCCTCCGCCAGCGCCAGTCCGACGGCCAGTGAGAGCCCGCTCAATTGCGCGGGCGCCAGTGCCAGCGGCATGGCCACCGAGAACGTCAGCCCCGCCTGCCCTTGCCAGGGCCGGCCCTGCCGTCCGCGACCCGCTGTCTGGCGATAGGCCACGCGCACGCGCGCCTGTTCCGACCAGTCGGCCGTGCGGCAGGCCTGCGTCAGGTCGGCGTTGGTGGAACCTGTCTCCTCAATCACCTCCACCATCCAGTCGCGCGCCGGTCCGGTGGCCAGCGCGGTGCGCAGGCCATGGGCATCGATGCGCCAGGACGGCAACGCGGCGGCGTCATCGGCCATGGCGGAAACGGGGCGGTCAGGAACAGCGGGCATGCGGGGGCACGAAAAGTGGATCGGCGTGTGAAAAATCGGGCTGGCCGGGAAACCTCGCGCACCGGCAGGCCGTCACAGGTGAGGCGTGCCGCGCACGATCCGGCACGGACCGTGGTTAGCCGAGATTGTATCCGCGCCGCCCGCGATTGCCCGCCAGCCCTTGCGGGACAAGCGTCCGTGGCGATGTGAGCAGACATCCGGTCGCCACGTCACGGCCGGTAGCATAGAATCGAGACTCCCCCATCACATCGCCCCATCTTCATTTGGATCGCCAGCCGACGCCCGCCATCGAGATTTCGCGCCAGGACGGAGCCTTCAGCGTACAACTGCAGGGGGACTGGACGGCGCTCGCGCTTGCCGGCTGCCACGAGGCCCGCGGGCTGCGCGCGCAGCTGCATGCGCTGACCGAGGCCCCGCAGCACGCGGAATGGTCACTGTCCGACGTCACCCGCCTGGACCATATCGGCGCGCAACTGATCTGGCAGGCCTGGAACGGCAAGATGCCGGAGCGCGTCGCCATCAACGAAGGCCAGCGACGCGTGTTCGACCGCATCGCCAACCTGCGCACCGAGGGCTGGAAGAAGAAGATCGTGGACCGCTTCAACCCGGTCACGATCCTCGGCGCGAGCCTGTTGTCGATGCTCACCCAGCTGGCGATTGGCGTCACGATGCTCGGCCAGCTGAGCTTCGACCTGCTGCGCTTCCTGCGCGCCCCGCACCGTGGGCCATGGCGCGAGATCTCCGCGCATGTCTACAACGTCGGCTACAAGGCACTGGGGATCACCGCGCTGGTCGGCTTCCTGATCGGCATCGTGCTGTCCTATCTGTCCGCCAACCAGTTGCGGAGCTACGGCGCCAGCACGTTCATCGTCAATATCCTCGGCATGGCCGTGATCCGCGAGCTGGGCCCCGTGCTGGCCGCGATCCTGGTGGCCGGCCGCTCCGGGTCCGCCATCACCGCGCAGATCGGCGTGATGCGCGTGACCGAGGAACTCGACGCGATGCGCGTGATGGGCATCTCGCACGGCTTCCGCCTGATCATGCCGCGCGTGATCGCGCTGGCGGTGTCGATGCCGCTCCTGGTGGCATGGACCGACCTGATGGCAATTCTTGGCGGCATGACGGCCGCGCGGCTGCAACTCGGCATCAGCTTCTCGTTTTTCCTGCGTCAATTGCCCGATGCGGTGCCGGTGGCCAACCTGTGGCTCGGCCTGGGCAAGGGCGTGGCGTTCGGCATGCTGATCGCGCTGACCGCGTGCCACTTCGGCCTGCGCATCAAGCCCAACACGCAGAGCCTCGGCGAAGGCACGACGGCATCGGTCGTGACATCGATCACCGTGGTGATCCTGGCCGATGCGATCTTCGCCATCCTGTTCAAGGAAGTGGGAATATGAACGCGCCCATGCCTACGACACCGGCCTGCGGCGAGACCATCATCGAGGTCCGCAACCTGGTCAAGCGCTATGGCGACAACCTCGTGCATGACGGCCTGAACCTGGACGTCTGCCGCGGCGAAGTCCTGTCGATCGTCGGCGGGTCGGGCACCGGCAAGACCGTGCTGCTGCGCCAGATCGTGGGGCTGGAGCGCCCGACATCCGGGTCGATCAAGGTCTTCGGCGAAAGCCCCTCGACGCTGCGCCCGGCCCAGTTGCAGGCGCTGCGCAATCGCTGGGGGCTGCAGTTCCAGCGCGGCGCGCTGTTCTCGGCGCTTTCCGTGATCGACAACATCGCGCTGCCGATGCGGGAGCTTCGCGCACTGCCCGACAACCTGATCTGCCAGGCGTCGCTGCTCAAGCTGCAGCTCGTGGGCCTCTCGGCGAAGGACGCGGACAAGAAGCCCTCCGACCTGTCCGGTGGCATGATCAAGCGGGTGGCGCTGGCGCGCGCGCTGGCACTGGAACCGGAACTGGTCTTCCTCGACGAACCCACGGCCGGCCTGGACCCGATGGCGTCCGACGACTACGTCGCGCTGATCCGTGAGTTGCGCCGCGAGCTCGGCCTGACCGTGGTGATGATCACGCACGACCTGGACACGCTGGTGGCGCTGTCCGACCGCGTGGCCGTGCTGGCCGACCACAAGGTGCTGGCCGCCGCCCCGATCCCCGAACTGGTGAAGATCGATCATCCGTTCATTCGCGAATATTTCCTGGGCGACCGTGCCCAGCGCGCGATGCAGGCATTGCCCGCCCCCACTGGCGACGCGGCGCGCCTGCCCTCCGGAGAATCCTGATGGAAAACAAGTCAAACGCCTTCCTGGCCGGCGTGTTCACCATCGGCCTGGCCATCCTGGTGCTGTTTGCGCTGTTCTGGTTCAGCAGCGACCACGCCGTGCGCGTGCCGTACGACCTCATCACGCGGTCCACGGTGAACGGGCTGGGGCCGCAGGCCGATGTGAAGTATCGCGGGCTCGATGTGGGCAAGGTGCTGTCGATCAAGTTCGACCCGCAGGTGCCGGGCCAGATCATCGTGCGCATCAGCGTGAACCAGGACACCCCGATCACGCGCACCACCTACGCCACGCTGGGCTTCCAGGGCGTGACCGGCATTGCCTATGTGCAGTTGGACGACACCGCGCGCGAGGAAGGCGCTGCCCAGAGCTCGCCACGGCTGCCCACCACGGCGCGCACACCGGCGCGCATCGTCATGCGCCCGGGCTTCTTCGAGGAACTGGAAAAGCGCGGGGATTCGCTGCTGACGCAGACCGAGACGCTGATGGCATCGCTCAACGAGATGTTCCAGACCATCAACCGCGACGCGCTGATGGGCGCGATCCGCGCCGTGCACAAGACGGCCGAGGACTACTCGCGGCTGTCGGCATCGCTGCAGCCTGCCGCCGCCAGGCTGCCGCAGGCCGTGGAGAACCTCAATGCCACGCTGGCCTCCACGCGCCGCCTGACCGATGAGGTGGCGAACCCCAATGGCACCGTGATGCGTACCGTGGACCGCGTCGGCGAGAACCTGCAGGGCGCGGCGGATTCGGTGCAATCCACCGCCGGCATCGTCAACCAGGAAACACTGCCGCAACTGAACGGCCTGGCGCGCGATGCCCGCCAGACGGCGCGCAGCATCGACCGGGCCGCCGGCCAGTTCAACGATCGCCCGAGCAGCGTGCTGTTTGGTGGCCCCTCGCCTGCGCCGGGTCCGGGCGAGCCGGGATTCCGCACGCCGTGACACGGCGCTCCTCCATTGACCGAGACATCGCCATGACGTCTGCTCCCGCCCTCGCAAGGCCCGCTGCGCGCTTCGCCACCTACCTGACGCTGACGGTGGCGCTGGTCGGGCTGGCCGGCTGCAGCGCGCTGTCGTCCCCGCCGCCGACACTGACGTACGACCTGGGTCCGCTGGCCGCCACGCCGTCGCAGTCGCCGGCGCCCTTGCCGAAGCTGCGCGTCGCGCAGACCGAAGGCCCGATCTGGATGGATGGCCACGGGATCTACTACCGTTTGCAATACACGCAAGCCCAGCGGCTGCAGGCCTACGCCACGCAGCGATGGGTGGATACGCCGACCCGGCTGTTCGATGACCGGCTGCGCGAGGCCGTCGCGTCACGCGGCGCGCTGACCTGGTCTGGCGACACCTCGGTGCCGGCGCTCAGGGTGGACGTGCTGGCCTTCGAGCAGGTGTTCGACAGCCCCACAGCCAGCCGCGGCGTGGTCCGCGCGCGCGCGACCGTGTATCACAAGGGATTGATCGGCCAGAAGACGTTTGTCGCCGAGCAGCCAGCCACCAGCGCCGACGGCGCGGGCGGCGTGCGCGCGCTGTCGGCCGGCAGCGACGCCGTGATCGCGGCGATCCTCGACTGGACCGCCACGTTGCCACTGGACGCCGCGGCCGCCAGCGGGCCGGCGCAATCGCCGGATGCGGCGCCGCCGGGCCGGAACGTGGCGCCGCCAGCGACGCGCCCACCCGCGCCGAAGCCTGCATCCACATCCGCGTCGTCGCCGACCTCGCCGACGTCTGCACGTGAGCAAGCGCGTGAATAAGCGCGTGAGCAAGGATTCCTTGTTGTAAGAGACACTGCCGTCATGGCCCTGGCCGCACCCCCACCTCCCCAACCGCCCAGCCCGCCGCTGCACCCGCGCCAGGCTGAGCTGGATGGCTGGCTGCCCCGCCACTCGCCGCTGGCGCGTGTGGGGTTGATCTGCTTCACGCTGCTGGTGGTCTACGCAAGCCTCTATCCGTTCACCGGCTGGGTCGACAATGGCATTTCGCCGTTTGCCTACCTGACCGCGCCAAAGCCGCGCTATATCACCGAGTTCGACCTGCTGACCAACGTGCTCGGCTACTGTCCGTTCGGTGCGCTGGTCGTGCTGTCGCTGCACCCGCGCGTCTCCGGTGCGCGCGCCACGCTGATCGCGCTCGTGGCCGGGGCCTTGCTGTCGGCGGTGATGGAAGCGCTGCAAACCTGGCTGCCCAGCCGCATTCCCTCCAATATCGACCTGATCACCAATGCGCTGGGCGCGCTGCTGGGCGCCGCGATGGTGGCACCGTTCACGAGCGCACTGATCGATCGCGGCACGCTCACGCGGCTGCGCATGGCGTGGTTCGAACCCCACGCCAGCTTTGCGATCATCCTGGTAATGCTGTGGCCCTTCGCCCAGGTCTTTCCGCAGGAGCACTTGTTCGGCATGGGCGGCATCGTGCGCGAATGGCTGACGGACCCCGACTCATGGCCGATGGAACTGCTGCAAACCTATGTGCCGTCGCTGCTCGACTGGCAGGAAGACATCGGCCTGCGTCCGGACGACATGCAGGCGCAGCAGTTGCTGGAAACGTTGGTGACCGCATGCAGCTGGATTGGCACGGGATTGTTCGCGTCGATTGCCATGCGGCGAACCGCCCCGATGCTGCGCATCCTGGCGGGCCTGCTGACGGGCGCGCTGATCATCAAGGCGGCGGTGGCGGAGCTGCAGTTCCCGGATGACAACGCCTTCAACTGGCTGTCCGAGGGTGGGCGCTTTGCGCTGCTGACGAGTTCGCTGGTGCTGGTGTTGCTGCTGCGCCTGCCGCGCTGGCTGCGGGCGATGCTGGCGACGCTGGCGCTGGCGGCCCTGGTCGCCCTGACCAACGTGCTGCCGCCCAATCCCTATGCGTGGATCTCCGAGCAGGGCTGGCGCATGGGCCGCTTTATCCATTTCAACAGCCTGGCGCAATGGCTCGGCTGGCTATGGCCGTTCATGGCCTTCTGCTATATCGCGTGGCGCTTCGAGCAAGCCGGCCTGCGGCGGCGGCTGCAGCGGCGTGCGCGCCGGCGTGCCACGGCGCGCGCCGTGGCAGCGGCCATGGACCAGCCGCCGAAATCGAAACCACCGAAGTCACGCCGTACGTCTTAGTGAAGCTGGCCGCCCTGGACGCGGATGTCGGTATCCGTTGCCAGCGCGGTATCCACGGCTACCCTCAATCCCGTCACCAGCGTTTCCAGCGCCAGGCTCGGCGCGCCCGGATGACGGGCGGCCTGCTCCGGTAGATATGGGATGTGAATGAAGCCCCCGCGCGTGGCGGCGAGGCCCTGGCGCGCAATCGCGTGCATCAGCCCGTAGAAGACGTGGTTGCAGACGAAGGTGCCCGCCGTCTGCGACACCATTGCCGGCACGCCCGCCGCGCGCAGGTCGCGCACGATCGCCTTGATCGGCAACGTGGCGAAATAGGCCGCGGGGCCATCGCCGGCAATCGTCGTGTCGATGGGCTGTGCGCCGGCGTTGTCGGCAATGCGCGCATCGTCGACATTGATCGCGACCCGCTCGATGGACATTTCGGTCCGGCCGCCGGCCTGCCCGACGGCGATGACCAGCGCGGGCTTCAGCGTCTCCAGCAAGGCCGCCATCGCATCGATGGCCGCTCCGAACACGCAGGGCAGCTGGCGGGCGACAATCACGGCGTCGCCCACCTGCTGGCCATCCAGCGCGCGTACCGCCTCCCACGACGGATTGACCGGTTCATTCTCGAACGGCTCGAAGCCGGTTAGCAGCACGGTGCGCATGGCGGGCCCTTTGGATTACATCAGGAAGTACAGCAGGAAGATATTGGCGACCAGGATGCACAGGGCGGTGGGCACCTGCGCGCGGATCACCGCGTTCTTGTCTTCCAGCTCCAGCAGCGCGGCGGGCACGATGTTGAAGTTGGCCGCCATCGGCGTCATCAGCGTGCCGCAGTAGCCCGAGAACATGCCAATGGCCGCCATCACCGCCGGATTGCCGTGGAACATGCCCACCAGGATGGGCACGCCGACGCCACCAGTCATCACCGGGAACGCGGCAAAGCCGTTGCCCATGATCACCGTGAACAGCGCCATGCCGATGCAGTACACCGCCACGGCCACCAGCTTGTAGTCCATGTTGATGTAGGCGGTGGTCAGGTGCGCCACGGCCTTGCCCACGCCGGCATCGGCAAACACCAGGCCCAGCATGGCCAGCATCTGCGGCAGCACCAGCGCCCAGCCGAGCGACTCGATCAGCCGGCGAGATTCGCGCATGCCCTGCACCGCGGTGTCACGCGTGAGCCAGCACACCACGGCCAGCGAGATCAGGCAGCCGATGCCCAGCGACACGAAGGTCACGTTCTTGGGGTCCAGCAGCGCCAGGCCGGCGATCTTGACGTCCTTGAACAGCACGGTGCCCAGCACGGTGACGGCCGGAATCAGCAGCGCGGGAATGAACAGCTTGTTGCCCAGGCGCTTTGCGCTGGCGCGGCGCTCCGCCTCGGGCAGGGTGCCATGCTTGCCGTGCCCCACGCCGCCAAACCCGGCGATCAGGGCCATGACCACGGCGGCAACGCCGACGATGGCCGGCGGGATCTTGTCGCCGATCAGGAAGATGATGGCGTACAGCAGCCAGAACAGGCCCGTGGACAGCCGACGCGGGTGCGTCTTGTCCGTGAACGTCATCAGCGCGGTAATCGCCAGCACCAGGCCGGCCAGCCAGTAGAGATAGTTGATGGATACGATCATGGCTTACTCCCCGACCTTGGCACCAGCGCCGGCGGCCGCCGGCGTACTCGTGGCGGTCTTGCCGCCCAGCTCGCGTGCGAGCCAGCCGTCCAGGCGCCTCAGCCGCACGGCGTGGATCAGGAACGCGCAGATCGCGGTGGGAATGCCCCACACGGCGATATGCAACGGCTCCACGTCGATGTTCGACGACAGCAGGAACGTGTGCATCAGCGCGATGGCGCCGAACGCCACGAAGATGTCTTCGCCGAAGAACAGGCCGACGTTGTCGGTGGCGGCGCAGAACGCCAGGATGCGCTGGCGCACCGGCTCCGGCAGGTGGCCGAAGCGGTTCTCCGCCGCGCCTTCGGCCATCGGGGCCAGCAGCGGACGCACCATCTGCGGATGACCGCCCAGGCTCGTCAGGCCCACCGCGGCGGTGAGTTCACGCACGGCCAGGTAGACGATCAGCAGGCGCCCCACGGTGGCCGATGCAATGCGCGAGATCCACGCCTGCGCATGCTCGCGCAGTCCGTGGCGCTCCAGCAGGCCAATCACGGCCAGCGGCAACAGGATGATCAGCGGCAGGTTGCGCGCCTTGACGAAGGCGGTACCGATCGCGGTGAAGATCTGCGTCAGCGGCATGGACGCGGCCAGCCCCGTGGCGATGGCGGCGAGCGCCACCACCAGCATGGGATTGAACCGCAGGACAAAGCCAATGATGATGACGCCGACCCCGAGCAGGGGCCAAAGATTGACAGCCGATTCCATAGGAAACACCAATAAGTGTGATGGAGCAAAACCAGCGCAGCCGGGGGTCGTCCCGTCAGTCGCCGGCCCGGATGGCGATGCCCTCCGCGCCGAGCCGTTCCCGGATGCGGCGCGCAAAGGCAAGCGCGTGGGCGCCGTCGCCATGCAGGCACACGGTTTCGGCGCGAATCGGTACCCAGGTGCCGTCGATGGCGCGCACGCGTTGCTCGCGCACCATGGTCAGCGTCTGGTTCAGGGCCACTTCCTCGTCGTCGTGCAGCGCGCCGGGCGTGCCGCGCTTCACCAGCGTGCCGTCGGGGTTGTAGCCACGGTCGGCGAACACTTCTTCCTTCACGCGCAGGCCCGCCTCGCGCGCAATGGTGATCATCTGGCTGCTGGCCAGACCGAAGAAAACGAGATCGGAATCGTAGTCACGCACGGCGCGCACGATGGCTTCGCAGAGCTTGTCGTCGCGCACGGCCATGTTGTAGAGCGCGCCATGCGGCTTCACGTGAGCCAGCTCGCCGCCCTGCGCACGCACCATCGCGTCCAGCGCGCCAATCTGGTACAGCACGTCGGCGTAGACGGCCTCGGGATCGCGTTGCATCTCGGTGCGGCCGAAGTTTTCGCGATCCGGAAAGCTCGGGTGCGCGCCGATCGCCACCTTGTTGGCCAGCGCCCATTTCACGGTCTGCAGCATCGTGGCGGCATCGCCGGCGTGCCAGCCGCACGCCACGTTGGCGGAGCTGATCAGCGCGAGCAGCGCCTCGTCGTTGCCGCAGCCTTCACCCAGGTCAGCGTTCAGGTCGATTTGCATTTGCGTTCTCCTTGTGCGGGCCGCGTCTGGCGCGAGCCGGGCGTGTGGGGGTGGTGGGATTCCTGGAAGCGCGGGGAATTCGTGGATGGTGCGGATGGCGTGACGTGCATTCCGGCGACAGGTTCAGGCGACAAAGCGCGTGGTGGTACGCCGGCGCGCGGCGATCTTCATGCCGTCGCCCTGCCATTGCAGCGCCTGGTCGATCTGGCGCAGGTAGCGATCCAGCTCCGCCTGCGCGGCGGCCGCTTCCTCCAGCGTCACCTGCGCAAACCGGACCGAGGCACCCAGCGGCACCTGCGCCAGCCGCCACAGGTCCGCACCGATCACGACACCGATCTTCGGGTAGCCGCCCGTGGTCTGGGCGTCGCTCATCAGCGCGATCGGCTGGCCGGCCGGCGGCACCTGCATCACGCCCGGCACCACGCCATGCGACAGCAGGTCGCCGGAGCGGTCCGCACGGCGCGCCAGCGCCGGACCTTGCAGGCGCAGGCCCATGCGATTGCTCTGCGGTGTGATCGTCCAGTCGGCCTGCCACAGCGCGGCCTGCGCGTCGGGTTCGAAATCGGGGTACTCGGGGCCCGGCAGCATGCGGATCACCCAGGCGTTGTCGATGCGGTTCGCCGGCAGCGACCAGCCTGGCCCGGCCACGCCCAGCCAGTCGCGCTCCTCGTCGAGACCTGGACGGCCGGCGGGCAGGCGGTCGCCCTCGCGCAGCACGCGGCCTTCAAACCCACCGTAGCCGGATTTCAGGTCCGTGCTGCGCGAATTCATGACCATCGGCACGTCGATGCCGCCCGCCACGCAGAGATAGGTGCGGGTGCCACCGCGCGGCGACGGCAGCGTCAGGGTCTCGCCGCGGTGCACGTCGAAGGCATGCCACGACCAGACCGGCACGCCGTCGAGGTTCGCGCCGCAGTCGGCGCCGGTCAGCGCCACGCGCATGTCGGCATCGAAACGGACGGACGCGCGGCCCAGCGTGAATTCGATGGCGGCGGCGCCGCGCTCGTTGCCCAGCAGGCGGTTGCCCACCTGGAGCGCCAGGCTGTCTGCCGCACCGGATCGCCCCACGCCAAAGCGGCGGAAGCCCACGCGTCCCAGATCCTGGACCGACGCCTGCGCGCCGGGACGAATGATTTCAATCACGCCAGGTACTCCTCGACGACGAAGCGCACGGTATCGCCCGGCGCAAACAGTGACGGCGGATCACGATCCGCCACGAAGAGCTGGGCGTCGGTATGGCCGATCAGTTGCCAGCCACCCGGCAGCACGGCCGGATAGATGCCGGTCTGCTCGCCGCCGATGCCGACGGCGCCCGCCGGCACGGCCAGGCGCGGTTCCCGCCGGCGCGGCGTGGCCAGTTCCGGGGCCATGCCGCCCATATAGGCGAAGCCAGGCTGGAAGCCCAGGAAGTAGACGACATACTCGCCCGACGCATGGCGGCGCACCACTTCCTGCGGCGTCATGCCCGTGTGCGCGGCCACGTCGGCCAGGTCCGGGCCGAACTCGCCGCCATAGCGCACGGGGATTTCCACGAGCTTGCCGGTGGCATTGCGCGTCTCGCCGGACGCCCACGCGAGCTTGAGATTACGCTCCAGCGCGGCCACGTCGGCGGTCTCGTCGAAGACGACGGTGAGGTTGTTCATCCCTGGCACGACGTCGACCACGCCGCGCCAGTCGGCGGCGCGCTCGGCCATGGCCCAGATGCGACGCTGGACGTCGAGCGACGCCGGCGGCGCCACGCTATAGAGCAGCGCCTGCTCGGCCAGACGATGGACGGTGCATTGGGGCATATCGGCAACCGGTGTGATGGGGGCGGACCCAGGTCAAGGCAGTGTAGGCGCCGCAAGACCGAAGGTGCGGGTCGTCGATGGCTCCGAAGTGACTGATTCGAATTTCATCGACGATTTATCGATAAATTCATCATAACGAAACATGCGCACGCCCAGCACTCGGGGTTGACCCTAGGTGTTTACGCACCGTTAGCGACAAGATCGCGCCATGAAGGGGAATAAGTGACTTTTGAAGCGCTCATTGAAAGGAGCGCCGAAGGGTCGCGGCCAGACATTCAGCGAAATGCCTGCCGGAAAAACAAAACCGGCCGGGGGAGACCCGGCCGGTTGGGGTACTGCGCTGGCGGCGCAGCAGCGATCAGGCGAAACCGGCCTGATGCGCCTGCTCGTCGGCGTGGTACGAGCTGCGGACCATCGCGCCCACGGCGGCGTGCGTGAAGCCCATCTTGTACGCCTCTTCCTCGAACATCTTGAAGGTGTCCGGATGGACGTAACGCAGCACCGGCAGATGGTGGTTCGACGGCGCCAGGTACTGGCCGATCGTCAGCATGTCGATGTCATGGGCGCGCATGTCGCGCATGACGTCGAGGATTTCCTCGTCGGTCTCGCCCAGGCCGACCATCAGGCCCGACTTGGTCGGCACGTTCGGGTTGCGGCGCTTGAATTCCTGCAGCAGCTTGAGCGAGTGCGCGTAGTCCGCGCCCGGGCGGGCCTGCTTGTACAGGCGCGGCACCGTTTCCATGTTGTGGTTCATCACATCGGGCGGAGCGACCTGAAGGACGTCCAGCGCCTTTTCCAGGCGGCCGCGGAAGTCCGGCACCAGCACCTCGATGCGGGTATCCGGCGACAGCGCGCGGGTCTGCGAGATGCAGTCCACATAGTGCTGGGCCCCGCCGTCGCGCAGGTCGTCGCGGTCCACGCTGGTGATCACCACATAGTTCAGCTTGAGCTGGGCGATCGTGCGCGCCAGGTTGCCGGGCTCGTTGACATCCAGCGGGTCCGGACGGCCGTGGCCGACGTCGCAGAACGGGCAGCGGCGCGTGCACTTGTCGCCCATGATCATGAACGTGGCCGTGCCCTTGCCAAAGCATTCGCCGATATTCGGGCAGCTGGCTTCCTCGCACACCGTCACGAGGTTGTTGGCGCGCAGGATGTCCTTGATCTCGTAGAAGCGCGAGTTGCCGGTGGCAGCCTTGACGCGAATCCACTCCGGCTTCTTGAGCTTTTCGGCGGGAACGATCTTGATGGGGATGCGTGCGGTCTTGTCGGCCGACTTCTGCTTGCGGGTCGGGTCGTAGTCAGCAGGGGATTGCGGGGCTTCGCTGGACGTGGCGATCAGTGCGTCGCTCATACTATTCTCCGCACGCGCGGCCGCGTGCATGTTTGGCTGTGATTCGGGCCGGGCGTGCCATGGTTCAGGCGGCCTCGGCAGCGGCAGTCCCGGGGGCCACGGTACGCGCTTCGCGTGCCGTCAGCACCTCGCACAAAGCCGCCGCCAGGCGCCGTGCGATCTCGGGTTGTTGTGCCGCAGTCACGGGCTGTAGCGTCGCGCCGCTGGCATCGGTCGCCGCCGTGAAGGTGGCGCCTGCGGTGGCCATGTCGACGGTTTCCAGTCCGGCATAGCCGCAGGGATTGATGCGCAGGAAGGGCGAGAGGTCCATCTGCACGTTGAGGCTGACGCCGTGATAGCTGCAGCCGTTGCGGATCTTGAGGCCGAGCGCTGCGATCTTGGCACCCTGGTGCGGCCCATCGGACAAATAGATGCCGGGGGCGCCGGGCTTGCGTTCGGCTGCGAGATTATACGCCGCGAGCGTGTCCAGTACCGCCTGCTCGATATCGGTGACCAGCTCGCGCACCATCAGGTGGCGGCGGCGCAGATCCAGCAGCAGATAGGCCACCACCTGGCCCGGGCCGTGATAAGTGATCTGCCCGCCACGATCAATCTGCACGACGGGAATCGCGTCGTCGGGGCACAGCAGGTGCGCGGGATCGCCGGCCTGGCCGAGCGTGTACACCGGCGGGTGCTCGACCAGCCAGATCTGGTCGGGCGTCTGGGGCGTGCGGGCAGCGGTAAAGTCCCGCATCGCGTCGAAACAGGGCTGGTAAGGCTCTTCGCCCCGTTCGATGACTTGGATCGGATGCATGCCCGAGAGTGTAACGAAAAGGGCCGGCATGCGCCGGCCCCCTTCTCGTCTGGAGCCCCCGGTCATGGCGGGGCCTCCCGGCGATCCTTCACCTGAGGCGTCTTGCCGGCATCCGGCGGCCAGACCAGCCGCAGATGCGGACAACCCGGCTCAGGATGCCGTGACCTGATCTTTCCCCGGGGTCCATTCCGTGCCTCGAACCAAACGCCTCACGGCGCGATACACGAGGTGCGGCACATCGGCCAGGCTCAGCGCCGGGCGGCGGGCTTCGGCAATCAGGGCCAGCCGTACCGCGCCAGCGGCGCGCGGGTCTACGCTAAGAACGATCTCATCGCCACGCCGGAGCAACAGGCTGCTGCCACAACGCAGCCAGTAATCCTCCGAATCGTTCTCGCGGGTGACCCATACATCCATGCCGTGGGCGTCTTCCACAAACAGACGCTGTGCCGCATGAAGAGACAGGGCGGTCACTTCGCCGGGATTCAGGGTGAAGACTGTCGTTGTGAGCAATGCTTTCATGATGGCTTCTCCGTATGCCGGTTGCCGCTGTATCGTCAGCGCCGCCGGAACTGGCTTGGTTATTGGACCAAGACAGTTTGGGGGCGCTTGTCAGGGGTCCGGTGCATTGAATTCTAGTGATTACCCTTGCTCTCTCAAAACGATATATATTCTTGAGTCTTGTTAGTGAATCTCACATAGAGCGAGGTCATCATGGTCTGGAGCGGGAGCTGGAACCCCGACGATCCCCGTAGCTGGAAACGGGAATTCCCGCGCCTGCCGGCGCTCTCCGCGCTGCGCGCGTTCGAAGCCGCGGCGCGCTACGAGAGCTTTTCGCGGGCGGCGGCCGAGTTGTTCGTCACGCACGGCGCCGTGAGCCATCAGATCCGCGCACTGGAAGAAGAACTGGGCCAGCCGTTGTTCGAACGCCGCGGCAAGCGCGTCATCCTGACCACCAACGGCCGGGTGTATGCGGAGCGGGTACGCGACGCCCTGCTGCAGATTGCCGATGCCACGCGCGTGCTGCAGGCCGGCAACCGCGACAAGCGCCTGACCATCAGCACCATGCCGTCGTTTGCCGCGCGCTGGCTCACGCCGCGCATCGGCAGCTTTATCGAACGGCATCCGGAACTGGATGTGGAACTGCTGTCATCGAACTCGCTGGTCGACTTTGCCAACGAGGAAGTGGACGTGGCGCTGCGCATGGGCAGTGGCGACTATCCGGGCCTGTATGTGGAGCGTCTGCTGGACGATGTGTTCTTCCCGGTCTGCAGCCCCGACTTCAACGGCGGACGCCTGCCGGAACAGCCGGCGCACATGGCGGGCATGCCGCTGCTGCGCGGCGAAGGCGATCCGTGGAAACCGTGGTTCGAGGCCGCCGGGCTGGACTGGCCGGAGCCGCGCACGGGGCTGCTGCTGCAGGATTCCTCGCTGCTGCTGCAGGCAGCGGCCGAAGGCCAAGGCGTGGCGCTGATACGGCCCTCGCTGGCCTACAACGATCTGCTGTCCGGGCGTGTGGTGCGGCTGTTCAACGTCAGCATCCCGTGTCCGTGGCTGCTCCATTTCGTCTGCGCGCCGGCCAACCTGGAGACGACCAAGGTGCAGGCGTTCCGCCATTGGCTGCTGCCCGAGATGGAACGCTTCCGGAACATCCTGTCCCAGTGGGCGAACTAGCTCTCGTCTTCGTCGCTAGACTTATCCGGCTTCGCGGCCGGCCTGGCGCGGCCTGCGCGCGGGTGGGCCTTGTCGTAGACCTTCGCCAGATGCTGGAAATCCAGCGCGGTGTAGACCTGCGTGGTCGCGATACTCGCGTGACCGAGCATTTCCTGCACCGCGCGCAGGTCTCCGGACGACTGCAGCACGTGGGTCGCGAACGAATGCCGCAACATGTGTGGATGTACGTCCGTCGGCACGCCGGCCGCCAGCGCCTGCTGCTTGATGCGGGTCTGCACCGTCCGCCCGGATAGCCGCTTGCCGCGCGCGCCCAGGAACAGCGCGTTGGCATCCCCGGGCTCCCGGCCGGGCACCAGCATGGCGTCGCGGACCTTGAGCCAGGCGCGCAGCGCCTCCATCGCCTTGCTGCCGACGGGCACGGTACGCCGGCGCGATCCCTTGCCGATTACCGTGACCTCGGCGCCGGACAAGTCCAGCCAGCCGGCCGAACGATAATCGCCATCCTCGGTGTAGCGGACGTCCAGTTGCACCAGTTCCGATAGCCGCAGCCCACTGGAATAGAACAGCTCGTAGACCGCCTGGTCCCGCAGCGCCTCGGGGCTGTCGCCCTGGCGGTGCGCCACCAGGGCCACCGCATGCTCCACCGACAGCGCCTTCGGCAACGGCTGGCCGCGCTTGGGCGCCCGGACGCCATCGACCGGATTGGACTGGACGCCGTGGCCATGGCGCGCCGCCCAGAGGTAGAAGCCGCGCCACGCGGACAGCGTGCGCGCGATGGTGCGGGCGGACAGGCCGCCGCCATGCATGCGCGCGGCGAAGGATCGGATGTGATGGGTTTCAAGCGCCAGCAGCGCCACCCCCGGCGCATGGCGCGTGGCGTGGGACTGCAGGGCTGAGAGATCGTGACCGTAGCTGGTCAGGGTGTGTTCGGCCAGCTTGCGGCCCGTGGCCAGCCAGTCGAGATAGTGCACCACCAGCGGATCGGGGGCCGCCTTGGGCGCAGGATCCGGGGCTGGCTCCGGGTCCGCCGCGGTATCCACCAATGGCTGGCGGGTGCGCATGATGCGATGACGTCAGTCGCGCAGGCGGTTCAGCGCGGCACCGGCCACTTCGCCGATCTGCGTCAGGTAGGCAGTGCCCATGCCTTCATGGAACCGGCGGGCGTCAGGCGAACCCAGCACGAGCAGGCCGAACGCGGCGCCCGGGCCTTCCTCCGCCGATTTCGCCGGCACGCGCAGCGTGACCATGGCCAGCGACGCGATATCGTCGTGCTCCAGCAGGCTGGCGGCCTCGAAACCGCTGTTCGGGCCGCAGTAAGGCGCGCGCAGACCTTCGGCAAACAGGCGCAGGTCATCGCCGGCACCCTGCGCCACTTCCATGTGCGCGAAGGCTTCCCCCACGCGCCACAGGCGCAGCGCCACGGCGGGCACGTCGAATACCTGCTGCAGGCCGTCCTGCACCGCATAGGGCAGCGCGTGAGAATCCACCTCGGCCAGCAGGCGCAGTTGCCAAGCGTGCAGGCGCTGCTGGGTGCGGTCATTGTCGTGGCCGTGGCGGACGAGGTCGGCCAGCTTCAGCTCCAGGCCCTTGTTCTTCTCGCGCAGGATTTCCATCTGGCGCTCCTGCAGCGACACGGCGCGATGGCTGTGCGGGCTGGTCAGCTGCACCGTCGCCAGCAACTCGGCGTGGTCCTCAAAGAACTGCGGGTTGCCTTGCAGATAGGCGGCGACGTCTTGAGCATTCATGAGCTTCTACCGAGAGGAAATTTCGGGTGGCAGTGTAGCAAAGGGCTCCGCGGCTGGCACGGCAAGTTGGCCGTGCGCCACGTCAGGTCTGGATCAGCCGCTTCTGACGAGAGATGCTCATCAGGATGCCGATCCCCATGCCCAGCGTCACCAGCGCCGTGCCCCCATAGCTCAGCAGTGGCAGCGGCACGCCCACCACCGGCAGAATGCCGCTCACCATGCCCATGTTGACGAAGGCGTAGGTGAAGAAGATCAGCGTGATGGCCCCCGCCAGCAGGCGCGAGAACAATGTCGGCGCATTGGCGGCAATATAAAGCCCCCGGAAGATCAGCATGAGGTACAGCACCAGCAGCACCGCATTGCCGATCAGGCCAAACTCCTCGGAAAACACCGCGAAGATGAAGTCGGTGTGCTTCTCCGGGATGAACTCCAGGTGAGTCTGCGTGCCCTTGAGCCAACCCTTGCCGGTGACGCCGCCCGACCCGATCGCGATGATCGACTGGATCGTGTGGAAGCCCTTGCCAAGTGGATCGGTGGTCGGGTCCAGCAGCGTGCAGATACGGTGCTGCTGGTAATCGTGCAGGATCGGCCAGTTCACGCCGGGCGCGCAGATCTGGTTTTGGTAGGTGACCACCAGGGTAACGGCCACGACGCCGATGCCCAGGATGGGCAGGATAATCCTCCAGGACAGGCCGGCGAAGTAGATCACGTAGATCCCGGCGGCCGCCACCAGCAGCGCCGTACCCAGGTCGGGCTGCTTGGCGATCAGGCCGACGGGGACGCCCAGCAAGATGAGCGCGACGACGAAGTCGAACCATCGGATCACGCCCTCGCGCTTCTGGAAGTACCACGCCAGCATCAGCGGCATGGAAATCTTCATGATTTCCGACGGCTGGATCACCATGCCCACGTTGAGCCATCGCCGCGCGCCCTTGCGGATCAGGCCGAACATGGCCACTGCGATCAGCAGCGCCACGCCCACCGTATAGAGCGGCACGGCAACGCGCATCAGCAGCTGCGTGGGCATGTAAGCGATCACTAGCATCACCACGTACGACAGCAGGATGTTGCGCAACTGGTCTTCCACGCGGCCGGGCATGTCGATGGCGGCCGAGTACAGCGCGACGATGCCAGTGGCAAACAGCAGGAAGACGATCAGGGCGAGTGGCTTGTCAAAGCCGGTAATGGCGGTCCGGATGACGGACGCGACGCGGCGTTTATCCATGGCGCTCGTCTCCTTTATTCGGAAGCAGTGTTGCGGGGCACACCGGCACCCGCCACATTGACGGGTTTCGCACGCGGCTTGGCCGGCGCGGGGGCCGATGCCGGACTGACGCGCGGCGCGGGCGGCGGCGCCGAGGCCGGCGGCTTGCTGTGACCCAGCGCCTGCAGCATACGCTCGTCGAGCGTGGCCACGGCGGAAGCGGGCGCGATGGCCGCCGGGTCGAGGCGGTTGGCGATCGATTCGGAGGCCGACCGTGCGGCGGTGGTAGCGCTGGCGGGTGCGCCCGGCGCGCCCGATGCTGCCGCCGCGATGGCAGCCGGTGCGCTGGCCCCTGCCGCGGACGCGCCAGCCACGGGGGCCGTCTGCATCACCGTGGCGGTGGCCGCGTTGGCGGTCTGGCCGGTCGTGAACACGCTCGGGGTATCCACGGGCGGCTTGCCGCCGGCACGCTCGCGCTCCGACGGGGGCGGCGCGCTGGCCTGCAGTTCCTCGGGCCACTTGCCCAGCAGGTAGTAATCCATCACCTTGCGCGCGATCGGCGCGGCCACGGCGGCGCCGAAGCCGGCGTTCTCCACGATCAGCGCCAGCGCGATCTTGGGATTGTCCGCCGGGGCAAATGCCGTATAGAGCGAATGGTCGCGCTTGCGTTCGTCGATGGCGTGGTGGTTGTACTTCTCGTTCTTGCCCAGCGTATAGGTCTGGGCGGTACCGGTCTTGCCGGCGGATTCGTAGGCGGCGCCCGCAAAGACACGCGCGGCGGTGCCGGAATGGGTCACGGCGACCATGGCGCGCTTGATCACGTCGATGTCCGCCTGCTTGAGCGGGATACGGTAGCTTTCCTTGGGCACCGTCAGCGTGCGCTGGCGCGAGACCGCATCCTCGACGGCCTTGACCAGGTGAGGCTTCATCGCCGAGCCATTGTTGACGATGATCGACACCGCGTTGGCCAGTTGCAGGATCGTGAAGCTGTTGTAGCCCTGCCCGATGCCCAGCGAAATCGTCTCGCCGTCATACCACTTCTGCTGCTCGGGCTTGCGGTATGCCTTGCGCTTCCATTCGGTCGACGGCAGGATGCCGCGGCTTTCGCCCTCGATGTCGATGCCGGTGACCTGGCCGAAGCCCAGCGGCTTCATGAAGTCGTGGATCGCGTTGACGCCCATGTCGCGGGCCAGCGCGTAGTAGTAGGTATCGCAGGACTGGACGATCGATGCCTGCATATCCACCCAGCCGTGTCCGCCCGGCTTGTCGTCGCGGAACGTGTGGTTGCCCAGCGTGAAGAAGCCCGGATCGTGCATCCCCCAGGCGGCGGTGCGCTTGCCCGTGGTCAGTGCGGCCAGCGCCATAAACGGCTTGTACGTGGAGCCCGGCGGATAGGTGCCGCGCAGCGGGCGGTTCAGCAGTGGCTTGTCCGGCGAGCCGTTCAGCTCGTCCCAGGTCTTGGAGTCGATGCCTTCCACGAACAGGTTCGGGTCGAACGTCGGCTTGGAGACGAAGGCCAGGATGTCGCCCGTTTCCGGCTCGATGGCCACCAGCGCGCCCCGGCGGTCGCCAAAGAGCTCCTCGGCCAGTTGTTGCAGGCGGATATCCAGCGACAGGATCAGGTTGTTGCCCGGCGTGGCGGGCGAGGTGGACAGCGTGCGGATCGGGCGTCCACCCGCGCTCACTTCCACTTCCTCGAAGCCGGTCAGGCCGTGCAACTCGGTCTCGTAGCTCTGTTCCAGGCCGATCTTGCCGATGTAGTTGGTGCCCTTGTAGTTATCCGCGTCCTTGCGCGGGTCGTACTTGGCGCCTTCGGCGTCGTTGGCCTCGTCGATCGCTTCAATGCGCTCCTGGTCGCGCTGGGAGATGCGCCCGAGGTAGCCGACCACGTGGCTTGCGGACTCGCCGAGCGGATACTGGCGGAACAGGCGCGCGCGCACGTCGACGCCCGGGAAGCGGAAGCGCTGCGCGGAGAACTTGGCCACTTCCTCATCGGTCAGCTGGCTGCGGATCGGCAGGCTCTCGAAGCTGCGCGATTCCTCGAGCAGGCGCTTGAAGCGGCGGCGGTCGCGTGGCTGGATGTCGACCAGCGAGGACAGGGCCTCGATGGTGTTGTCGAGCGTGTCAGTCAGCTTGGACGGTGTGATTTCCAGCGTGTACGCGGAATAGTTTCGCGCCAGGATCACCCCGTTGCGGTCCATGATGATGCCGCGGTTGGGCTCGATCGGCGCCACGGAGATGCGGTTGTCCTCGGCCTTGGCCGAGTACTGGTCATGCTTGTACCACTGCAGCCACAGGAAGCGGGTGAACAGCAGCCCGAAGCAGATCACCGTAAACAGGGCGGCAGCCGCCACGCGGATGCGGAAGCGGCCGATTTCCAGTTCGACGTTGCGGATTTCGGTCATGGAGGTACTGCGGGCGGCGTGGGCGGTTTCCCGGAGGGGTTAGATAGGACGTGTTTCGTCCACGTCGTGCGACCGGCGTTGCGGCGCCAGCAGCAGGCTCGTGGCCAGCGGCCACAGCAGCGCCTCGATGCCGGGCGCCAGCAGCAGCGGCCAGCCGGGCAGCGGCGCGCCCATCGCCAGGCGGATCATCACCGGCACCGCGTGCGCAACGAACAGCAGCGGCAGCACATGCAGCGCCTGCGCGTAGACCGAGAACCACAGCACGCGACGATGGATCGTGATCGCGAAGTAGGCCAGCAGCGTATAGGCCATGGCGTGCTCGCCCAGCAGCCGGGCATCGTGCACATCCATCAGCAGGCCGAGCGCAAACGCCACACCCATGCCCACCTTGCGCGGCTGGTGGATGTTCCAGAACACCAGCACCAGCGCCACCATGTCCGGAATCCACAGCGTGGAACCCCAGGGCATCAGGTTGAACAGGAACGCCAGGATGAAGCTCAGTGCGATGAACGCGGGATTGACCGGACGCAGCAGGTATTGGGGGTTGGTCACCTTGCGGGCTCCGTGGCGGATTTCTCGGCAGACTTGTCAGCAGCCGCCTTGTCGGCGGATTTCTGGTCCGCCCCGGCACGCGCGGCGGCGGAACGCGCCCCCCGCTCGGCCTTCTGCGGCTTTTCCTCTTCCGCCGGCCGCGGCGCCAGGCCGGACTCGTAGCGCACCACCAGCAGTTGCCGATGCGAACGCACGCCGGCCACCGGCTCGCAGTACACGCGCGAGAACGCCGTATCGGCCTTGCGCTCGATGTGGACGATCTTGGCCACCGGCAGGCCCGGGGGATACGTGCCGTCGAGCCCGGACGTCACCAGCAGGTCACCCTGCTGCAGGTCAGCCGATGCCGCCATGAAACGCAGGTCCAGCTGGCCGGCGCGCGAGCCGCCAAAGGCCACGCTGCGCAGGCCGTTGCGGACCACCTGCACCGGGATCGCCTGATCCTTGTCGGTCAGCAGCGTCACTTCGGACTGGAACGGCGATACGCGCGTGATCTGGCCGATCACACCGCGTTCGTCGATGACCGGGTAGCCGGCGCGCAAGCCCTGGGTGCTGCCGCGATCGATCACGATGCGCTGGCTGTAAGGATCGCGGGCGTCGTAGAGGATCTCGGCCGCCGTGACCGGCGTGGCCGACTGCTGCGTCAGGTTCAGCAGCTTGCGCAGCTGGTTGTTCTCCGCTTCCAGCTGGGACTGGCGTACGGCGGCGTTGGCCTGCTCGACGGCATTGCGGCGCAGATCACGGTTTTCCGTGGCCAGCGTCACCGAGGACTGTGCATAGTCGAAAACGCTCCGCAGGGCATCGCGCGGCACAAGCACCACGCGTTCCACGGGCATCAGCACCGTGGCGGCGACCTGCCGGGCAATGCGCATGGCATCGAAGCGCGCGTCGACGATCAGCAGCGCGAGCGCGATCGCCACGAAGATGACCAGGCGTGCGACGGCTGAAGTGCCTTGCTTGAAGAGCGGCGGTGGGGAGTAATCCATTTACCCGTGCGCAGGCGGAGTCGACCCGCCAGCCGGCGCGCGCACCGGGAATCGGGCGCGGCGGGCATGACCAGCGGGGGCGAAAAAAACAGTACGGCGTACCGCGATGACGATGACGGAAGCAGCGACGGCAGCGGGGCTGGCATCGGCGCCTGCAACAGGGTCCACAACAGGACCCGCAGCGGGCGCCAGCCCGACCCGGGCCGCGGTGACGACGCACGCGCCGGCCGGCTGGCCGACTCGCGCGCGGCGCGCCGACCCGGTTGTTGGGCGCGGCAGGCCGCGTGTCGCCACGTTATGTCCCTGCCTCGATTACTCGTAGGAGAAGATGCTGCCCAGCTTGTCCATGCGCTCCAGTGCCATGCCCGAGCCGCGCACCACGCAGGTCAGCGGATCTTCGGCCACCAGCACCGGCAGGCCGGTTTCCTCGGCCAGCAGGCGGTCCAGGTCGCGCAGCAGCGCACCGCCGCCGGTCAGCATCATGCCGCGCTCGGCGATGTCGGCGCCCAGTTCCGGCGGGGTCTGTTCCAGCGCGATCTTCACGGCGGACACGATCTGGTTCAGCGGATCGGTCAGGGCTTCCAGGATTTCGTTGGACGACACCGTGAAGGCGCGCGGGATGCCTTCGGACAGGTTGCGGCCCTTGACTTCCATTTCACGGACTTCGGAGCCCGGGAAGGCGGAGCCGATTTCCTTCTTGATGGCTTCGGCGGTCTGTTCGCCGATCAGCATGCCGTAGTTGCGGCGGATGTAGTTGACGATGGCTTCGTCGAACTTGTCGCCACCCACGCGGACCGAACCCTTGTAGACCATGCCGCCCAAGGAGATGATGCCCACCTCCGTGGTGCCGCCGCCGATATCGACAACCATCGAGCCCGACGGCTCCGACACTGGCAGGCCGGCGCCGATCGCGGCCGACATCGGCTCCTCGATCAGGTACACCTGGCTGGCGCCGGCGCCCAGCGCCGATTCGCGGATGGCGCGGCGCTCCACCTGGGTCGACCCGCAGGGTACGCAGATGATGATCCGCGGGCTCGGGCGCAGCAGCTTCGAGTCGTGGACCATCTTGATGAACTGCTTGAGCATCTGCTCGGTGACCGTGAAGTCCGCGATCACGCCGTCCTTCATCGGGCGGATGGCCTCGATGTTGCCCGGCACCTTGCCCAGCATCTGCTTGGCTTCCTTGCCCACCGCGGTGATGGTCTTCTTGGCGCTGGGGCCGCCTTCCTGCCGGATCGCCACGACCGACGGCTCGTCCAGGACGATGCCCTTGTCGCGCATATAGATCAGGGTGTTAGCGGTACCCAGGTCGATGGCCAGGTCGTTGGAGAAATAGCTGCGGAGAAATCCGAACATCAGGAATCCTGTCTTCTGTTGGTTCGCGGGTATGCGAAACGGCCGGCGCCGTGTTCGGCCCGGCCATCAATTCGTTTGCAAGGGTAATGGTTCACGGCTCCCCCGGTGCGCTGCGGCCCACGCCAGCATGGCCGGCGTGCCCCGGTACCGGCGGCGGCAGGCGCATGCCTCCGATCACCGGCGATCCGCAACCGGCGCGACCTGCACGCCGGACCTACGGGAACCTTTGATTAGACTCTGCGCGAAAGTTCGCCGCCAGATGCGCCGGACAGGTAAAAAAACGCCTGACGATGGCAGTAGCCTAATCGGAGGAACCTGATTGTTACGCCTGAAAATGCAATGAAAACCTGCCGCTTATCGCGGCCATCCCTTCAGGCAAGACTTGGTCCAATCCACCTTCGGTATTCCGCATCCTCGCCGCGTTGCTGCCGCGACGATCATTGCGACAGTCATCACGAGTGTTGCGTGCCTGCGACGCCGCCGCTTTCGCGATCGCCGCGGAGCCCCTGGCGACCCGCCGGTCGTGCCCCAAAACGGGGGTCCGGCAGTGGCGACGGCATCACCGCCTGCCCGCACCGTCGCGCCCCATGTGGAGCCAGCGTTGCGGGGAGACTGCAGCGCGTAATGATACCTTATAATTCCGGCTGTTTCGGGGCGTTTGACCCCGTAATACTTGTAACTTCGACGATCCCTGGGGTGCCCCCCGGGCGCACCTGTCCGGCACGCCTCGGCCCTCCCGCCAGTGTGTCGCGCGCGGCGCCCCTCCGGCGCCCCGACGGCCGCCAAACGGTGCGCACCGGACCCGATCCGGCCGCCTGCCCGCCCCCCGGCCGCAACACCCCAGTCCGACGGACTGAACCCGGCGCCCGCGCCGCATCAAGCCATGGCTCTCGAACTCTCCGACGTCAAGCGCATCGCCCACCTGGCCCGCATCGAAACCAGCGATGCCGAGGCCGCGCAGACGCTTGTCCAACTGAACAATTTCTTCTCGCTCGTGGAGCAGATGCAGGCGGTGGACACGACCGGCATCGCCCCTCTGGCCCACCCGCTGTCGGCCGTGCGCGATGTCGCCCAGCGCCTGCGCGAGGACGTCGTCACCGAGACCAACCACCGGGACGACTACCAGCGCCCTGCGCCGGCCACCGAAAACGGCCTCTACCTGGTGCCGAAGGTCATCGAGTAACAACGGGGGCGTAATGCCCCGTTGCCCGCGAACCTTGCCCGCCACCCCAGACGCCACCCGACCGACATGCCCTTTTCCGCTGATTCCGTGACTTCCCTGCGCCAGATCGCCGACGCCCTGGCGGCGCGCTCCGTTTCCGCCGAGGAACTCGCGCGCGACTACCTGGCCCGTATCGATGCCGCGCGCGCGCTCAACGCGTTCACCGGTGTCAATCCCGACCTGACGCTGGCCCAGGCCCGCGCCGCCGACGCGCGCCGCGAACGTGGCCAGGCCACCCCGCTGACGGGCGTGCCCATCGCCCACAAGGACGTCTTCGTGACGCGCGGCTGGGCCTCCACCGCCGGCTCGAAGATGCTGGCCGGCTACGAGAGCCCGTTCGACGCCACCGTGGTCGAGCGCTTGGCCGACGCCGGCATGGTGACGCTGGGCAAGACCAATATGGACGAATTCGCGATGGGTTCGTCGAACGAGAACTCGTACTTCGGCCCGGTCCGCAACCCGTGGGACACCAGCCGCGTGCCCGGCGGCTCCTCGGGCGGGTCCGCCGCCGCCGTGGCCGCCGGCCTGGCTCCGGCCGCCACCGGCACCGACACGGGCGGCTCCATCCGCCAGCCGGCCTCCTTTTCGGGCATTACCGGCATCAAGCCGACCTACGGCCGCGTGTCGCGCTACGGCATGATCGCGTTCGCTTCCTCGCTGGACCAGGGCGGCCCGATGGCCCGCACGGCCGAGGACTGCGCGATGCTGCTCAACGCCATGGCCGGCTTCGATCCCAAGGATTCCACGAGCCTGACACCCGCACAGGGCGGCGTGGACGAGGACTTCACGCGCCACCTGGGCCAGCCGCGTGCCGGCGCCAGCGCCGACAAGCCGCTGGCCGGCCTGCGCATCGGCCTGCCGCGCGAATACTTCGGCAAGGGCCTGTCCGCCGACGTCGAGCAGGCCGTGCGCGCCGCGCTCGCCGAATACGAGAAGCTGGGCGCCACGCTGGTGGATGTGACGCTGCCCAAGACCGAGCTGTCGATCCCCGTGTACTACGTGATCGCGCCGGCGGAAGCGTCGTCCAACCTGTCGCGCTTCGACGGCGTGCGCTACGGCCACCGCGCGGCCGAATACCGCGACCTGCTCGACATGTACAAGAAGACCCGCGCCGAAGGCTTCGGCCCCGAGGTCAAGCGCCGCATCCTGGTTGGCGCGTACGTGCTGTCGCACGGCTACTACGACGCCTACTACCTGCAGGCGCAGAAGATCCGCCGCATCATCGCCGATGACTTCCAGCGTGCGTTCGGCCAGTGCGACGTGATCATGGGTCCGGTGGCGCCGACGGTGGCCTGGAAGCTGGGCGAGAAGAGCGCGGACCCGGTGCAGATGTACCTGGCCGACATCTTCACGCTGTCCACCAGCCTGGCCGGCCTGCCCGGCATGAGCGTGCCGTGCGGCATGGGCGAGGGCAACATGCCCGTCGGCCTGCAGCTCATCGGCAACTACTTCGACGAAGCGCGCCTGCTGCAGGTGGCCCATGCATTCCAGCACGCCACCGACTGGCACCTGCGCCGGCCCGCCTGATCGCACCCGCCATGACTGACCGCGCGATCGTCGCCCTCCGCCTTGCCGCCGCCCTCGCCCTGGCCTCGGCCGTGGCTGGCTGCATCCCGATGCCGTTCGGCGGACGCTCCACGCCGATTGCCGCGCGGGACATCGACCTGGCCGGCGACTGCCGCCGCACCGAGGAAGACGGCTTCCGCGAGGATGCCCAGCTGCGCGTGTCGGACAACACCGTGCAGCAGCTCCAGTGGAAGCTGTGGGTCGGCAAGCGCGGATCGTGCACCTTCAACCTGGCGGACTTCCGCCAGGTCCGCAAGACGCCGCATATCGAACTGCGCGCCAACGACGGCAGCGCCTGCAAGCTGATGGTCTGGCAGGACCCGCGCCGCGTCACGCTGGCGCACGCCAACTGCCAGGCGCATTGCTCGCCGGGCATCTATGAGGAAGCCTGGCCCGTGATGTTCGAACCCGACACCGGCGCCTGCGCGCGCACGCGATAGCGCGTCCGCTGAACCACCATGCTGCGCCGCCGCCCCTACCCCACCCAGCCCGGCTTGCCGACGGTCCCGACCGTGGCGGGACGCTGGCTGCGCGCGGGCCTGGCGGCACTGGCGATGGGCGTGGCGCTGTTGTCGTCCGCGCCCGCCCAGACGCCCCCCGCTTCCTCATCTTCGTCCCTTGCTCCGGCTGCGCCGGCCCCGGTCTCTCTGGCGCCACTGACCGCACCCGTTGCCGCCCCCCTGCACGCGCCCAACAGCGCTCCAACCGCGCCGGCACCAATCGTCCAGCGCGTGGGGCTGCCCGCCGAGCCCGGCATGCCCACGCTCACGGGGTACTGGTTCGTGCCGCGCGAAGGCTCGGTGCCGCGCACGCAGGGGCTGCCGGTGGTGGTGGCGCTGCACGGCTGCGGCGGGCTCGACGACGTGCGCCGTGCCACTAGGCGCTCGGGCACCATCGAAGAAATCGTGGACCCGGCCGGCGCGCTCCAGGGCCGCTATCGCGAATACGCACAATGGCTCACCGAACGCGGCTACGCCGTGCTCATGCCGGACAGCTTTGGCCCGCGCGGCAAGACACAGGGCATCTGCACGGAAGCGCTCGATTCGCGCGCGATCGACGACAAGACGCGCCGCGCCGACGCGCTGGCCGCGCTGCGTTGGGTGGCCAGGCAGCCGGGCGTGGATGCGCGCCGCATCGTGCTGCTGGGCTGGTCCAACGGCGCGCAGGCGGTGCTGGCCACGATCGACGCCAGCCGGCCATGGCCCGCCGACACGCCCCCGATCGAGCGCGCCGTGGCGTTCTACCCGGGCTGCAAGCGCGCGGTACAGCAGCACAATTACCGGCTGCGCTCGCCGATCCTGCTGATGATCGGCGGCGCGGACGACTGGACGCCCGCCACGCGCTGCGCGATGTTGCAGAACGCGGTGCTGGCGCGCCAGCCCGAGGCGCGCTTCCGGCTGGAAATCTATCCGGGCGCGTATCACGGCTTTGACGGCACCAGCGAACTGCACATGCGCCGCGACGTCGCCGCGGCCCGTCACGGTGGCGGCGTCACCGTGGGCGGCGATGCCGTGGCACGCGTGGCCGCGCTGGCGCAGCTGGATTCGTGGCTGACCAGTCCCGATCCGTGAGCGGCGGCATCGCCAGGACGAGACAGAACAGAACATCGCAGAACACCGGCCGCGGCAAAACGCCCCGGCCCCGACAGAAACCGAACAGAAGACTCAAACCAGGAATACCGCCATGCAATGGGAAGTGGTGATCGGCCTGGAGACGCATACGCAGCTCTCCACGGCCTCCAAGATTTTCTCCGGCACCTCCACCGCCTTCGGTGCCGAGCCCAACACGCAGGCTTCGCCCGTGGACCTGGCGCTGCCGGGCGTGCTGCCCGTGCTGAACCGCGGCGCCGTCGAGCGCGCGATCCAGTTTGGCCTGGCCATCGGCGCGAAGATCGCACCGCAGAGCATCTTCGCGCGCAAGAACTACTTTTACCCTGACCTGCCCAAGGGCTACCAGATCAGCCAGTACGAGATTCCCGTCGTGCAAGGCGGCACCATCACGATCCAGGTGGAAGGCAAGCAGGGCGTCTACGAGAAAACCGTCAACCTGACGCGCGCCCACCTGGAGGAAGACGCCGGCAAGTCGCTGCACGAAGACTTCGCGGGCATGACGGGCATCGACCTGAACCGCGCCGGCACGCCCCTGCTGGAAATCGTGACGGAGCCCGACATGCGCAGCGCCGCCGAGGCCGTGGCCTATGCCAAGGCCCTGCACTCGCTGGTGGTCTGGCTGGGCATCTGCGACGGCAACATGCAGGAAGGTAGCTTCCGCTGCGACGCCAACGTATCCGTGCGCCCCGTCGGCCAGAAGGAGTTCGGCACGCGCCGCGAAATCAAGAACCTGAACTCGTTCCGCTTCCTGCAACAGGCCATCGAGTACGAGGTGCAGTGGCAGATCAACGAGATCGAAGACGGGCGCAAGATCGTGCAGGCCACGGTGCTGTTCGACCCGGATACCGGCGAAACCCGTGCGATGCGCACCAAGGAAGACGCGCACGACTACCGCTACTTTCCGGATCCGGACCTGATGCCGCTGGAGATCGATGCCGCCTGGATCGAGCGCGTGCAGCGCGACCTGCCCGAACTGCCGGCCGCCATGCAGGCACGGCTGGTGTCGCAATACGGCCTGTCGGCGTACGACGCAAGCACGCTGACCGCCACCAAGGCGATGGCGCAGTACTACGAGGCCGTGGTCGTCGCCGCCGGCGTGGCCAGCGCCAAGCCTGCCGCCAACTGGCTGATGGGCGACGTGGCATCGCAACTGAACCGCGAAGGCATATCGATCGATGAGGCCCCGGTGCGCCCCGCGCAACTGGCGAAGCTGCTGTCGCGCATCGCCGACGGCACGGTGTCGAACAACACCGCCAAGAAGGATGTGTTCCCGGCCATGTGGGCGGGCGAATCCGATGGCGACGCCGACGCCATCATCGCCGCCAAGGGCCTGAAGCAGATGTCCGACACCGGCGAGCTGGAGAAGATCATCGACGACGTGCTGGCCGCCAACGCCAAGTCGGTGGAGGAATTCCGCGCCGGCAAGGAAAAGGCCTTCAACGCGCTCGTGGGCCAGGCCATGAAGGCCACCAAGGGCAAGGCCAACCCGGCGCAGGTGAACGAACTGCTGAAGAAGAAGCTCGGCTGATACTGCTGCGTGCGGTGTCGAGAAAACCGGCTGCGCGAAAGCGTGGCCGGTTTTTTTTATGGGTTGGCGTTGATCTGTGGGGTGGGGGGCGCGGGGCGATCCTTTACGGTCGGTCGCTTCGTGAAAGCTCGAGGGGCGCGTGAGCAGGATTGCTCGCTAGTTGTTGTTGAGCCAACCAGTTGCGATACCGTTCTGCAATGCCACACAAAAGAAAGCCCATTCATGCCGGCGTTTCCCCGGGCGATGTCACCGGCACCACGCTGACCTCCACGTCGACGGTATGCTCGCCGCCGCCCACGATGACGCCGTGCAGCAGCGGCACGTCGCTGTAGTCGCGTGCGATGGCCAGCGTGACGTGGCGCGTGTCGGCCGGCACGTCATTGGTGGGATCGAGGTCGATCCAGCCATTCACGGGACACCACACGCCCGCCCACGCGTGCGACGCATCGGCACCCAACAGGCGCGGTTCGCCCGGTGGCGGATCGGTGCACAGGTAGCCGCTGACATAACGCGCCGCCAACCCCAGTGAACGCAGGCAGCCGATCATGACTTGCGCAAAGTCCTGGCATACGCCGCTGCGCAGCGCAAACGCCTCGAGCGCCGGCGTGTGCACCTCGGTACTTTCACCGTGGTATTCGAAGTCACGATGGATGCGGTGCATCAGGTCGATCGCTCCCGCCGCCACCGTCACGCCCGGTGCGAAGCTCCTGCGCGCATAGTCGCGCAGGTCCGCGTGCAACGCGACGTTGGGCGACGCGTAGACGAACTCGGTCTCCGGATGGAACGGCTGCCCCGCCTGATAGCGCAACAGCCGTGCGGCTTCCTGCCAGGGCGGGCTGCTGGCGGCATCGAGCTGCTGCCACCGTGGCGTCAGCGTGACCGTGCTTTGCGTGGTGAGCTGCATGGTGTCGTGCGGCACATCCAGCATGAAGTGCAGGACGTTATTGCCGAACGCGTCGGTGCGCACGTGCTGGTGCGACGGCGTCGGGTCGATTGCCGTCGCGTGACAGCTGACCGCCTGCCACGGGTACGACGGCGGGGTGACGACGGCGCGCTGCTGTGCGTGCTCCACCGGCCACGCATAGTGATACGTCGTGACGTGGTGGACGTTGAGCGTGGCCGGCTCGCAAGGCGACGCGCTATCGCCGTCCTGCGCGGCGAGGGGTGCTGGCCGGACGGATGATTCAGACGCCTCGGGCGAGCGTGACCGCTCCGGCAAGGCCGACGAAGCTGACGCCGGGCCTGATGAGCCTGTCGAGCCCGACGATGATCCTGACGCACCTGACGACCCCGACGAGCCTGACGGCACGGCCGGTGAAGGCGTAGCGAGGCGGTCGTCGCTCATGGCAGGTCGGTCTCCGGCGCCACGCCGGCGTGACTGAAATAGCGCCCGCCGATCTCGTCGGACAGCTTTGCCATGCGCCCGCCGAGCTGATCGCATAGTGCGGCAAGCGTCGAGTATCGGCCGCTCCGGTCGGCTTCACACAGCACCGTGCGCGACGGCAGCGCGCTGGCGGGCGGCAGCAGTTCGGCCAGCGGCACGCGCGACTGGCCCGTGGCCCCGGTCGGCAATTGGGCCAGCTTTTCGCGCAGGCGATCCAGCACGCCATAGAGGCCACGCGGATTGGTGGGTTCCAGCACCAGCAGGTCCACCAGCGCCGCGGTATCGGTGCGCCCCGGATACAGGGAGCGGAAGGTCAGCGTGCTGTCGAACAGGTGCAGCAGCAGGTCGAATCCGCTGCGCGACTGCAAGGCGCCACTGCGCTCGGCCACTTCCAGGAACAGAGACAGCACACCAAGACGCTCGATATGTCTGCCGATAAACACCAGCCGCCAGGCTTCGTCGCGCGACATGCGGTCCCCCTGCGCGCCGCTGATCGCCCCAAGCTGCATCGACAAATGCTCCAGCGCGGCCAGCACCTGCGAGCGGTCATAGGCGCCCTCGCGGCCACCCGGCGTCCCGGAAGGACACGCGGCGGCCGACATCGCATCGTGGAAATCATTGCGCGCGGCCAGGATCGTGCGCCAGTGATCGTTGGAGAGCCGGTTGCGAATCTCGTTGGCCGCGCGCGCATGACTGGCCAGCGTCTGCACCACGCCGGTCGTGCTGTTCACATCGGCCAGCGTAGCAACCAGATTGCGTTCGAACACGCGCAGCGAGGCTTGCGGCGATGGGGTCTGCGCCGGCACCAGTCCGAACCACTGTGCCAGCTGGCCGATCATGTTCAGTGTGCCGTCGTCGGTCTCGTCGTTCGACTCGATCGACCCGAGAATCTGGCGGCACAGGCGCACGGTGTTCTCGGCGCGCTCGGCATAGCGGCCGGCCCAGTAGAGATTTTCCGCCGCACGGCTGGACACGGCCAGCGGGCGTGACCCCGTCGGCGCAGCCAGCCCCGTGCGGCCCGCCAGCGGCACCGAGCCGGAGCCCTGGCTCGACAGCACCCAGGTATCCGCGCTGGTGCCGCCAAGCTGCATCGACACGGCCTCCAGGTTGGGCGGTGCCAGCCGCGTGAAGCCGCCCGGCATGACCTGCCATCCGCCATTGCCGTCCGCTATGGCAAAGACGCGCAGCATCGCCGCGCGCGAGCCGATGCGGCCGCAGCCACCTTCGTCAGGCTCCCAGCAGGGCATGTGCGACAGCGGCAGCGGCGCCTGCAGCGTGTAGCGGTCCGGCGCCTCGGCAATGCGATCGCGCCACTGGTCCAGCACCTGCAGCCCCCGCTCCATCCCGAGCCGCGGCTCGCCGGGCGATCTCGGATACGTCGGCATGACGAAGGCCTCGCTGAGCATGCCCATCGCTTCGGCCTGCGCGGCGGCCTCGCCGCACCACCAGCTGGACACGGCGGGCAGGATCAGCGTTTCATCCAGCAACGCCCGGGCGATGCCTGGCATGAACCCGTGGATGGCCGGCGATTCGAGGAAGCCGGCGCCCGGCACGTTCGACACCATCACGTTGCCCGCGCGCATCGCCTCCAGCAGCCCCGGCACGCCGATCGTCGAATCGCTGCGCAACTCCAGCGGATCGCAGAACACGTCATCCAGCCGGCGCAGGATCACGTCCACACGCTCCAGCCCGCCGAACGTCTTCAGGTAGACCACATCGTTGCGCACGGTGAGATCCTTGCCCTCGACCAGCGTGATGCCCAGGTAGCGCGCCAGGAACGTGTGCTCGAAATACGTCTCGTTGAACGGCCCCGGCGAAAGCAACACGATCTGCAGCCCGGTGCCAGACGCCAGCCCGGGCCCGTCATCCGTGGCCGCCACCAGCGGCGCATGAGCCAGCGTGGAGATCAGCTGCGCGAACGCTGGCGGCAACCGCCGCACGCGCATCTCGCGGAACGCATCGGCAAACTGGCCGGAGATGATCAGCCGGTTTTCCAGCGCATAGCCCATGCCCGATGGCGTTTCCGTGCGATGGGCGATCACGGTCCAGCCGTTCTCCGTGTGGACGAGGTCCATCGCCATCGTCTGCAGGAAGCTGCCGCCAGGCGGCTGATAGCCCTTGAGCGGCCGCATGTAGCCCGGGTGCCCGTAGACCAGGCCCGGTGGCAGCAGCCCCTTGGCCAGCAGCGTCTGCGGGCCATAGATGTCGGCCATGATCGCGTTGGCGAGCGTGGCGCGCTGCGCGGCGCCGGCCTCGATGACCGCCCAGTCTTCCTCGGACACGAGGAACGGAAACAGCTCGAGCTGCCACGCGCGCGTCTCGCTCTGGTCGGCGTAGACGTTGTACGTGACGCCGTTGTCACGGATCTGGCGCGCCACGGCGGCCGCGCGCACGTCCAGCGCTTCGGGGTGCAGATCGCCCAACACCGAAAAGAAGCGGGCCCACGCCTCCCGCAGCGTGCCGTCGGGAAGCCGCAACTCGTCAAGGTGGCCGGCCGGCACGGGCAGTGCCAGCCGGCCGGCCATGCTGGCGGGGCTGTCCAATCCGTCGAGAGGGAGCGACGACTGCGAGGGCAAGAGATGCGGTCTCCGTGGGGCCAGGGTGATTGGGCGTTATGCGGCGCGGTATGGGGCCCGGTATGAGGCGCTATGGTTCGTCATGATCGAGGCGTCATGGTGCGTCATGGTTGGATCGGCGCTCACGGCCCCGCCTGCCGCAGGTCCAGCGTGAACGGCATTTCCAGACTGCGTTGCATCGGTGGCGCCACGGTCCTGCCCGGCGTATGGCCGATCGTGAAGAAGCGTGCCAGCCGCCGGCTTTCCGCCTCGTAGGCGTTCACCGGGAAGGTCTGGTAGTTCCGTCCTCCGGGATGCGACACATGATACTGGCATCCCCCCAGGCTGCGCTCCATCCACGTATCCACGACGTCGAAGGTCAGCGGCGCGTGCGCCGCGATGGTCGGATGCAGCGACGAGGGCGGTGCCCACGCGCGGTAGCGCACGCCCGCCACGAACTCGCCGGCGCGCCCCGTCGGCTGCAGCGGAATGGCGCGGCCGTTGACCGTCACGACATGCCGGTTGTCATTCGCGCCCAGCACGCGCACCTCGATCCGCTCGACCGACGAATCCACGTAGCGCACGGTGCCGCCCGCCGCGCCCTCCTCGCCCATCACGTGCCACGGCTCCAGCGCCGCGCGCAGCGTCAGCGACAGGCCGGCCACGTCGACCTCGCCCACGCGCGGGAAGCGGAATTCGAAGTGCGGCGCGAACCAGGAGGACTCGAACACAAACCCGGCCGCGCGCATCTCGGCCAGCACATCGTCGAAATCCATCTGGATGAAGGTGCTCAGCATGAAGCGGTCATGCAACGCCGTGCCCCAGCGGGTCAGCGGCGCGGTGTACGGCGTACGCCAGAACCGCGCCACCAGCGCGCGCAACAGCAGCTGCTGCACCAGGCTCATGCGCGCGTGCGGCGGCATCTCGAACGCGCGCAGTTCCAGCAGGCCGAGCCGGCCCGTGGCGCCATCGGGCGAATAGAGCTTGTCGATGCAGAACTCGGACCGGTGGGTGTTGCCGGTCACGTCCACCAGCAGGTTGCGCAGCGCGCGGTCGATCACCCACGGCGGCATGTAGCCGCCAGGGCCGCCCTCGCGCAGATCGAGCTGGCGACGCAATTCGGCAAACGCGATCTCCAGCTCGTAGACCTGGTCGTTGCGCGCTTCGTCGACGCGCGGCGCCTGGCTGGTCGGGCCGATGAACAGGCCCGAGAACAGATAGGACAGCGCCGGGTGGTTGTGCCAGTACGCGATCAGGCTCGCCAGCACATCGGGCCGGCGCAGGAACGGGCTGTCCGCAGGCGTGGCGCCACCCAGCACGAAGTGATTGCCGCCACCGGTGCCGGTATGGCGTCCGTCGACCATGAACTTCTCGGTGGACAGATAAGACTCGTGCGCGGCCTGATAGAGGAATTCGGTGTGATCCACAAGTTCGGTCCAGTTGCTGGCCGGGTGGATGTTCACCTCGATCACGCCCGGGTCCGGCGTCACCTGCAGCAGCTTCAGGCGCGGATCGCGTGGCGGCGGATAGCCTTCCATCACGATCTTCATGCCGAGTGCCGCCGCGGTGGCCTCCACCTCGGCCACCAGCGCAAGGTAGTCCTCCAGCACCGTCAGCGGCGGCATGAAGACGTAGAGGATGCCGCGCCGGCCCTGCGTCGATTCCAGCGCCATCGATTCCAGTTCGACGGCGGGACCGGCAGCACGGCTCGGATGGCGAATCTCCACGCAAAGCGCGGTACGAATGATGTCGGCGGCCGATTCCCCGCGCGCCGGGGCGCGGGCCGTGGCGCTGCCGCCGGCGCCGGCCGCGAGTCCGGCACCCGCACCGACTCCGGCGCCGTTGCCACGCGCCATCGCACGACGTGCGGCCATCGCCGCCGGGCTGAAGTCGCCGTGCGGCGCGGTGGCGGTGGACGTGGGCAGCGCCCCGCCCGGCGACTGCCGGCGTAGCGGCGTGACCGCCGGCAACGGCGCGCGAGGGGCGAACGGATCCTGCGCGAATTGCCAAGGGTAGTCGGCCTTGCTCACCCAGGGCAGCGAATCGAGCGGCAGACGATAGCCCATCGGTGAATCCCCGGGCAGCAGGTACATGCGTTCCTCACGCAGGAACCAGGAGCCGCTGACCCACGGGGCGCCATCGGGCGATGGCGTCTCCTCGCTGTTCCGTGCCAGCGGCAGCGCGTAGCCGGTCACGCGCGACAGGCCGCCATCGAACACGCGCCGCAGCCGCACGCGCTCCATTTCGTCTTCGAGACGCGCTTCGAGCGGATCGACGTTGACCGGCAACTGACGTTCGCGCCAGAGGTAGTACCAGACATCCTCGTAGCCGGGCTGGATGCACGCCGTGTCCAGTCCCAGCCGCGTGGTCAGAGTCTCGAGGAAGCGCCTGGCGTCGGCATCCGTGTAGGCGTCGGGTTCGCGCTCGTCGGCGAACCGCGACGGGTCCTGCCAGCACGGCACGCCGTCCGCACGCCAGCAGATGGATAGCGCCCAGCGCGGCAGTTGTTCCCCGGGGTACCACTTGCCTTGCCCGAAATGGAGGAACCCGCCCTCGCCATAGTGCGCGCGCAGCTTGTGCACCAGTTCGGTGGCCAGCCCCCGCTTGGTGGGCCCGAGCGCGTCGGTGTTCCACTCCGCGCCGTCGCGGTCCCGGACCGCAACGAAGGTCGGTTCGCCGCCCATCGTCAGGCGTACGTCCATGTCCTGCAACTGGCGATCCACGGCGGCGCCGGCGGCGTCGACGGCCGTCCACTGCGCCTCCGTATAGGGCTTGGTCACGCGCGGCGATTCGTAGATGCGCGTGATCGACATGAGATGCTCGAACGACACCTCGCACTCATCCACGGCGCCGCTAACCGGTGCCGCGCTGCTGGGCTCCGGCGTGCAGGCCAGCGGGATGTGGCCTTCCCCGGCCAGCAGGCCGGAGGTGGGATCGAGCCCGATCCAGCCGGCGCCGGGCAGGTAGACCTCGCACCACGCATGCAGGTCGGTGAAGTCGGCCTCCGCGCCGCTCGGGCCATCCACGGCCTTCACGTCCGGTGTCAGCTGCAGCAGATATCCAGACACGAAGCGCGCCGCCAGCCCGAGGTGGCGCAGGGTCTGCACCAGCAGCCAGCCGGTGTCGCGGCAGGAACCGGAGCCGTTTTCCAGCGTGACCTCCGGCGTCTGCACCCCCGGCTCCATGCGGATCAGGTAGCGGATCTCGTCCTGCAGGCGCTGGTTCAGGGCGACGAGGAAATCCAGCGTGCGGCGCGGCGTGCGGTCGATGCTGGCGACGAACGCGGCAAAGCGCGGCGTCAGTTCACCACGCGCCAGGTACGGCGCAAGATCGTGCTCGAGGCCATCGGCGTAAGTGAACGGGAACTGCTCCGCCGACGGTTCCAGGAAGAAGTCGAACGGGTTGTAGACCGACATCTCGGCCACGAGGTCGACGGTGACCTTGAATTCCGTGGTCGCCTCGGGGATGACCAGCCGCGCCAGGTAGTTGGAGAACGGGTCCTGCTGCCAGTTGACGAAATGCTGCGCGGGTTCGATGCGCAGCGAGTAGGACAGGATTGGCGTCCGGCAATGCGGCGCCGGGCGCAGGCGTACGACCTGCGGTGACAGCTTCACCGGACGGTCATAGCGGTAATGCGTGACATGGTTCAGCGCGACGTGCGTAGCCACTACGACCTCCCGGGTTGCGGTGAAAACAGTCAGTGAATGTCAGGTGAACATCCGCATCCGATCAAGCAAGACTTGTACCGCCCCGGGAACGGGCGCGCCGGCCCGGATCCGGCGACGTCACATGGAGCCGCCGTTCTTTGCCCGCAGCCCTTCCTCCAGCAACGACCGCAGCTTGGCCAGTGCGCCGGGATCGCCGTGGGCGGCGGCCCGGGCGTACCAGATCTTGGCCTGCTCGATGTCCTTGTCCACCACGCCGGGTTCGCCGCGCTCGTAATAGCTGCCGACGATGTATTGCGCACCACCATCACCCGCCGTGGCGGCCCGGCTGTACCAGGTAAACGCCTTGCCATAGTCGCGCGCCACGCCGCGACCCGTGAAGTAGTTGGTGGCCAGCGCCATCTGTGCCTGCACGTGTCCGCCCTGCGCCGCGCGCTCGTACCAGCGGTTGGCCTCTTCGAGCGACTTCGGCACCAGCTCGCCCCGCTCGTAGAGATCTCCGAATGTGTACTGCGCGTGTGTCATCTGGTTGTCAGCGGCCTTGCGCAGCCAGATCAGGGCCTCCTGCGGCTTCTCGGGCGTACCTTCCCCGCGGAGCAGCATCATGGCGTAGTTGAACTGGGCAAGGCGGTTGCCTTTCTGGGCGGCGGCGGCAAATCCCTGGATGGCGACGTCGAAACGGCCCGCCTCGTAGGCCGCGACGGCTTCCCGGGTCTGGGCCTGGGCGGGCGCCGGGGGTTCCGTGGCCGATCGGGCCGGCGGGGCGAGCAGCCCAAGGATGACGGCCAGTGCCATGGCGACGGCAGCTCGGCGGATCTGGGGGGCGAAGGATGCGGGCATGGCGGGCATGACGGGCTCCGGGAGTCCTGCTGGGGGCGTCGGGGCGCTTCTGGTTCAGTGTAGTGGGGATGATATGGAGTTGCCGCCCATATAGTCAGGAAGAATTATCATGCCGCAATGTCAATCCTGATCATTATTCCCATCAATATCTTCGCTTTACCTTCACCCCCATTCCCGCCAGTTCCACGCCGCGGCGCCGGCGTCCGCTTCCTCTTCCGGCCTTGTCACGCCCTGCACCGGGCCTCAGCCCGCAAACCGGTATCCGACCCCCACCTCTGTTAACAAGTGCGCGGGTTGCGCCGGGTCGGTCTCGAGCTTGTGACGCAGGTGGCCCATATACACACGAAGATAGTGGCTGCTTTCGGCGTGCGACGGACCCCATACCTCCCGCAGCAATTCCCGGTGCGTCATCACCTTGCCGCGATGCGCGATCAGCACCGCCAGCAGGCGATACTCGATCGGCGTCAGGTGCACCTGGGCCTGTCCGCGCATGACGAGCCGGTTGGCCAGATCCACCTGGACATCGCCGAATGTGATCTGGGGCGTGCCCTGCGGATTCAGCCGGGCATGCCGGCGCAGCAGCACCCGCACGCGCGCCACCAGTTCGCCCACGCCAAACGGCTTGGTCAGGTAGTCATCGGCGCCCGCGTCCAGCGCGGCGATCTTGTCGGCCTCGTCGGTACGGGCCGACAGCACCAGCACCGGCACCTCGGTCCAGGTCCGCATTTCGCGGATCAGCGTCATGCCGTCGCCATCGGGCAGGCCGAGATCAAGGATGACCACGTCCGGCTGGCGCGTCCCCGCATCGATCAGGCCGCGCTTGAGCGTTTCCGCCTCGTGCACGGTGCAGCCCTCGGCCTGCAGCGATTCCCGCACGAAACGGCGGATGTGGGGTTCGTCCTCGACCACCAGCACGGTCGGCGAAAAGTCGAATGGCATCTCAGTCAGGGTCCTTGTCCTGCGGTGCAACAGTTGCGATGTGCGCGATGCCGGACACCTCCGGCAGGGCGACATCCGGGATTTCGGGCTCGATGTCCGGCGGATTGCCGCGCGGCAGTGCCAGCGTGAAGCACGCGCCACGCGACTCCGTCTGGCCATGCCGGTCGTTCAGCCCCGGTTGCGCGTGGCCTGGCTCGACCCAGATACGGCCGCCGTGTGCCTGCAGGATGGCCTCGCAGACCGCAAGCCCGAGGCCCACGCCTGCCGTGGCGGATTCCCGTTCGCCGCGCGTGAACTTCTCGAAGATACGGCGCTCCTCTCCAGCCGGCACGCCCGGGCCGTCATCCTCGACGGTGAGGCGGAATTCCTCGCCCACCACGGCACCGTGAATGCGGATCGCGGTACCCGACGGCGTGTACTTGCCAGCGTTCTCGAGTAGGTTGCACAACACCCGCTCCATCAGCACGCCATCGCATTCCACCAGCGGCAGTGTCGACAGGTCCGCCACCTGCACCGGATGACCGGCCAGCGCGTCACGCATCGACGCCAGCGCCGCTCCCACCAGCTCCTCCATCGACTGCCAGCCCCGCTGCATCGGCACGTCATGCCGCTGCAACCTGGCCATGTCGAGCAGGTTCACGACCATCGTGCGCATGCGCTGGGCCTGGCCGCGCATGGCTTCGACGGTCACCGCCACCTCGGCCGGCAGCGGCGGTTCCACGCGCTGAAGCGTCTCCGCCATGCCGATCAGGCCCGTCAGCGGCGTGCGCAAATCATGCGACACCGCCGCCAGCAGCGAACTGCGCAAGCGTTCCGACTCGATCGACACCAGCGCGCGCTGTGCCACTTCCACGTAGTGCAGGCGCTCGATCGCAATCGCGATCAGCGTGGTGAACACATCGGCCTGCCGGCGCAGCTCGGGCTCGGCCAGCGCGCGCCACGCGCGCGGCTCCACGGCCAGCACGCCGCGCGTCTGCATCGGCGCCTTCAGCGGCAGATACAGCACCGTACTGCCCGGCAACGTATGCGTGCCCGTGCCAGCCGGCTGGCCGTGGTCGAACACCCATTGCGCCAGCACGGTGTCGATGGCTTCCCCCTTGTCGCGCGCGTGCGCATCCACGCCGTGCCGCGCGCGGTCTTCCCGCGCCTGGCCCTCCGATATCGGCACCAGCCGGCCCTGATCGGACACCAGGAAGAACGTGGCATGCGCGTCGAACGCAGCACGCAGGAAGCGGCCACCGATCTCGACGATCTGTTGCGTGGTCAGCGCTGCCGAGAGTTCGCGTGCCAGCTCGTAGAGCGTGCGCGCATCGGTCTCGCGGCGGACCGCCACCTGCGCCTGCTCGCGCAACCCGGCCGTGAGCTGGCCGATCACCAGCCCGACGGTCAGCATCACCAGGAAGGTCAGCAGGTACTGCACATCGCTGACTGCAAACGACATGCGCGGCGGCACGAAGAAGAAATCGAACGCCGCCACGGCCACCACGGACGCCAGCGCCGCCGGACCACGCCCGTGCCGCAGCGCCACGCCGACCACCGCCGCGAGAAACAGCATCGCGATATTGACGAGGTCGAACCACGGCCGCGCGAGCATCGACAACGCCGTCGCCCCCGCGCACCAGACCGCGGCCCAGCCGTAGTCCAGGCGGCGCACGCGGGCCTGTTCCGTATCGGCCTCGGCATTGCCCCCGACATCGGCTGGTAGCGGCGGCGGCCGCACATCCCCACCGGCGGCGCCGGCCGCGAACGTGCGGGGGCGCAGGTCGGCGCGCGTGGTGTCGGCCGCCACGCGGATCACGTCGATCTCCGGACAGCCGGCCGCCAGCGCATCGGCAAAGCTCTGCCGGCCGATCAGCCGATAACCCGCGCCAAGCAGCGGCGACAACGCGCGCGCCAGCCATGTCCGCCCCTGCTCGAGCCAGCCGCCCTCATGCTGCCAGTCCGTGCGTGCACGGCCCACCAGCACCTTGGTGAGGTTATGGCGGCGCACGTAGCCGGCGACGGCCTTGACCATGTCGTGACCCGCCAGCGTCTCGGTGCGCGCGCCAAGCTCCTCGGCCAGTTGCATCGCCGCACGCACGCGCACGCGCACGTCGTCGGATAACGGCATCAGGCGGGGTGTGGCGATGGTGACGACGTGCCAGTCGCAATCTAGCTGGCTGGCCAGTCGCCGCGCACTGCGCACCACCTGCTCGGCGTCGTCGCCGGTGCCGATGCAGGCCACCACGGCTTCCCGCGTGCGCCAGACGGGCTCGATCGACTCCGCATCGCGATATGCCCGCACGTCGTCATCGACGCGATCGGCAGTGCGCCGCAGCGCCAGCTCGCGCAGTGCGATCAGGTTGCCCTTGCGGAAGAAATTGCGTGCGGCGTGTCGCGCCTGCTCGGGCAGGTAGACCTTGCCTTCGCGCAGGCGGCGCAGCAGCTCGTCGGCGGGCAGGTCCACCAGGACGACCTCATCGGCGCCGTCGAAGACCGCATCGGGCACGGTTTCCCAGACGCGCACGCCGGTGATGCCACCCACGGCCTGATTGAGGCTATCCAGGTGCTGGACGTTGACCGTGGTCCAGACATCGATGCCTGCGGCCTGCAGTTCCTGGATGTCCTGCCAGCGCTTGGGATGGCGGCTGCCTGCGGCGTTGGAATGCGCCAGTTCGTCGACCAGTATCAGCGCGGGGCGGCGGGCGAGCGCGCCATCGAGATCGAACTCCTGCAGCACGCGGTCGCGATACGGGACGTCGCGCTGCGGCAGGCGATCCAGCCCATCCAGCAGCGCTTCGGTTTCCGCACGGCCATGGGTCTCGACGACACCGACCGCCACGTCCACGCCTTGTGAGCGCAACGCGCGGGCGGCGGCCAGCATGGCAAACGTCTTGCCCACGCCGGCGGATGCGCCAAAGTAGACGCGCAGCTTGCCGCGCGCGGCGCGTGCGCCCTCCGCCTGCATGCGCTGCAGCAGGACATCAGGGTCCGGGCGGGCGTCGGTCACGGTCGTCGAAAATGGCTGGTGATGACCGGGATTCTGCCACGGGACGCACCAGCGGTTCCCGCCCGGCGCGGGGCGTTACTTGGCCTCATCCAGCGCCAGATTCAGCTTCAGCACATTCACGCCCGGCTCGCCCAGCACCGCCAGCCCCGGCCCCTCGGAGTTCGCCGCGATCAGCGCGTTGACCTTCTCGACAGGAATCCCGCGCACCCGTGCCACGCGAGCGGCCTGGTACTTCGCCGCCGCCGGGCTGATCTGGGGATCGAGCCCGCTGCCGGACGCCGTCACCAGGTCCACCGGCACGGGTGCCGTGTTGCCCGGATCGGCCGCACGCAAGGCCTCGATGCGCGCCTTGGCGGCATCGGTCAGCGCGGGATTGGTCGGGCCCAGGTTCGACCCCACCGACCCCGCGCCGTTGTACGGCATCGGTGCGGTGGCGGACAAGCGGCTCCAGAAGTACTTCGGATCGGAGAACGGCTGGCCGATCAGTTCCGAACCCACGGTCTTGCCATCCTTGACGATCAGCGACCCTGCCGCCTGGTGCGGGAACACGGTGCTGGCGATACCTGTGACCACGCCGGGATACAGCAGGCCGGTCACGATCGACAGGCCAACGAAGATGGTCAGCGCCGGGCGCAGCGCGCCTTGCTGGCGCGGGGTCTCGGTCGGCAGGCCAGCGGCCTTGATGGGGGTATGCATGGAAAATCTCCGTTTGCGGTGTGCGTTCAGACCCAGCCGAACAACGTCAGCAGCATGTCGATCAGCTTGATCCCGACGAACGGCACAAGAATGCCGCCCAGGCCGTAGATCAGCAGGTTACGGCGCAGCAGGATCGCCGCGCCAAGTGGGCGATACACCACGCCCCGCAGCGCCAGCGGAATCAGCGCGACGATGATCAGCGCGTTGAAGATCACCGCCGACATGATCGCGGACGCCGGCGTGGCCAGGCCCATCACGTTCAGCAGGTTCAGCTGCGGATAGGTGGTGGCAAACGCCGCCGGGATGATCGCGAAATACTTGGCCACGTCATTGGCCACGCTGAAGGTGGTCAGCGACCCGCGCGTCATCAGCATCTGCTTGCCGATCTCCACGATCTCGATCAGCTTGGTCGGATTGCTGTCCAGGTCGACCATGTTGCCGGCTTCGCGCGCGGCCTGCGTGCCGCTGTTCATGGCCACGGCGACATCGGCCTGCGCCAGCGCGGGCGCGTCGTTGGTGCCGTCACCGGTCATCGCCACCAGCCGCCCGTCGCGCTGGAAGTCGCGGATCAGCGTGAGCTTGGCTTCCGGCGTGGCTTCGGCCAGGAAGTCGTCGACGCCGGCCTCGGCTGCGATCGACGCGGCGGTCAGGCGGTTGTCGCCCGTGATCATCACCGTGCGGATGCCCATCTTGCGCAGTTCACCAAAGCGCTCCCGGATACCCGTCTTGACGATGTCCTTGAGCTCGACCACGCCTAGCACGCGCACGCTGTCCTCGGAACCTTCCGAGACCGCCTCCGCCACCACTAGCGGCGTGCTGCCCGCGCGCGCCACATCGTCGACGGCCTGCATCACGGCGTCCGGGAACTTGCCCGCGCGCCCGGTCACGTAGCGGCGCAGCGCGTCGGCGGCGCCCTTGCGTACGCTGCGCACCACAGTGCCGTTGGTCACGTCGATCCCGCTCATGCGCGTCTGCGCGGAGAACGGTACAAACACCGGTGCGGCGAGACCCTTGGCGCCCATCTCCGGCACGGCCACGCCCGGTTGCTGACGGGCCAGCGCGACGATGCTGCGGCCTTCCGGCGTTTCATCGGCCAGCGACGACAGCCATGCGGCCTCGGCCAGCTGGCGGTCGGTCACGCCCGGTGCGCAGATGAACCGCGAAGCCTGGCGATTGCCGTGCGTGATCGTGCCGGTCTTGTCGAGCAGCAGCACGTCCACGTCGCCGGCGGCTTCCACCGCGCGGCCCGACGTCGCGATGACGTTGGCTTCCATCATGCGGCTCATGCCGGCCACGCCGATGGCGGACAACAGGCCGCCGATCGTCGTCGGAATCAGGCACACCAGCAGCGCTACCAGCACCGTGACGGACACCGGCACGCCGGCCTTGGTCACCAGCACGCTGTAGAGCGAGAACGGTTGCAGCGTGGCGGTGGCCAGCAGCAGCACCAGCGTCAGCCCCACCAGCAGGATGGTCAGCGCCAGTTCGTTAGGCGTCTTCTGACGCTTGGCGCCTTCCACCATGCTGATCATGCGGTCGATAAAACTCTCGCCGGGGTTGGTCGTGATGCGTACCACGATCCAGTCGGACAGCACGCGCGTGCCGCCCGTGACCGACGAGAAGTCGCCGCCCGACTCGCGGATCACCGGCGCCGATTCGCCCGTGATCGCGCTTTCGTCGACCGAGGCCACGCCTTCGATGACTTCGCCGTCGCCCGGGATCATGTCGCCGGCTTCCACCAGCACGATATCGCCGCGACGCAGATCGGTGGCCGCACGCGGCTCCGTCGCGCCGGAAGCTCGCGCATCGCTGCGGCCAGCACGCACCACGCGCGCCGTGACGGTCGTCTTGAGCCCGCGCAGCGCGGCGGCTTGCTGCTTGCTGCGGCCCTCGGCCAGTGCCTCGGCAAAGTTAGCGAACAGCACCGTGAACCAGAGCCAGATCGACACCGCCAGGATGAATCCGGCGGATTCACCGCCCGGCGTCGGATGGACCAGGGCGCGGGCAAACAGGATCGACGTCAGGATGCTGCCCGCATAGACGACGAACATCACCGGATTGCGTAGCTGGTCGCGCGGAGACAGCTTCCGGAACGCATCGACGATGGCCGGCTTGACCAGCTCGGGCGCGAACATGCCGCCACGCGGCGGACGATGATGGCTGCCCACGATCGTGGTGGCCGGCGCGTTGCCCTGCGCCGGGGCCTTGGAGGTGCCGCTGCCCGAGGCGCGCGTCACCGTGGAGTCTTGTTGCATGCGATTCTCCGCAAGATTACTGAGCAGCCGCCGCCACTGCGGCAGGCTGCAATTGCTCGGCGACCGGACCCAGCGCCAGCGCGGGCACATAGGTCAGCGCACCAACCAGCAGCACCGATCCCACCAGCAGCACGACGAACAGCGGACCGTGCGTGGGCATCGTGCCGGCCGTCACCGGCGTACGACGCTTGGCGGCGAGGGAGCCGGCCATCGCCAGCACCGGGACGATGATCCAGAAGCGGCCAAACCACATCGCCGCTGCCAGCAGCGTGTTGTAGAACGGCGTATTGGCGGACAGCCCGGCGAACGCGCTGCCGTTGTTGTTGGCGGCCGAGGACAGCGCGTACAGGATTTCCGAGAAGCCGTGCGTGCCCGGGTTGAACACCCCCGCGCGGCCCGGATCGGCCATCACCGCGATGGCGGTCCCCACCAGCACCAGCAGCGGCGTGACGAGGATGGCCACGGCGGTCATCTTCATCTCGAAGGTCTCGATCTTCTTGCCCAGGTACTCCGGCGTGCGGCCGATCATGAGGCCCGCGATGAACACTGCCAGCACGGCATAGACCAGCATCCCGTACAGGCCCGATCCCACACCGCCGAAGACGACTTCACCCAGCTGCATGAGCAGCATCGGCACCAGCCCGCCAATCGCGGTGAAGGAGTCGTGCATGCCGTTGACCGCGCCACAGGACGCGGCCGTGGTGATCGTCGCGAACAACGACGTGGCGGAGATGCCGAAGCGCACTTCCTTGCCTTCCATGTTGCCGCCGGCCTGGAGCGCGGAGGACACATGGTCGATCGACAGCCCCGACAGCGCCGCGGTGATCTGCTGCTCCGAGACGAAGGCCGCGATGGCCATCACCACGAAGATCACCGTCATCGACGCCAGCACCGCAACGCCCTGGCGCCGGTCGCGCACCATCTCGCCGAACGTGAAGCAGAGCGCGGCGGGAATCAGGAAGATCGCCAGCATCTCGATGAAGTTGGCCAGCGGCGTCGGGTTCTCATACGGATGCGCGGAGTTGGCATTGAAGAAGCCGCCACCGTTGGTGCCGAGCATCTTGATGGCCTCCTGCGACGCCACCGGGCCCATGGCCAGCGTCTGCGTGCTGGTCTTCATGTCTTCCGTGAGGGGCTTGCCTTCCTTGTCGAGCACGGGCTGTCCGGCGGCATCCACCTTGGGCTGCGTGTACTCGACGGCCGTGACGAGGTTCACATCCTTGTAGCTGTCGAAATTCTGGATCACACCCTGGCTGACTAGCAGCAGCGCGGTAATCACCGACAGCGGCAGCAGCACGTAGAGCGTGCTGCGCGTCATGTCGACCCAGAAGTTGCCGATGGTGGCCGACGTATGGCGCGCGAAGCCGCGGATCAGCGCGAACACCACGGCGATACCGGTGGCCGCCGAGACGAAGTTCTGCACCGTCAGCGCCAGCATCTGCGTGAGGTAGCTCATCGTCGATTCACCGGCATAGCCCTGCCAGTTGGTATTGGCGACGAAGCTGATGGCGGTGTTGAACGACGAGTCCGGCGAGACCGCGCCGAATCCCTGCGGATTCAGCGGCAGCACGCCCTGGAGGCGCTGGATCGCATAGACGGCGATCACGCCGAGCACGTTGAACACCAGCACGGCGATGGCGTACTGCTTCCATCCCATTTCGGCGTCGGCGCGCACGCCAGCCAGGCGATACAGCCCGCGTTCGAGCGGGCGGCCCCAGGCCGTGAGGCGGTAGTCGCCCTCCTCCATGGCCCGGCGCATGTAGCGTCCGAGGAAAGGCCCCATCACAAACAGGATGAGGAGAAAGAGGACCAATAGTCCGATGAATTGCGGCGATAGAGACGACATCAGAATTTCTCCGGCCGGAACAGGGCGACGAGGAGGTAAATGAAGATCACGACGGCGAGCGTTCCGCTCAGCAGATCAGTCCAGTCCATTACAGCCTCCGGTCGCTGGCCGAGTGCTTGGGCGCGAACGCGTCGGCGTGGCCCTGGCGGCCCTCGGCATCCGGACCGCCCGATGGCAGGTTGGCGCCCAGCGCGGCGCACAACGCCAGCAGCGCGCCGGTGAGCGCGCCGAAAGCTAACAACACGAGGAAATAGATCCCGTCCATGACAAACCCCAGAAGAAAAGGCGTGAAGGATTCACACCGTGGAGCTTAGGGACGGGGCGATAAAAACGGGGTAGAGAGGGGGAGGCGGGGTGTAAAGAGAATATAAAAATGGCGCGCCGGGCCAGGAATGGCGCGCCTGGCCGGCCGGTCGTGCCTCAGATCCAGCCGGACCTGTGCAGCTTGCGCCAGAGCCCGCCGCAGGCCAGGGCCGTGACGCCGACCACGGTCGGATAAGCATAGTGGAACTTGAGCTCCGGCATGAAACTGAAGTTCATGCCATACAGGCTGAAGACCACCGTGGGAATCGCCAGGATGGCGCCCCAGCCGGCCAGCCGCTTGACCACCTCGTTCTGCCCCACAGTCACCAGCGCCAGGTTGACCTGCACGGCCGTGGTCAGCATTTCGCGCACGACGTCGAGCGTACGCACGACGCGGCTGCAATGATCCTCGATATCGCGGAAATAGGCGCGCAACTCCTTCGGCACCAGCGCGTCGTGCAGGCGAATCAGCTGGCTGCAGATATCCTCGACCGGATAGACCGCGTTGCGCAGCCGCAGGACCTGGCGCTTGATCTGGTAGAGCCGCTCGATCGAGGCGCGATCGAACTCGTCGCGGAATATGTCCTGCTCCAGCGTCTCGAAGGTGTCCTCCAGGTGGGTGACGATGGGCAGATAGTGGTCGACCACGAAATCCATCAACGCATAGAGCACGTAGGCGGGGCCGTTGGACAGCCCCTGCGGGTCCTGCTCGCAGCGTTCGCGCACCGGCGCATAGCTGGTGCTGGCCCCATGACGGACGGAGACCACGTAGTTCGGCCCGACAAACAGGTGGGTTTCGCCGACCACCACCTCCTCGCCGATCAGCTGCGCGGTGTTCAGCACCACGAAAACCGAATCGCCGTAGGACTCCAGCTTGGGCCGCTGATGGGCGTCCAATGCGTCCTCCACCGCCAGGTCATGGAGCCCGAAGGCCTGCTGCACCTTGCGCAACAGCGGCAGGTCGGGCTCATGCAGCCCCAGCCAGATGAAGGTGCCGGGTTCGGCCAGCACATCGGCAATGGCTTCAAACTCCACCTTGCCGAGCTTCCTGCCCTGGCGATAGGCTGCGCAATTGACGATGGCACCCATGGGAACTCCGCTGTCGAGATGCGCAATCGTAACAAGATGCCCCCCGCGATGCGACCTCGCCTGCGCCTGCGCTGTCCGGGGACTGGCCCGCCCGCCACATGCATCACCGGGCCACCCCCGATATGGTCCGCATCGGCCACCTCGGGTGGCAGGTCCGATATTTCTTACAGTTCGTCGGAAAACCGACGTTAGAATGTGGCATTTCCACGGTCGCTGCCTATGTCCCAGAAGAAATCGCCACGCTTCGAGCTGCGCAGTGGCAATGTCGACGCCCTCCTTCTCGCCCTCAAGACCGCCGACCTGGACGCGCTGCGGGATGACCTCCTCTCCCGTTTCGAATCCACCCCTGATTTCTTCTCCAATGACGTCGTCGCGCTGGACCTGCGCCGCCTGGAAGGCGACGACCGGGTAGCGCTGGACCGTGTAATCGACACCCTGGCCACGCTGCGAGCCCGCGCCATCGGCGTGGTGGCCCGCCCGGGGCAGCGGGCGTGGGCAGAGAGCTTCGGCCTGCCGCTGCTGGACAGCCAGAGCCGCCGTGGCGGCCGCGACGAAGCGGCCAACGGCGGCAACAGCCCAACTGCCGATTCAGGTACGCCGGTCACGGACGCGCCGGCCACGGACACCGCGCCGGCAGCCAATGCCGCCAACGAGACTGACCGGAGCGACCGGAGTGACCAGAGCTCCCGGAGCCCCGCCAAGGCAACCACCGCCGACATCGCGGAGATCATGGCCGCCGCCTCCGCCGCGCGCGCCATCCCCACCATGCTGATCGACAAGCCGCTGCGCTCCGGCCAGCAGGTCTATGCGCAGGGCGACGTGGTGATCCTGGACCTGGTGAGCTACGGGGCCGAGGTGATCGCCGAAGGCAATATCCATATCTATGCCCCGTTGCGCGGCCGCGCGCTGGCGGGCGTCAAGGGCAACCCGGACGCGCGCATCTTTTGCACGTGCCTGGAGCCGGAACTGATTTCCATCGCCGGCATCTACCGGACCGCGGAGCAGACGCTTCCGGCCGACGTGCTCGGCAAATCGGCACAGGTCCGCCTGGCCGAAGAAAAGCTGATTCTCGAACCGCTGCGGATGAAGTGACCGCGCCGGCCATCGGGACGAATTCCACCCATACTGGACCATAGAGCCATGGCAAAAATCATCGTTGTGACCTCCGGCAAGGGAGGCGTTGGCAAGACCACCACCAGCGCGAGCTTCGCCGCCGGCCTGGCCCTGCGTGGCCACAAGACTGCCGTGATCGATTTCGACGTCGGCCTGCGCAACCTCGACCTGATCATGGGGTGCGAACGCCGCGTGGTGTATGACCTGATCAACGTCGTCCAGGGCGAAGCCAACCTGAACCAGGCGCTGATCAAGGACAAGAAGTGCGAGAACCTGTTCATCCTGCCGGCCTCGCAAACCCGCGACAAGGACGCCCTGACACGCGACGGCGTCGAGAAAGTCATCAACGGCCTGATCGACATGAACTTCGAGTTCATCGTCTGCGATTCGCCCGCCGGCATCGAGTCGGGCGCGCTGATGGCCATGTACTTTGCCGACGAGGCGCTGGTCGTGACCAACCCGGAAGTCTCGTCGGTGCGTGACTCCGACCGCATCCTGGGCATCCTGGCCTCCAAGACCAAGCGTGCCAGCGAGGGCGGCGAGCCGATCAAGGAACACCTGCTGATCACGCGCTACAACCCCAAGCGCGTGCATGGCGGTGAAATGCTGTCGCTGACGGACATCCAGGAAATCCTGCGCATCAAGCTGATCGGCGTGGTCCCGGAATCGGAAGCCGTGCTGCATGCGTCCAACCAGGGTACGCCGGCCATCCATCTGGAAGGCTCCGACGTGGCGGACGCCTACGGCGACGTAGTGGACCGCTTCCTGGGCAAGGACAAACCGATGCGTTTCACCGACTATCAGAAGCCGGGCCTGCTCTCCCGCATCTTCGGCAACAAGTAAGGAGGACTCATCCCTATGTCGATCCTGTCCTTCCTGCTGGGGGAGAAAAAGAAGTCAGCATCGGTCGCCAAAGAGCGGCTGCAGATCATTCTCGCCCACGAACGCACCGGCCATTCGGCGCCGGCCGACTACCTGCCGGCCCTGCAGCGCGAGCTGGTGGCCGTCATCTCGAAGTACGTCAAGATCAGCGACCAGGACCTGCGCGTCAGCCTGGAGCGCCAGGACAACCTTGAGGTCCTCGAAGTCAAGATCGAGATTCCCCAAGGCTGATCACCCGGGCGCATCGCGCCTGTCTACGGGATAACCCTCCCAACCTTGGAGGGGTTATTGCACCGCAACATCCGGCACTCCCGGATGTTGCGATCCCGCCTGCACTTCCCCGCCCCTGTTTGCCTGCTGCCTGCCATGCACCGCCGTGGCGCGTGCTGCTTTGCACCATTTACATGGTGCCGAGGCATTGTGTAGCGACAAACCAACGGATTTGCACCAAATGTCTCCTCAAGTGGCACCAGCGCCCCGGTTTTATGTCCGAATGTCCCGCGTTTTGTTAAATTTTCGCGGCGTTTACAGCAAACGTAGACCTTTGGACGCACCGCGATCCGGCTGCGGACAACCACAAGACAGAAAAGGAGCACCATGAAGAAATCGCTACTCACCCTCGCAATCGGCACACTGCTCGCCGGCAGCGCCTACGCGCAAAGCTCGGTGACCCTCTACGGTATCGTTGACCAAAGCATTCGCTTCCAGACCAACGCCGACCGTGGCAACCACAGCCAGACCCAACTGACGAACGGCGCCGTCACTAACAGCCGTTGGGGCCTGAAGGGCAGCGAAGCCCTCGGCAACAACCTGAAGGCCATCTTCCAGCTGGAAAACGGCTTTGATCCGGACACCGGCAAGGCCAACCAGGGCGGCCGTCTGTTCGGTCGTCAGGCATACGTCGGTCTGTCGGGTGACTTCGGCGCCATCAAGCTGGGCCGTCAGTACACCGAAGGGTTTAACTTCTTCGGCGACTACGATCCGCTGACCATCGGCAACTACGACAACAACGCCTGGCCGTTCTTCCTGACCCAGTTCCGTAACGACAACGTCATCAGCTACGCTGGCTCGTTCAGCGGCCTGAGCGTTGGCGCCAGCTACGGCTTCGGCGAAGCTCCGGGCAGCTTCACCAAGGGTACCGCCACGACCAACTCGTACTGGGGCACCCGTGCTTCCTACGACGTGGGCCGTTTCGGCTTCGGCGGCGTGTACCAGGAAGTGCGTGACCAGTTCGGCAACAAGCAGCAAATGTGGGGCGCTGCTGGTAAGGTTGGCTTCGGCGCAGCCAAGGTCTTCGCTGGTTACATCGGCGGCAAGGACAAGACCGGCCTGATCGACGCGAACTTCTTCACGCCGGCCAACTCGGCCAACCCGATTCCGGCTGGCGGCAACGCACAATCCAACCCGCGCAAGGACGCCATCGGCTACATCGGCGCCACCTATCAGGTGACCCCGGCCCTGGCCCTGACCGGCGTGTTCTACGGCGATCACATCAAGAACGTGAACAGCGTCGCCGACAACAGCGGCAACCGTTACACGGGCGTTCTGCTGGCCGAGTACTCGCTGTCCAAGCGCACTCAGGTCTATGGCACGGTTGACTACAACAAGGTCACCGGCGGCGCCAAGACTGAGTTCCCGGGCAAGAACAACCAGACGGGCGTTGGCGCAGGTATCCGCCACATCTTCTGATTGTTGGTTTGATCGATTGGCAAAAAGGCACCTTCGGGTGCCTTTTTGTTTTGGGGCGCGCCGCGCGGCGTGGCGATGCGTCATCGGCGCATGCCGGCCGCTCTTCGCTACCCCGACAACCTTGGCAACCCTGGCAGCCAGATCCGCCATCCCATCCGGTGCGGCGGCCCGTCCTCCGGCCCATCATCTGCCCCATCTCCCGGCCCGTCTCCCGGTTCATCCAGGTGGGACAGCAGCGACAGCGTGCCGGCGTGCCGGTCCATCACTCGGCGAGCCAGCATGACCGAAGCCACGTTGTCCTGCATGATCCTCGCGCCCTTGGCTGGCTGTCGCGCGTGCGCACCAAGCTGGCGCTGTGGCCACACAACGGCGTCATGTTGCAGGCGGTCTACCGGCTGGGCAGCCGACATGACGATCGCCCATGCAGCGCCCGCCTGTCGCGCACAACGCCGTCACATGGCGGCCAGGAGGCGCCTCGTTGCGGCCGTGTTGCCGCCATGTGGGTGCCGTGTAGGCGCCGCGCGACCCCGGTGGCCTCGATGGACCTAGTGGCCCAGGCCGGCGTCACCGGATCAGTCGGCCTTGATGCCGGCTTCCTTGACGATACGGGCGTTGTCCTCGTACTCGGCGCGAATGGCGGTGACGAACTGTGCCGCGGTGCCGCCGGTCGGCACTTCGCCGCCCTTGAGCAGGCGCTCGCGCACGTCCGGTTCGGCCAGCGCCTTGTTGAGCTCGGCGTTCAGGCGGTTGATGATCGCGGCCGGCGTCTTGCCGGGTGCGAAGATGCCAAATGTGGAAGTCAGGTTGGCCTTCGGGAAGCCCAGCTCGGCAAACGTCGGCACATTGCCCAGGCTCTCGATACGCTTGGGCGCGCCCACGGCAATCGCCCGCAGCCGGCCGGCCTGCATGTGTTGCGTCAGCATCGGGCTGGCATTGGTGCTCATGACTTCGAACTGGCCGCCCAGTGCGTCATTCATCTGCTGCCCGGCATCCTTGTACGGGATCAGTGTCACCTCGGCCTTCGATTTGGCCTTGACCTGCTCCAGCATCACGTGGCCCACCGTGCCCAGTCCGGAGGTGGCCCAGCGGACGGAACCCGGCTTGGCCTTTGCCTGGGCAATCAGATCCTGGAAGCTCTTGCCCGCAAAGCTCGGCGTGGCAACCACCAGCACCGGCGAGTACATCACGCTCATCACGGGCGCGACGTCCTGCTGCGGGTCGTAGTTGACGTGCCCCACATGCGGATTCAGCGTCAGCGGGCTGGTGGATGCAAAGCCCAGCGTATAGCCATCCGGTGCGGCCTTGGCCACGGCGTCGATGCCGATGCTGCCGCCAGCGCCGGCCTTGTTCTCCACCACTACCGAGGTGCCCATCTGCACGGACAGCTTCTCGCCCAGTGCGCGGGCCACGGCATCGCTGATGCCCCCGGTCGGGTACGCCACGATGACGCGGATGGGGCGATTGGGATAGGCATCGGCCGCCTGCGCGGACGGGGCGAAGGTGCCGGTAGCCATGGCGACGACGGCGGAGGCCGCGGAGAACATTGCCGCAGCGCGCGGCGGATGGAAGGAGGAAGCCATATTGGGCAGTGGGTGGGAAGTAAGGCGGGAAAAACAGTGAGCGTCGGGGCCGGTCATCTTTCGGGGCTATCGCACCAGCGGGTGCTCCGGCACCCAGGAGACAAACAGTTCGTTGGCGCGGTCATACAGGCGCCATGCGGTGCCGCATTCGCGGCAGGTGAACGACAGCATGCTGAACGGCACGCCGGCCGCGCTCTGGCTGACCAGCGGCGCCGTACTGCGCAACGCCAGGCAGGCATGGGGTTCGCGCCGGCGCGGGTCGTCGGCCAGGGCAAGGCAATGGGCGCAGGCGGGACGGGCAGGCGCCTGTGCGTGAGGGGCGGGCATGGTGGAAATGCCGGAGGGCTGGGGTACGGCGGACTTCATGTCCGCAATGATGCCGCAAAACCGCTGCAATGGTCGTGCCATGTCTGCTGCGCCAACGCGACATTCGCACGAAATTCCGCATGAATCCTGCCGATTCCGCACGAATCCTCTTTACGACGGCAAGTGCCCGCGGTGAAGATTTCCCTTCTCGTCCTACCACCACGCAGAAGAAAGAAGGAGTCCACCCCCATGCATGCCCCCGTCCGCGCCCGTCTGGTCGCCCTGCCCGCCGTTTTGCCCACCGCCCTGGCACTTGCCTGTGCCGTGTGGGCCCTGCCCGCGCAGGCCGCGCCCGTGGAGCCGGCCTACCAGTTGGCCCAAAAGGAGAAGCCCGCGCTGATCGCCACGCTGAAGGACCTAGTGTCCATCGAATCCGGCAGCAAGGACATCGAAGGCCTGGACCGCATCGCCAACCTGATCCGCGACCGCCTGGCCGCGCTCGGCGGAGACGCGAAGCTCATCGAGCCGACCGAGATCTACCGCATGGAGGACACACCCGAGAAGGTCGGCAAGATGGTGATGGCCCAGTTCAAGGGCACCGGCCAGCGCAAGATCATGCTGATCGCCCATATGGACACGGTCTACCTGCGCGGCATGCTGGCGCAGCAGCCGTTCCGCGTGGACGGTGACCGTGCCTATGGCCTGGGCATCGCCGACGACAAGAATGGCGTGGCGGTGATCCTGCACACGGTGGCCATCCTGCAGAAGATGAAGTTCAAGGACTATGGCACGCTGACGGTGCTGATCAACGGTGACGAAGAGATCAGCTCGCCCGGCGCACGCGCCACGCTGACCAGACTCGGCGCGGAGCAGGACGCGGTGTTCTCGTGCGAGGCCACGCGTGTGACCGGAGACCGCCTGTCGCTGGCGACCAGCGGCATTGGTGCGATCTCGCTGAAGGTGGATGGCAAGTCGTCCCACGCCGGCAGCTCTCCGGAACTGGGCCGCAACGCGCTCTATGAGCTCTCGCATCAGGTGCTGCAGATGCGGGACCTGTCCAATCCGGACACCGGCCTGAAGGTGAACTGGACGCTCTCCAATGCCGGCACCAACCGCAACGTGATCCCGGCCGTTGCCACGGCGCAGGCCGATGTGCGCGTGCTGCGCACGGCCGACTACGACGGCCTGGAGCGTACGCTGCAGGAACGCGTGCAGAAGAAGCTGATTTCGGACACCAAGGTGGCGGTGAAGTTCGAGCGACGCCGTCCGCCGCTGGAGGTCACGCCGGCCGCCCGCGCACTGGCAACGCACGCGCAGGGCATCTATGCGGAAATTGGCGAGAAGCTGGCCGTCTATGACACCGCCGAAGGCGGCGGCACCGACGCGGCCTTTGCCGCAGCGGCCACCAAGGCGCCGGTGATCGAGCGCTTCGGCTTGCGCGGCTTCGGCGCCCACTCGAACGATGCCGAGTATGTGGACCTCAATTCCGTGACCCCGCGGCTGTACCTGCTGACGCGGATGATCATGGATGTCTCGCAGGACAAGGCCGGCAAGTAAGAGGGGTCGCTTCAAGAAGATCCTGGAAGAACCTCCAGGCCGCATTCCGGCGCCCGTGGGGTCGGATGCAAAAAGGGGGAAAGTGAACTGCACCCCAAAAGTTGGACATACATCCAACCTTTGGGGTGTTTTTCATGACGAAGTACGATGAGGCGTTCAAACGCCAAGTGGTCCAGGAATATCTGTCCGGCTTTGGAGGGGTCATGTCGCTGAGTCRGAAGCACAGTATCAGCGACTCGATGCTGCATCGCTGGATCAAGGCGTGGCAACAGCATGGAGACGTTGGCCTGCGCAAGAAGCGTGAGGTTTATAGCGCCAAGTTCAAACTGACCGTGCTGCAGCACATGTGGCGCCACGAGTTGTCTT
>NZ_JBFTSP010000030.1:0-58768 GCF_056400065.1 Cupriavidus sp. 01L415 | reverse complement strand
CCAGCGTCAAACAGTTGGTCCAACGCATCGATCATTTCGTGACCGCTTACAACGCGGACTGCCAGCCATTTCGCTGGACAGCTACTGCCGACTCGATTCTCGAAAAGTTGCACCGACTTTGCTCACGTATTAGTGGGACAGGACACTAGCCGTGAACGAAGCAAATCGACTATGGATAGACGGCAGGCACGCCAACGCCTGGGCCCCAGACAAAAACGGCGGCCCTTGAACTGACGTCAGGCCGCCGCTTTCCCGCAAGGCTTACGCCCCGCTCAGAACGACGGCACCATCGCACCCTTGTACTGGGCCTTCATGAACTGGCGCACCTCTTCTGACTGATACGCGGCGACCAGCTTCTTCACCCACGGCTTGTCCTTGTCCTGGGTGCGCACGACGATGATATTGGCGTACGGGCTGTGGATGTCTTCCAGTGCGATGGCATCCTTGGTCGGCTGCATGCCGGCGGCCAGCGCGTAGTTGGTGTTGATCACGGCGGCGCCGACGTCAGGCAGCGAGCGGGCCAGCTGGGCGGCGTCGAGTTCGACGATCTTCAGCTTCTTCGGATTCTCGGCCACGTCCAGCGCGGTGGCGTTCACGCCGTTGGTGCCCACGCCGGGCTTGAGCTTGATCACGCCTTGCGCGGCCAGCAGCAGCAGCGCGCGATTCTCGTTCGATGGATCGTTCGGCACGGCCACCTTGGCGCCCTGCGGCAGGTCCTTCGGCGACTTTAGCTTGGCCGCGTAGATGCCCAGCGGCGAGATATACGTGTAGCCCACGCTGACCATCTTGTAGCCGCGCTGCTTCACCTGGCTATCCAGGTACGGCTGGTGCTGGAAGCTGTTGGCATCCAGGTCACCGGCATCCAGCGCCGCATTGGGCTGCACGTAGTCGTTGAACTCCACCACCTTTACGTTCAGGCCATTGCGCTTGGCCACCTTCTGCACCACTTGCCAGACTTCGGCGTCCGGGCCGCTGACCGTACCCACGCGGATGGTCGGTTCCTGGGCGGCCGCGTTGCCGGCGGCCACGATGCCCAGCGCCACCACGGCGGCGGACAGGGTCTTCGAGATCGAAAGCGTCTTCATACGTCTTGTTTCCTGGGAATCAATGGGCCGCCACCGCGGATCGGACGGCGGCCAAGCCACGCCGGATGAGCGCAGGCCGGGGCAGAAGCTTACCTCAATGCGTCTCGCCGGCCGCCGGGCCAGCGTGTTTCTCGCCGACCGGGTGGCTCGCCACCTTGGGGGCGTCCTGCCAGCCGCCGCCGAGTGCCACGAACAGGTTGATCTGGTTCATCGCCAGCTGCGCGTCGGATGCCGCCAGCGCCGCATCGCTGCCAGCCAGCGTCCTGTCAGCATCCAGGCTGTTCAGGTATGGCGATCGGCCGGCCTGGTACAGCAGGCGATTCTGGCGCGCGGCCTCATCCGCCTTGTCGCGGGCATCGCGCAGCGCCTGATTGCGGTCCAGTTCATGGGTGTACGCGGACAGCGCGCTCTGCGTCTCGCGCAATGCGCGCAGCACCACGCCGTCGAACTGCGCCAGCGCACCTTCGGCCCCGGCCTCCATGTTGTGGATGCGGGCACGCGTGCCGCTGGTCGGCAGCGTCCACGAGATCATCGGCCCATAGCCCCAGTGCGCGGTTGGCGCCTGGCCAAGGTGATCGAGGATACCGGTGAAGCCGGCGGAGGCGCCGATGCGGATTTGCGGATACAGGTCCGCCGTGGCCACGCCGATCTTGGCCGTGGCGGACGCGAGTTCGCGTTCAGCCTGGCGGATGTCCGGGCGGCGCTTCAGCAGCGCCGCGCCATCGCCCACGGGCAGCGCCTGGCGCAGCGCCGGTACGTGTTCGCAAGCCACGCTGCGCATGTCCAGCGCGGTAGGCGGCTTGCCCAGCATGACGGCCAGCCGGTACGCGGCCACTTCCTGCTCGGCGCGATATTTCGGCAGCGTGGCGCGCAGCGTATCGGCCTGCGCCTGCGCCCGCAGCAGATCCGTCGGCTGGCCGCGTCCCGCGTCGACCAGCTTCTGCGCGAGCACGACGCCGCGCTGCTGCAGATCGAGCTGATGCTGCGCAACGTGCAGTTCATGCGTGGCTGTGCAGCCCTGCATGTAGGAGCGCACGGTTTCCGCCACCACGCCCACGCGCGCCTGATCCAGCGCGGCCTGGCTGGCCTGCGTGCCGGCCAGCGCCGCCTCGTCCGCGCGGGCCAGCTTGCCGAAGAAGTCGATCAGGTACGACACATCGAAACCCACGTCCCCGAAGTTGAAAACCGGGATCTTCTCTTCCTTCAGCAAGGGCTCGCCCGCGATCTGGCCGCGCTCCGCACTGGCGCGGAACCGCGTCTCCGGCAGGTTCTCAGCCTCGACCTCGTGGTAGACGGCGATGGCGCGCTTGAGGTTGGCGGCGGCCACGCGCAGATCGGTGTTGGCCACCAGCGCCTGCTGCACCAGTTCGTCAATGCGGGGATCGTCATACAGGCGCCACCAGTCGTTGGGCACCTCGCCGATGGACACCGCGGGACTGTCGGTGCCCTGGAACGGGCCGTTGGCGGCGGACGATTTCACGGCGGCATCCTCGGGCACCTTGTGGTCAGGTCCGACGGTCATGCAGGCGGCCAGCGCCAGCGGCAACGTCGCCGCCAGCGTGGTCCGGACAAGGCGTTTCACTGCACAGCTCCGGTTGCGGCCACGCCCTTGCCGGCGAGCGCGACCTTGTCATGGGAGGACGGCGTTGCAGCCGCCGGCGCGGCAGGCGCGGCCGGGGCCGCCTGGTCCGGCGACTTGCCATCGGTCTTCACGGACACCGTGGCGGTGCGGCCTGCCACCAGGCGCACATCGGCCGGCATCTGGTCGAACTGGATCCGCACCGGCACGCGCTGAGCCAGCCGCACCCAGTTGAACGTCGGATTCACGTTGGGCAGCAGGGTCGACCCGCTGGTGCGGTCGCGATCCTCGATGCCGGCGGCGATGCTCTGCACATGGCCGTGCAGCACGCGTTTCTCGCCCATGATGCGGATGTCGACCGGGCTGCCGATCTCGATGCCGTGCAGCTTGGTTTCCTCGAAGTAGCCCTCCACGTGGAAGGACGTCGCGTCGACCATCGACAGCACCGGCTTTCCGGTGCTCACGTAGTCGCCCAGGCGCGGCAGGCGGTCGTTGACGTAGCCGTCCACCGGACTCAGCACGCGGGTGCGCTCGAGGTTCAGCTTCGCAACGCCGATGGCGGCCTCGGCCTGCGCCAGCGTGGCCTCGCCCTGCTGCACCTTGGCCAGGCCTTCCTCGATGACTTCCTTCGACACCACCTCGGCCAGCTTCTGGCTGCGGCCGGCCTCGCGCCGGGCCTGCGCCAGGTTAGCACGCACGGCGGCGGCGGTGGCCTGCGCCTGCTGCAGCGCCAGCGCGTAGCGCTCATGATCGATCTCGAACAACACGTCGCCAGCCTTCACGCGCTGGTTGTCCTTGACGGCGATGCGCGTGACCAGGCCGGACACGTCCGGCGCCACCTGCACCACTTCGGCACGGATGTGGCCGTCGCGCGTCCACGGCGCCACGGTGTAGTAGTCCCACAGATGCTTGACGACAACCGCGCCAACGGCGGTGACGGCCAGCGTCAGCACGACTGGCCCGAGCGAAGAGAGTTTGAGTTTCATGATTGCAGCCACGGCACGACCACAACCACCCCACCCAGGACGATTGCGTACAGCGCCAGATTAAACAGGGAACGGTGCCACACGAGCTTGTAGAAGCCGACGCGCGTCAGCACGGCGCGCGCGCCGCTCGTGATCACAAAGGCGGCGAGCATCCACACCAGCAGGCTGGGCACGAACACGCCATAGATACTGAATTCACCGGGCATCAGGCTTTTCCGGAAACGGGTGCCGGCGACACCGCCGGCGGAAACAGGGCTACTTGCATTTCGACCACCGCGGCCATTGCGATACGCGAACCCACCTTCTGCCGGGCATTGGCCAGTCGTGTGCGCAACGCCGGCGGCGGCGCATCGGCGTCGCCATCGAGGCGGGCCTTGTAGTAGCCCGAAACGCTGCGCAGCACGCGCTTCACCGCGTGTTGCTGGTCGGCGGGCATGTCGGGCATCTCGCGTTGCAGCGCCAGCGTGCTCAGCCCGACGCGCACTTCGCTGAAACCGTCGGCGGACACTTCGCTTTCGCTCGCGGCCAGCCGCGGCACCAGTTGCGCCAGGCGGTCCAGCATGCGGGCGCGCAGGCTGGCATGGGACTCCGGCTTGCCGCCGACGGCATTCGCGGCGATATCGCCCCACCCGGCACGCACCAGCCGGCGCGTGGCCGCACGGGTGCCGAAAGGCCGCAGCGCGAGCGTCCAGACCAGCGCGAACAGGATGCCGGCGATACCGGCCACATTGGTGTTGAAGAAGGTGTGAAAGTTGGCGCTGTAGGCGCCTTGGATGCCGATGTCGTTGGCCGTCACCACGGCAAGCGGCATGCCGATCATCGCCAGGCGCGGCTGCGCCACCAGCAGGCCAATGATCAGATACGGCACCGCGAACATCATCACCAGCATCTCGAAGTCGTGGGCCACCGGCAGCACCGCGAACACGAACACCATCGAAATCAGCAGACAGACCACGTTCCAGGTGAAGAACGACCGGATCATCGGTGCCGGCTCGTCCATCGCGGCAAAGAAGCAGCACGAGATGGCGCCCAGGGACACGGCGCCGGCACCATCGGCCCAGCCCATCCAGATCCAGAGCATGCCCATCGTGAAGATGGCCATGGCCACCGTGACGGTGGAGAACAGCAGCATGCCGTGGTCGTAATGGCGCGCGCGGCCCACATCCCAGCGCTGGAATTCCGGGGCCCACGTGCGCGCCATGTGCCGCTCGCCGATACTGCGGCACAGCGTCACGCAGTCCGTCCAGAGCGCCACCATCTGCGCCAGCCGGTCTTCCGCCGCCGTGACCAGCGCAGCGTCCCAAGATGGCTCGAGCGGCGTCTCGGCCAGCGTTGGCGGCGCCCCCACGGCGCCCGACTCGATCCACGCCTTGACGGCCTGCATCTGCGCGGCCAGCGGAGCTGGAACGCCACCGGCCGCCTGCAGGCTCTCCACGGCAGCCGCCAGCGAGGACAGCACTGGCAGCAGCATCGTCATGCGGCCACGCAGTTCGCGCGCGGCGCGCACCCTGGCGGCGGTTTCGGTGTCATAGGAGAGCTGGCTGATCAACTGGTCGAGCGCCAGGATGTCGGCGGCCAGACGGTGGCGGCTGTGATGGCGCGTGACCTGTGCGCCGGGGCTCGCGGACAACATGTCGCCGGCCCAGAGGGCCGCGTCGCCCATCCATTGCCGGGATTTGTCGCGCAGCACGTCGGCAACGCTTGCCGGCCACACCAGCGCACCGACCACGCTCGCGCACAGGATGCCGAGGCAGATTTCCTCGGCGCGTGCGACGGCGATATCGAAGATGCCGGCGGGATTGTCGACGGCCGGCAGCGCCACCAGCGGCAGCGTGTAGGCCGCCAGCATGAAGACGTAGCTGCGCGGCGTGCGATGCAGCAACGCCACGTAGAGCAGGCAACCTGTCCAGATGGCCACCGCGGCCATCAGCAGCGTCGGCGCGTTGACCAGCGAGGGCACGATCGCCACGCCTGCGGCGGCACCCAGCAGCGTGCCCAGCACGCGGTACAGCGCCTTGGAGCGCGTGGCGCCCGTGAGCGGGTGCGCCACGATATAGACCGACCCCATCGCCCAGTAAGGACGCGGCAGGCCCAGATACAACGCAATCCACAACGCCAGCATGGCGGCGATAAAGGCTTTGACGGAAAAGATCCAGTCCCTTCCGGATGGCCAACTACCCATGACGTTCAGGACTCCTGCTTGCCCGAGGATGCGGCGGCGGCTGCCGCGCGTGACAAGGCTTCCAGCACGCGCAGCGTGGCGGCCATGTCGGCCTCGCTGACTTCCGCGAAAACTTCCGCGCGCAGTTGCTTGAGTTCGACTTCGATCTGCTCCGCCATGCGATCGCCGGCTTCCGTCAGCGACAGCACGTTGGCGCGCCGGTCGCTTGGGTCCACCTCGCGGCGGATCAGGCCGGCCGCGCTCAACTGATCCACGAGCCGCACCAGCGTGGCACCTTCCACGCCGACATAGTCGGCCAGCGTGACCTGGCGAACCCCGCCACCCAGCCGGCGAACAAACAGCAGCGGCGCGGCGGCCGCGGCGGAGATGCCGTGGGCGGTCACCGCTGCCTGGCTGATCTGGCGCCATTGGCGACCCGCCAGCATGAGCTGGCCGGTGAAGGCGAAACGAAGGGCATCGATCTTTGGCATGGGGCGAATGATAGACGTGAATTTATTAGAATGCAAACTATTTCTCTGCGAACTAGTTCAAGCGCGGTATGCGGCACCCGGCAGCCACGTCCATCGCGTGATGCGGCTGTTGCCGCACCAGCCCTCTCTCGCCCGATTCAACATATGTGTTTGAAATGCTGGCTTGACACCTCCTAAGCCGCTTCCTTAAATGAGTTGGCGATCTCGCCACACTGACCCGACCACACATCGCCATGGAACCCACCGTCGACCCGCAGCGCAAACAGGAAGAGCTCCGCAGCTTTTTATTCCTGACCGCCGTGATGGTGCCGGTGCTTTCCGTGATCATCGTGGCCGGATATGGGTTCATCGTCTGGATGACCCAGATTGTGAGCGGGCCGCCGACGCACTGACGCGTGCGTCGCTATCCATAGAAAGATATGCAGTTCCTGCAGCACTGATTGAAGCGGCGCGCAGCCGAAGGACAGTCATGCCAGGTGCAAAGCATTCGATCCCCATCCTGCCGCTACCGTCAGGGGGCACGGACGACGTCAGCGGCAACACCGACGAGTGGCACATCGCCGGCGTGCTTGTGCATGTGCGGCCCGGCAGTCTTGACGACGTACGCGCCGCCATCGAGGGCATGACCGGCGCCGAAATTCATGCGGCCAGTGACACCGGCAAGCTCGTTGTCACGCTCGAGGCGCCCAGCTCGCGCGCCATTGCTGCCCATCTCACCTATCTGCACCAGCTTGATGGCGTTCTGGGCGCCACGCTTGTGTATCAGCACAACGAGGACGCGTGCGCCATGCACGAGGAGATCGTCCATGACACTCACTCGCCGGGACTTTATTAAGCAGACCGCCGTGGCGGCCACCGCATCGGTAGCCGGTATCACCCTGCCCGCTGACGCCGCGAACTTTGTCACCGACAAAGACCTGACCAAGCTCAAGTGGGACAAGGCGCCGTGCCGCTTCTGCGGCACCGGGTGCGGCGTGACGGTGGCGGTCAAGGACAACAAGGTGGTGGCCACCCAGGGCGATCCGCAATGCGAGGTCAACAAGGGCCTGAACTGCGTGAAGGGCTACTTCCTGTCAAAGATCATGTATGGGCAGGACCGGCTGACCAAGCCGCTGCTGCGCATGAAGAACGGCCAGTACGACAAGAATGGCGACTTCCAGCCCGTGAGCTGGGACAAGGCGTTCGACGTCATGGAAGCCCAGTTCAAGCGCGTGCTGAAGGAGAAAGGACCCACGGCGGTCGGCATGTTCGGCTCGGGCCAGTGGACGATCTGGGAAGGCTACGCGGCGTCCAAGCTGATGAAGGCCGGCTTCCGCTCCAACAATATCGACCCCAACGCGCGGCACTGCATGGCGTCGGCGGTGGCCGGGTTCATGCGCACATTCGGCATGGACGAGCCGATGGGCTGCTATGACGACTTCGAGGTCGCGGACGCCTTCGTGCTCTGGGGATCGAACATGGCGGAGATGCACCCGATCCTGTGGACGCGGGTGACGGACCGGCGCCTGTCGGCCCCCAAGACGAGGGTGGCGGTGCTGTCCACGTTCACCCACCGCTCCTACGACCTGGCGGACATCCCGATCATCTTCACCCCGCAGACGGACCTAGCGATCCTGAACTACATCGCGCACTACATCATCACCAACAACAAGGTGAACAAGGATTTCGTCAACAAGCACACCGTGTTCAAGCAGGGAGTGACCGATATCGGGTACGGCCTGCGGCCGGATAATCCCTTGCAGAAGGCGGCCAAGAATGCGGCCGACCCCGGCGCCGCCACCCCCATCACGTTCGACGAGTTCGCGAAGTTCGTCGCCAAGTACGACGCGGCCTACGTCAGCAAGCTGTCAGGCGTGCCGCGCGACAAACTGGACGCGCTGGCGGCCTTGTACGCCGATCCCAATATCAAGGTGGTGTCGTTCTGGACCATGGGCTTCAACCAGCACACGCGCGGCAGCTGGGCCAACAACATGATCTACAACCTGCACCTGCTGACCGGCAAGATCTCCACGCCGGGCAACAGCCCGTTCTCGCTGACCGGGCAGCCGTCGGCTTGTGGCACGGCACGCGAGGTGGGCACCTTCTCTCACCGTCTGCCCGCCGACATGGTGGTCACCAACCCCAAGCATCGCGAAGAGGCGGAGCGCATCTGGAAGCTGCCACCGGGCACGATCCCCGACAAGCCGGGCTATCACGCCGTGCTGCAGAACCGGATGCTCAAGGACGGCAAGCTCAACGCGTACTGGGTGCAGGTCAACAACAACATGCAGGCCGCGGCCAACCTGATGGAGGAAGGCCTGCCCGGCTATCGCAACCCGGCCAACTTCATCGTGGTGTCCGACGCCTACCCCACCGTGACGGCGCTGGCGGCGGACCTGATCCTGCCCGCCGCGATGTGGGTGGAGAAGGAAGGCGCCTACGGCAACGCGGAACGACGTACACAGTTCTGGCACCAGTTGGTCGATGCCCCGGGCGAGGCGCGCTCCGATCTTTGGCAACTCGTCGAGTTCTCCAAGCGCTTCAAGGTGGAAGAGGTGTGGCCGGCCGACCTGATCGCCAAGAAGCCGGAACTGAAGGGCAAGACGCTCTACGAGGTGCTCTTCCGCAATGGCCAGGTCGACAAGTTCCCGGAGAAGGAGGTCAGCGCCGACCACCACAACGCCGAAGCCAAGGCGTTCGGGTTCTATATCCAGAAGGGACTGTTCGAGGAATACGCCAGCTTCGGGCGCGGGCACGGGCATGACCTGGCGCCGTTCGACGCCTACCACGAGGCGCGCGGGCTGCGCTGGCCGGTCGTCAACGGCAAGGAGACCCGCTGGCGCTATCGCGAAGGCAGTGATCCGTACGTCAAGGCCGGCACGGGCTTCCAGTTCTACGGCAACCCGGACGGCAAGGCCGTGATCTTCGCCCTGCCGTACGAACCCGCAGCCGAATCGCCGGACAAGGAATATCCGTTCTGGCTGGCCACCGGGCGGGTGCTCGAGCACTGGCATTCGGGCTCGATGACCCGGCGCGTGCCCGAGCTGTACCGCGCGTTCCCCAACGCCGTGGTTTTCATGCATCCGGAAGACGCGCGCGCCATGGGGCTGCGGCGCGGCGTGGAGGTGGAGGTGGTATCGCGGCGCGGCCGCATGCGGTCCCGCGTGGAAACGCGCGGCCGCGACCAGCCGCCACGCGGGCTGGTGTTCGTGCCCTGGTTCGACGCCAGCCAGCTCATCAACAAGGTGACGCTGGACGCCACCTGCCCGATCTCGCTGCAGACCGACTTCAAGAAGTGCGCGGTCAAGATCGTGAAGGTATAGGAGGCCGCCATGCACCTGTTGATCACCCGATGCGCAAGGTGGCGGCCGTGGGCGCTGTCGATCGCGGCCGCCATGACGCTGGTCGCCGGCATGGCTCAGGGCCAGGGTCAGGGCCAAAGCCAGGGCCTGGTGGATGCCATGCGCGGGCCGACGCCGATCGCCAGCGAACCCAAGCCGCCGCTGCTGTACCCGACGGAAAACAAGGACATACGCCGGACCCGCAACTACACGATGCAGCCCCCGACGATCCCGCACAAGATCGACGGCTATCAGCTCGACAAGGACTACAACCGCTGCATGTTCTGTCATGCGCGCACGCGCACGGAGGAAACCCAGGCCATCCCGGTCAGCATCACGCACTACATGGACCGCGATAACAACGTGCTGGCGGACGTATCGCCGCGCCGCTATTTCTGCACGCAGTGCCACGTGCCGCAGGCCGATGCCAAGCCACTGGTCGGCAACACGTTCACGGACGTGGAGACGCTGCTCAAGCGCCCATCCGGGGCCAAGGGCAGCAAAAGCGCCGTCAAGCCCTAGCGGACCCGCACGATGATTGACCTGCTCAAGCGCTACTGGCGCACCATCAACCGGCCCAGTGCCTATTTCAGCCTGGGATTCCTGACGCTGGGCGGCTTCATCGCCGGCGTGATGTTCTGGGGCGCCTTCAACACGGCGCTGGAGCTGACCAATACCGAAGCCTTCTGCACCGGTTGCCACGAGATGCACGACAACGTCTACCAGGAGCTGCAGGGCACCATCCACTTCACCAACCGCAGTGGCGTGCGCGCCAAATGTTCGGACTGCCATGTGCCGCACAACTGGACCGACAAGATGGCGCGCAAGATGCAGGCGTCGAAGGAGGTCTGGGCCAAGATCTTCGGCACCGTCAACACGCGCGAGAAATTCCAGGAGCACCGGATCGTGCTCGCGCAGCACGAATGGGCGCGCTTCAAGGCCAACGACTCGCTCGAATGCCGCAACTGCCATGATTACCAGTCGATGGACTTCACGCGCCAGAGCCCGCGTGCGCAGGCGATGCATTCGACGTACCTCGCCAACAAGGAAAAGACCTGCATCGACTGCCACAAGGGCATTGCCCACCATCTGCCCGATGTCTCCAAGGTGGAAGGCGCCAGCGAATGACGACGATGCACGCCCACCGGTCCGGCTGAGGATCCCGCCATGCTTGCCGCCCGCCAACTCGCGTTCGCCCGTGCCGGCCACCCCGTCTTTCGCGGCATCGACCTGACCCTGGACGCGGGCCATGCGCTGGCGGTGACCGGGCCCAATGGCAGTGGCAAATCCACGCTGCTGCGCGTACTGGCCGGGCTGTTGCCGCCCGCCACGGGCGAGCTGACCTGGGCGGGCCGCCCCGTGCGCGCGGGCGATCCCGCGTTCGGCCAGTCGGTCGGCTATGTGGGCCACGCCAATGGCATCGACCCCGATCTCAGCGCCACGGAACATCTGGTCTATGCGGCGCGGCTTGCCGGCTGTGCCGTCACGGCGGAGGCCGCCCGCGCGGCGCTCGCGAAAGCCGGGCTCGGTCGCGTGGCCGATGCGGCCGTCCGCACGCTCTCGCAAGGCCAACGCCGCCGCGCCGCGCTGGCGCGTCTCTCGCTGGTACCGCGCACGCTCTGGTTGCTCGACGAACCGCTGACATCGCTCGACGACGACGCCGCCGCGCGCTTCACGCAACGGCTCGACGCGCACCTCGCGTCGGGCGGCATGGCCGTGGTGGCCACGCACCGGCCACTGTCGCTGGCCCACGGGGCCACCGCCACGCTGTGCCTGGGACGATCGGCATGAGTCCGCTCGGGCCGCCTCCATCCCCCTTCCCCGGCCTGCTCGGCGCCTTCACCGCCACGCTGCGCCATGACCTGACCCTAGCCTGGCGCCGGCGCGGCAACCTGGTGGGCACGGTGGTGTTCTTCGTGATCGCCACCAGCCTCTTTCCGCTGGCAATCGGACCGGATCCCCAGCAACTGCGCCTGCTGGCGCCGGGCATCCTGTGGGTGGCCGCGCTGCTGGCGTCGATGCTGTCGCTGTCACGGCTGTTCGCCCAGGACTATGCCGATGGCGGGCTCGAACAAATGCTGCTGTCTCCCGAACCGCTGGCGATCCTGGTGCTGGCCAAGATCGCTGCGCACTGGCTGACCAGCGGCTTGCCGCTGCTGGTGCTGACGCCCGTGCTGGCGCAGCAATACAGCCTGCCGCCCGGCGCGGCACTGATGCTGGCGGCTTCCTTGCTGCTGGGCACGCCGGTGCTGAGCCTGATCGGCGCGGTGGGCGCGGCGCTGACGCTGGGGGTGCGCGGCGGTGCCGTGCTGCTATGCATCCTGGTCTTGCCGCTGTGCGTGCCCGTGCTGGTGTTCGGCGCCGGAGCCGGCGCCGCCGCCGACGCCGGGCTGGATGTCATGCCGCAGTTCTCGCTCCTGGGCGCCTGCCTCGCGCTGGCGTTGCTGCTGTGCCCGCTGGCCGCCGCGGCCGGCTTGCGGATCGCGATGGAGTAAGCCATGGGTCCGTCAGCCGACCTGCCCACCCTCACCCCGCCGTCTCACCCGACGCGCACGCGCTGGCTGGCATATGCCTCGCCCTCGCGCTTCGACCCGCTCGCGCGGCGGCTGGCGCCCTGGTTCGGCGCGGCGGCGTTGCTGTTCCTGCTGGCAGGCCTCTACGTCGGCTTCCGCGTGGCGCCGACCGATGCGCAACAAGGCGAGGTCTACCGGATCATCTTCATCCACGTGCCGGCCGCCTGGATGTCGATGTTCATCTATCTGGTCATGGCCGGCTACTGCGCCCTGGCGCTGGTGCTGCGCACCCGGCTGTCGTCGATGATGGCCTCCGCGCTCGCGCCCACGGGGGCCCTGTTCACCTTTATCGCGCTCTGGACCGGCGCCCTGTGGGGCAAACCGACCTGGGGCACGTGGTGGGTCTGGGACGCGCGGCTGACGTCCGAGCTCATCCTGCTGTTCCTGTACCTGGGCTTCCTGGCGCTGGAAGCGTCCATCGATGAGGCACGCCGCGCCGAACGCGCCTGCGCCGTGCTGGCGCTGGTCGGCGTGGTCAATATCCCGATCATCTATTTCTCCGTGCAATGGTGGAACACGCTGCATCAGGGCGCATCGGTCAGCCTGAGCGCAGCACCGTCGATGGCCGCCACCATGCTCGCCGGCATGCTGCTGATGACGCTGGCCTGCTGGATGTACACGATTGCCGTGGCGCTGGTCCGCGTGCGCTGCATCCTGCGCGAGCGTGCCGAGCCACGGCTGACCGACTGAATTCCGGGAGACGATCATGGACAGCATGCACTTCCTGCTTTCCGGACACACCGGCTACGTGGCCGGCGCATTTGTGGTGGCGTTTGCCGCGCTCGGCATCGAACTGGCACTGCTGGCCCGGCGCGCGCGGGCTGCGCGGCAACTGGCGGCACCACGGGATGACATCCCCCGATGACGACCCGGCAACGTCGACTCGCGATCCTGATGGCCGCGCTGGTGTGCGGCGGCGTGGCTACCGCGCTGGTGCTGAATGCGTTTCGCGGCAACCTGGTGTTCTTCTTCAGCCCGACGCAGGTCGTCGCCAATGAAGCCCCCACCGCGCGCAGCTTCCGGCTGGGTGGCCTGGTGGCGCCCGGCTCCATACGGCGCGAGGGCGATGGCATGACCATCCGCTTTATCGTGACAGACACCGCGCGTGAGGTACCGGTGGTCTATCGCGGGTTGTTGCCCGACCTGTTCCGCGAGGGCAAGGGCGTGGTGGCCCGGGGCCAGTTGCAGGCCGACGGCGTCTTCCATGCCAGCGAAGTGCTGGCGAAGCACGATGAAAATTACATGCCGCCGGAAGCCGCCGATGCGCTGAAGCAGGCGGCACAGGTCAATCAACGCATGGCGGAGGCTCCCTCGCGATGATCGTCGAAATCGGCCACTTCGCACTGATCCTGGCCCTGTTCGTGGCCGTCATGCAGACGCTGCTGCCGATTGCGGGCGCCGCGCGCGGCGATGGCACGCTGATGGCCGTGGCCCGCCCGGCCGCCTGTGCGCAGGCGGCGCTGGTCCTGACGGCGTACGGCGCCCTGACGTGGGCCTTTGTCGACAACGACTTCAGCGTGCGCTATGTGGCGGCCAACTCCAACACGGCGTTGCCGCTGGCCTATCGCGCGGCCGCAGTGTGGGGGGCGCACGAGGGATCGATGCTGCTGTGGACGCTGATGCTGGCGCTCTGGACGCTGGCGGTGGCGCGCTTCAGCCGCGCCTTGCCCGTCGAGATGGCGGCGCGTGTCATCGGTGTGCTGGGCGCGATCAGCGTGGGCTTCCTGCTCTTCCTGCTGTTTGCGTCGAACCCGTTCATCCGCCTGTTGCCGCCGGCCATGGAGGGGCGCGACCTGAATCCCCTGCTGCAGGACCCCGGCATGGTCTTTCACCCGCCGCAGCTGTATATGGGATACGTGGGCTTTGCCGTGGTCTTTGCATTCGCCGTGGCGGCGTTGCTGGGCGGACGGCTCGACGCGAGCTGGGCGCGCTGGTCGCGGCCGTGGACCACGCTGGCGTGGAGCTTCCTGACCGTCGGCATCCTGCTGGGCAGCGCGTGGGCCTATTACGAACTTGGCTGGGGCGGCTGGTGGTTCTGGGACCCCGTCGAGAATGCGTCCCTGATGCCGTGGCTCGCGGGCACGGCGCTGATGCATTCGCTGGCGGTGACGGAGAAGCGCGGCGCCTTCCGCGCGTGGACAGCGTTGCTGGCCATCTTCACCTTCTCGCTGAGCCTGCTGGGCACGTTCCTGGTCCGCTCCGGTGTGCTGACGTCGGTCCACACCTTCGCAGTCGATCCACGGCGCGGCATCTTCATCCTGACCCTGCTCGGCCTCGTCACCGGCGGTGCGCTCGCGCTCTACGCATGGCGGGCGCCACGGCTGTCGGTGCGCGTGGCCTTTGCGGGCATCTCGCGCGAGTCGTTCCTGCTGGCCAACAACGTACTGCTGGCCGTCGCCGCCGCCACGGTGCTGCTCGGCACGCTCTATCCGCTCCTGCTGGATGTGCTCGGGCTCGGCAAGATCTCGGTCGGCCCGGCCTACTTCGAGGAAGTCTTCGTGCCGCTAATGGCGCCCGCCGTATTGCTGATGGGCGCGGCGCCGCTGGCGCGCTGGCGCCATGCCTCGCTGCCGGCACTGGCGGCACGGTTGCGCTGGGCGGGTATCGCCAGCCTGTCGATCGCGATCCTGTTGCTTCTGATTCTGCGCAATGGCTCGGCGCTCACCGGGCTGGGCCTGCTGCTGGCAACGTGGTGCGCGGCCGGGGTGCTGACCAGCCTCGCCGGCCGCCTGCGTCCGCATGGTCCGCTCGGCCGGCGCATGCATGGCCTGCGCCAGTTGCCAGCCGGCTACTACGGGATGTTGCTGGCCCATCTGGGCGTGGGCGTGTTCATCGCCGGCGTGACGCTGGTCAACAGCCAGGAGAGCCTGCGCGAGCTGCCGATGCGCACGCAGGACGTGGCCAGCGTCGGTGGCTATGCGTTCCGGCTGGACCGCGTGATCGCCGTGCAGGGGCCCAACTATTCGGCGTTCCGCGCGATCATCACCGCCAGCCGGGACGGACGCGTGGTGGCCACGCTGATGCCGGAGCGACGCATCTATCGCAGCCAGGACATGCCCACGACGGAAGCCGCGATCGACAACGGCTTTACCCGCGATCTCTATGTCGCCATTGGCGATTCCGTGGAAGACGGGCGTTGGGCCGTGCGGCTGCATGTCAAGCCGTTCGTGGGATGGATCTGGGGCGGATGCGTGCTCATGGCGCTGGGCGGACTGGTGGCCATCTGCGACCGACGATACCGGCGGCGCGTCCATTCGCGGGAAACGCTGCCGGGGCCCGGAGATGGTTCCGGCGGTGTAGAGGACGATCCGGCGAATGATGCGGCCGGTGATGTGGCACCTGCCCTGCCGCTGGCCGTACGCAAGGAGCCGCTGGCATGACGAGATTCCTGGTTCCGCTCGCGGTCTTCGTGGCTCTGGCGGTGACGCTCGCCGCCGGGCTGCGCCATGATCCGCACGAATTGCCGTCCGCACTCGTCGGCAAGCCCGCGCCGGCCTTCCAGCTGCCGGTGCTGACGTCGCCGGAGGGCACCATGTCGGCCGCGGACCTGAAAGGAAAGATCTGGCTGCTGAACGTCTGGGCGTCCTGGTGCACGGCCTGCCGGACCGAGCATCCGGTGCTGGTCGACTTCGCGGCGCGTTCGCCGGTGCCGATCTATGGCCTGAACTACAAGGACCAGCCGGCTGCCGCCCGCGACTGGCTGCGCCGCCTGGGGAACCCCTATGTGGCGTCGCTGGTCGATGCCGATGGCAAGGTCGGGATCGACTTTGGCGTGTACGGGGTGCCAGAGACCTATGTGATCGACCGCGCTGGCGTGGTGCGCTACCGGCAGGTGGGGCCGGTCACGCCGGACATCCTGGAACGCAAGATCCTGCCGCTGCTGCGGCAGCTGGAGCAGGAGCCAGGCCATGCATAGGATGGGGCGCGTGGTCCGGTGTGTTGCGGCGGCATGGGTCGCGATCCTTGCGGCGGGCGCCGTGCTGGCGGCCGATCCGGACCCGGCCCTCGATGCGCGCGTCCACGCGCTGGCGGCGCAGCTCCGCTGCCTGGTCTGCCAGAACCAGACGCTGGCGGATTCGGATGCGGACCTGGCCGTCGATCTGCGCGGGCAAATCCGCGAGCAGTTGCGGCAGGGGACGAGCGAGGAAGCCGTCAAGGACTACCTGGTGCAACGCTATGGCGATTTCGTACTGTACAAGCCGCCGGTGCGGCCGCAGACGTGGCTGCTGTGGTTCGGGCCGCTGGTGCTGCTGATCGGCACCAGCGTGGTAATCGTGCGGCGTCGGCGGCGACGCGGCCACGCGCTGTCGGGGGCGTCGCCATCGCGGGCGCAATCCGAGTCGAAATCCGAGTCCCAAGCGGGGTCGCAATCCGCGCCTCAAGTCGCGCCCCTCCCCGCACCTGCGTCGCGGCCCCAAGGTCGCCCGCCGCGCTCGCGATGGGCTGTGGCTGCCGCGCTGGTTACGCTGCCCGTGGCGGCGGCTTTTCTCTACTTCCATCTCGGCAATCCCCGGGCGCTGATGGCCGCCATCCCGATGCAGTCGGCACCGTTCCCCATCACCGGCGATGGCGACCACAGTGTCCAGCAGGCGCAGATTGAAGCGATGGTCTCGCGACTCGCCATGCGCCTGCGCAAAACGCCCGATGATCCCGATGGGTGGTACATGCTCGCGCGATCGTATGGTGCGCTGGGGCGCTTCGATGATGCTGCGGCGGCGTACGCGAAGGCCGTCGCCCTGGTTCCCGACGCGGCAGCACTGCGCGCCGACTATGCGGATGCGTTGGCCAGCGCGAGCGGCGGCACGCTTGAAGGCACGCCGCTGGAGCAGGTCCGGCAAGCGCTGGCCCTCGATCCCGATGAGCCAAAGGCGCTGGCACTGGCGGGCACCGCCGCTGCGGAACGCGGAGATCTACGGGAAGCCATCCGATACTGGGAGCACCTGTATCGCTTGTTGCCATCGGATTCCCTGACCGCCATGCGCGTGGCGGCGAACCTGGCGGCGGCGCAGTCAGCGATGGAGTCGGCAGGCCAACCGACGCCCGCGCAGGCAGGCCTGCCGGTAGCGCGGCCCGTGACAGGTCCAGCAGAGCGGCCGGTGACTCAGCCAGTGAGCCAATCAGCGAACCAATCAGCAACCCAACCTGCGCCACGACCCGCACCGCAATCCGGCGCCCAGGCGGTGGCGCAACCTTCGCCAGATGGCCCCGGCTTGCCCAGGCCGCAATAGCGACGCCCCGACTCGTGGCCCGGGACCGACCCGCCTCAGTTCCGCAGATTCTTCAGCATGTCATCGACCATTTCGGCCAGACCATACCGAGGCTGCCAGCCCCAATCGCTGCGCGCGGCCGTGTCGTCGATCGAATCGGGCCAGCCTCGGGCGATTGCCTGGCGGTAGTCTGGCGCGTAGCGGATCTCGAAGCCCGGCTCGCGTTGACGAATGGCCGCCGCGATCTCCGCCGGCGTGAAGCTCATCGCCGCGAGGTTGTAGCTGCCCCGCTCCCGCACGTGGTCGGCCGGCGCTTCCATCAGCTCCAGCGTGGCGCGGATGGCGTCCGGCATATACATCATCGGCAGGCGCTCGTCGGGCTCCAGGAAACAGGTGTAGGGCTCGCCCCTGACCGCGTGATGGAAGATGTCGACCGCGTAATCCGTGGTGCCGCCGCCGGGGGGCGTCTTGTGCGAGATCAAGCCCGGATAGCGCACGCTGCGCACGTCCACGCCGTGGTTCTCGAAGTACCAGCGACACCAGCCCTCGCCAGCCTGCTTCGAGATACCGTAGACCGTGGTCGGCTCCATGATGGTCTTCTGCGGCGTGTCCACGGCGGGCGTCGTCGGGCCGAAGGCGGCAATCGAGCTCGGCCAGAACACGCGCTCGATGGCGTGATGACGCGCCAGTTCCAGCACGTTCAGCAGCCCCGTCATGTTCAGGTTCCACGCCCATTGCGGCGCCTTCTCGCCGGTGGCGGATAGCGCGGCAGCCAGCAGGTAGATCTGCGTGATGCCGTGCCGCTCCACCACCGTGGTCAGTTCGCCCCGATCGGTCACGTTGACCATCTCGTGGGCGATATGCACATGGCGGCCGGTAGGCACCACGTCGGAGGTCACGACCTGGGTGCGGCCATATCGCTCGGCCAGCGCCAGCGCCAGTTCGGAGCCCAGCTGCCCGTTGGCGCCGATGATCAGGATCTTGGGGACGTTGCCGGTGCCGGGGGTGTGGCTTGCTTCAGTCATCGGATCAGTCCCAGTTCCCGTCCGGCGTGCGCAAAGGCATCCAGCGCGCGTTGCAGCGTGGTTTCGTCGTGGACCGCGCTCATCTGCACGCGGATGCGGGCCTGCCCCTTGGGCACCACCGGATAGAAGAAGCCCACCACATAGACACCCAGTTCCAGCAGGCGCTCGGCCAGCTTCTGCGCAGGTTCGGCATCGTAGACCATGATCGGGACGATCGGGTGATCGCCCGGCTTGATGTCGAAGCCCAGTGCGGCGATGCCGGCGCGGAAGAACGCGGTATTGCGCTCGAGCTTGTCGCGCAATTCGGTGCTGCCTTCGAGGAGATCCAGCACCGCAATGCTCGCACCGACGATCGCGGGGGCCACGGTATTGGAGAACAGGTACGGGCGCGAGCGCTGGCGCAGCAGGTCGATCACCTCCTTGCGGCCCGAGGTGAAACCGCCCGATGCGCCGCCCAGCGCCTTGCCCAGCGTGCCGGTAATGATGTCGATCTTGCCGAACAGCCCCCGTGCCTCGTGCGTGCCGCGTCCGCGCTTGCCCATGAAGCCGGTGGCATGGCATTCGTCGATGCCGAGCAGCGCGCCGTGCGCGTCGCAGATCTCGCGGATCTCATCGAGCCGCGCCACGGTGCCGTCCATCGAGAACACGCCGTCGCTGAAAACCAGCTTGAAGCGAGCGCCCTCGGCATCCGCGCGTTGCAGCTGGGCGCGCAGGTCTTCGAGGTCGTTGTGCTTGTAGCGATAGCGGCGCGCCTTGGACAGCCGGATGCCATCGATGATCGACGCGTGGTTCAGTTCGTCGCTGATCACGGCATCGTCCGGGCCGAGCAAGGTCTCGAACAGGCCGCCGTTGGCATCGAACGCGGAACCATAGAGGATGGTGTCCTCGGTCCCCAGGAAGCCCGACAGCCGCGCCTCCAGCGTCTTGTGCAGATCCTGCGTGCCACAGATGAACCGCACGGAGGACAGGCCAAAGCCGTGCGTACGCAGCGCCTCGTGGGCGGCCTCGATGACCTTGGGGTGCGAGGACAGCCCCAGGTAGTTGTTCGCGCACAGGTTGATGACCTCGCGGCCATCGGCGGTACGGATCACCGCGCCTTGCGGCGTGGCGATGATGCGCTCGCGCTTGTACAGGCCCGCCTCGCGGATCGAATCCAGTTCCGCGCGGATGGATGCATAGAAGGCCTCGGCACTCGACATGGCCAGACTCCCGGTGGTAGTGTCTCGGATCGCTCGATCGATAAATCGAACGCGTTCTATATAACGAACAGTTCGTGCACTATAACGAACAGATGACGATGACGCAACCCTCCTCCGCCAAACCGCCGGCAAGCCCTGACGGGCCGCCAGCCGTGGGCAGCGCCTTGCAGGCGCTGCGCCAGAGCCAGCAACTGTCGCTGGACGACCTGTCGCGCCGCGCCGGTGTCTCCAAGTCTATGCTGTCGCAGATCGAGCGGAACCTGGCCAACCCGACCGTGGCGGTACTGTGGCGCCTGGCAAACGCGCTGGGCGTCAGCCTGACGGACTTCCTGGCCAATGGCGCGGCCACCCCGCCGGCGCCGGCCATCGCCGTGGTGCAACCGCACGCGATTCCCGCGCTCAAGAGTCCGGATACGCGCTGCGAACTGCGCATCCTGGGTCCGATCGACCTGGCGGGACGATTCGAATGGTATGAGCTGACGATCCAGGCGGGCGGCGTGCTGGCCTCCGAGCCGCATGAGACGGGCACGCAGGAGCACCTGTCGGTGCTCTCCGGGTCCATGACCGTGCGGGCCGGCAGCGAGGAAAAGAAGCTCAGGCACGGCGAAACCGCGCGCTATGGCGCGGACGTCGCCCACGCAATCGGCAATCCGGGCAAGACCGCGGCCACCGCATTGCTGGTGGTGGTGCATCCGGCCTGAGGGACGCTCGGCACCCCTGACACTCGGGGCCGTTTACATCACACAGACAAGACAATGAAAAAAGCGGGCCGGGTCAAGTCCTGGAATGCCAAAAAAGGCTATGGCTTCATCGACGTGCATGCCGACCTGAAGGACATCTTCTTCCACGTCACGGCGCTCCAGAACCGGTCAGTCCAGCCGAAGCCCGGTGACCACATCATGTTCGAACTCGCGCAAGGCAAGGATGGCCGTCCGCAGGCGATCCAGGTGTCGATACTGGGCGCACCCAGGCAGGGTGCCGGTGCGCGGCAGCCCGGGAACTCCGGTTCCGGCGCCGTGTGGCTGGCCTTCGCCGCACTCGCCGCCGTGGGGCTGGCCGCGCTCGGCGGTTTCTTGCCGAAGGCCGTTGCCATCGCCTGGGGGATTCTGAGCGTTGTGGCGTTCATCACCTACTTCGACGACAAGCAGCGCGCCAGCCGCAATGCACGGCGCGTGCCGGAAGCCAATCTGCATATGCTGGCGCTGCTCGGTGGCTGGCCGGGCGCGCTGATCGCCCAGCAGGTCCTGCGCCACAAGAACCGCAAGCGAGCATTCCAGACCGTGTTCCGGGCGACCGTTGCGCTGAACGTCGGCGCGCTGGTGCTCTGGAAGCTGCTCGGCTCGCCCCTGCCCTGAGGGCACGTGCCGCCCGGCGCAACCACGGCCGCACGACGGGCCGGGCGACGGGCGTAGCGGCCATGCGCCGAAACGTGGCGCACTGAACGCACACGGCGGCGAGCCGCCGCGCCGCTCGCCTTACATCTCGTCGATCGCGGTTGACGCGGTGACGGCGCCGCCATCCTTCTCCAGCGAGAAGCGGTCGCGCGTGGTCACATAGAAGCTGGCGCCGAAGCGGCCCACGGGGAAATACTCCTGCAGCCGGACGCGCCAGCGTTCCGTGTCGATCAGCCCGTCCCGCGCATGCAGCCGCAGCACGCGGCCGATGAAGATCTGGCGGCTTTCGGTTTCCAGCGTTTCCCAAAGGCGGCATTCGAAAGCCACCGGCGCTTCGGCGATGCGCGGCGGCGCCACCTGCGTGCACGGCGCCGGCGTCAGGCCGACCCGCGCCAGCTCGCTGACATCGGGCGGCAACCGTTCGCCACAACGATGCATCCTCTCGGCCATCGCCTCGTCGCTGAGGTGCACCACGAACTCCCTGGTGCGCACGATATTGGCGGCGGTGTCCTTGAGCGCGCCGTCGCCCAGCCGGTTCACACTGATCATCACGATCGGCGGCTCTTCCCCCAGCATGTTGAACATCGAGAATGGCGCCGCGTTGGCGGTGCCATCGGGGCCCAGCGTGGTCACCAGCGCGATCGGTCGCGGCACGATCAGGCTCGCCATGAGCTTGTAGCGCTGGTATTCGTTGATGGCGTCGAAATCGATCTCCATTGGGGGTCCCCGTTCAGCCTCTGGGCAGTCCCAGCATCTGCGCCAGGCTTTTCTCGCCCTGCATGCGCGAGGTCTCGATCCGTTGTTCCAGTTCCTGCAGATGCGCCTCCATGCGGGCGACGGCACCCTCGGCGTCGCCCGCCTCGATACAGGCGACGATGGCCGCATGTTCGTCGTGCTCGCATGGCGCATGGCCCGGCGGCTCATAGAGCCCGACGATCAGGGAACAGCGCGAGACCAGCTCGGTCAGGTAGCGCTGCAATACGGGATTGCGTGCGAGCGCCGCAATCCGCAGGTGAAAGCCGCTGGCCAGACGCGCCCACGACGGCTGGTCGAAGCGGTGCATGGCGTCATGCTCCTCGGCCAGCTGGCGGCGCAGCTCGCGCAAATCGGCTTCGGTCACGCGCTGGCAGGCCAGCTCCACCAGCACGCGCTCCATGGCGCGGCGAGCCTCAAAGATCTGGCTGGTTTCCTCGGGCGTGGGCTCCGCGATCACGGCGCCCTTGTTCGGCCGCAGCGCGACGATGCCGTCGTGGGCCAGCTTTTCCAGCACGCGGCGCACGACGGCACGGCCCACGCCGAATAGCTGGCAGAGCTCCGGTTCAGGCAGCTTGATGCCCGGTGTCAGGCGGTGATTGAGCACGCCATCGAAGATCGCCCGGTAGATGCGGGCATCGGCGTCCGGCATATCGGCATCCGTCAAGGCATCCGGCATATCGGCGTCCGCAAAAGCGGCGCCGGCTGCCGGGCTGGCCTTCACCTTCGGCGGCGACTTCGTGCCGGGCTTGCTCGCGGCGGATTCCTTTGCAGCTGATTTCTTCGCGGCGACCGCCTTTGCGGCGGCCTTCCTTGCGGCAGTGGATGACATAACGTCGGTCAGGGAAACGATGGCCATGATGTTAGCGTGAAGCGGCTACGGCGATGTCGGGGGTATCGGAGGTATCGGGCGGGACCAGCGTGTCCATGGCGCCGCAGATGGCACCTGGTGTCGTCATCCACACATCCCCATGCGATGCGCGCGCCGCGATATGCGCCAGCGCCCGTCGCAGATGACGCAGCCGGTATGGCTGCCCGACCAGGTAGGGATGCAGCGCGATCCCCATCACCAGTGGCTGGGGGTGTTGCGGGTGATTGGCCTGCGCCAGCATTTCGTCGAACTGGTCGATGATCATGTCCGCAAACGCCACGCCGTCCAGCTGGCGCGCGATGATCATGGGAATGTCGTTGAGTTCCTGTGGATAGGGGATGGACCACAGCGGCCCGCTGCGCGTCTGCATCCGTACCGGGCGGTCGTCGTGCGCCCAGTTCAGCGTGTAGCGGTAGCCGGTTTCGGCCAGCAGGTCCGGCGTGGCCATCGTCTCCGAGATCCACGGTGACAACCAGCCGCCCGGCGCCTGGCCGCTGTGCGCGCGGATGCGCTCACGGCAGTGCACCAGCAGCGCCCGCTCGCCGGACTCGTCGAATTCGCTCTGGCGGTGCGCATTGGTATGACCGTGGCCGATCAGCTCGTCGCCGCGCGCCAGGCAGGCGTCCAGCACCTCGGGGCAATGGTCGTAGAGCGCCGTATTCAGCAGCACGCCGGCCGGCATCTCCAGCTGGTCGAACAGTTCCAGGCAACGCCATACGCCCACGCGGTTGCCGTACTCGCGCCAGCTGTAGTTCAGCACGTCCGGCTGGGGCGAGGCGGGGCCGAGGTTGGCGCCCAGCCCCTCGCCAAAGGCAAAGTGCTCGATGTTGAAGCCAAGGTAGACCGCCAGCCGCGCGCCGTTCGGCCAGCGGAAGCGATCGACGTCAGTGATCGGCCGGTAGGGAAATCGGCCGTGGCTCCTTAGTGGACCAAAACTCGGAGCGGAACTCGGACCTGGCGCGACTTGCCGGGCCGCCAGCGAGCTGGGGTTGTGCGTCATGGACAGATGCCTTTCATCAGGTGGGCAAGATCCGGCGCCGGGCCGCGGAACCATTCCGGGGAATTCCGGCCCCGCTTTGGCTCACGGCGCACCGTCGGCGTGCGGCGCGGACTCATGCGAATCGTATGCAACGTCAATCGCCAATCGTTCGCAAAAAGCAGGCCAGATCGTCTGCATCTTGAATTGCCGATCGCCACGGAATATTTCGATGGTTTGTCAACGGATTGGCATGGCTCTTGCAATCAGGTGCCACGACGCCCGGACACCGTGCCTCGCTGCGCCGTCTTGTCGCATCCATCCTTCGCCGCATCCATCCATCGTCGTATGCCTATCCGGAGAACCGCCATGTTTCGTCCTCAACGCCGTGCCCTGATCGCGGCCGCTGCTGCCGCCTGTGTCCTGCCTGCCCTGCCTGCGCACGCGGCGGACACCATCAAGATCGGCCTGATCACGGCGCTGTCCGGCCAGTCCGCCCGCGCGGGCGAGGCGTTGACACGCGGCATGACCGTCGCCATCGACGAGATCAATGCCAGGGGTGGCCTGCTGGGCGGCCGCAAGCTGGAGCTGGTGCGCCGCGACGACGAGGGCAACCCGGCCAAGGGCGTGCTGGCCGCGCGCGAACTGATCTACAAGGAGAAGGTGGCCGTGCTGTTCGGCGGGCTCGATACCCCGGTGTCGATGGCCATCGTGCCGATCGCCAATCAGGAGAAGGTGCCGTTCATGGGCCCGTGGGCGGCCGGCACGCCGATCACGCGCAATGGCGCCAATCCCAACTATGCCTTCCGCGTGTCCGCCGTGGACGAGGTCGTCGACAAGGCGATGCTCCAGTACGCGCAGAAGACGTTCAACGCCACCAAGCCGGGCCTGATCCTGGTGAACAATCCGTGGGGCGAGTCCAACGAGAAAGGCATCGTCGCGGCCATGGCGGCCAAGGGCGGCAAGCCCGTGGGCGTGGAGAAGTTCGAGGCCAATGACGTGGACGTGGTGCCGCAACTGGGCCGCCTGAAGGCCGCCGGCGCCGACGTGCTGCTGATGGTTGGCAACGTCGGCCCGTCCGCGCAGGTGGTGAAATCGCTGGATCGCATGGGCTGGAAGGTGCCGGTGGTATCGCACTGGGGCCCGGCGGGCGGCCGCTTCACGGAACTGGCCGGCCCGAATGCGAAGAACGTGCATTTCGTGCAGACCTACAGCTTCTTTGGCGCACAGACGCCGGTCAGCACGCGGGTCATCGGTGACCTCAAGGCCCGGTACAGCGACGTCAAGGGGCCGGACGACATCACGCCGGCCGTCGGCGTGGCCAACGCCTACGACGCGACGCAGCTTGCCGCGCTGGCCATCGCGAAAGCGGGCAGCACCCGGGGCGATGCGATCCGGGAAGGCTTCTACAAGATCGATCGCTACGAGGGCCTGATCAAGACCTACGTGAAGCCGTTCACGCCGGAGACGCACGATGCCCTGAGCGAAAACGACTACGTGTGGGCGCAGTTCATCGACAACCGGATCGTGCCGGTGGCGAAGTAAGGGCGCCGGCGCCCGCCTTCCCGCCCGCCTCGCCGTCGCCGGGGCGGGCGCCACCGACCGCACCTGTCATGCCGTCGGCAATCCTTGAGGAATCACCATGTTATGGATCTCCGCCCTCATCAGCGGGCTTGGCCTGGGCAGCATGTACGGGCTGATGGCGCTGGGTTTTCACATCACCTATGCGGTATCCGCCACCGTCAACTTCGCGCAGGGCAGCTCGATGATGCTGGGCGCGGTGCTCACCTACACCTTTGCGCAGACGCTCGGCTGGCCGATGCCGCTGGCCGTGCTGCTGGCCCTCGCGCTGTGCGCGCTCTACGGGCTTGTCGTGGAATTCCTGGCCGTGCGGCCGTTTGCCAGCCGTGGCTCCAATGCCTGGCTGATGGCGACGGTGGCGCTGGGCATCGTGCTCGATAACGTGGTGATGCTGGCGTTCGGCACCGAGCCGCGCAGCCTGCCCTCGCCGCTGGCCGCGCAGTCCGTGCAGCTCGGCAACACTGGCGTGGGCGTTTATCCGCTGCAGATCGTGATTCCCGTGGTCGGCCTGGCGCTGGCCGCGCTGCTGCACTACGTGCTGCGCAAATCCCGCTGGGGCGTGGCGATGCTGGCCGTGGTGCAGAACCGCGACGCGGCGCGCCTGATGGGCATCCCCATCCGCCGCACCATTGCCGGCGCGTTCGCGCTGTCCACGCTGCTGGCCGGCATTGCCGGCGTGCTGATCGCCCCGCTGTTCAACGTGCAGGCCGACATGGGCACCGTGTTCGGCCTGAAGGCCTTCGCCGTGGCGATTCTCGGCGGGCTCTCCAGCGCCTGGGGCGTGATGGTGGCCGGCCTGATCTTCGGCGTCGCCGAGGCGCTGGTGACCGCGTCGCTCGGTTCCAGCTACACCCAGATCATCACCTTCGCGCTGGTGATCGCGCTGCTGGCCCTGCGGCCGGATGGCCTGTTTGGACGCGCGGAGGTGCGCAAGGTATGAGCGAATCGATGGTGTCTTCCGCATCCCCCGCGCCCGTGGTGGCGCCCGCGCGTAAATCCGTGCCGCTGCTGGGCCTTGGCACGCCGTTGCAGGTGGCGGCCACGGTCGCCATGCTCGTTGCCGCCGCCGGCCTGACGCTGTCCCTCAATGGCTACTTCGTGTTCGTGATCGCCGGCGTGGCGATGCTGGCCATCTGCGGCGTGGGGCTGAACCTGCTGCTCGGGCTGACCGGACAGGTGTCCTTCGGCCATGTGGGCTTCTACGCGATCGGCGCGTACACGGTGGCGATCCTGACCGGACAAGCCGGCTGGAGCTTCTGGGCGGCGTGGCCGGCCGGCGCGTTGGTCGCTGCGGTGCTGGGCGCCTTGCTGGCGCTGCCCGCGCTGCGCGTGAAGGGGCCGGGCCTGGCGATGGTGACGATCGCGTTCGGCTTCATCGTCGAGCACGGCGCCGTGGAATGGCGCGCGCTCACCGGCGGCCAGAACGGCCTGATGGGCATCGCCCAGCCGTCGCTGCCCGGGGTGGAGGGCGGCGAGCGCGCCCTCGCGCTGATCGCACTGGTGGTGCTGGGCGTGGCACTCGCGGCCTATGCCCGTATCGCCCGCGGGAGCTGGGGCGCGGCGATGCGCGCCGTGCGCGACAGCGAGACCGCGGCGGCATCGATCGGTGTCGACCCGCTGGTGGTCAAGACGGTTGGCTTTGCATTCTCGGCGGCGCTGGCCGGGCTGGCCGGCGGCCTGTTCGCGCCGCTGCAGGGCATGGTCACGCCGGGCATGTTCTCGTTCCTGCAGTCGATCCTGTTCGTGCTGGTGGTGATGATTGGCGGCGCGGGCACCGTGGCCGGACCGGTGGCCGGCGCGGTGGTCGTGGGCCTGCTGCCCGAGCTGCTGTCCAGCCTGGAGAACCTGCGCCTGCTTTGCTTCGGCATGTTGCTGCTGGTGGTCTTGTGGGTGGCTCCGACCGGCATCGTGGGCGTGGTGACCGATCTGTTCCGCCGCCTGCGCCCCACCTCTGCCGCCACGGTGCATGAGGCCGCCCACGGCGCGCAACTGCCGGTGCGTCCGCCGGAGGCGCGACGGGGGCTATCGGCGCTGGGCCTCTCGATGGTCTTCGGCGGCGTGCGTGCCGTGGACGATCTGTCGTTCGACCTGCCCCCGGGCCAAGTGACAAGCCTGATCGGCCCGAATGGCGCCGGCAAGTCCACCGTGCTGAACATGCTGTCCGGCTACTACCGGCCGCGCGAGGGCGGCCGCAAGCTCGGCGCGCACACGCTGGCCGCGCGCGGCGCCTGCTACAGTGCGCGCCAGGGCATTGCCCGGACCTACCAGACCACGCAACTGTTCGCCGGCATGAGCGCGACGGACAACGTCGCCATCGCCCTCGCCGGCGGGCGGCTCGGCATGTTGCTGGGCATTGCGGGGTTCACGGCCCCGGCTGTCCGGCAGGAGGCGCGCGCCCTGCTGGCCGCCTGCGGCTACGCAGGCGACCCGGACGCCAGCGCCGCGGACCTGGCCCACGTCGACCGCCGCCTCGTGGAAATTGCCCGCGCACTGGCCACGCGTCCCGCCGTGCTGCTGCTGGATGAACCCGCGGCGGGTCTGTCGCGCGAAGACAAGGCCACGCTCGGCCGCCTGCTGCGCAAGATCGCCGACAGCGGCGTGGCCGTCGGGCTGGTGGAACACGACATGTCGCTGGTGATGGACGTGTCCGACGGCATCGTCGTGATTGATGCCGGCCAGCGTCTGGCCGTGGGCACGCCAGATGCCATCCGCACCGATCCCGCCGTGCGGCGCGCCTATCTGGGCGATGCCTCGGGCGCACCTGCCCGCACGACCCATCGAACGGCGGCCCGGACGGGCGGTGCCGGCGCGCTGCCCGTGCCGGAAGTGCTCGGCGTCAGCGCGCTGCGCGCTGGCTATGGCGCCGCACCGGTCCTGCACGACGTCGACCTGCAAGTGCGCGAAGGCGAGATGGTGGCGCTGCTCGGCGCCAACGGCGCGGGCAAGTCCACGCTGATGCGTGCGCTGGCGGGCCTGCACCGGCCCGTGCAAGGTGGCATCACGTTCGATGGCACCGACCTCGCCGGACTCGACGCGGCGCGCATCGCCGCGATGGGCATGGTCCTGGTTCCGGAAGGCCGGCAGGTCTTTCCCGAGCTGTCCGTGCTGGACAACCTGCGCCTCGGCGCATTCCCCTCGGGGTCGATCACGCGCGCCGTGATGATGCAGCGCGTGGAATCGATGTTCGCGCGCTTCCCGCGCCTGCGCGAACGCCAGCATCAACGCGCGGGCCTGTTGTCCGGCGGCGAGCAACAGATGCTCGCGGTGGCGCGCGGCCTGATGTCGCGGCCATCGGTCCTGCTGCTGGACGAGCCCTCGCTCGGCCTGGCGCCGAAGGTGATCGACGAACTGTTCGCATCGCTCGACACGCTGCGCGAGGCGTCGATCACGATCTTGCTGGTCGACCAGATGGCGGCCCTGGCGCTGACGCTGGCGGACCGCGCCTATGTGCTGGAGGAGGGCCGCGTGGTGGCCAGCGGTCCGGCGGACGAACTGGCGCGCGATCCCGCACTGGTGCAGGCCTACCTTGGCGGACATTGATACTGCCATGACGGCATGCCCTCCCCCTCCCGCCCTCGCCCGCTCGCGCGAGGGCATGGTCACCAGTCCGCATGCGCTGGCCAGCCAGGCCGGGCTGGAAGTGCTGCGCGCGAGCGGCAACGCGATCGAAGCCGCCATCGCCATCGGTGCCACGCTGGCCGTCACCTATCCTCATTTCACCGGCCTGGGTGGCGACGCGTTCTGGATCCTCAGCGATCCGGCAGGCAACGTGCGCACGCTGTCAGGCATCGGGCAGGCCGCGCAGACGCTGCCTGATTTCGGCGCTGCCATTCCCGCGCGCGGCCCGCAGGCGGCACTGACGACCGCGGCCACCGTGGATACCTGGGCGCAGGCCTTTGCCATCAGCCGCGACGCCTGGGGCGGACGACTGGCCTGGAGCCATCTGTTCCGGCGCGCCATCGACTACGCACACGAAGGATTTCCGGTCACGCCATCGCAGCACTTCTGGCAGCGCTTCCGTGCCGACGAACTGGCGGGATGGCCCGGGTTCGCGTCGACGTTCATGCCCGACGGGGCAATCCCGGTGGTCGGCCAGGTGCTGCGGCAACCCGCGCTTGGCCGCAGCCTGGAGCGCATCGCGACGCACGGCGCGCGGGAATTCTATGAAGGCGATCTGGCCGGGCGCATCGTCGCCGGGCTGCGTGCCGCCGGATCGCCGCTGACGCTGGCGGACCTGTCACGCACCGCGGCGCGTGACGAACCGCCGGTGCGCGTGCCCTATCGCGATGGCGAACTGCTAAGCCTGCCGCCACCCACGCAGGGCGTGACCACGCTGCAGATCATGGGCATTCTTGCGCGCTTCGACATCGCGGCGATCCCGGAAGGCAGCGCGGACTACTACCATCTGCTGGTCGAGGCGGTGAAGGAAGCGTTTATCGAACGCAACCGCTATGTGGCTGACCCCGATTTCGTCGACGTGCCGGTCGCCGCGATGCTGTCGCCGGCCCGGCTCGACGCGATGGCCGACCGGATCGATCCCATGCGCGCGCTGGACTGGCCACATGTCTATCAGCATGGCGACACGGTCTACCTCAGCGCGACCGACCGCGACGGCCATTGCGTGAGCGTGCTGCAGACCGTGTACTTCGACTGGGGTAGCGGCGTAGTGGCCGGTGACACCGGCATCCTGTGGCATAACCGTGGCGCGGCGTTCAGCACGGATCCGACCCATCACAACGTGATTCAGCCAGGCAAGCGACCATTCCATACGCTGAATCCGGGGATGTATCTCAAGGCGGGCCGCCCGCGCCTAATGTACGGCACCCAGGGCGCCGACGGCCAGCCCCAGACACTGGCGGCGGTGCTCACCAGGCTGATCGACTACGGCATGGATCCGCTGGCTGCCTTGTCGCGCCCGCGCTTCCTGCTCGGGCGCACATTCTCGGACGCGCACGACAGCCTGAAGCTGGAGGAGGACGCCGGCGCGGAGGTGATCGCGGCGCTGTCGACCCGAGGTCACGAAGTCAGTGTGCTACCGGCGCGGAGTCCGCTCGCGGGGCACCCCGGCGCGATTGCCGTGACAGATGACGGCACCTGCGTCGGGGCCCATGACCCGCGCAGCGACGGGGTGGCGATGGGGGTGTAGCGCAGGGCTCCCGGTGACAGCACCGGAGGGCGGACACATGACGTGGATGTGACGCGGTGGATGTGACGCGGCGGATGTTGGCCGGAATCCGCGGTGATCCAGCGGGCTCTGCGTGGCACGCATGTATCGATTTTGTATCGGATGGAACCCGCCCCGGACGGGCTCGTCAAATCCATGACTGCCGACAATGACGAGACCATCACGATGCGCTGCAGCGTGAATTTCGCCCGCCGATAGTTCAAACTCCCCGTTGGAGGGTGCACTGCCAAGCGTCCCCGAGTCCCCAGCAACCGCTCCCCTCTCGCCAAGGAGAACACCGTGCTGAGCCCACACGAACTGGCCACGCTGATGCTGATCGGCAATGGCCCGCATACCCACTCCGATACCACCGCGGACACTCGCGAAATCGATCCTGTCGACCTGGACGCGCTGATCGCCCAGCAACTCGTCCGCCTGGAATCCAGACAGGGACGACGTCCCTGCCCTCAAATCACGCCGCATGGCCGCTCGATGCTGGAAGCGGTCGGGCGAACGTGCTGACCTCGCCAGACTTTTCCAAAACGTTTCCCGGACGTTTTCCAGACGATTCCAGGACGTTCCGTTTTATTCCGCCAACCATGCCCGCCCGCAATGCCCACCCAACCAAGGAGGCATTGGCTGAGCGGCGCCCTGCATCGACTGCGCGCAGCCGGTGTCAATGCGCTGCGGGCACCTGATAGCCGTCCGTCAGCGTCTTGAGGAACGCGATCACATCGCGCATCTCGCCTTCGGTCATGAGCGGCTTGTCGCCGGGCTTGCCACCGAACGGCGCCTCGGTGTTGATGTTCTCGTGATACTGCGGCGGCAAGTCATCGTACTTCCTGACCTTGCCATCCTTGCCGCGCGGATACCACTTGCCCGGCCGCACGTCCCGTTCCGCATAGAAATGCAGCACCTCGTCCAGCGAGTGGAACACCCCGTTGTGGAAGAACGCCTGCCGCAGCGCCACGTTGCGTAGCGACGGCGTGCGGAACAGGCCGCAGTAGTCGCCGCGATCCTTCAGGTCGGTCCGATCCGGGCCGCACAGTCCCATGTCATAGAACCGTGGGTCGGCATTGCCAGCGAGCTTGCGATTGCGTGGCACGCCGACCGCGATAAAGCCAAAATCCGAGAACGCCGGGAAGGCGCCCTCGCGAATATCGCCGGGATGGCACGCGGCGCAGTTGCCCTTGTTCGGATCATTGAAGACGCGCAAGCCGCGCAGTTCCTGCGGCGACAGCTTTGCCTGGCCGCGCAGCACCGCATCGTATTTGCTGGTGTAGGGATAGAACTCCGACGGCACCTCCTGAAACACCTCCAGGGCCATCAGCACCGCATTGAACGCGGTGTCGTCATCGTCCAGCACATCCTGGCCGAGCACCTTGCGAAACGTCTCCGCGTGCGGACCCTTGCGGATCTTCTCCACCACCACGATCGGTTCGCCGTTGGCCATTTCATGGGCCGACAGCAACGGGATGCGCGCCTGGTCGTGCGTGCTGTTGGCGCGGCCGTCCCAGTTGTGGCCGCCCGTCGGCCCCTGGTCTTCCGAGTCGTCGCCGTCGTCCTCGTGATAGTGGTCCGTGTAGGGCGGCACGTTTTGCACATAGCGCAGCGAAGGCGCGGCACGCACGCCCGTGCGCGTCATGTCCGGCCCGCCAAGCTGGACGGACAGATTGTTGGGCGGGCCATAGGCGTGATCCGGGCTGTGGCAGTTGGCGCAGGACTGCTTGCCGGACGCCGACAGCGATGCGTCGAAAAACAGCGAGCGACCCAGCGCCGTCAGGGCTGGAATGTTGGGCCGCCGCTCGGCCATCATCGCGTAGAACGGCTTGGGGGCCGAGGCCATCGCCACCACTGGCGCCGGGGCCTGCGCGGCCGTCTCCTGCCTGCCGCAGCCGGTCATCAGGCAGGCCAGCACGGTCATCAACAGGCCGCCGGCGATCCGCACCCAGACGGTCAGCGAGGGGAGCGAGGCATTCAGCAACAACGGCGGCAGCAGCATGACGGAACGATGACGGTGGAATGACGACGGGATGGCGCAGGAGGCTATTCCTCGCGGATGACAGCCGCATGTCAGTCACGAAAACGCCACGCTCCGTCTCTCATCAATGACGCCAAGTGAAGCGTCGAGCATCATCAATCTGACACACACCCGGCTCAAACTCGCGGCGCACCCAGAAGCACCCACGCTTTTTTTGAAGTGCCGCAGTACCTCCCACACATAAGAAAGAGGAAAGCTATGAGCCGTCTCCCCCGTCTGTGGCCACTGGCCGCAATCGCCGCTGCATGCCTGTCCGCTTGCGGCGGCAGCGATTCCGGCAGCACCGCCGCCACGACTTCCGGCGTCGTCACCGGCAGCTACTTCGAGCATGCCAAGGTCTGCATCGACGCCAACAACAACGCCAAGTGCGACAGCAGCGAAACGTCCGCCTTCACCGACGCCAAGGGTGCGTTCACGCTGAACGGCCTGGGCGCCGTGGTGGCGGAAATCGGCACGGATGCCTTCCGCAATGACGACAGTGGCGGCCATGCCGCCGTGTCGCGCAAGCTGGTGTTCCGCGCGCCGGCCGGCGCCAACGTCGTGATCAGCGCCATCTCCACCGAACTGACCGCCCTGATGGATGCCAACGGCGGCAACATGGATGACGCGCGCAGCCAGCTGGCCAACCGCCTGGGCGTGGCCGCGGACAAGCTCCTGCAAGACCACAACAAGGAAACGGATGCCAAGGTCAAGGCTGCCCTGCAGGCCGAGATCGAGCAGGCCATCGACCTGATCGCCGATGCCGTGGCGGCTGGCGGCGATATCGGCGCGGCCATCCGTGACGGCGTGACCAAGCGCCTGGCGCTGAACGCCATCAAGACCGTGGTGGTGATCTACGCCGAAAACCGCGGCTTCGACAACCTCTACGGCCTGTACCCGGGCGCCAACGGCATTCCGGGCGTGAACCCGGACGCCAAGGGCACGGTAGAAGCCCAGAAGGACTTCGACGGCTCGGCGCTGGCCACCCTGCCGCCGACCTGGGGCGGCCTCACGGCAGCGGGCCAGACGGTCCAGCTGCCGCAAGCCAGCACCGTGGGCTGGGCCAACAAGCCGTTCCGCATCGACGATCCGGCCGGCGTGAACGGCACGGGCGTGGTGGTGGGCCAAAACGTGGTCACGCGTGACCTGGTGCACCGCTTCTACAACAACCAGATGCAGATCAACGGCGGCAAGAACGACAAGTTCACCGCGTACTCCGATGCCGGCGGCCTCGTGATGGGCTATTACGACGGCAGCGGCATGGCCATGTGGAAGCTCGCCCAGCAATACACGCTGGCCGACAACTTCTTCATGGGCGCGTTCGGCGGCTCGTTCCTGAACCACCAGTACCTGGTCTGCGCCTGCGCCCCGATCTATCCGGATGCCGAGAATTCGGTGGCCAAGGGTTCGATCTCGGCCATCGACGTCGACGCCAAGGGCAACTTCACGGGCCTGTCCATCAAGCCGACCAGCCCGACCAGCATCCAGACCGGCACGGCCCAGTATGTCAACGACAGCACGCTGACGGCCAAGGACAGCACGGGCGTCTACTACGCCGTGAACACGATGCAGCCGGCCTATCAGCCGAGCGGCAACGCGCCGGCGTCGACCGACAGCACCAAGCTGCTGGCGGACCCGACCAAGGCCAACACGCTGCCGGCGCAATCGCAGGACACCATCGCGACACTGCTGGACCAGCGCGGCATCACCTGGGCCTGGTACTCGGGCGCGTGGAAGGCCGTTTCCGCAGACCTCACGCTGATCAACAATGGCCAGGCCGTGCCGAACTTCCAGACGCACCACCAGCCGTTCAACTTCTATTCGGCGTTCAGCCCGATCGACCACGCCGACTACCGCGCGAGCCACCTGAAGGACTTCGATGCCGATTTCCTGACGGATGCCGCCGCGGGCAAGCTACCGGCCGTGACGTTCTACAAGCCGCAGGGCAACCTGAACCAGCACGCGGGCTACGCGAACGTGGCTGACGGCGATGCGCACATCGCCGACGTCATCAAGAAGCTGCAAGCCAGCCCGCAGTGGAACAACATGCTGGTCGTGGTGACCTATGACGAAAACGGCGGCTTCTACGATCACGCCGAAGTGCCGAAGGCCGACCGCTGGGGCCCTGGCACGCGGATTCCAGCCATCGTGATCTCGCCGTTCGCCAGGAAGGGTTTCGTCGACCATACGCAATACGACACGGCGTCGGTGCTGCGCTTCATCACGCACCGTTTTGCGCTGCCGACGCTGCCGGGCCTGAAGCTGCGTGACCAGTCCCTGATCGCCAACGGCAAGCCGGCGATGGGCGACCTGTCCAACGCGCTGACGTTCACGGCGTCGAAGTAAGCGTCCGGGAAACCGGGGCGCCGGGCGGTCGGGCTTTCCGCCACAGGCGGGATGGCTCGGGCTCCTGTCCAGGGCAAGAACAAGGGGGCGGTTCCGAAAGGGGCCGCCCCCTTTTTTGTGATTGACGATTTCGGTTGCCGGCTCGCGGACCTCGCGCTCCCCGGCGCCCCCTTCGCGCCGGATCTCCCGGATTCGCCCATCTGGCGTTGCCTATACTGGGCGGAACGACGATCCCGTGCTCATGGCCCGTGACGACAAGTTCGTGCGCGACATCCCGCGAACGACGGCGAATAACAGGAGGCCCCTATCACCGGCTGGCAATCCGACATCCCCGCTCGCCTCGACCGCCTGCCCTGGTCCGCATGGCACTGGCGCGTAGCCATAGCGCTGGGCATCGCCTGGGTGCTGGACGGACTGGAGGTGACGCTCGTCGGATCGGTGGGCGCGGTGCTGGAACGGCCCGATACGCTCGGGCTGACGGCCGCGCAGATCGGCTGGTCCGGGTCGCTCTATATCGCGGGCGCGGTGGTCGGCGCGCTGGTGTTCGGGCGCATGGCCGACCGGCTCGGCCGGAAGAAGCTCTTCCTTGCCACGCTGATGGTCTATATGGCGGCGACGCTGGCCACCGCGTTCTCGCCGGGCTTCGCGTTCTTTGCGGCGTGCCGGTTCGTGACCGGGCTGGGCATCGGCGGGGAATACGCGGCCATCAATTCGGCCATCGACGAACTGATTCCCGCACGCGTGCGAGGCCGCGTGAACCTCGCCATCAATGGCAGCTTCTGGCTGGGGGCGGCGCTGGGCGCGGGACTCAGCTTGCTGCTGCTCGACCCGCGCGTACTCGGGCCGGTATGGGGATGGCGCGGGTGCTTCGCGCTTGGAGCGGTGCTGGCGGTGGCGATCGTCCTCGTCCGCCGCCATGTGCCGGAGAGCCCGCGCTGGCTGGCCACGCACGGCCGCCGTGCGGAAGCGGAACAGGTGATTGCCGGCATCGAGGCGGAAATCGTGGCGCGATACGGTACCCTGCCGCCCTTGGATGCCCGCGCAACGGTGACCTATGCCGGCAAAGCCGTGCCCACCCTGCGGGAAATCATCCGATTGCTGGTGCGGCATTACCGCACGCGCAGCATTGTCACGTTCGCGCTGATGATCTCGCAGGCTTTCTTCTACAACGCCATCTTCTTCACCTATGCGCTGGTGCTGACCCGCTTCCAGGGCGTGCCGGACGAGCGCGTCGCGCTGTATATCTTCCCCTTTGCCATCGGCAACGCGCTGGGGCCGCTGATCCTCGGGCCCCTGTTCGACCGGATCGGGCGACGCAAGATGATTGCGCTGACTTATGTGCTGTCGGGGATCGGTCTGGCGGCAACCGGCTGGGCGTTCATGGAAGGCTGGCTCGATGCGCGGTCCCAGGCGCTGTGCTGGTCGGCGGTGTTCTTCCTGGCGTCCGCGGCAGCCAGTTCCGCATATCTCACGGCCAGCGAGGTCTTTCCGCTCGAAATGCGGGCGATGGCCATTTCCGTGTTCTACGCGGTGGGGACGGGGACGGGCGGCTTTATCGCGCCAGTCTTGTTCGGGATGCTGATCGAGACCGGCAGCCGTGGCGCGGTGGCGGTGGGCTACGGCATTGGCGCGGCGCTGGTGATCGTCGCGGGCGCACTGGCGCTGCGATTCGGGGTGGATGCGGAACGGCGGCCGCTGGAGGATATAGCGGCCCCGCTGGGCAGCGATTTCAGGCGCTAGACGGCGTCAGGGGCGAAATACCACGCCGGCGCCACCCGCACTGCGGCTTATGTTATTCCATCATTTCGCGCCGATATTTATGGCCGGATATAGCCACGCTGCCGGCGGGCGCGTAACGACGACAGCCAGATCTTCCAGCACTAGCTCAACCCATCCAGCACCAGATGCTGCCCGTGCACGGCCTGCGCGGCGTCGGAGGCGAGGAATGCCACGGTGCGCGCGGCGACGCCGGTGGATACCCACCGCGTGGGGTCGGCAGATGGCATCGCCTGCCGGTTGGCGGGGGTGTCGAGAATCCCCGGGGCGATGCTGTTGACGTTGATTCCCGCGCCGCGCACCTCGTGGGAGAGGCTCTCCACCAGCCGCTGCAACGCACTCTTTGACGCGCTGTACGCGCCCATCGCCGCCGCGCCGGCCAGGGCGCCTCGCGCCGTCACGGCCACCACCTTGCCGCTGCGCTGGAACACCATCGCCGGGATGAAATGACCGGTCACGGCGACGAAGGACCACGCGTTCAGATCCATCATCCGCATCCATGACTCGCGGCTCAGCGCATGTGTCGGCTCGCCCATCTCGAACCCACCGGCAACATGGACCAACACGTCCACCGTGCCAAACGCATCGAGAATGGCCGAGGACACCGGCCCCATGGCGGTATCGGACGTGACATCCGCCGCGTGGAGCAGCATGCCGCCGTGATCGGGCTCGGGATGGGCAAACACGCTCTGCAGGTGTTGCAGGTCGCGATCGATGAGCGCCAGCCGGGCGCCCTCTGCGGCAAAGCGGCTGGCCACAGCGCGGCCCAGCGCGCCGGCGGCGCCGGTGATGACGACATGACGGGGGGCGGCAGCGGTTTCCATGGCAGGCTCCATCGGATGCGTCCATCCACCATATAACCCGCCGCCAAGGTTCGCAAAATTGTTGCAATGCGGGCAACTGTACAGCGATGGCGTCCGCCATCTGTGTATGGCACCGCGGGGCGCCCTCGGGCATGATGCGGCTCCGGCGCAAACCGCCCCCCTCTGCATCCAGGACACCGACTTGCCTCTTACCCGCATCAAACAAAGCGATACGCTGATCGCCGTTCTGGCCCTGATCGGATCGATGGCGTCACTCTGCATCGGGACCTCGTTTGCCAAGAGCCTGTTTGTCGCCCTCGGGGCCCAGGGCACCACGGCACTGCGGGTGGGCTTTTCCGCGCTGATCCTGCTCTGCGTCTGGCGGCCGTGGCGATTCGCGCTGACGGCGGCCAACGCGCGGGCCATCGCGCTGTACGGCGCGGCACTTGGCGCCACCAACCTGCTGTTCTATATGTCGCTGCGCACGATCCCGCTGGGACTGGCCATCGCGATCGAATTCACCGGCCCGCTGGCGGTGGCGATCCTGTCGTCGCGCCGGGCCATCGACTTCCTGTGGATTGGCTGCGCCGTGAGCGGACTGTTGTTGCTATTGCCGATGGGCGAAGCCGCCACGCACCTGGACCCCGTCGGCATCGGCTTCGCGCTGGCGGCAGGCGTCGGCTGGGCGCTCTATATCGTATTCGGGCAGATGGCTGGCAATGCGCATGGGGGCCAGGCGACGTCGCTGGGCCTGACGATGGCCGCACTGGTCACGTTTCCGTTTGGATTTGCCCACGCAGGCACGTCGATGTTCACCCCGGCGTTGCTGCTCTCGGGGCTGGCGGTCGGGCTGATGTCCAGCGCGATTCCCTATTCGCTGGAAATGGTGGCGCTGAAGCGATTGCCGCGCCGTACCTTCGGCATCCTGCTCAGCCTGGAGCCCGCGATGGGGGCGTTGGCCGGGCTTGTGTTCCTGCACGAGCAGCTCACCACCATCCAGTGGGTGGCCGTCTGCGCCATCATCATTGCGTCGATCGGCTGCACGGTCACTGCAAAAGGCCGGAAGCAGGCGGAATAACGGTAGTTGGTAGCTGGAAGCTGGCGGGCGTCAGGCGGCGGAGAACCAGTCCCTCGGCAGCCTCGCCGGGTTGGCGCCGCGCTTGCTGACGTCCGCCAGCGTGAGCGCGACTTCGTGCAGCAAATTGTCTTCGGGGTTGCGACGGGTCGAGAAGCCGCAATCACGCATGATGGCCAGCATGCGGCGATTCTCGGTCAGCACGTCGCCGCGCATCCCGCGCAGGTTGGCCGCCCGCGCCAGTTGCTGAAGACGCTGGATCAGCCGGCGGCCCAGGCCCTGGCCCTGCCAGTCATCGGCCACCACCACCGCAAACTCTGCGATACCGTCGTCGCCCACCACATACTCTGCGCTGGCGATGATCGTCGGCTCGACGGCAGCGGGATGCTGCGCCGTCACGACCAGCGCCACGTCGCGTCCGGGATGGTGGCTCACAAATCCGCGGATGGTCTCGTCGGCGATGCGGCCGCCGGTCAGGAAGCGGAAATAGCGGCTTTCGCGCGACAACGCGTCGATGAAAGTCCGCAGCCCGGCGTCATCGCCCTGTTGAACGGCACGCAGCGTCACTTGTGCACCACCACGGACCATCCAGCTTTCTTCGCGGACGGAGGCTTGTGCCTTGCTGTCGACCTTTGCACCACTCATGACGCACTCCTGACTACATTTTCTGTAGTCAGGAGTATAGGCGATACCCTGACTTTTTCAAATGAAGTTAGCCTGCTATGCTGGAACCACCATGCCGACCACGCCGCCCGTCGATCTCAGCCAATGCTCCATCGCTGCCGCGCTCGCCTTGCTCGGCGAGAAGTGGACGATTCTCGTCTTGCGCGACGTGTTTTCCGGTGTACGTCGCTTCGACGAGTTCCTCCAGCGTCTGCAGTGCTCGCCGGCCGTGCTGTCGGCGCGGCTCAAGACGCTGACCGAGGCCGGCGTGCTCCGTCGCGTCAGCTATAAGGAACCGGGCGAGCGCGAGCGCTTCGAGTACCACCCCACCCGCGCGGCGGTCGAATTGCTGCCAGTCCTCGTTGGCCTGATGCAATGGGGCGATGCCCATCTGTCTGGCGTCGGCTGCGGCCCCGCCGAGGTCCGCTCCAGGGTGAACGGGCTCAAGGTGCGTGCCGCGCTCGTGGATGAAGCGGGCGATCCGGTCGCGCCGTCCGACATGCGGCTCCTCGCCGTCCCCATGCCCGCTGCGCGACCTGCCGGCCACCCAGACACGCAGACCGATGCCCCAGCCACCGCCGACAGCCACGGCGGACACGGGGGCCAGTAGCGCCCTGGCAGACCATGCGGCCCGCATCACTTGCCGCGCTTCGCTCCCCCGCCTGACTAGCCGCAACACGGCTGTCGACGCATCCGCCGTCCGGATTCGCCACCGCCGTCGACGCACACCCCGCGCACTGCGCAGCGTCATTGCACTGCACCATTGCCGTGCGGCCGCCCCAAGCTGGCGCCGCACCATGATGCATAAACGTGCAGCAAGCACCGCTTTTCCACAAAAAATCCCCGTTTCAGGCGTCCTTGCCGCCACCTCCAGACCTGGCACACCGCTTGCGATATAGAGCGCGGGCCGGTCAACGGCGATCCGCCCACCCCACACAGCACGACGGCTATCTCATGTAGCTGTCGTCAGGACAACGGCGTCCCCAGAACTGGCCCTCCTTGCCAGCCTCTCGGGACGCCTTTTGTTTTTCGGAGCACGAGGATGAACGGAAAAGCCACACGGATCGACCTGCTGAGTCTGAAGACCCCGCAGATGCGCGCCTTCCACCTGACCTGGATGGCGTTCTTCGTCTGTTTCTTCGCGTGGTTCGCCTGCGCGCCGCTGATGCCGGTGCTCAAGGGCGAGTTCGGTCTGACGCCGGGCCAGATTGCCAACATCAACATCGCAGCCGTGGCGGTGACGATCCTGGTGCGCCTGGTGATCGGCCCCATGTGCGACCGCTTCGGCCCGCGCAAGACCTACACCGGCCTGCTGGCCATCGGTGCCCTGCCGGTGCTGGGCGTGGCGATGGCGCAGAACTATGAAACCTTCCTGTTCTTCCGCCTGCTGATCGGCGCGGTGGGCGCGAGCTTCGTCATCACGCAGTACCACACCTCGGTGATGTTCGCCCCTAACGTGGTCGGCACGGCCAACGCGGCGTCCGCCGGCTGGGGCAATGCCGGCGGCGGTGCCGCGCAAGCCGCCATGCCGCTGCTACTGGGCGCCATCCTGATGATCGGCGTGGACCACGCCCTCGGCTGGCGCCTCGCGCTGATCGTGCCGGGCGTGCTGATGCTGATCATGGCCGTCGTCTACTGGCGTTATACGCAAGACTGCCCGGAAGGCAACTTCTCCGACCTGCGCGCCCGCGGCATCGCCGTGAGCGGCGGCAAGGGCGGTGGCGGCTGGGCCAGCTTCCGCGCCGCCAGCGCCAACTACCGCGTCTGGATGCTGTTCATCACCTACGGCGCCTGCTTCGGCGTGGAGATCTTCATCCACAACGTGGCCGCCACCTTCTATGTCGATCGCTTCGGCCTGTCGCTGTCGGCCGCCGGCCTGGCCGCCGCGAGCTTCGGCCTGCTGGCCCTGTTTGCCCGCGCCCTGGGCGGTTATGTCTCCGACCGCGTGGCCCGCCGCCGCGGCCTGGACGCCCGCTCGATGGTGCTGTTCGTCTTCATCCTCGGCGAAGGGCTGGGCCTGCTGTGGTTCGCGCAAGCCAGCAGCGTCACGCTGGCCATCGTCGCGATGCTGCTGTTCGGCCTGTTCACGCACATGGCCTGCGGCGCCACCTACGCGCTGGTGCCGTTCATCGATCGCAAGGCGCTGGGCGGCGTGGCCGGGATCATCGGCGCCGGCGGCAACGTGGGCGCGGTAGCGGCCGGCTTCCTGATGAAGGGCCTGGGCGACCTGCGGATGACGCTGACCTACCTGGGCGTGGCCGCCACCGTGGCCGCCCTGTGCGCCATCGCCGTGCGTTTCAGCGCCGAGCACAAGGCCCGCGAGCAAGCGCTGTACGACAGCGCGCTAGCCAACTGATTTCCCCTGACAACTAGAAACACCCCCGAAAGACCGGACAAGGAAAGCACCATGAAGATCATCATCGTCGGGCACGGCATGGTCGGCCACAAGTTCCTGGAATGCCTGGCCGAAGCCGGCGCGCAGGACCTCGAAGTGACGGTGCTGTGCGAGGAACCCCGCCCCGCCTACGACCGCGTTCACCTGTCCGAATTTTTCGCCGGCAAGTCCGCCGAAGACCTGTCGCTGGTGCCGGCGGGATTCTTCGAGCAGCACAACAACATGCTGCTGCGCCTGAACGCCAAGGCCACGGCCATCGACACCGCCGCCAAGACGGTGACCACCTCCACCGGCGAGACGCTGTCGTACGACAAGCTGATCCTCGCTACCGGCTCCTATCCGTTCGTGCCGCCGCTGCCCGGCAAGGACCGCAAGGACACCTTCGTCTACCGCACGATCGAAGACCTGGAAGCGATGCAGGAATGCGGCGCGCGCGCCCGCACCGGCGTGGTGATCGGCGGCGGCCTGCTGGGGTTGGAATGCGCCAAGGCGCTGCGCGACATGGGGCTGGAGACGCATGTGGTCGAATTCGCCCCGCGCCTGATGGCGGTGCAAGTCGACGAAGGCGGCGGCCGCATGCTGCGCCAGAAGATCGAGGCCCTCGGCGTGATGGCCCACACCGGCAAGAACACCGTTGAAATCGTCGATGGCACCGACGGCACCCATCGCATGAACTTCACGGACGGCACGCACCTGGACACGGACATGATCGTGTTCTCCGCCGGCATCCGTCCGCGCGATGAACTGGCGCGCGCCAGCGGCCTGACGATTGGCGAGCGCGGCGGCGTGGCCGTGGACAACAACTGCCTGACGTCCGATCCGCACATCTACGCCATCGGCGAATGCGCGCTGTGGCAAGGCAAGATCTACGGCCTCGTCGCCCCCGGCTACGACATGGCCCGCGTGGCCGCCCGCCATCTGCGTGGCGACGCCGCCGAGTTCAACGGCGCCGACATGAGCACCAAGCTCAAGCTGATGGGCGTGGACGTGGCCAGCATCGGCGACCCCCATGGCAATGTGCCCGGCAGCCGCTCGTACCAGTTCACCGACGAGCGCAAGCAGGTCTACAAGAAGCTGGTGGTGTCCGACTGCGGCAAATACCTGCTGGGCGGCGTGCTGGTCGGCGATGCCGCCGAATACGGCACGCTGCTGCAGATGATGCTCAACCGGATCGAGCTGCCGGAATCGCCGGAATTCCTGATCCTGCCGTCCTCGGACGGCAAGGCCCGTCCGGCACTGGGTGCCGACGCGCTGCCCGACACTGCCCAGATCTGCTCGTGCAACAACGTCAGCAAGGGCCAGATCTGCGCGGCGGTGGGCGACGGCGCGACCAGCATCGGCGCGCTCAAGTCGTGCACCAAGGCTGGCACGGCCTGCGGTGGCTGCGTGCCGCTGGTCACGCAGATCATGAAGGCCGAGATGAAGAAGCAAGGGATGGCGGTGAACAACCACCTTTGCGAGCACTTCCCGTACTCGCGCCAGGAGCTCTATCACCTGGTGCGCGTGGGCAAGTTCAAGACGTTCGAAGACCTGCTGGCCGCACACGGCAACGGCATGGGCTGCGACATCTGCAAGCCGACCGTCGGCAGCATCCTGGCCTCGTGCTGGAACGAATTCGTGCTCCAGGAGGATCACGCCAGCCTGCAGGACTCCAACGACTACTTCCTGGCCAACATCCAGAAGGACGGCACCTACTCCGTGGTACCGCGCATGCCGGGCGGCGAAGTCACGCCCGACGGCCTGATCGCCGTGGGCCAGGTCGCCAAGAAGTACGGCCTGTACACCAAGATCACCGGCGGCGCGCGCGTTGACATGTTCGGCGCGCGGCTTGAGGAACTGCCGATGATCTGGGAAGAACTGATCGCGGCGGGCTTCGAGTCCGGTCATGCGTACGGCAAGTCGCTGCGGACGGTGAAGTCATGCGTCGGCTCCACGTGGTGCCGCTACGGCGTGGACGATTCGGTCGGCCTGGCCATTGAGATCGAGAACCGCTACAAGGGCCTGCGCGCGCCCCACAAGATCAAGTTCGGCGTCTCCGGCTGCACGCGCGAATGCGCGGAGGCACAGGGCAAGGACGTCGGCATCATCGCCACGGAAAAGGGCTGGAACCTCTACGTCTGCGGCAACGGCGGCATGAAGCCCCGCCACGCCGAACTACTGGCCGGCGACCTGGACCACGACACGCTGATCCGCTACATCGACCGCTTCCTGATGTTCTACATCCGCACCGCCGACCGCCTGCAACGCACCAGCACGTGGCGCGACAACCTCGAAGGCGGCCTGGACTACCTGAAGTCGGTGGTGATCGACGACAAGCTGGGCGTGGGCGCCGAGCTGGAAGCCGAAATGCAGCACGTGGTGGATACCTACGAGGACGAGTGGAAGAAGGCCGTCACCGACCCGGAGACCCGCAAGCGCTTCCGCCACTTCGTCAACAGCGACCTGCGCGACGACAACCTGGTGTTCCTGGAGGAGCGCGGTCAGATCCGCCCCGCCACGCCGGAGGAACGAAACTTGCAGCGCTCCCGCCTGAGCCACATCCCCGTGGTTGCCGTGCCCGCAAAAGCAGCCTGATTCAATGGAGAACGTGATGAGCCAAGCCCACCATCCCGAAACCTGGACCGCAATCTGCACCTTGCGCGATATCGTGCCCAATACTGGTGTCTGCGCACTGGTCGACAAGACGCAAGTGGCGGTCTTCCGCCTCGGCCGCGGCGAAGACGTCTACGCCATCGCCAATTTCGATCCGAACTCGCAGGCCTCCGTGCTCTCGCGCGGCCTGGTCGGCAACCTCGGCGACCGCATCGTGGTGGCCTCGCCGATCTACAAGCACCACTTCGACCTGCGCACCGGCGAGTGCCTGGAAGCCCCGGAAAACTCGGTCGATGCCTACGCCGCCCGCGTCTACGACGGCAAGGTCTGGGTAGCCGCCACGGTGGTCAACCGCGAGGCCGAGGAAGAACTCGCGGCCTGACCCACGCATCACGAAACGATCCTCGCCCACGCGAACACGGAGACACCATGACGCCCCCCGCCACCTCCCACGCCAAACCCCGACTGGTCGTCGTCGGCAATGGCATGGCCGGCATGCGCACGGTCGAGGAACTGCTGAAGCTGGCGCCGGACCTGTACGACATCACGGTGTTCGGCGCCGAGCCGCACGGCAACTACAACCGCATCCTGCTCTCTCCGGTGCTGGCCGGCGAAAAGACCGTCGACGACATCATGCTCAACACCCGCGACTGGTACGTCCAGCACGGCATCGAGCTGCTGGCCGGCGACCCCGTCATTGCCATCGACCGTCCGCGCCGGATCGTGCGCGCCGCCTCGGGCAAGGAAGTCCGCTACGACCGCCTGCTGCTGGCCACCGGTTCCAAGCCGTTCATCCTGCCGGTGCCGGGCCACACGCTGGACGGCGTGATCGCGTTCCGGGACATCCAGGACGTGGAGACGATGCTGCACGCGGCGCGCAACCATCGCCACGCCGTGGTGATCGGCGGCGGCCTGCTGGGCCTGGAAGCCGCCAACGGCCTGCTGCGCCAGGGCATGGACGTCACCGTGGTGCACCTCGCCGACAGCCTGATGGAGCGCCAGCTCGACAAGCCCGCCGCCGCCCTCTTGAAGGTGGCGCTGGAGCGCAAGGGCCTGCGCTTCCTGCTGGGTGCGCAGACCGCCGGCCTCCTTGGCGAAGACCGCGTGACCGGCGTGCTGTTCAAGGACGGCAGCCAGATTCCGGCGGACCTGGTCGTGATGACCGCAGGCGTGCGCCCCAATATCGAACTGGCCGCCGGCGCCGGCCTGCGTTGCGAGCGCGCGATCGTCGTCGACGACACGCTCCAGACCTTCGATCCGCGCATCTACGCCGTGGGCGAATGCGTGCAGCATCGCCAGGCCACCTTCGGCCTGGTGGCCCCGATCTGGGATCAGGCGCGGGTCTGCGCGGCGCACCTCGCTGGTGCGGGCCATCGCCGCTACATACAGCAGGCCACGGCCACGAAGCTCAAGGTAACCGGGGTCGACCTGTATTCCGCCGGGGATTTCATCGGCAGCGAAGACAGCGAGGATCTGGTCCTGCGCGATCCGCGCCGTGGCGTCTACAAGCGGCTGGTGCTGCAGGACGGCCGGCTGGTCGGCGCGGTACTGTATGGCGATGTGCAGGACGGCCCGTGGTACTTCGACCTGATCCAGACGGGCAAGCCCATCGCCGCGCTACGCCAGCGCCTGCTGTTTGGCAGGGCGCAATGTGAGGCCCTGGCGGCCTGACCGATCCGTCCAGCCGCCACCGACCGAGAGAATTCCGTGAACCTGTCCGATATTGCGGTGGTATCCGCCACCCCCACCAAGACGACCGCGACGACCTGCCCCTACTGCGGCGTCGGCTGCGGCGTGCGCGCCACCGTGCGCGCGGACGGCCAGGTCGAGGTCAGCGGCGACGCCGACCACGCATCGAACTTCGGCCGGCTCTGCGTCAAGGGCTCCGCCCTTGGGGAAACCGTCGACCTGAACGGCCGCCTGCTGCACCCGCAGGTGCGCAACGCCGATGGCCAGCTGCACCGCGTGAGCTGGGATGACGCCCTCGACAAGGTGGCCGCCGGCTTCACGGACATCATCGCGAAGCACGGCCCCGACGCCGTGGCGCTGTACGTGTCCGGCCAGATCCTGACCGAGGACTACTACATCGCCAACAAGCTGATGAAGGGCTTCATCGGCACGGCCAATATCGATACCAACTCGCGCCTGTGCATGTCGTCGGCGGTGGCCGGCCACAAGCGCGCGTTTGGCGAAGACCTCGTCCCGTGCAGCTACGAGGACCTCGAGCAGGCGGACCTGGTGGTGCTGGTGGGCTCCAACACCGCGTGGTGCCACCCGATCCTGTTCCAGCGCCTGACGCGCGCCAAGGAAGCGCGGCCGGAGATGAAGATCGTGGCGATCGACCCGCGCCGCACCGCCACCTGCGAACTGGCGGACCTGCATCTGCCGCTGCGCGCCGGCACCGATGTGCGGCTGTTCAATGGCCTGCTCAGCTACCTCGCGCGCGAAGGCGCTGTCGACACCGCATTCGTCGCCGCCCATACGGCGGGCATGGAAGAGACCCTTGCCGTGGCCGAAGCCGGCGGCGCGGACATCGCCGCCATTGCCCGCGACTGCAAGCTCGATCCGCAGGACGTGCAGGCCTTCTACGCACTGTTTGCCGCCACGCCGCGCGCCGTGACGGCGTTCTCGATGGGCGTGAACCAGTCCTCGTCGGGCACCGACAAGGTCAACAGCATCATCAACTGCCACCTGCTCACGGGCCGCATCGGCAAGCCGGGCATGGGCCCGTTCTCGCTGACCGGGCAGCCCAACGCCATGGGCGGACGCGAAGTCGGCGGCCTGGCCAACATGCTGGCCGCGCATATGGAACTGGCCAATCCGGTCCATCGCGATATCGTGCAGGACTTCTGGCAGTCGCCGGCGATGGCCGACAAGCCGGGCCTGAAAGCCGTGGATCTGTTCGAAGCCATCGAGCAGGGCAAGGTCAAGGCCGTGTGGGTCATCGCCACCAATCCGGTGGTCAGCCTGCCCGACGCCGATCAGGCCCGCCGGGCGCTGGCCAAGTGCGAACTGGTGGTGACCTCGGACATCGTCACGCGCACCGACACCAACGATGCCGCCCACATCCTGCTGCCGGCGCTGGGCTGGGGCGAGAAAGACGGCACGGTCACCAACACGGAGCGCCGGATTTCGCGGCAGCGCGCGTTCCTGCCGGCACCGGGCGAGGCCCGCGCCGACTGGGCGATCCTGTGCGACGTGGCGCGCCGCATGGGCTTTGACGGCTTCGATTACGCCGGCCAGCACGAAATCTTCGACGAACACGCGCGCCTGAGCGCATGGCGCAATGGCGACGACACCGAAGGTCACGCGCCGCGCGCGTTCGACATCAGCGGCCTGGCCGGCCTCGGCAAGGATGCGTATGACGGGCTGGAACCGGTCCAGTGGCCCGTCCGGCCGGCCACGCCCGAAGGCACGCAGCGCCTGTTCCTGGACGGACGCTATGCGCATCCGGACGGCCGCGCACGCTTTATCGCCACCGCCCCGCGCGCGCCCGCCAATGCTGCCGACGATGACTTTCCGCTGATCCTCAACACGGGCCGCGTGCGTGACCAGTGGCACACCATGACGCGCACCGGCAAGGCCGCGCGACTGTCGGACCACCTGCCCGAGCCGTTCGTCGACATGCACCCGCAAGACGCGCTGCTCTGCGGCGTGGGCGAAGGCAAGCTCGCCCGCATCAGCAGCCGCTGGGGGGCGATGGTCGCCCGCGTGCGATTTGGCGGCGGCATCCCGCGCGGCAGCGTGTTCGTGCCCATTCACTGGAACGGCCAGTTCAGCTCCGACGCGCGGGTCGGTGCGCTGGTGAACCCGGCGGTCGATCCGGTTTCCGGCGAACCCGAGTTCAAGCACACCCCGGTCCGCGTGGAGGAGTTCCGCGTGTCGTGGCATGGCTTTGTGCTGAGCCGCAACGACCTGCCCGCCGACGCCCTGACGTACTGGACGCGCGTCCAGGGCAAGCAGTTCCAGCGCTACGAATTCGCGGGCCGCGAAGCCATCGCCGATCGCTCGGCATGGGCACGCGAACTGCTGGGCGTGCACGATGCCGACGCCGACTGGCTCGAATACGAAGACCGCACCGCGGGCGTCTATCACGCGGGCTACGTGGTCGACGACAGGCTGGTGGCCTGCGTATTCGTCTCCACGCGCACGGACCTGCCCTCGCGCGCCTGGCTGTCGCAGCTATTCAGCCAGGGCCGCCTGGAAGACAGCGACCGCATCGGCCTGCTGCTGGGCCAGCCGATGGAGAAAGGCGCCGACGCCGGTCCCACCGTCTGCTCCTGCTTTGGCGTGGGCCGCAACACGATCTGCGACGCCGTGCGCGAGCACGACCTCAAGACCCCGGCGGAAATCACGGCGTGCGTGAAAGCCGGCGGCAACTGCGGATCGTGCGTGCCGGAGTTGAAGAAACTGCTGGTGGAGATTCGAGTGGCGGAGGTGGCTTAAACCATGCGATGGCAGGCTACAAACCGGTGTAGACCATTTTTGTAAATTGTTCGCCGCTGAATACGAAATTTCCCCATTTGGCGTCGAAGGCGGCAGTTGGCTTGGCGGCGATGATCTCGTCAAGCGACTTGCCTTGTTTTTTCAGCGCGGCCACGTTGTTGCGCACCGTGACCAGCATGTCGCGAAACTCAATCAGTTGGGTCCGCGTGCCTACCGCCCCGTGACCGGGAATGACGATGGTGTGGTCGGTCGTCCGTGCCACTGCCTTGTTGGCCCATTGAATCGCGCCGTCGATACTGCCGCCATCTTCATTATCGATATACGGATAAATCCCGTTCCAGAAGGTATCGCCGAGCGCCAATACATCCGCCTTCTTGAAGTAGACCCACAGGTCTCCGTCAGTATGGCCGTGGCCGAAGTTCTCCACTTCGACCGGGGTTCCCGCAAAGCTGAATGTCTTCTCGTCATGGACCAGCAGTGTGGGGCGCGCTGCTTCCGGCACCGGATCGAAAGTCCAGTTCCACGCATTCACATGCGTCCTTTCGGTCAAATGCCTGAAAGTATTTTCTTGCGCGACGATCGTGGCGCCCGCCGCATGCATCCAGGCATTGCCGTCCGTATGATCCCAGTGCCAATGGGTATTCACCACATACCTGAGCGGTCCCGCTCCAATTTCTTCGAGCGCCGCCTGTAGTTTCTTCTGTGACTTGCTGATTCCGGCGTCAACCAGGAATTTTCCTTCCTTGCCGGAAAGAACAGTGATGTTTCCGCCGGATCCCATCAGGACGGTGATATTGCCGCGCAAGGATTTCGCGACAATATCCGCGTCGGCGCGGCGCAGATATCTCGCGCCTGCACCAGTATGAAAATAATCGTCTGGCGTAGCGCTCTCGGCAGGCGCTGCCTGATTGACGGCATCGGATGCGGTCGCCGCAAGGAGAGGCAAGGAGCCGAGGGCAATGTTGATGGCTAACAGCAACAACAGCTTGAAAACAGCATTCATTTTGCTACCCGGCTCTTCGAATTTGAAAGCTTGGATCATCTTGATACCTGCAGTGAAACCTGGGATCAGTCAGCGAGTGGAAATGGCGATATGGCGGGAAACCCCAGGATGCGCGCGAAGTCCTGCACGCGCTCCCGCGGCATCCTTGTCTGATTCACCCTGGCTTCCGGGTCTCCGTATCCCATGGATATACCGAAGGCGGTGATTTCCTCCGGTGGCATGTGCAGATGCGATGCGATCAGGTCATGAAACGGTGCGAAGGCAACCTGCGGGCAGGTGTCGATACCGCGCGCTTTCGCCGCGATCATCAGGTTCTGCGCGAACAGGCCGATGTCGATCCAGCTGTGCGGCTTCAGTCTGCGGTCGATGGTGATGATGAGACCCACCGGCGCGCCGAAGAATGAGAAATTCCGCTCGGTCTGGCGCATGCGCGCCGGGGTGTCGCCGCGGTCGATCCCGAGCGAAGTGTAGTAACGCGCCCCGAAGTCAGTGAGTCTCGTGCGGAATACGTCCGGCAACGGCTCAGGAAAATGGGCCGGTGCGGGTGCGGTCCCGGCGCGGTGGGCGGCCACCAGGATGTCAGCCAATTCATCCTTGACTGCGCCGCTGACCACATACACCCGCCAGGGCTGAATGTTGGCCCCGCTTGGGGCGGTCGCAGCCTCCTCCAGGATCTGTTCCACGAGTTCCCGGCGCAGCGGCTCAGGCCTGAAGGCGCGAACCGACCGCCGGGCATTTACGACGCCTGCGACGCATCTCGCGACCGCCTCCTGAGACCATTCCATTGCTGTCTGAGTCATGGGCTACTCCTGCGGGACCTCATGGTAGGAAATCCGACCAGAAGGCAGGAAGAACAGCGCGATCACGGCGCCGCCCTTCGCTTCCGGATAGTGATGGCTGCCCGGCGCCGGGGCGGTCCAGCCTTCAGAACACCAGCCATTCGGCCCGTTCAGGACGGCACCTGGATCCAGTGGGACGACCATGTTGAACTCGCCATAGGGATGACCGTGGTATTGCCCTCGGAATCGATGGTCGGGATGCCCTTGCTTGTTGCCGGTGCTATCCATGTACACAGCGGTGATGCTGAAGTGGAGCGTGCGCTCGGAGGGCTCTGAGATGCGACTGCGGCGGTAGGTTGAGCCTTCGATCTTGATATTGGCTGCCCAGCCGTCCTCCACGCCCTTCCTTACCAGGCGAGACAAGGTTTGGTAGAGCTCGCTGTCAGGCCCGTACTTCTGGTTTAGCCAGTGCTCGACCGCGGTGCCAGCGGTCAGGTCCTTCACTTCCTCAAGGAAGGGGATGCAGCGCTCGATCAGCGCTTCTCGATCGTTGTTGAGGTGTTCGGCCGTCATGGTGTCCTTTCCTGCCCAATGGTTGGACATCATCATGCGTCAACCCTGAATTGAATGGAATTGATGTCTATGCAATTGCATAATGCATGGGATTCAATGAACGGAGCGCGAACATGAGCATCGGCCGCACGGACCTGAACCTGTTGAAAGTGTTCGAGGCCGTCTACGAGGAGCGCAATCTGATTCTGGCGGGCAAGCGCCTCAATCTCACGCAATCGGCGGTCAGCCACGCGCTCCGAAGGCTGCGCGAGCTGGTTGGCGACGAGCTGTTCATGCGCATGGGCAAGGGCATGGTGCCGACCGGCCGTGCAACGGCGATGGCGCCAACCCTGTTGGACTCACTGCGCCGCATCGAGGGCGCCTTGGGCGTGGAGCCGTTTTCTCCTGATCAATCCCGGCGGCGATTCGTCATCGCGGCGAACGATCACGTCACTGAAGTGATCGTTGCGCCCTTGTCCCGCGCGCTGCAAAAGGCTGCCCCGGGAGTCGACCTCGTTATCCGGCCGTCCACGCGGCTGGACCTGGCCGAGCAGATCGACCTGGGACGCATCGATCTTGCCATCGGCATCTTTTCTCAGGTTCCACCTCGCCTGAACTCGCAAACGCTGATGTCCCAGGGAGAGTCCATCCTGATGTGGAAGGGACATCCCGCTTCCCGCCGGAAGCTCACACTCCGCGACCTCGCCAAGTACCCGCTTGTCACCCTGTCCGTCGGCGGGCAGGAGGAAGGCGCGGTAGGCGGGTTCATCGTCGAGCGCGGCCTCGCGCGCCAGTCGGAGATGTTCGACCGGCGGGCGTTGGAGACGGCTTTCCTTCAGTCGGAGGAGATGCCTCGGTTGAGAGTCACCGTCCCGCACTCGCTCGCCATTCCGGCGTTGCTTCGTGATACAGACATGCTGTCCATCGTGCCCGCGTCCCTGGCCATGGCGCTGATAAAAAGCGGCGACCTGATTCGCCGGCAGCCGCCGTACCAGGCTGGAACCGAGACCATGCGCGCGGTTTGGCATGGCCGCGACGACCACGACGTGGGTCACGCCTGGCTGCGCAAGATGATCGCAGAGACAGCCCGAACCGCAGAAAAGGCGCTCGCGTAGCACGTCCGCTTTCCCCCCAACACCGTGTGCCGACGCCAGCACAGCCAAAACGCCAGGGGGAATTTCGCCCTCCTCACCCACCTTGACATTTTGTCTATTTATTTACAAAATGCTCAAACGCCTTCCTCCTGCATGTCAGATCCCATGCCACAACGGACCGCTGAGCAGCGCCTCCTGCTCGAACAGATCAACCAGATCGCCGACGGCCTCGGCCAGACGTTTGCGCCGTTCTGCGAGGTCGTGGTGCACGACCTGCTGGAACCCGAGCAGTCGATTCTCGCCATCCACAACAACCTGTCGGGCCGTGCCGTAGGGGAACCCACCACCGAGATCGGGCAGGCGCGCATCACCGATCCGGACTTCCCTCAAATACTCACCAATTACGCCAACCAGTTTGCCGATGGCCGGCAGGCCAAGAGCACGTCGATCGGCATCAAGGACAGCAGCGGCCGCTATATCGCCGCGTTGTGCATGAATGTGGATCTGACGCTGTTCCGCAGCCTGCAGGTGGCCATGGGGCAGTTTGTGCAAACCGCCACCGAGGGACCAAGGGAAACACTCGACCCCGCCGGCACCGACGCCATCCGGGCGCGCATCGATGAATTTGCCGCCCGGCTGGCCACCACCCCGCGCTCACTCAAGACCGAGGACCGGCGAGCCTTGCTCGGCGAGCTGAAGGCATCCGGCCTGCTTGATGTGCGACGCGCCATGGAAACCGTCGCGGCACATCTCGGCGTGTCGCGCGCATCGGTCTACAGCTATGCCCGCTGACGCCCAACTCCTGCTGCTCGACAAACACGCCGTCGAGGCGGCGCTCCAACCCGATGACGTACTCGCCGCCGTGCGCGAGGCCTTCGTGCTGCATAGCCATCGCGAAGGCCGCGTGTTTCCCGTGATCCGCGAGAAGCTGGCCACGGGCGGTGTCTTCGGCATCAAGGCTGGCGACGTCGGCAAGCAGAACCTGCTCGGCTTCAAGGCCGCCGGTTTCTGGCCCGGCAATCGCACCCTTGGCGGGGACACGCATCAGGCCACGATCATGCTGGTGGACCCGGCCACGGGCCGACCGGTCTGCATCCTCGATGGCAACGCCATCACCACGGCACGTACCGGCGCGGCCGGTGGCGTCGGGCTCGCGGAACTGGCGCGTCCCGACAGCGCGCGGCTCTGCGTGTTCGGCACCGGCGTGCAAGCGCGCATCCAGGTGGCCTATGCCTTGCGGATGCTGCCCGCACTGAAGCACGTGCGCTATGTCAGCTCGCAGGGTGTCCGCCATCCGGAGTTCGAAGCCGCATTCAGCGGCCAGTGCGAGATTGCGCTGGCCACCGACCGCAATGCGGCCGTGGCGGACAGCGACGTGATCATTACCGCCACCCCGGGCGGCGGCCCGTTGTTTGACGCGCAAGCCGTGCAGCCCGGCACGCACCTGAACTGTGTGGGCGCCGATACCGACGGCAAGCGCGAGTTGCCTCAGGGACTGCTGGCGCGCGCGAAAGTCTTTGTCGACGACCGCGAGCAGGCGCGCCGGATCGGCGAATGCCAGTGGGCGCCGGAACTGCCCTGCACCGAGATCGGCGACCTGTTGACGGCCCGGGCGACGATCGATCGCCAGCCCACGGACATTACCGTTTTCGACATGACCGGCCTGGCGCTCCAGGACCTGACCGTCGCCCGCTTTCTCCACGAACGGGCCATCGCCGACGGCGCCGGCACGCGCCTGGCCTGGCCTTGGTAATCCGATCGAATCCCTCCTCTCTCCACTTGCCCTCTTGCCATGACGACCTTGCAACTGCCCACCTACGCCGACGTCGAAGCCGCCGCAAAGCGCCTTGAAGGCTATGCCAACCGCACCCCGGTGAACACATCTCGCACGCTCAACGACATGCTCGGCGCCGAAGTCTTCATCAAATGCGAGAACTTCCAGCGCATGGGCGCCTTCAAGTTCCGTGGCGCTTTCAATGCCTTGTCGAAGTTCACGCCTGAGCAGCGCAAGGGCGGCGTGGTCGCGTTCTCTTCGGGCAACCATGCACAAGGCATCGCACTCTCCGCAAAGCTGCTGGGCATGCCAGCCACGATCGTGATGCCGCACGACGCGCCGGCTGCCAAGGTGGCGGCCACCAAGGGCTACGGCGCCAACGTGGTGATCTATGACCGCTACAAGGAAGATCGCGAAGCCATCGGCCGCGATCTGGCCGAAAAGCACGGCATGACGCTGATCCCACCGTACGACCACCCGGACGTGCTGACCGGCCAGGGCACCGCCGCAAAGGAACTGTTCGAGGAAGTGGGCGCGCTCGACGCGCTGTTCGTGCCGCTCGGCGGTGGCGGCCTGCTCTCGGGCACCGCGCTGACCACGCGTGCGCTGGCCCCGCAATGCCAGCTCTATGGCGTCGAGCCCGAGGCCGGCAATGACGGCCAGCAATCGTTGCGCAGCGGCTCGATCGTCCATATGGACACGCCGAAGACGATCGCCGACGGCGCGCAGACGCAGCACCTGGGCAACTACACGTTCGGCATCATCAAGCGCGATGTCACCGACATCCTCACCGCAACGGACGCGCAGCTCGTGACAGCGATGCGCTTCTTCGCCGAACGCATGAAGATGATCGTGGAACCGACTGGCGCCCTGGGCCTGGCCGCCGCGATGCAGATGAAGGACGCGCTCAAGGGCAAGCGCGTTGGCGTGATCGTCAGCGGCGGCAATGTCGATATCGCGTGGTTCTGCGAGCTGATGGCGAGGTAAAAGGCCTCACGGTTTTCTCCGCTCTCGCATTGGATGGGAGAGCGGAGCGAATAGCCGCCGCACCTGCCCTGCCTACACTTCCTCCGACGGCTGCGCCCGAGGCGCTTCCGTGGCCCGCTCGGCTTCGAGCTGCATGAAGATCCACGCCGAGGCCGACGTGATCAGCCCCACGCAGATGAACGTGGCGTGAAACGCGGGCAGGACGTCCATCTGGTGTGATCCGATGCCGGACTGGAACGTGGTCAGTAGCGCCCCGGCGCTCGTCACTGCCAGGCTCATCGACAGCATCTGCACCATCGACAGCATACTGTTGCCGCTGCTGGCGTTGCTTCCCGTTAGATCCTTCAGCGTCACCGTATTCATCGCCGTGAACTGGATCGAATTCACCATGCCGAATATCGCCAGCTGGACCAACGTCAGCGCCAGCGGACGACCGGGCGCGATCAGCGCGAACGATGCCATCACCAGCCCCACGGCAAACGTGTTGCCCACCAGCACGCGCCGGTAGCCGTAGCGCTCGATCAGGCTCGTGGCCAGCCGCTTGGAGGCCATGCCCGTGGCGGTCACGGGCAACATCATCAGGCCGGCATCGAACGGCGAATACCCCAGGCTCACCTGCAGCGTCAGCGGGATCAGGAACGGCATGGCGCCGTTGCCGATCCGTGCGAACAGGTTGCCGAGCAGGCCCACGCTGAAGGCATGGATCCGGAACAGCTTCAGCGAGAAAAGCGGCTGGCGGCGCTTGTTGGCGTGGAGCACATACGCGGTCAGCGCGGCCATGCTGCCGATCAGCAGCATCAGCACCGTGGCGTGCTGGAAGCCCATCTCCGCCAGCCCGTCGAGGGAAAACGACAACGTCACCATGGCCGTCGCCAGCAGCGCATAGCCGCCGAGATCGAACCGACCCATGCCCGGCAGGCGCGAATTGGGCATGTAGCGGATGGTGGCGAGCGCGCCGATGATGCCCACCGGCACGTTGATCAGGAAGATCCAGTGCCACGAGAAGGTCTGCGTCAGCCAGCCACCGAGCGTCGGGCCGATCAGCGGACCGATCATGCCGGGGATGGCGACGAAACTCAGCGCTTGCAGATATTGCTCGCGCGGAAACGTCCGCAGCACGGAGAGGCGACCCACCGGCAGCAGCATCGCCCCGCCGACGCCCTGCACCACGCGCGCGGCCGTCAGGAATGGCAGCGTCGGCGCCCATGCGCATAACAGCGACCCAAGCACGAACAGGCCAATCGCGGTCTGGAAAATCGTGCGGGTGCCGAAGCGGTCGGCCAGCCAGCCGGAGGCCGGGATGATCACGGCCATCGTCAGCGAATAGGCGATGATCACCGACTGCATGCGCAGCGGGCTTTCGCCGAGGCTGCGCGCCATGGAGGGCAAGGCGGTGTTGACGATCGTCGAATCGAGCGTCTGCATGAAGAAGCCGACGGCGACCACCCACAGCATGATGCGTAGCTTGGGGTCGCTGGGCATGGACGAGGACATGACGGTGTCTGCGGTACCGGAAGAAACCGCCACCTTAGGCCGGGCACGCGCGGATGGCAAGTCGGTCACAGGGCGGGATCGGTTCGGGATGGCCGGGCAACGGCGGTGGCGTCTACATCGCGGCCCGCAAGCCCACGAAGAACCGTCGCCCCGGCGCAGGCTCGAAATACCGGCCGTTGGCCTCGTTGACGATCACCGATCCGATGTAATGCCGGTCAGCCACGTTGTCGATGCGGCCGAAGACGTAAAGCTGCGTGACGCCCACCTTGAATGTGTAGCCCGTCTTCAGGTTAACGATGAAGTAACCGGGCGCCGCCTGGGTATTGAGATCGTCCGCGTAGACCTTGCTGTCGGCCTTGGCTTCCACGCCGACCATCCACTGGCCCCAGGGCCGGTAGGTCACCTCGGCGCCAAAGCTGTGCCGCGCGGTGCCGGGCAGCCGGTTGCCGGCCGCCACCGGTGCACCCTGCGCGTTGACGAATGCTTCGCCGAAGTAGGCATCGAGGTAGGTATAGGCCAGCCCCGCCGCCAGCCGCTGTGCCGCGCCGAACACGCCGTGCCAGCCCAGCTCCAGCCCGCGCCGCCGCACGCCGTCCACGTTCTGGTAGACGGTCCGGCCGTTGTCGTTGGAAAGCGGCACGATCTCGCTATGGCTGTCGGCATCGAACAGCGCCGCCTCCAGCCGTTGCCCGCCCGCTTGCCACTTGACGCCGATCTCGCCCTGCCGGCTGGTTGACGCCTGCAGGCCGAGATTCGATCCCACCCCGCCGGGGCCGTAGGCCACTTCGGTCAGCGTCGGCGATTCGAAACCACGGCCGAGGTTGGCGTAGACGTTGACGGTGTCGTGCGCGTGCCAGACCACGCCGAGGACCGGGCTGACATTGTGATAGGTGGAGGTGCCGCTGTCGTCCGGGCTGGCCGCCGTCACGAAGTGGTCATCGATCCGCAGCCGGACCATGCTCGCGCGCAACCCGCCGACCAGTTCCCAGGCCGGGTCGACGGACCAGTTGAATTGCGCAAAGGCACCGTAGTCGGCGGCCTCGTCGGTCTCGTCGCGCCGCAGCGCGCCCTGCTGGCCGTTGTCGTTGACATAGCCGTGGCGGCCGTCGCGCATGCCGTTGGCCTCGATCCCCGCGGTCCATTGCAGCGGCAGGCCATTTGCGGTCATCTTGCGCGTCCACGACAACGCGCCGCCCCCGTAGGTCCGGTCCAGGTCGACGATCCCGCCCGCCGAACTCGGAGCGGCGCCACTGAACCCCAGCCGCTGCGTAAGCTGCCGCCCGCCGCCGTAGAGCCGGAAATTCAGGCTGTCCTGATCGGTCAACTGATGCTCCACCAGCACGCCGGCCTGGGTCTGCTCGACCTCCTTGCCGGTGTTGAACTGCGTGGCGGCCGGCACGGCCTGGCGCGGATTGGCCTCGGCCTGCGCGCGCGTCAGCCCGAGCGGGTCCTCGGCCAGCGGCTGGTTGAAGTAGTTGAACTGGCCGGTGATCTTCGTTGCCGTCGTCGGCTGGGCCACGATCTTCGCGTTGAGCTGGTAGCGGCGCGCGGCACTGTGGTCGCGATAACCATCGGTCTGGTAGGTCCACGCGTCCAGCGCGCCGCCAAGCTTGTCGTTGCCGCCCGCCAGCGATACGCCGGCCTGCCACTGGCCGTCGGAGCCGAAGCCCGTCGACGCCCGCCCCGTGAAACCGGACTTGGGCGGATCTGGCGTGAACACCTGCACCACGCCGCCCGACGCATTGCCATACATCTGCGCAAACGGACCGCGCAGCACCTCCACGCGGCTGGCGTTGGCCAGGTCGAACGTGGATGCCTGGCCCTGCCCGTCCGGCATCGTGGCGGGAATGCCATCGACAAACAGCCGGACCCCGCGCACGCCAAAGGTGGAGCGGCTGCCAAAGCCGCGCACCGCGATCTGAAGATCCTGGGAATAGTTCTGCCGATCCCGCACCGCAATACCGGGCACGGTCAGCGTCAGTTCGGACAGGCTGACCAGCGGCGATGTGGCCGTAAAGGGATCGACGGGAATGCTGTCGACGGCGGCCGGCGCGTCAAAGCGGCGCTGCTCGCTGCGGCTGGCGCTGACCACCACGTCGGGCAAGGTCGCGTCGTCGGCGAGCTGGGGTTGGGCCTGGGCCTGGGATGAAACCGTGAAGAGAACGCCAAAGGCGCTGGCAAGGGCGGAAGGGATGATGCGCCCGGCGGCTGTCGGGCCGTGGCGCCGGGGGGAGGCTTGCGGGGAGCGGGTGGGTTCCCGTCCTGTCGATCGGTCTGGGTAGCGGGGCCTGCCGGTGGCGTGCATGGGGGCGCGTTCCGATGAGTAGACACCTCGCGCGCGGGGTGGCGCGCGAGGCATAGTCTACCTGCAGACGCGCCGGCGTGACCGCCGGCAAAACCGGAGGGGATGAGCCGGTCGCGGGCTCAGTTRTCSGCGTCGACCAGCGTGCGGGCKTCCACCACCTTGTCGCGGTAAGCCTCGAAGATGCGGCGCAGGGCCTGCTCCATCGTCACCTGCGGCTTCCAGCCCAGTTCCTCGATCGTATTGTCGATCTTCGGCACGCGGTGCTGCACGTCCTGGTAGCCCTTGCCGTAGAACTCGCC
>NZ_JBFTSP010000029.1:0-60681 GCF_056400065.1 Cupriavidus sp. 01L415 | reverse complement strand
CGCGAATTCCTCGCTCGCCCAGTCTGTCGTGTCGTCCTCGATTGCCAACCCGCTGCCGCAAAATGAACAGGATGCGCGCAAGTTAACACCGTCTGCCGAGGTTTACAACCGGATTTGTGGGTAATCCTCAGCCCTACCGGAGGAGGGATGCTGCGAAAGGAGGGCTGGGTAAACACGTGAGCAACGGATTGCATGGCCATCGCAAATTTTAAATTGCATTAGAAATGCATCTTTTATAGAATCGATCGCATCATGACCGGTGGATGCCGGCCGTGGTGTCCGCGCCCCCTGATCCCTACGCGAGTCATCATGTCAGTCTTCTTGCAGATTTCCCCGCCCTCCAGGCCTGATGCCGGCTACCGCGGCCTGCCCGTGCTGGCGCTCGGTTTCCGTCCGTTCTATCTGTTGGCCGCCGCTTTTGGCGCGTTGGCCATCGCGGCGTGGGTGGCCATCTACGCGGGCTGGTGGCAGCCTGCCGCCCAGCCATGGATGGGGGCCATGGCATGGCATGCGCATGAGATGGTGTTCGGCTTTTCGGCGGCCGTGGTGGTGGGATTCCTGTTCACCGCCGGCAAGAACTGGACGGGGCTGCAGACGCCACAGGGGACGTGGCTCGGTGCGCTGGCCGGCATCTGGGTGCTGGCGCGTGTGCTGATGTGGACGGGGCCGGCGTGGGCCGCCATCGCCGTGGACGTCGCCTTCCTGCCGCTGTGCAGCTTCACCTTCTATCGGATCCTGCGTCGCGCGAACAGTCAGCGCAACTTCGGCCTGGCCATCGCACTCGGCGTGATGGGGGCACTGAACATCGGCTTTCATGTGGCCATGGCGACCGGCCACATTGGCGCGGCCTTTCACGCTTCCGAGGCCGCGACCGGCCTGGTGGCCATCTTTGTGACCGTGATCGGCGGCCGCGTGATTCCGATGTTCACCGCCAATGCCATCCCGGGCGTGCGTATTCGCCGCGTGGCAGCGGTGGAAAAAGCGGTGATCGGCCTGACCCTGCTGGCGATCATCGCGCACGCCGTGCAGGCACCCGCCCTAGTGACGGCGACACTGGCGCTCGGCGCGGCCGGCGCGCACGGTATCCGGCTGGCTGGGTGGGATCCGCTACGCACGTGGGGCAAGCCGATCGTCAGCATCCTGCACCTTGCCTATGCCTTCCTGCCCATCGGCTTTGCGCTGATCGGCGGCGCCGCGCTGGGCTGGCTGGACGCTTCCACCGCCTTGCATGCCCTGACTGTCGGCGTGATCGGCTGCGCCATCATGGCGATGGTCACCCGTACCGCCCTGGGTCACACCGGCCGCCGCCTGGAAACGGGCCGCATGGAACACCTGGCCTATCTCTGCATCGCCCTTTCCGCCGTGGTACGCGTGGCCGTGCCGATCTGGCTGCCCGCCTTCAAGACGTATGCGATTGCCGCCGCCGGCTTGCTCTGGGTGGTCGCCTTCCTGCTTTACCTCGTCAAATACACCCCCTACCTGCTTCGGCCGCGTATCGACGGCAAGGAAGGCTAGGCCAACCCCGTGACACATGCCCCCAACTTGCGATGCCCCCGCGCAAGCCAGCGCCCCCCAAACCCCTCATCTTCTTCCACCCACCGCCTTCGGCATTGTGCTCGGCCTGGCCGCGCTAGGCCGAGCCTGGCGGCTGGCCGCGGATACGTGGCATGTGCCGCCCCTGATCGGCGAGGGCTTGCTGACGGCCGCGGCGCTGGCGTGGGTAGTCCTCGTCGTGCCCTACCTGATGCAATGGCGCCATCAAGACGACAGCACGCTACCCCATGCGCTACAGGATGGCGGCCATGCGTTGCCGGCCATCGCCACGTTGCAACTGGTTCCCGCGCTGCTGCCGCATAGCCTGTTCGCGGCATGGGTACTCGGGCTGCTCGGCATCGGCTGGCAACTCGCCTTCGCGCTCTGGCACACCGGCCGGCTCTGGCGCGGCGGGCATCCCGGCCATGACGCCACACCGGCGCTCTACCTGCCCACGGTGGCTGGCAACTTCACCAGCGGGGCCACGCTCGGCATGCTGGGCCAGCCGGATTTCGGCTGGTTGCTGGTGGGCGCAGGCCTGTTCTCGTGGCTGTCCCTGGAATCGCTGGTGGTACGCCGCCTGTGGAAACCGGGCGGCCTGCCCCCGGCACAGCGTGCGCAGCTCGGCATCCAGTTTGCCCCGCCGATGGTATGCGGCGCCGCCTGCATCGCCCTGGCGCCGCACGCCGACCAACCCTGGCTGCCGTTGTTGTGGGGTTATGGGCTGTTCCAGTTATTGCTGGGCCTGCGGATGGCGGGGTGGCTTGGCGCCTCGCGTTTCGATGCGCGGTTTGCGTGGGCCTACAGCTTCGGCATTGGCTGCGCCGCGATCTGCGCCGTGCGGCTGGCCGAGACCGGCAACCATGCCGCCCACGTCCTGGCATTGCCGGTCTTCATCGCCGCCAATGCGGTCATCGGCTGGCTCGGTCTTCGGACGCTATTCCAGTGGGCTCGCCCGGCCCCGGGTGTTGCCGCGACCTGACACCTCGCCCCTGACGGTCATGGGCCCGCGTCGTACCAGAATCTATGTGATACGATGACTTACAACTGATTGCGGAGAACGCGATCAGTGACCTAACCGTTCCAATACGACCAAATAACGGGAGACACCACATGATCAAGTTCACCGCCGCCCTGCTGGGCGCTGCCGTTTTCGCCGTCGCCAGCGTGCCGGCCATGGCGCAGTCCGCCGACACGCAACCCGTGGCCACCGCTGCTGAAAAGCTGCGCGTCGCCATGATCGATCCGGACCAGGCTGCCCTGTCCGCGCTGGTGGCCGACAGCCTGAGCTACGGGCACTCGGGCGGCCGCCTGGACACCAAGGCCAGCTTCATTGGCGACCTGCTCGACAAGAAGTCCGACTTTGTGTCGATTACGATCACCGACCAGACCGTGAGTCTGTCTGGCGATGTCGCAGTCGTCCGCCACACCCTGTCGGGCGACACCCTGGACAACGGCAAGCCGGGCACGGTGCTGCTGAAGGTGCTGCAGGTCTGGCAAAAGCAAGGCGGCAACTGGCGCCTGCTGGCCCGTCAGGCAGTGAAGGCCTGAAATCGGCACTGGCAGAAGTGCGACGTCCTATCACTTCCGTCATCTAAAGAATGCCTCCGCAACACGGAGGCATTTTTCTTTCCGGCGCCGTTCCGTGCGCCGACCACTCCCGACCCCGCCGCATCACTCACCTCCCCGGCGACTTGCCCTAGTCTTCGTGGTCCTCATTGCGCCGTCATTCCTTGTCGATATCCATCCTGAATTCAGATCAACCTTGACTTTACATTCTCCATAAAAGAATATAAAACCCACGTCGATCGCGGTATGGGAATGCAGGAATATGGACCTGGCAGAGCTGGAAATCTTTCGCGCCGTCGCCCAGGAGCAGAGTGTGACCCGGGCGGCGCGTACGCTGGACCGCGCCCAATCCAATGTGACCACACGCGTCAAGCAGCTGGAGGAAACGCTCGGCGTCTCACTGTTCATGCGCGACAGCAAGCGCATGATCCTGACACCGGAAGGCCAGCGCTTTCTCTCCTATGCCGACCGACTGCTGACACTGGCCGAGGAAGCCCGCCAATCGATGCAGCAAGCGGTGCCAACGGGGCGGCTGCGTATCGGATCGATGGAAGCCGCGGCCGCCAGCCGCCTGCCCATGCCGCTTGGACGCTTTCATGCGCGCTGGCCAGAAGTCGACATCGCGATCGAGACTGGCACCACGCAGGCGCTCATCGATGGCGTCACGGCACACCGCCTCGATTGCGCCATCGTCGCGCATGCCACCGCACCGTCAGCACAATCCGGCCTGGTCCCTGAATTCGGCGCCGGACTGGAAGGCGTGCCCCTGTTTGCCGAGCATCTCGTTCTCCTGGTTCCCAGCAGCCACAAGCCGGTGCGCCATCCCGCCGATCTCCAGGTCCGCAATCTGGCCGCCTTTGCGCGCGGATGCACCTACCGGCAATGCGCGCTGGATTGGCTGGCCTCCGGCCCCGACCACGAACCGCACGAAATGCGCGTGATGGAGATGTCTTCCTATCACGCGATCTTCGCCTGCGTGATGGCTGGCGCCGCCGTGGCGATCGTGCCGAAGTCCCTGCTGGAACATCATCGTTACGCGCTGGACGTACAGACCGTGCCCGTACGCGAAGTGCATTCCTACCTGATTCGACGCAGCGGTTTCTCGACGCTGGCCTACGAGGCCTTCTTCGAGGAAATGCAACGCGCCTGAGTCATCGTCCCCGACCATCGCCTCGCTGATCGTCGTCCTCCTGACCGCTGCCCAACACGGACCTCGCACCCATCATGACGAACTCCACATCCAATCCACTGCTCGCCCGCCTGGGCATTGCGCTGCCCATCATCCAGGCGCCGATGGCCGGCGTCAGCACGCCCGCCATGGCGGCGGCGGTCTCCAACGCCGGCGGGCTCGGATCGCTCGGCGTGGGCGCCACCAATGCGGCCGGCGCACGCAAGATGATCCAGGAAACCCGCGCGCTGACCAGCAAGCCGTTCAACATCAACGTGTTCTGCCATCCGCCCGCAACCGCGGACGCCGCACGCGAGCGGGCCTGGCTCGAATACCTGGCCGCCGATTTCGCCAAATGGGATGCCACGCCGCCCGCCACCTTGCGCGAGATCTACAAGAGCTTTGTCGTGGACGACGAGATGTTCGCGATGCTGCTGGAAGAGAAGCCCGCGGTCATCAGCTTCCACTTCGGCCTGCCGAAGCAGGACTGGATCGACCAATTGCATGCGGCGGGGATCGTGCTGCTCGCCACGGCGACCAGCATCGATGAAGCGCGGCGGATCGCTGACGCGGGCATTGACGCAATCGTTGCGCAGGGCGTCGAGGCCGGCGGCCATCGCGGCGTATTCGATACGCAGGCCGCCGATGAAGGTCTGGGGACGTTTGCGCTGGTGCGGCTGATCGCCACGCACAGCAAGCTGCCGGTCATCGCCTCAGGCGGCATCATGGATGGCGCCGGCATCGCCGCAGCCATGGCGCTCGGCGCGCAGGCGGCGCAACTGGGCACCGCGTTCGTGGCCTCGCCCGAGTCGTCGGCCGATGCAGCCTATCGCACGGCCCTGCTCGCCAGGCCGCCGAAGCGCACGGCCTTCACCAGTTCGATTTCGGGCCGCGCGGCACGCGGACTCCACAACCGGTTGATGGCACTCGGTGAAGCACCTGACCACGCGCCGCTGCCGGATTATCCGATCACGTACGACGCGGGCAAGGCCCTGCATGCGGCGGCAAAGGCCAAGGGCAATGCCGACTACGCGGCGCAGTGGGCCGGTCAGGCGGCGCCGCTGGCGCGTGCGGTGCCATCGGGCGAGCTGGTTGGGATACTGGCAAAGGAACTGACTGACGCCATCGCAGGACTGCGGCACTGAGTCGCTGCGAAGGCCACAAACGACGACGGCGCGCCCCAGGGCGCGCCGTACGCATGGTAGCCAGCCGGCTACCTGTTGAAACCCGGGAACGCGAACAGGTCTTGTATCACGGTCCCAGTCAGGAACCGCGCGCGATCAGAAGCCGGGGGCCGGATGCTCCGGAATCTGGTTGCGCAGGCTCAGGTTCATCACGTTCCAACCGCGGATGGCGGCGATCGTGTAGGACAGTTCGGCGATCTCGTTTTCACTGAATTGCTCGCGCAGCGCCGGATAAACGGCATCCGTATCGTCGCGCTGCGGCAGTGCGTTGACGGCTTCGGCCCAGGCCAGCGCCGCACGTTCGCGGGCGTTGAAGAACGGTGCCTCGCGCCAGCCGGCAATCGCGTTCAGGTGGCGCACATCGGCACCCTGCTTGACCAGGTCGCGCCAGTGCATGTCGATGCAGACCCCGCAACCGTTGATTTGCGAAACGCGCAGTTGCACCAGTTCCACCAGGCGATGGCCGAGCGAGCTCTCCTTGACGGAGCCGGAGAGTTGAATCATTGCCTTCAGATTGGCCGGGGCGAGTTGGAAGAAGTTGAGTCGTGCTGCGGTCATGGATTACTCCGTGTATCGGGTTTTGCCGGCGCCCTGTGCGCCTTGCATGATGACAAGACGGGGGGCCGGGCCGGCTTGTGACAGCCGCAGCGATTTTTTTTCGTTTTTTTCCGCGAACGCCAGATTTCACCCCCAAAAGGCGGCGTATAAGTAACTTTTATGTCTCGATCCGCTTTCCACCGCATGCCCCACGGCATCGGGCTTGCCCACTCATCCCCCCCAGCGCGCGGCGCGTCGGAATTTCTATAGCATCGCGATATGCGTGGCGGCGCTGCGGCACCGGTTGCGGACCGGGTGGCGGGCCGATGTCACAAAACACGCCATTGAAACGTCTGATGATCAGATTCAGGGTCATGGCTTATGGATACCGTACAAACCTTCACCGCACTGAAACCTCGCCTGTTCGGCATTGCGTATCGCATGCTGGGCACGCGTGCCGACGCAGAGGACGTGGTGCAGGACGCATGGCTGCGCTGGCACGACGCCGATCACACCGAGATGCGCTCTACGGATGCGTGGCTGGTCACGGTCACGACACGGCTGTCCATCGACCGCCTGCGCGCTCGCAAGAACGAACAGGAGAACTACGTCGGCTGGTGGCTCCCCGAACCGCTGGTCGAGTTGCACGAGGAAACCCCCGAGGCGGCGGCCGAGCTGGCCAGCGACCTGTCGATGGCATTTCTCTGGGTACTGGAGCGCCTCTCGCCCGACGAGCGTGCGGCCTTCCTGCTGCGGCAGGCCTTCGACGTGGACTACAAGGAAATCGCCGCGATCCTCGGCAAGTCGGAAGCGGCGTGCCGTCAGATCGTGCGCCGTGCCGGCGAGCGCGTGCGCGACGGGCAGCCGCGCTACGACGTGTCGCAACAGGAACACCGCAACCTGCTGACCCGCTTCATGCAGGCGGCCAGCACCGGAGATCGCGACACGATGAAGACGATGCTCAGCCCGGATGCCGAGCTGATCAGCGACGGCGGCGGCAAGGTGTCGTCGTACGGGCGCATCCTGCAGGGTGCCGCGCGTATTGCCGGCGTCTTCTGGTCGGTCGAGCACGCCGCGCCGGGCAAGGTGACCTATCGGCTCGTCCAGATCAACGGCGAGCCGGGCCTGCTGCGCTATGTGGACGGCAAGCTCGAGTCCGCGAATTCCTTCAGGATCGAGGCGGGCCGCATCGCCGCGGTCTACGTCATGCGTAACCCCGACAAACTCGGCGGGATACCGGCGCTCTAAGCTGTCACAAATCAGCTGTCACAACTCCCGTAGCTGGCACGTCTAGCCGTGTAGAGAGCGATGCATGGGCATCGCTCCGTCACGCAATGGGAAATTCGTATGTCCAGCACCAGAGTACTCGTCGCGGTGGTCTACCACAGCGGCTATGGCCACACGGCCAGGCAGGCCGAGGCGGTCGCCATCGGCGCCGCGAGCTTGCCGAATGCCAACAGCCTGCTGATCCGCGTCGAGGATATCGACAGGCACTGGGACACGCTGGAGGACTCGGACGCCATCATCTTCGGATGCCCGACCTACATGGGCAGCGCCTCAGGCGAGTTCAAGCTGTTCATGGACGCCAGTTCGCGCGCGGCGTTTGCGCAGCGCCGGTGGCAGGACAAGGTGGCGGCCGGCTTCACCAACGCCGCCTCGCGCTCGGGCGACAAACTCGGCACCCTCGTGCAGCTGGCCGTGTTTGCCGCGCAGCAAGGCATGCATTGGGTGAACCTAGGCCTGCCCGCGGGCCACAACGCCTCCACGACTAGCGAGGATTCGCAGAATCGTCACGGCTTCTTCCTTGGCGCGGGCGCCCAGTCGGATGCCGACCGCGATGCCGAGGCGGCCGCACATCCCGCGGACTTGCAGACGTCCCAATACCTCGGACGACGCGTCGCCGAGGTGGCGTACCAGCTTGCTGCCGGTCGCCTGGTCATCAGCGCGCAATGATGGGAAACCGCATCCGGCGATGCGGCGATGCGGCACTGCGGGACTACGAAGGGAAGGTGGTACTGATCATCACCGGGGATGGCGGACTCAGTACCAGTTGGCGCGTCACTCCGCCGGCCGGCCCGAAGCGGCGGAATGCTGGAGATCCGGTTGGGACAGGTGATTGGCGTATTGGTGATTGACATCCCGGTGCCCGGCTTCGTCGTCCCGAACCGCCAGCACCACGTCACGCAGCCGTGCGTTGGCCGGCAGGTTCCAGTAGGCAATCGCCAGGTCCGGTGCGGCGATGTTTGCCACGCGGCCCGCATCGATCTCGGCCAGATAGAGCGTGTAGCTGATCACCGCCTGTTCCTCGAAGTAGCCCACCATGCGATGCGCGGTGCGCGGCGACACCAGGTACAGCAGGAAGAAAAAGACGAAGAACGCGACCTGCGCCAGCAGTATGACGGCCCGTTCAAAGCGGCTCGGCTGCGCGATCTGGATAAAGGTCATGAGGTGCATCCGCTCGTTCTCGGCCTCATCGAGCAAGGTGCGAATCCAGCCCTCGTCCTCGATCATCCAGCGCAGGCACCTGAGATGCACCAGCATGCCGCCGACCATCCCGGGAACAGCCGCCACGGTTTCCAGCACGATCGCCCGGTTCCCATACCGCTTTGCAAAGAACGTGTCCGCAAAGAACCGGAGCGTCAGCGTGATCGCCAGCGCGATGCGGTCAGACATCCCCTCGGCGGCGTGATGCCGCTCGAGCGCTGGCTGGGTGGTTTGGGTCGTTGCCGGGGCATGCATGGTGAACTCCTGTGGGGACTCGATATGTCGATAACGGCTGCAATCGAATCAGCGCGCTAATCATGCATTTAAGATACATCTTTTGAGACGGCCGGTCAATTCGGCGGCGGCGTGAGAATGCCGCCACAGTTGTTACTCCCAGCGTTCGATTTCCGGTGCCACACTATCTCAGGCCATAGCAGGCCACGACGAGCGATGAACAGCGAATCGCATCGCGCTTCAACCACGCGGCGCGGGCTTTCGCCCAACCTGGGAGATTGCGGAAACCATGACGACATCAACCGAAGACGGACGGAACGGCGGACAGCCTGCGATGCACACACCACCGGTCGTGTCGCCGCAGGCATGGGAAGCGGCCCGCCAGCAGCTGCTTGTGAAGGAAAAGGCCCAGACCCGCGCCCGTGACGCGCTGGCCGCCGAGCGCCGGCGAATGCCCTGGATGGCCGTGGAGAAGGCGTATGCGTTCGAAGGGCCCGCGGGCAAGGCCAGCCTGACCGACCTGTTCGACGGCCGGCGTCAGCTGATCGTCTACCGCGCCTTCTTCGAGCCCGGCGTGTTCGGCTGGCCTGACCACGCTTGCCGGGCTGCTCGCTGGTGGCCGACCAGGTCGCCCACCTCTCCCACCTGAACGCCCGCGACACCACCCTCGTCTTCGTCTCGCGCGCATCTCAGGCCGACATCGCCCGGCTGAAGGCGCGGATGGGCTGGGAGATCCCGTGGTTCACCCTCACCGACAGCTTCGATGCCGACTTCGGCGTGAACGAATGGCACGGCACGAACGTGTTCTATCGTGACGGCGACAGCGTATTCCGCACCTACTTCCTCAACAATCGCGGCGACGAACAGATGGGGAACACCTGGAACTACCTCGACATCACGCCGCTGGGCCGGCAGGAAGTCTGGGAGGACTCGCCCGAGGGCTATCCGCAGACGCCGACCTACAAGTGGTGGAACTGGCACGACAGCTACGTCGCCGATGCCGCGCCCGACAAGAAGTGGGTCGAGGTGTCGGACGCCGGAGAGGCGGCGTTCCGGAACCAGCACAACGGCACCAAGCCATGAACAGGCCCGCTCCGGTGGATCGGACGGCCGGGGCGGCAAGGATCGACGGCCCGCGCTGCCCACGGGATCGCGGCCTACTTTCCGAACTCGCTGAACTTTGACGCCAGAAACTCTACGAAAAGCCTGATTCGCGACGACAGCTGGTGACGTTGCTGGTAGACCGCATAGATACTCGCTTCCGGCGTCGAGTAGTTCGGCAGCACGTGCACCAGGCGGCCGCTTCGCAGATAGCGCTCGATGTCCCATTCCGCGCGCATCACGATGCCGTGACCTTCCAGCGCCCAGTTGACGGCAATCTCGCCATCGTTCGTCGTGAGATTGCCGCGCACATGGACCGACTCTGTGCGCTGCTTTGACCCCTTGCCGGAACTCAATCGCCACACGCCATAGGCATCGCTGCCCTGGCGGATACCGATGCAATTGTGGCGAGCCAGATCCGAGGGGGTCATGGGCTCGCCACGGTCCCGCAGGTACTTCGGCGATGCACAAAGCAGCCGCCGATTGGGTGCCAGCAGCTTCGCAACAATCCGTGCGTCAGGCGGCTCGCCAAACCTGACGCACACATCAAAGGCGTCTTCCGTCAGGGGGGGCGGGTCGGCGGACAACTGCAACTGCACGTCGACGTCCGGATACGCCCTGCTGTACTCGGAGATCACCGGCGCCACGTGCATGCGGCCAAAGCCGAGCGTGGCGTTGACCCGCAGCAATCCGCTCGGCCGCCCCTTCGCGCTGGTGAGCAGCTGGTCCAGGTCGTCGATCTCGCCGAGGATCCGCCTAGCGTGCTCGAGGAAGACCTCGCCTTCCGGCGTCAGGCCCATCCGACGGGTGGTTCGCGTCAGCAACGGCATGCCGATCCGCGCCTCCATCTGGGCAAGGCGCTTGCTCACCGCCGCCGTGGAGATCCCCAGGTCACGCGCCGCCGCGCTCAGGCTGCCTGCCGTCGCCACGGAAGCGAAGAAACCCAGCTCCGCGGGCTGAATGCCACTGGTCGAGCCCATGATCTTTAATCTCAGGTTAAGAATGGTTTAACTTTAGCGCCGATCCAAAACCACGTCCACCGACCAGAATCCACTCACGCAATTCAGCGGTGATTCCGACAAGGAGATGAAAGATGAAGACCTACAAGATCGCAACGATTCCGGGTGACGGCATTGGCAAGGAAGTCGTGCCGGCAGGGCGTGAAGTGCTGGAGGCACTGGCCGCGGGCGGCGCAAACTTCAGTTTCGAGTTCGAGAACTTCGACTGGGGCGGCGACTACTACCGCCAGCACGGCGTGATGATGCCGGAGGACGGCCTCGATGCGCTCCGCGGCAAGGACGCGATCTTGTTCGGCTCGGCGGGCGACAACCAGATTCCGGATCACATCACGCTCTGGGGGCTGCGCCTGAAGATCTGTCAGGGTTTCGACCAGTACGCCAACGTGCGCCCCACCCGCATCCTCCCCGGCATTGACGGCCCGCTGAAGCGCTGCGCACCCGAAGACCTGAACTGGGTGATCGTGCGGGAAAACTCCGAAGGCGAATACTCCGGCGTGGGTGGCCGCGTGCACCAGGGGCACCCGATCGAAGCCGCGACTGATGTGTCGATGATGACGCGCGTCGGCGTCGAGCGCATTCTGCGCTACGCATTCAAGCTCGCCCAGTCGCGTCCGCGCAAGCTGCTGACGGTCATCACCAAGTCCAATGCGCAGCGCCATGCCATGGTGATGTGGGACGAAGTGGCCGTGCAGGTTGCGAAGGACTTCCCCGATGTCACGTGGGACAAGGAACTCGTGGATGCCGCCACGGCACGGATGGTGAATCGTCCGAAGTCGCTGGATACCATCGTCGCCACGAACCTCCATGCCGACATCCTGAGCGACCTCGCCGCGGCACTGGCAGGCAGCCTGGGCATTGCTCCGACTGGCAACATCGATCCGGAACGCCGCTACCCGTCGATGTTCGAGCCGATCCACGGCTCCGCCTTCGACATCATGGGCAAGGGCCTGGCCAACCCCGTTGGCACGTTCTGGTCCGTCGTGATGCTGCTTGAGCATCTGGGCGAGTTCGATTCCGCGAAGCGCGTGATGAGTGCCATCGAGGCCGTCACCGCCAATCCCGCCCTTCACACACGCGACCTCGGTGGCCAAGCCACCACGGTCGAAGTCACCAAGGCCGTCTGCGACTACCTGGCCTCCGGCCGGCAAGCGAAGGCCGCATAACCCTCACGCCTCGCAGTACCTGCCGCCCGGCACGCGCCGCGGCGGCACTGCGGGCCCCTCGCGGCCCGCCCCTGCCTTGCAGATACGGAAACAGCCGTCAGAGCTGGTCTGCAAGCGCATCTCATCGAGCAAGCAGGAGACAGCAATGATTCAAAGACTACTGGGAAAGCTGTATGTCCAAGTGCTGATTGGCGTCGCCGCTGGCGTTGCGCTGGGCGTCTGGGCCCCCAACATCGCCAGCGACTTCAAGCCATTCGGCGACGTGTTCATCAAGCTGATCAAGATGGTGTTCGCGCCGATCATCTTCGCGACGGTGGTCCTTGGCATTGCCCGGATGGAGAACATGAAGGAGCTTGGCCGCGTCGGCGTACGCGCGCTGCTCTACTTTGAACTGCTCTCCACCTTCGCGCTGGCGCTCGGCCTTATCGTCGTCAACGTGGTCCAGCCCGGCCACGGCATGAATGTCGACGCGGCACACCTCGACACCAAGGCGATTGCCAGCTACACCCATGCCGCAGAGAAGCCGCATTCGTTCATCGACTTCATGATGAACCTGGTGCCGACAAGCGTCATCGACGCGCTCGCCCGGAACGACATCCTGCAGATCCTCGTGTTTGCCACGCTGTTCGGCATCGCGCTCTCGCATATCGGCCCCCGCGCAAAACCGGTGGTCGATGTGCTGGACTCCTTCACGCACGGCGTGTTTACCGTCGTCGGCATGATCATGCGACTCGCCCCGCTTGCCGCGTTCGGCGCGATGGCATTCACGGTGGGCAAGTATGGCCTGGGCTCCGTGGTCTCGCTCGGCAAGCTCATGGGCACCATGTACATCACCTGCTTCCTGTTCGTGGTGATCGTCCTGGGTGGTGTGGCTCGAATTGCAGGGTTCAGTCTCTGGAAGTTCCTCCGGTACATCCGCGACGAACTGTTCACGGTGCTCGGCACGAGTTCGTCGGAATCTGTGGTGCCGCAACTCATGCGCAAGCTTGAGAATGCCGGGGTCTCCAAGTCGGTGGTCGGTCTGGTGGTGCCCTCTGGGCTGACCTTCAACCCGGACGGCCAGTGCATCTACTACACGATGGCGGCCATCTTCATCGCCCAGGCCACCAACACGCCGCTCACGCTCACCGACCAACTGGTCGTGCTCGGTGTACTGCTTCTCACGTCGAAGGGCTCCGCGGGGGTGACAGGCTCGGGCTTTATCACGCTGGCCGCCACGCTGGCGTCGCTCGGCAAGATCCCCGTCGCAGGCATGGTGCTGCTGCTCGGCGTGGATCGCTTCATGTCGGAGGCTCGCGCCATCACCAACACGATCGGCAATGCCGTCGGCACGCTGGCCATTGCCCGATGGGTGGGCGCCGTCGATCAGCGCCAGCTGCAAGACGCGCTCGATGGCAAGGTCATCGATGAACCGACATCGGTCGACGCAAAGCCCGAGGCGGAGACGATCGGGTCACGCCTGGCCCGTGCTGCCGATGCGCACGCGTCCGTTGTCCACTGAGCAAGGGAGTCAAGATCATGCAAGCTGAACATGCTCGCGCCCTGCTCCACGACATGTTCCGGGCCGCCATCGACGCCGCGCAGCCATCCGGCACGCTGGCGCAGCATTTGCCGCCACCGCCGAAAGGCCGCACGATTGTCATCGGTGCCGGCAAGGCGTCCGCAGCGATGGCCAACGCGTTCGAGGCCGCCTGGGAAGGTCCTGTCGAGGGACTTGTCGTGACGCGCTACGGCTATGCGGTGGAATGCTCACGCATCGAGATCGTGGAAGCCGCGCATCCGGTGCCTGACGCGGCCGGCCATCGCGCCGCACGCCGCATGATGGAGCTGGTGGCGAACCTCACCGCCGACGATCTCGTCATCTGCCTGATTTCGGGCGGCGGCTCGTCGCTGCTGCCGCTGCCACTCGCCGGCATCTCGCTGGAAGACAAGCAAACCATCAACCAGGCGCTGCTGAAGTCGGGGGCCACGATCTCGGAAATGAATTGCGTGCGCCGTCACCTCTCCGCCATCAAGGGCGGACGTCTTGCGGCCGCCTGCCATCCGGCACGTATATGCAATCTCCTACTGTCCGATGTGCCGGGCGACGACCCCATCGACATCGCCTCCGGCCCGACCGTGCCGGACCCGACAACCTGCGCCGACGCCGTCGCCATCATCCGCCGCTACGGCATCGACGTGCCGGCGCACGTGATGACGGTGCTGGCTTCCGATGCCGCCGAGACGATCAAGCCTGGCGACCCCCGCCTTCCCGATATCCATACCTCGCTGATCGCCACGCCCCGCATGGCACTGCAAGCCGCCTCGCGCGTCGCCGAACGTGCCGGGATTCCTGTGCACATCCTCGGCGATGCGATCGAAGGCGAGGCCCGCGACGTCGGCAAGGTGATGGGTGCCCTTGCCCTGGAGACAGCCAGACACGACCAGCTGTTTCAGGTGCCTTGTGTGCTGCTCTCCGGCGGAGAAACAACCGTGACGGTGCGAGGCAACGGACGCGGCGGGCGAAACGTGGAGTACCTGCTGTCTCTTGCGCTGACGCTGCGTGACGAGCCGGGGGTCTACGCGATCGCCGGCGACACCGACGGCGTGGATGGCCAGGAGGAGATTGCCGGCGCCATCGCCGGACCGGACACCCTGGAGCGGGCGTGGCGACTCGGCATTCGGCCGCAGGACGCGCTGTCCGCCAACGACGGCCACGGCTTCTTCGAAGCGCTTGGCGATGCCGTCATCACCGGCCCGACAAGGACCAATGTCAACGACTTCCGCGCGATCCTGATCGCGCGGTGACCTGGAGTAATACGATGAGACGCCTTCGCAATGCAAAGATCGTGGCAACACTCGGGCCGGCAAGCACGGCGCCCGAGATCATTGACGCGCTGTTTGAAGCCGGCGCCGATGTCTTCCGGCTCAACTTCAGCCACGGCAGCCACGAAGACCACAAGCAACGGCTCGATACCATTCGCGCGGTCGAGCGCGACCGGGGCCGCCCGATTGGCGTACTGCTGGATTTGCAGGGGCCCAAGCTTCGCATCGGCACCTTCGCCGAGGGCCCGGTTCAACTTGAAGCCGAGGCGTCGTTCCGACTGGATCTCGATAGCGCCGTGGCCGGGTCGCAAACCCGGGTGAGTCTTCCGCACCCCGAGATCTTCGCGGCGCTGCAGGAAGGCAGCGAACTGCTGCTCGACGACGGCAAGATCCGCTTGCGCGTCGAGCGGTGCGGCAACGATTTTGCCGAGACGACCGTGGTGAACGGCGGCACGCTTTCAGACCGCAAGGGCGTCAACGTACCTGGCGTGGTGCTGCCGTTGTCGGCGATGACCGAGAAAGACAGGCGGGACCTGGACTTCGGGCTGACGCTCGGCGTGGACTGGATCGCCTTGTCGTTCGTCCAACGGCCCGAGGACATCCTGGAGATCAAGGAGATCGTGAAGGGTCGCGCCGGCATCGTCGCCAAACTTGAGAAGCCCGCCGCCATCCAGAGCCTGGAAGCGATCGTCGCGGAGGCCGATGCCGTCATGGTGGCGCGCGGCGACCTCGGCGTGGAAATGCCTGCGGAGCTGGTGCCGTCGCTGCAAAAGCAGATCGTGCGTGCATGCCGCAAGGCCGGAAAGCCGGTGATCGTCGCCACGCAGATGCTCGAGTCGATGATTTCGGCGCCGGTGCCGACACGTGCCGAGGCCTCCGACGTCGCCACCGCCGTGTACGACGGCGCCGATGCGGTGATGCTGTCGGCCGAATCCGCCTCGGGCAAGTATCCCGTGGAAGCGGTCCGGATGATGGACAGCATCATCACCCGCACGGAGTCGGACCCGCTGTATCACGATGCCATCCAGGCCTCGCACACGCCGCCGCGCGCGGAAGCCGCGGATGCCATCGGCTACGCCGTGCGCCACGTTGCCGGCCTACTCAAGGTGCCCGCCACCGTGGCGTACACCAGCTCCGGCTACTCGGCATTGCGCATGGCGAGGGAGCGCCCGGAGGTGCCCATCCTCGGGATGACGCCGCGCGTCGCCACCGCGCGACGCCTGGCTTTGGCCTGGGGGGTGCATGCGGTGCTCTGCCATGAGGTGATCGACGTGCTGGAGATGACCGATCTTGCCAGCCGCACCGTTCTCAAGGAGCGCTTCGGCGTGGCCGGCGATTCCATCGTCATCTCGGCGGGCCTGCCCTTCACGGTGGCCGGCACGACCAATCTCCTGCGCATTGCGCAAGTCCAGTAAGGAAGCGACATGCCCTTCATCCAGAACATTCGCGGCTACGAGATCCTCGATTCCCGCGGCAATCCCACCGTCGCCGCCCAGGTAGTGCTCTCCGACGGCGCGCAAGGCTTTGCGGCAGCGCCGTCTGGCGCGTCGACGGGAATACGCGAAGCGCTGGAACTGCGCGACGGCGATCGTCAACGCTACTTCGGCAAAGGCGTACGCAAGGCCGTCGAGCACATTAACGTCGACATCGCCCGCACCCTGCAGGGCATGGCTGCCGGAAATCAGGCCGACATCGACCACTGCATGATCCGCCTCGATGGCACGGCGGAGAAGTCGCGCCTTGGCGCCAATGCGCTGCTGGCCGTGTCACTGGCCAACGCCAGGGCTGCCGCCACGTCGGCCGGCCTGCCGCTGTATCGCGCCATCGGCGGGCGGGACAGGGGCACGCGCCTGCCGCTGCCGATGATGAACATCATCAACGGCGGGGCGCACGCCGACAACAACGTCGACATGCAGGAGTTCATGATCCTGCCGATGGGAGCGCCCTCCTTCTCCGAGTCGCTCCGCTGGGGCGCGGAGGTCTTCCACACGCTGCGCGCCGTGCTGAAAAAACGCAGGATGTCCACCGCAGTGGGCGACGAGGGAGGATTCGCGCCCGACCTGAAATCGAACGAGCAGGCGCTGGAGATCATCATGATCGCCATCGAGGCGGCGGGTTTCAAGGCGGGGCGAGATATCGCGCTGGGGCTCGACGTGGCGAGCTCCGAGTTCTATCGCGATGGCTTCTACGAACTGAAATCGGAAGGCAGGGCCTACGATGCGGGCGACTTCGTCAACCTGCTCGTCAAATGGGTGAAGCAGTATCCCATCGTGACCATCGAGGATGGCATGGCGGAAGGCGACTGGCTCGGCTGGAAGCTGTTGACACAGCGGCTGGGCGCGCAGGTGCAGCTCGTCGGCGATGACCTGTTCGTCACCAATACGGCGATCCTGCAGGAAGGCATCGACCGGGGCGCCGCCAACGCGATCCTGATCAAGCCCAATCAGATCGGCACGCTCACCGAGACACTGAACGCCATCGACCTGGCCGAGTCGGCGGGGTACGCGTCCGTGATCTCCCACCGTTCCGGAGAGACCGAAGACACCACCATTGCCGATCTGAGCGTATGCACGGCCGCCACGCAGATCAAGACCGGCTCCCTCTCCCGTTCGGATCGCGTGGCCAAGTACAACCGGCTGCTTTTCATCGAGGCGGAACTCGGTTGCGCAGCGACGTTCGCGGGACGCGATGCCTTGGCGGTCCAGGCTTAGCGACACCCGCCTTGCCGCCTCGCCACGTTGGGCGGCGGGCATTCATGCATCGAAGATCCAGCAGAGATCGAACACTTATTGACGACAGGAGACAAGCCATGTGTACTTCCCATGCAGTGCAGCAGTTCATCCGTGTATCGCTTCTGGCGCTCGGCCTCGGCGCGTCGGCCCTGGGCAGCGCGCAAGACTGGCCCACGCGACCGATCAGCCTTGTGGTGCCCTTTCCATCCGGTGGCACCACGGATGTCCTGGCACGGGCCATCGGCGACCAGCTGTCAAAGCAGCTTGGCCAACCGGTCATTGTGGAGAACCGGCCCGGCGCCGGCGCCACGGTTGGCGCGGACTACGTCAGCAAGGCAAAGCCGGACGGCTACACGCTGCTGATGGGCGCGGTACACCACACCATCGCGACGAGCGTCTACAAAAAGCTGCCCTACAACTTCCAGAAGGACCTCGCGCCAGTCGCTACCGTGGCGATGGTGCCGAATGTGCTGGTGATCAACCCCGCGAGGACGCCGGCCAAGACGGTCGCGGAACTGGTATCGCTCGCGAAGACCGCGCCGACGGAGTTCGCCTATGGCTCGAACGGCAATGGAACCGCGCAACACCTGATCGGCACGCAGTTCCAGACGGCCACCGGCGCGCCGTTGCTGCACGTCCCATACAAGGGTAGCGGCCCGCTGACAACGGATCTGCTTGGCGGCCAGGTCACGATGTCGTTCGATACGCTGACGACGGTGCTTCCTCATATCAAGGCCGGCAAGCTTCGGCCACTCGCGGTCACCACCGCCAAGCGTTCCAGCGTGTTGCCCGACGTGCCGACGCTCGAGGAGGCAGGGCTCAAGGGTTTCGATATCGGAACGTGGTTTGGCGTGCTCGCCCCGGCGGCCACGCCGAAGCCCATCGTCACCAGGCTCAGCGCCGAGATCGTGAAGATCGTCAACTCTCCGGATTTCCGCCAACGCATGCTCGCAGCGGGTGCCGAGCCTATGGCAAGCACATCCGATGAGTTTGCAAAGCGCATCGACACGGAAACCGCGAAATTCGCGAAGCTGGTCAAGGAGGGCAAGGTGGCGATCGAGTAGGCTGGCGGCGGGCCTGCGAATGCCGGCGCGCGGGCGCCGGCCCATCCGATCTCATTTCAGTTGCTGGACTCGGATCATGTTGCCGGCCGGATCGCGTACGCCGAAGTCGCGCACGCCGTAGGGCTGGTCGGTCGGCTCCTGGACGATCTCGGCATCCCGTTCCTGCAGGCGCTGGAAGGCGGCGTCCAGGTCCTTCGCGCCAAGCAGCAGCATCGCGAAGGTGCCCTTGGCCATCATCTCGGCAATGGTGCGCTTTTCCTCGTCGGTGACGCCGGGCGTGGCGTTGGGCGGGTACAGGACGATGGAGGTTTCGGGCTTGCCCTTCGGGCCGATGGTGATCCAGCGGTTATCGCCGAAGGCGACGTCCTTGCGGACCTCGAAGTCGAGCGCGTCCCGGTAGAACGCCAGCGAGACGTCCGGATCGGTGTGGGGAAGGAAGGTCGAGTGAATGGTGATGTCCATGATCAGTCTCCGTGGTGGGTAGGGAAGCGGTGGCCGCGGCCGTCGCCGCGTTGGTCCGGAACCATGGAAGGCAGTCTACGTGGGCACCTTTTCGGGCGCTTCTCGATTCCTGATCGGTCGTGTCACCTGCTTCGCGACGCAGGACGGGATGCCCTCGGCCTCGCGCGCGCAATCACGTCGGTAAACGCTGGGCGAAACGCCGACAAGCTCGGTGAACCGGGTACTGAAGGTGCCCAGCGACGAGCACCCGACCTCGAAACAGACCTCGGTAACGCTCAGATCGCCGCGGCGCAGCAGCGCCATCGCACGCTCGATGCGCCGCGTCATCAGGTACGAATAGACGGACTCGCCGTACGCCAACCGGAACTGCCGGCTGAGGTGGCCCGCCGACATATGGATGCCCTGGGCGAGCGCCTCGACGTCCAGCGGCTGGGCGTAGTCGCGGTCAATGCGGTCGCGGACGCGGCGCAGGCGGGCGAGATCACGGAGGACGGTATCGGGGGCGGCGGCGGGCATCGGGGTATCCTGCCATGCCCGGCGGGCACGTTCAACCCGGCGCCAGTGGGTACCGGTGGGCGCCGGCTGGAGCACGGAGGGATCGGCAGGCCACGGGGCATTTCCGGGCCGCAAGGGGTCGATGGACAGCGGTATCCGGATGGCCGACAATCGCCGGACGTGCACCGCCGATCCGGCCGGGCACGGACCACGTCAGTTGCCCCAGTCGGTTCCCCAAGAAAGGAGCGCACCATGGCGACCCTGTCTCTTTCCCTTTCGAGCGGTACAACAATCGACGAGATTGCGGACCGCATCTATCGCATCTCCACGCCGGTCGAGATTCCTGGGGGTGGCGGATTCTCTTTCAATCAGTACCTGATCGACGACGACGAGCCGCTGCTATTTCATACCGGCCTGCGCAAGCTGTTTCCGGTCGTCAGGGAAGCGATCGAGCGGGTCATGCCGATCGATCGTTTGCGCTATGTCGGCTTCTCGCATTTCGAGGCCGACGAATGCGGCGCACTCAATGACTTTCTCGCGGCCGCGCCGCGTGCGGAGCCACTGTGCGGCCAGATCGCGGCCATGGTCTCGGTGGGTGACTATGCCGACCGGCCACCACGCGCGCTGGATGATGGCGAGACGATCTCGCTCGGGCAGCACAGCGTGCGCTGGCTCTATACCCCGCATCTGCCGCACGCGTGGGAATGCGGGTTCCTCATGGAGACCACCTCGGCAACGCTGCTCTGCGGCGACTTGTTTACCCAGAGTGGCTCGCATCACCCCCCGCTGACCGAGAGTGACATCCTCGAACCGAGCGAGGCGTTCCGCCGCGAGTTGGACTACTTCTCACACACCAAAAGCGCCCGCGCCATGCTGGAACGCCTTGCTGCGTTGCAACCGACAACGCTCGCCTGCATGCACGGCAGCGCCTGGCGCGGCGATGGCGCGGCCTTGCTGCGCGCGCTCGCCGACAGCGTCGAACGCGACCCGGCTCCACGCTGAAGGATCGCCCGGGAGCGGATGGCGAGGGCCGCCGTCAGGATTGCGCATTGAAGGCGTCAAAGGTGTTGCGCACGCATGCCGCCATGCGGCTTGCCAGGACGTTCAGGGGAAAGTGGTCGGACGTCACCGCGTAGCTTCGGAACAGCACGTCGCCCGAAAACGGTATTTCGCGCACGTCGGAGAGACCGAGCGCACGGCTCACGATCGGGCTGACGATCGACACCCCGAGCCCCTTGCTCACCATCTTGCAAATGGTCGTGGCGTAGGGCGTTTCGATGGCAAGCACTCGGGACCCCGCCGGAAAGTGGCTGTCGATCTCGCGCCGGTTCGAGCTTTCCATCGGCAATGAAATAAAGTGCTCCGCCTCGAAATCCGCAGGTTCCAGAACCGCCCTCGTCGCCAGGCGATGTGATGTGGAGACGATACATACCCCGCGCGCCAGGTTGATCTCTTCATAATCCAGGCTGGGTAATTCGGTGCGAACGGAGCAGAAACCAATATCGCAAAACCCGGTCGCCGTCCATTTTGCAACGACGTCCGACCTGCCCATATTGACGAGCACCGGAATATCGGGAAAGGCCTCCCTGAATACCCGGATTGCATCGGGCAATACGCTCTCGGCAATCGAGCCGACTGCGCCGATCCGGAGTAAGCCCGTGCCCCGCTGCCGGATGGAATTCGCGCTTTCATCGAGCGATTCCAGCCCGATGAACGCCCGCTCGACTTCGGCATAAAACGCTTCTGCCTCCGCAGTCGGGATGAGCTTGGTCCCGCTACGCTGGAACAACTGAAAGCCAACCTTGTGCTCCAGCAGCGCGATCCAACGACTGATATTGGGTTGCGAGGTATGCAGGAGGCCCGCAGCCGTTGTCATGGAGCGCGACATCATTACGGCGCGAAACGCCTCGATCTGCTTGAAGTTCATCCAGCGGCTCCAAAAAGGAACGGATTGTGGCACGCCGTGCCGTGCGCGCCGCATCACCGCGCGACCCATATCAGGATTGTATAAGAAGCTGCGAGGCGCTGATTTGACGTATGGGTTGCCGGGATCCAAACTCAATTCATGTTTTTCTTCGACAGGTTTTGATAATGGAATCCAAAGTTAGCCGCCGGCTCAAGCAACCTCCTGCAAGGGAAGTCATCCAGTACATTTTCCAGCCGCGCACCACACGAGAATTCTTCACCAAGAATTTCGAGGTGCTGACGCAGATAAATTTTGCCCATCTGATTATGTTGGATCAGCAAGGTATTATCGACAGGAAGACGACTTCGACGCTTGCCAATGCCCTCCTGAAAATGCGACAGGAAGGCCCCGAAGTGGTCGAGCTGGATGCGGCGCGAGAAGACGCCTATTTCAATTACGAAGCGCACCTGATCAAGCTGGTCGGCCGGAATCTCGGCGGTCGCCTGCACACGGCACGGAGCCGGAATGATATTGGCGCGACAAATGACCGGATGCGTGCGCGCGGCTTTGTCGTGCGGATCGGTGCGGCCTTAGTAGGGCTGTGCGATGCGGCGTTGGCCCAGGCGGCCGAATACGCCACCTGTGTGATGCCTGGATATACCCATATGCAGGCGGCGCAGCCGATCACGTATGGGTACTACTTCTCTGCTTTGGTCGAGGCGTGGTCCCGGGACATCGACCGGCTACTGCACGTACTGGAAACCATCGACGGCTGCCCACTCGGGGCGTGCGCGCTGGCCGGGACGTCATTCCCCATCGATCGCACCCTGACCAGCAATTTGCTGGGCTTCAGCCGGCCACTCGGGAATGCGCTGGACAGCGTCGCGTCACGCGACTTTGCACTGGAGCTAAGCACGACGCTCTCGATCATGATGATCACGTGCAGCCGGATGGTGCAGGACTTCTATATCTGGTCGACGCCCGAGTTCGGATATCTGAACTTTCCGGACAGCATCGCCGGGACGTCCAGCATCATGCCGCAAAAGAAAAACCCGGTTGTGCTGGAATACCTGCGCGGCAAGACCGCGCATCTGATCGGCCTGACCTCCGCCGCGCTCACGACGGTGAAGTCCACCCACTTCACGCATTCCGGCGACAGCAGTCGCGAAAGCACGCGGACCTGCTGGGAGAGCTGTGAGGAAGCGCTGAAATGCCTCGAACTGATGACGCTGCTGGTGCGGGACGTTCAACCGGATCGCGAGCGCATGGCGTCGCGGGCCGCAGGGGATTTCTCCACGGTGACCGATCTGGCCGACCTGCTGGTCCGGAAGGCCGACCTCTCGTTCCGGGACGCCCATCACATCATCGGCGCTGTCGTGCGGCGTGCGCTCGACGAGGGCCTCCCGGCTGCCGCGATCACGCCGGAGATGATCGATGCCGCCGCGGAACAGCAAATCGGACGACCAGTGGCGCTCTCCCGCGAGGACGTTGCAAAATGCCTGGACCCGATCTGCAATGTGGAGGCTCGCCAGTCATACGGCGCGCCCGCGCCGCAAGCCGTGATGGCGCGACTCGAAGAACAGAAGATCGCGCTTGAGGACCGGGCTGACGCCGTCGAGGCGACCGACCGGAGGATTCGCGAGGCATCGGCGTTGCTGGAGCGGCGTACCCAGGCGCTCGTCTCGTCCGACCCGCAAGCCCGCTGACGTTCGCAAGGAGATAACCATGTTCAAGTTCACTACGGTGCTCGTGGCTGCCTTGGGGTTCTGCTCTGGCGTCGGCGCACAAGGGTATCCCGACAAGCCGGTCGACCTCGTCGTACCGTTTGCACCTGGCGGGACCGTCAACCTGACCGCGCGGCTGCTGGCGACCCGCATGTCCCAGGTGCTGGGCCAACCGGTCATTGTGGATAACAAGCCCGGCGCAGGCGGGGCCATTGGCGCGGCATTCGTCGCCAGGGCGCGCGCCGATGGCTACACGTTGCTGTATGCGACGATGGGCAATCAGGTCATTGCCCCGCTGCTGTCCAGGAACCTGCCGTTTTCACCGTCCAAAGACTTTGCGCCCATTGCGCTCTTTGCCACGGTGCCAAACGTGCTGGCCGTCTCCGCCAACACGCCGGCAAAGAACATGGCGGAGCTGCTCCAGTACGCGAAAGCCAATCCGGGAAAGCTCAATATGGGCTCCGCGGGGCAAGGGTCCGTCAATCACATGATCGGCGAGCTCTTCATGCTCCGGTCGGGCGTCAAGTTCACGCACGTCCCGTACAAGGGCGCGGGTCCCGCGACGTCCGATCTGCTGAGCGGTCAGATACAGATCCTTTTCGCGAATCTTCCCGCCTTGCAACCCTTCGTGAAGTCAGGCCGCGTCCGGTTGCTCGGCGTGGCCAGCAAGCAGCGGAATGCCGCGATCCCCGATGTGCCGACCTTCGGAGAACTTGGCATCAAGGATGCGGAAACGGAGTCCTGGTCAGCACTGATGGCGCCGGCCGGCACCAGCGCACAGGTGATCAAGAAGCTCCAGGATACGGTCAGGTCCATCACCATCGACCCTGCGATGGTCAGGCAGTTGACGGCCCAGGGCGCGCAACCGTTCTATGGCACCGGGTCGGAAATGGACAAGTTGATTGCCGACGACAGCAAGCGTTGGAGCGAGGTAATCAGGCAGGCCAACATTCAACTGGAATGATCGTGCCGAGATCGCTGGCAATTTCCTGAAGGAAGCAAGTTCAGGCGGCGGCGGGAGCAGAGCGGCGGTTGCATGAGCCGCTGGCATCACAGCCACAACGCCGCCGTCATGTCGCCGGATTGGTCTTTGGGCCAATGGAGCGTGGGATGCGTCGGCGCTAGAGTGAATCGAATGTACGGCAGGCGCCGTGCAGGAGATGACAATGAATATGCCCATGCGCTTCGTGGTTCTGGCGAGTCTCGCGCCCGTGCTGCTCACCGCCTGCAATACCGCGCCGATCCCACCCGGAAAATCCGTCTCCATCCAGAGCGCGCTGGACGCCATCGTCAGTGACATGTGCGCGTTCCAGCAGAAGTTCGCGCAGACGCCGCAAGGGCAGCGCACGGGTGTCGATTCCTATACCGTCGAGCTCGCGCTCAGTGTGGATGGCACCAAACAGTCGCCGGTTGGTGTCGCACCCGATATCGCGTTCATGCCCACCGTCACGTATGGCAACACGCTTGCGATGGCCAAGGACAGCAAGCTGGTGGTGACGTTCAGGAACGCGGGGCAACCCGGCGCGGCTGGCGGCGCGGATTGCCCTCAGACGGCGCGCTGAATGGCCCACATGGCGTGGCATCACGATGAATCAGCCGGATGAGCGGGCACCGTGAATTGAAAGATCGCGCCGCGAGGCTCGTTCGCGCTTGCCCACAAGCGGCCCTCGTGCGCTTCGATGATCGAGCGGCAGATGGACAGCCCCATCCCCAGGCCGGTGGACTTGGTCGTGTAGAACGGGGCGAAAATGCGCTCGGCGTTGTTCGGTGCCAAGCCTGGCCCGGAATCGCTCACCGTCACCAGCACGCCGCCGGCGTCCGTTATTCCTGTACTGATCAGCAGTTCCCGCACGCCGTCGCTGACACCGCTCATGGCCTCCATCGCGTTGATGAGCAGGTTGAGGAGGACTTGCTGCAACTGGACCCGATCCCCTTGAATGAGCGGCAGTGGGTCTGCGAGATGCGTCCGCACCGAGGCGCCGTGCTTCGATGCTTCACCACGGGTGAGCTCGATCACCTCGCGGATGGCCTTGTTGATGTCGAACGGTTCTTTCCGCGGCGGCGCCTTCTTCACCAGTTCACGGATGCGGCCGATCACGGCACTCGCCCGATCGCCGTCGTTGACGATACGGCCGAGCGCCTGCCGAACCTCCTCCACGTCAGGCGGCTGGGCGCTCAGCCACCGCAGCGCAGCCTTCGCGTTGGTCACCGTCGCGGCAATCGGGCTTTTGACTTCGTGCGCAATCGAGGCCCCTAGCTGCCCCATCGTGGCGACGCGGTTCGCATGGGCTAACTCCGTCTGGACCTCGCGATAGCGGCGCTCACTCTCGCGGACGAGTTCCTCCGACTGCCTGCGCTCCGTCAGGTCGAGCATGAATGCAACACCTTCCATCCGGCTGGCTTCGAACGTGGCCGCACCGACCATGATGGGCACGCGGCTGCCGTCCTTCTTGAAAAACTCCTTCTCGTAGACCTGCGTGCGCCCCGCTTCCTCGATCTCTCGCAGCGCTCGTTCGTCGCTCTCGCGCCATTCCGGCGGGGTCAGATCCCGCCAGCGGATGCGACTCGCGACAAGATCGTCGCGCGCGTAACCCACCATGCGAAGAAATGCGTCATTGGCCTCGATGATGTCGCCCGCGACATTCCAGACGATGATCCCGATGATGTTGGCATCGACGAGGCGCCGGATCTTCGCTTCGCGCTTCACGAGCTCGTGGTACAGATGGGCATTCTCCAGCGCGATGGCGGCCTGCGAGGCCACCAGCCGCAGTACGGCGATGCGATCCGGCGTGAACACGCGGGTCGTGAGGTTGTTTTCGAGATAGAGCGCGCCGGTGAGCTTCGCCTGGTTCATCAGCGGCAGGCAGAGAATGGAACGGGCACCACGCTGGCCGATGTAGGGATCGGCGGCGAACGCCGGATCGGCCGCGGCATCGTCGAGGATGACGCTTTCCCGGGTCCGCAGGACGTAATAGAGGACGGACTCCGGCAGCAACGCCGCAGTCACGGGCTCGTCGTACAGATGTACGGCGACGGTTTCGCCGCCAGTCGTCGCTTCCGCGATGATCCGTTGGTCGCCACCGTTCGGAAGAATCAGCAGACCGCGTTCGGCGCCGGCCTGTTCAACCGCCGTACGCATCACCATCTCGATCAGCGTTTCCAGGACGATGCCACCGGATACCGCCTGCGATACCTTGATCACGGTTGCGAGGTCGAGGTGTTCGACCGGCGTGGCGATCGTGCCCGTCGGGCCGGGCGCGGGCGCTTCCGTCCTGAGGTGCGGATGCATTTGCTCGAGTTGCCGCACCTTCCCCTCGGCACGCCAGCGCAGGTAGCAGTAACGCGCGTTGCGCAAATAGGTTTCGGCGATGACGTCGAAATCACGCGCTGCGTAGAACTGCGCCGCGAGTTCGTTGGCAAGCGCCTCGACATGCAAGAAACCGTTGGCGCGCGCCGTGCGGATGGCATGTTGGTAGAGGCGCATCGCGTCCAGGTCGCGGCCTTCGATCCGGGCGACCTCCGCGCCCACTAGCGCGGCGCGGTTCTCGAAGTTTTGCGGGCAATTCTCCGCCCAGACCACTAATTGTCTGTGATGCGTAGCCAGCGCATCGAGGTGTTGCTGTCGCTCGCCGGCCAATGCGGAATCACAGCAGGCGGCATGGGACAGCGCGCCATAGAAGTGATATTCGGCTTCCTCGAAAAACGAGGCCGTGGTCCAGAGCAGCGCTTTCGCGTTCGCCGCGGCATCCATCGCCGCAGCGTGGTCGCCGGCGATACAGCGCGCCTGCAGTTTCCGGATCCAGTACCAGCACGCCGCAATCGCCAGTTCCGGATTTTCCGCAAAACGGCGCTCGATGCGAAGCTCGTCAAACTGCGCATCGTCAAGGCAACCGAATTTTGGCGTGAGGCCTCGGAGCGTCCGAATCAGTGCGACTTGCGTGGCGATGATGTCGATGGCAAGGCCGAACCGCGATTTCTCCGCGAACGCGAGGCCGTGTTCGGCTTCGTCTTGCGCCTCGGAGAGCGGCTCGCCGGAGAAAATCAGGTTCGAATTCAGATCGTTGCGCGTGTAGGCCGCGTACTGGAGATCGCCGCAGCGGTTTGCCGCGTCGAAAGCGCGGCGCTGCAGATCACGGCAAGCCCCGACGTGTTTCATCCAGGGCACGACAAAAAGGGCGAAGCAAACAAAGGTTCTCGCCTCGAGGCGTTTCAGCCCGCGCCGTTCGACGAGGTCATAGCCAAGTTGCCCGAATCGGAATCCCGCCGTGTAGTCGCCGAAATGCGGTCCCGCGATTCTGATGAGAATGACATACGCGAAGCAGGAAGCATCGCAGTTGCCGTGCTCAAGGCTCAGACTGACAGCCTTGCAGATGGTCAGGGAAGCCAGGTTCTCATCCGTATATAAGGCCGGCGTCCAGAGCTTCATCAGAACATCGACGGTTGCCAGGGGCGCCGGGTCCTCCATCAGCGGCATATCGATCAGATCTTCGATGGCCCGGTCCCCGAGCGTTGACCAGACGCGCTCGTATTCGCGTCGCACGTCTTCGTCTTTCGGATGCGGCGACCAATCGATACCGAAATGCCGGAGGCAACCGAGGCCGACCAGAATGGCGCGGCTGCTCTGATCGAGAACCAGGCAGACATCCATGTGCAAGCAGGCGACGATGGCCTGTTCGACCGTTGTCGTGGCGTGATTCGCCAGTGCCGCCAATCGCTCGTCTGCGACCGATAACTGGCCGGTCAGGAATTCGCATTCGGCCCGGTTCAGCTCCAGCGCGAAGATGATCTCGTGCTGACGCTCCCAGCTATCCTCCGCCAATAGTCCCACGCCGATATTCAGATAGGTGAGTGCCGAGGCATAGGCGGTGGACCCCTTGGCACGCTTTCCCGCCATCAGGTTGAGCTCGGCGAGTTGGTCCCGCTCCGCTGGCTGCGTGATCAGCGATGCGCCGCGGTTGAGCTGATTGACGATCTCGAAGATCGCCTCCTCCCGTTTCTCGGCGGGCGTGCGCGCGACAAGCAGGCGGCCGATCCGGAGATGGACCTCTGCGCGCATGGCTTTCGGGATGAGCGAATAGGCGGCTTCCTGAACGCGGTCATGAATGAACTTGTAGGCGCCCTCCAATCGCTCGACCAGCTCCTGGCGGACGGCCTCCCAAAGCACCGCATGGACCTGCTTCTCCGACATCGCGAGAACGGTCGACAACATCGCGATCTCGGCGACGTTGCCGAGGCAGGCGAGCTGCTGCAACGCCTGTTGTGTTTCTCCCGGCAAGCGGCTCAGTTTGCTGACCATCAGGTCCACGACGTTGTCGGTGTAGCCCTTGGCGTGAATGCGATCAAGATCCCAGGACCAGCACGCCGCATCATGGTCGAAGTGGAACAGGCCCTCTTCGGCGAGCGAATAGAGAAACTGAATCACGAAGAATGGATTGCCGCCGGTCTTCTCGTGCACCAGCTGCGCCAGCGGCGCGACGCGCATCGGTTCGCAGCAGACCGAATCGGCAATCAGCTGCGCGAGGTGTTCACGCGCAAGCCGTGCCAGCGCGATCTCCTCCACCTTGCCGCCAGCGTTCTTGATGGCTTGCAGCGTGCGCTTCAACGGATGAGCGGCATCGACTTCGTTATCCCGGTAGGCGCCGATCACCATCAGGTGCCGCAGGTCCGCCCGTGTCAGCAGATCCTCCAGCAAGTCAAGCGTCGCCGTGTCGAGCCATTGGAGATCATCAAGGAAGAGTGCCAGCGGATGTTCTGGCCGGGCGAAGACACCGATGAACCGGCGAAATACGAGCTGAAAGCGGCTCTGCGCCTGCTGCGGCTCAAGCTCCGGCACTGGCGGCTGGTCACCCGTGATGAGCTTCAGTTCGGGGATGAGGTCGGTCATGAGCCGCGCATTCGGCGCCAGGGCCTCCAGCAACGCGTTGCGCCAGCTCGCCAGTTCGGTATCCCGCTTGCCGAGCAGCGGCCGCACCAGGCTCTGGAACGCTTGCACCAGGGTCGAATAGGGGATGTCGCGCTTGTATTGGTCGAACTTGCCGGAGGCAAAGAGTCCCCGTCGTGGCACCAGCACCTTGTGCAATTCATTGACGACCGAGGTCTTGCCGATGCCGGAATATCCCGAGACCAGCACGAGTTCCGGTGTGCCGCTTGTGGCGACGCGATCGAAGGCCGCGAGCAAGGCACCGACCTCGCGCTCCCGGCCGTACAGCTTCTCGGGGATCACCAGCCGGTCGGGCGTGTCGTGCTCACCCAGCGGGAAGTCATCGATCCGGCGATCGCGCTCCCAGCTGGCGAGGCAGCGTCGCAGATCCTGCTCGGCGCCGGCCGCGGTCTGGTAGCGCTCCTCGGCGGTCTTGGCGAGCAGCTTCATGACGATGTGGGAGAGCGCCGCCGGTATCGGCGCCAACCGCTCGCTGGGCGGCACCGGCTTTCGGGCGATATGGCAGTGCACCCATTCCATCGGATCGGCCGCCGAATAAGGCAGCGCGCCAATGAGCATCTGGTAGAGCACGACGCCGAGCGAATAGAGGTCGCTGCGCGAATCGATGGAGCGATTCATCCGGCCGGTCTGTTCGGGAGCCATGTAGGCAAGCGTGCCGGCGATGGTCTCGGGCGGCTCGGGCGCCTGGTGCTCGCGCGGCAACCGCGAGGCGATGCCGAAGCCGGTGAGTCGCACCCGTCCGTCCGTGCAGTTCACGAGGATATGGGCGGGCTTGAGGTCCTTATGGACAAGGCCCCGCTCATGAAGCTGGCCCAGCGCCGCCGCAATGCCAACGGCGAAGCGCAAGACAATTCCCACCTCCATGGGCGCGCCGAGCTGCCACTCGAGCGGCTCGCCGCCCGGATCCTCGAGCACCAGGAAGGTCCGGCCGTCTTCACTCGGAAGGTCTAGCGGCCGCGCCGCCCACGCGCTATCGAGCAGATCTTTCAGTCTGAATTCGTGAGCGATGCGATCCAGGCTGGCGGACGATGGATGGTCGGCAGCGGGCCGCACAATCAGGACGTTGTCGGCGCCGCCATTGCCCGGGCGCCGGCCTCGGCAGAAGACGCGCTCGCCGTCCTCCCACAAGATTTGAAGGCTTAGGCTGTTCCCGTCGGCGCTGAAACCATGTGAAGGGTTCATCCTGCATTCTGCTGTAGGGTGCTGCCCTTCGTTTGGTGAAGAGGGCGCTACATGGGTCCGCCACAATCGGCCAGGATGCGCTCAGAAAGCCATCTGCATCAGGCGTTTCCGCAGCATTGGCGCTGCGGAAGCAGGCGTCTAATCAGAATACACCGCGACCACCGCAGCGCTATCGGGATTATGGCTGACACGGCGCTCGCCGACAGCGGGGGGTGAGCGTGCCTCTCAGGCGGCTTGCCCGGTTGCGTCCGTACGGCGCCGGCGCGTGCCCGCTGTCTTCGCCTCCTCGTCCGGCGCGACGTCGTTCGCCCGACGCGCCTGATAGGACTCGCCCCATTCCCTGAGGCTGATCAGCACCGGTGCGAGCGTCGCACCGAACGGCGTCAGCTCGTACTCCACCTTCGGCGGCACCTGCGGATAGACATGGCGCGCCACGATGCCATCTGCCTCCAGTTCGCGCAGTTGCAGCGTCAGCATGCGTTGCGTCGTGTTCGGCAACAGGCGCGTGAGCTCCATGAATCGCTTCTTCTCATGCATCAGATGAAACAGGATCACCGGCTTCCACAACCCTCCGATAACGGAGAGCGTGACTTCGACGGCGCAGCCGCTCCTGCTGTCCAGGCGTTTCGGTCGCATGGTTTTATACCTACATGATTGATAGTACCGGCGGTAATTGTACGTTCTTGCGATATTTGATGCGCGACCGGACAATCACGACGTGGTCGCGGTCCTCCGCGACCTTGCGCACGTGCCAACGCGCGATTGCTTCTTTCGGCGCCATGCCACGTCACGCATGGGCGCCCGTCCATCGACCATCAGGAGTTGCCTCGATGAAAGCCATTACCTTGCGCCAGCCTGCCGGACTGGAAAACCTCAAACGCGTGGATCTCGCCGATCCCGGTGCGCCGGCGCCGGGCGAAATCCGCGTGCGCATCCACGCGAGCTCGCTCAACTTCCATGACCTGGGTGTTGTCATGGGACGCCTGCGCACTGATGACGGTCGGATTCCGATGTCGGATGGCGCGGGCGTTGTCGAAGCGATTGGCGACGGGGTGACCGAATTCGCGGTCGGCGACGCGGTCGTGTCGACGTTCTTTCCCAACTGGCTCGACGGCGGCCCGACGCTCGCCGATTTTTCGACGACGCCGGGCGACGGTGTTGATGGATACGCGCGCGAGATCGCCGTGCGCCCCACCCAATGGTTCACGCACGCGCCACGAGGCTACAGCCACGCGGAGGCCGCGACGTTGACCACCGCAGGCCTGACCGCATGGCGCGCGCTGGTTGTTGACGACGCGCTGAAGGCTGGTGACACCGTTCTCGTTCAGGGCACGGGGGGCGTTTCGATCTTCGCGCTGCAGTTTGCGAAGCAGATGGGTGCGACGGTGATTGCGACGTCGTCGTCCGACGACAAACTGGAGAAAGCCCGCGCGCTTGGGGCCGATCACCTGATCAACTACAAGCGCGATACCGACTGGGCCGCGAAGGTGCTCGAATTCACGAACGGTCGCGGCGTCGACAATGTTGTCGAAGTTGGCGGTCCGGAGACGCTCGGCCAGTCGATCCGGGCTTGCCGGATCGGCGGCCATATCGCGCTGATCGGCGTACTAACCGGCATTGCCGGGCAAGTGCCGACCGGTGACCTGATGCGCCGGCAGCAGAAGCTGCAGGGGCTGATTGTCGGCAATCGCCGGCATCAGGTCGACATGATCCGCGCGATCGACGCAAACGGCATCAAGCCTGTGATCGACCGCACGTTTGCGCTCGACGAGATTGCCGATGCGTTCCGCCACCAGGCGGCAGGCAAGCATTTCGGCAAGGTCTGCCTGTCTGTTTGAAGGCGGACGGGGGTGCTTGAGCAACTACGTCTTATATATTGACGTTGTTGCCAGGCTGCGGGACAGGGGTGACATAGCCTTTCAGGCTTGGAGAATGAGGGGTCGTGCCACGCACGCCGCCGGCCGCTCCTGCAATCGCCCCGCCCATCATGGCGGCGCCAAGGGAGAAGTTGGTGCCGCCATGGATGGCGCTCAACCGTTCAGCGCTCAACGCCTGGCAAGCGACGAGATCTCGGATCAGTAGGGTGGAAAGCATGTTTGGCCTCATGGGTTCGTGTCACTGGATGCGAGCCATCAACTTTGCTCGTATCCCAATACCGCACGGACTGCGCCATGACCGGTTGTGCCGGGAATGATGCCCCTGCGGGCCGGGCGCCAACTGTTCGGCACTCAAACGTCGGGGTGAGGCATCCTTCTGTGAGAGGTGTGTTGGGGCCTGACCAACTGCTCGACGCATGAACGCTTATGCCAAACCAGCTTGCGCCAGCAAGTCATCCATCCTGACCCGAAACGAGCGTCTCTCAGGCTCGAAGTGCCCTAAATATCTAAGATCGGCCGGCTAAACATTTCACTTCCGCCACGCAACTGTTCTCGGAAGTATTGTCAGGCATCTCGCCCCTGGCGACAGGGTGCGTTGCCGAAGCCACTACGGGTGAAGCACTGCTGTATCGGGGACCTTGCCTTGAGCGGCACCATCGCGGGATCTGCATACGCGTCGAACCGGGAAGTGACTAGCGAGTAGACAGACAGGAGCCCACACAATGCGAATGCGCTGGATCACCCAATCCTGTCGACGACTCGCCGTGCTCTGCGCAGCAATGCTGCTCGCCGGTCCGAACCTGTCCGGATGCTCCACGCCGACCGCACCGGCGCAGCAGGCACCGGCGACGCAAGCCGTCCAGCCGTCGCCGCAGGCGCTGCCGTCATGGCGCGACGGCGCGGCGCGGCAGGCACTTCTGAAGTTCGTCGCCGACGTGACAACGCCTGGCACTCCGAATTTCGTACCGCCGGAAGGTCGTGTGGCCGTGTTCGACAACGACGGCACGCTATGGAGTGAGCAACCGATGTATTTCCAGGTTGCCTTCCTGCTCGACCAGATTCGCGCAGCCGCCCCCAGGCATCCCGAATGGCGCGACAACCCCACCTACATCGCGCTGATGGCCAATGACATGGCCGGCGTCATGCGCGACCAGAAGGCACTGCTGAACCTGATCGCCGTCGCCAACAGCGGCATGACGGTGGACGACTACGACCGCACTATCCGCGACTGGCTCGCCACGGCGCGCCATCCCAAATTCAACCGGCCCTATACCGAACTCGTCTTCCAGCCGCAGCTCGAATTGCTGTCCTACTTGCGCGCCAACGGCTTCAAGACCTACATCGTTTCGGGCGGCACGATCGACTTCATGCGTCCCTGGAGCCAGGCAGCGTACGGGATTCCACCCGAGCGGGTCATCGGTTCGTCGCAGGCCATTCGCTACACCGTGCAGGATGGCAAACCGGTGCTATTGCGTGAGCCGAAGCTCGATTTCATCGGTGACGGACCGGGCAAGCCAATCGGCATCTATCGCAATATCGGCCGGCAACCCATTCTCGCCGTCGGCAACTCCGACGGCGACTTCCAGATGCTCGAATACACCACGGGTGGCAGCGGAGCGCGCATGGGTGTGCTGATCCGCCATGACGATGCCGAACGGGAGTTCGCCTACGACCGCGCGTCCCACTTCGGCAAGCTGGATAAGGCGCTCGACGCCGCGCCCGCGAAGGGCTGGGTCGTCGTGAGCATGAAGCGGGACTGGCAGCAAATTTATCCACCGGCCGGTCGGTGAGCCGGCAATCTTATGTCGTGGGTCATCCGGAGGCCAATGGCTGGCTTGTATCGTGGACGACCACTCGCCAGCCCTCTCGCCGGCACCCGCCTTGCAGAGCAGCGGGCGGGTCGCCTTGCTTAGTTGTCAGGCGTGATCTTCGCCTCTTCCACGATGCGGCCAAACTTCGCCGACTCCTGCTTGATGAACTCCCTGAACTGCTCCGGCGACATCGGACTCGGGCTTCCGCCCAAATCCTTCAGCTTTGCGGCCAGCGTCGGATCCTTCAGTGACTCGAGCACCGCGGCGTTCAGGCGGGCGACGATCGGCGCGGGCGTTCCTTTGGGAGCAAAGAGTCCGAACCAGTTCTCCAGGCTATAGCCCTTGAGGCTTGCGGAGTCGAAAACTGCCGGAATATCCGGTGCCAGCGCGCTCTTTCCTGGAGAGGTGATGCCAATGGCCCGGACCTTGCCATCCTTGATGAACTGCCGAGCCCCCGCCAGGCTCACGAACGTCATCTCGATATTGCCGCCGATGACATCCAGCAACTGGTTCGATGCACCACGGTACGGCACGTGGGTAAGCTCGACATTCGCCTGCCGCGCCATCAGCTCGCCGGACAAATGCTGGGGATTGCCTACCCCACTCGTGCCATACCGTACCTTGCCCGGGTTCGCCTTCGCGTACGCGATGAGTTCATCCACCGTCTTGTACGGCAGCGTCGGATTCACCACCACGACATTGGGCACCTTGACCACCAGGCTGATTGGCACCAGGTCCGTCTGCGGCGCATATTGCATGCGACTCTTGAAGACGAACGGGTTGACCGCTGTCTCGCCAGCCGAACCCATCAGCAACGTGTAGCCATCGGCGGGGGCCTTGACCACGGCCTGTGCACCGATCATGCCGCTGCCGCCACCCTTGTTCTCGATCACCACGGATTGCCCGAGCACGGTCCTGAGCTTCTCCGCGAGCACGCGGGCCATGGCGTCGACGCCTCCGCCTGCGGAAAACGGCACGACAATCGTCACAGGCCTGGCCGGGTAAGTGCCCGCCTGGGCGAACGCGGCACCGGAGGCGGTAACGATGGATGCGGCGGCGAGCCACTTGAACAATGGCCGCTGAGCGATAGGTTGCATGATGGTGCCTCCTTCTGTCGGATTTAGAACTTGTGGCGCATGCCGGACAATGCGCCGGTCTGGTTTGCGCCCGGCTGCGCCGTGTGCGGTTACACCGAGAAGACCATGCAGACGGGGCTGCCGGATTGCACACTGAAGCCGGTTGGCTTGAGTCGCCCGTTGTTCTTGTCGATGTGCATGGCCACGATCGAATCGCTGTCCTCGTTCAGCACGTACATGAAGCGGCCGCCCGGGGCGGAGGCGAAGAAGCGCGGCGTGCGGCCCTGCGACGGATCGGCGCCGATGAAGCGCAGATGGCCCGTGGCGGCGTCGATCTGGAACACGGCGATGCTGTCATCGCCGCGATTGGAGGCGTACACAAAGCACCCGCTCGCATCAACTTCGATCTCCGACGCCCGGCTGTTGCCCGTAAACGTATTGGGCAGGCTGGAGACGATCTGCAGCGGCGTCAGCGCCCCGGTCTTCGCGTCATAGGCGTAAGTGGTGACCGTCGAGTCCAGTTCGTTGACGACGTAGCCGAAGCGGCCATTGGGGTGGAAGGCGATGTGGCGCGGGCCGGCCGTTTCGCGGGATTCCACGAAGCCCGGCGAAGCCGGCGAAAGCTTGCCGTCGGCAAAGCGGAACGTGAAGGTCCTGTCGAGCCCCTTGTCCGGCACCACGACGAACTGGCCGCTCGGATCGAACGGATTGAAGTGAGGCTTGGCCTGCTTCTGCTCCACGCGATGCGGGCCGATCGGTCCGTCGAGCTTGACCAGTTGCGTCATTTCTCCGAGCGCCCCATCGGCCTGCAGCGGCAGCACAGCCAGGCTTGCGCCAATGTGGTTGGACACCACCACGTGCCTGCCGGTCGGATCGATCGCCAGATGAACCGGATTCTTGCCGTGGGTGCTCTGGCGATTGATGAACTCGAGCTTGCCCGTGGCCTTGTCGACAGCAAAGGCGCTGATGTCGCTGAGGTCGCCGTGCACGGTGTAAAGGCGCTCGCCATTGCGGCTCAGCGCCAGGAACGACGGATTGACGAGATCCTTGACGAGCTGCGTCAGTTGCAGCGCGCCTGTTTCCGTGTCGACGCGGAACACGCTGATGCCGTCGCCGCGCGCGTTGCGTTCGCGGGTGGTTCTCGATCCTACGTATGCGTACATGTTCTTTCCTTTGGATGTGGTCTGGCTCCCCGGCGCGGCGGCGTTCGCTGCAGTCGCGGGCAGTGCGAATGCCGAGACGGCGGACATGGCAACCGCCCCGCCAAGCAGGCGGCGGCGCTGGAGGTTCGGCGCTGGTTCAGCAGCGGGGAGGGAGGGATGGGATGGATTCACGGGTTGTCTCCTTGTATTCCGTGGATCATTGGGGTTTCCACTTGATTGCATTTTTACGTAAACTTATGCAAACTTCAGTCATGGAAAACACCTACCTCCCCATCGAAGGTCAGTTTTGCGCTGACGGCGTCACTTATCGCTACGTGGATCTGCCGGCGATGCTGGGCAGCTCACTCGCGCAGCTACCCGTGGTCCTGCGTCTGCTGATCGAAAATGTGGCGCGGAACATGGATGGCGAGGAGCGCGCGGAGGCCATCGCCGCCATCGTTGCGTGGCTGGACGCGGGCACCAGCGAGGCGGAAATCGCATTCCAGCCGGGCCGGGTGCTGATGCACGACACCACGAGCACTCCCGCGCTGGTCGACATCGCCGCGATGCGCGACGCCCTTGCCGAAGCCGGGGCCGATGCCACGGCGCTCAATCCGGTGTTGCCGGTGGATTCGTCAGTCGATCACTCGCTCGCCGTGGAAGCGTTTGCCCGGCCGGACGCGGCAGGTGTGAACCTGGAGATCGAGAGCCAGCGCAATGCCGAGCGCTACAGCTTCCTGCGCTGGGCGTCGAAGGCTCTTCGCGGTGTGCGCATTCACCCACCGGGCACGGGCATCATGCATACGATCAACCTCGAGCAACTTGCCACGGTGGTCACCACGCAGCAGCGCGACGGCGAGCGCTGGGCCGTCCCAGACACGCTGATCGGCACGGACAGCCATACGCCGATGATCAACGGCATCGGCGTGCTCGGTTGGGGGGTGGGCGGACTCGAAGCGCAGACGGTGATGTTCGGCATGCCCGTCATGCAGCGGATTCCCGATGTCATCGGCGTCCGGCTCGTCAATGCGCTGGCGCCCGGCGTGCTGGCGACGGATCTCGCGCTGACGGTCACGCAGCGCCTACGCGCCATCGGCGTGTCTGGCGAGTTCGTGGAATTTTTCGGCCCCGGCGTTGCCACGCTCTCGGCCGGCGACCGGTCCGTGGTCGCCAACATGGCGCCCGAGTATGGCGCAACCACCGGCTTCTTCCCGATCGACGACCAGACGCTGGCCTACCTGCGGACCACGGGACGCAGCGCAGAGAACGTGACGCTTGCCGGCGAATACGCACGCCGCACCGGCCTGTGGTTCGACCCGCACGCCACGCCGCGCTACACGCGCGTGATCGACGTGGATCTCGCCCGCATCGGCATGCATGTGGCCGGCCCCCGGCGGCCGCAAGACCTGCTCTCCTATGCCGATACCGCCGCGGCGCTGGCGAAGTTTCCGTTCGCAGGCCAGCAGCGCGCCGATATGCCCCGCTACCCCGTGGCCATCGCCGCCATCACGAGCTGCACCAACACGTCGGATCCGGCCCTGTTGATGGCCGCCGGCCTCGTGGCCCGCAAGGCGCGGGCGCTGGGTCTGTCGGTGGCGCCGTGGATCAAGACCTCGCTGGCGCCAGGATCGCCCGCCGCAGCCAGCTATCTGGAACGGAGCGGCCTGATCGATGACCTGTCGGCGGTGGGATTCGACATCGTCGGCTTCGGCTGCACCACCTGTATCGGAAACTCGGGCCCGCTGACGCCGGAGATCCGCGACGCGCTGGCGGAGGGTTCGGCGTGGCCCGTGGCCATGCTGTCAGGCAACCGCAATTTCCCGGGCCGCATCCATCCCGACCTGAACCTCGGCTTCATCATGTCGCCGCCGCTCGTGGTGGCCTTTGCGCTGACTGGCGACGCCGAGCGCGACCTGAGCCGGGACCCAGTACAGATTGCCGCCGATGGCACCCCAGTATTCCTCAAGGACCTGTGGCCCTCGCGCGAAGAAGTGGCGGCAGCCGTGGCCGCCGGCTCGGACCCTGCCGACTACCGCCGCGCATTTGCGGTGGCTTCGCGCAACCCGGTGTGGGCCGCCCTGCCGTCGCCCGATGCAGCCCGCTATCCGTGGAACGAGCGATCGACCGCGTTGCGCCGCCCCCCGTTTGCCGCGCTCGACCAGGGCTCGCAGCTGGGTGACTACGACGCATGGCCGCTGCTGGTGCTCGGTGACGACATCACGACCGACCACATCTCCCCGGCCAGTGCCATCCCGAAAGACAGCTTCGTGGCTGACTTCCTGGTCAGCCGGGGCGACGACCGGAACGACCTGAATGTCTTCGCATCGCGCCGTGGCAACTGGGAAGTCATGATGCGCGCGGCGTTCTACAACAAGACGCTGGTCAACCTGCTGCGCCCGGATGTGCCGACCGCACATACCGTGCATGTGCCGAGCGGCGACGTCCAGCCGATCTTCGAAGTGGCGCAACGTTACCGCCAGGATGGCGAATCGGTCGTGCTGATCGCCGGCGAACGCTACGGCACCGGCTCGTCGCGCGACTGGGCCGCCAAGGGCCAGCGCCTTTTGGGGATCCGCGCAGTGATTGCGGTAAGCTTCGAGAGAATCCACCGCTCCAACCTGATCGGCATGGGCATCCTGCCGTTACGCATGCCGTCGGGCGTCAATCCGCAGGCACTGGCCATCCAGCCTGGGGACAAGGTCCATATCCGCGCGGATGCGCAAGACCTCTCGCCACGCTGCAAGGTGCCGGTCAGCGTTGTGCGCCGGGACGGCACGGTGGAGGAATTCGAGGCCACCGCCGCCGTGGAAACCCGGCTTGAAGTCGATCTGCTGCGGCGCGGTGGCGTCATCCCATCGATCTTGCAAAAGACGCTGGCACAACAAGGGGGCGCGATTGCCACGGCGTGATGGCCCCTCTGCCAGCGGGTCAGACATCATGAATCACGACAGGTCCATCGCGACGCAGATCGTCGAACTGATCCAGACAGAGCAGCTGCCGGTGGGCGCCCACCTTCCGGCGCAAATGCTTGCGGACAAGCTGCGCGTCTCGCGCTCCCCCGTCAACGAAGCACTTGCGCTTCTGCACGAGAAGGGCATCCTCACGCGCGAGAAGAATCGTGGATTCTTCCTGGCCCAGCCGGTCGCCACGCCGGCAGCGGAGCTGGCCTCGCAACTGGGCCTGGCGGAGCCGGATGTGGTCGGCGCCGCCTACTTCCAGATTGCGGAGGACCTCCTGAAAGGCACGCTGCCAACCGAGGTATCGGAGCAGGCCATCAAATCCCGCTACGGGCTGACCACCACGCAGCTCAACGCCGTATTCAAGCGCATTGCGCAGGAAGGCTGGGGAGAACGCAAACCCGGCTACGGCTGGGAATTCTCCACCATGCTGACCACGCCCGACTCGCTGCTCCAGTCATACCGGATGCGGATGGCGCTGGAACCGGCTGCCCTGCTCGAACCTGGCTATCGACTCGAACCACGCACCATCGAAAGACTGCGCGCCGCGGAACTCCACCTGCTCAACGGTGGCATCGAGACGGATACCGCGGACCAGTTGCACGATCGTGGCGTCCGGTTTCATGAATCGCTGGTCGAGGCCTCCGGCAATCCGTTCTTCATCGACACCATCCGGCGAGTCAATCGCGTGCGCCGGCTGCTGTCTTACCGCTCCATGCGCGACCGGGTTCGGTATGAGGAACATGCGAAGCAGCATTTGCACATCCTGGAACTGCTGGAGCGGGAGCACAACGAAGAGGCGTCCCGCGCCATGCGCGAACACCTTGACCACACGCTGACCGCGCTGGCCCGGATCAGCGAAATTCTCGAACCCTAGTTTTTCGAATCGAACGACATGACTGTAGACAAGCAACTGCTCGACGCCTTCGCGCCCACCGGGGTATTGCGCGCTTCGATCAATCTCGGCAATCCAATCCTCGCGCACCGTGCCAGCGATGGGAGTGCGGGCGGTGTATCCGTGGACCTGGCGCACGCGCTCGCGGAACGCCTTGACGTGGCGCTGGAGCTTGTCGTCGTCGACGCCGCGGGGAAGTCGGTCGATGTCGTGTCGAATGAACAGGCCGACGTGGGCTTCTTTGCCATCGATCCGAAACGCGGGGCGAGCATTGCGTTCACCGCACCCTATGTGCTGATCGAGGGCTATTACCTCGTGCGCGACGACTCCGAGGTGCGAACCAATGCCGACGTCGACCGCGCCGGCACGCGCGTGGTGGTCGGCAAGGGCAGCGCGTACGACCTGTACCTGACACGTGAGCTGCAGCACGCGGAGATTGTGCGCGCGCCAACCTCGCCTACCGTCGTCCAGACCTTCCTTGAGCAAGACCTCGACGTGGCCGCGGGCGTCAGGCAGCAGCTTGAATCGGACATCGACGGCCTGTCCGGCTTGCGTCTTCTGGACGAGCGATTCATGGTAATCCGCCAGGCGATGGGGGTGCCGAAGTCACGCGGCGAACGGGCCGCCACCTTCCTGGCGGATTTCGTCGAAGAGATGAAGGCTTCGGGGACGGTGGCGTCCGCGTTGCAGCACCACGGCATCCAGGGGGCCACCGTCGCGCCGGTATCGCCGCGCTGAAACGCGCACCGCGAGCGCTCGTTTTGCCGCCCCCGCCGGCGCACGCGGGAACCCCCCAGCCTACTTTGATCGCTTCGGGCTTGCCTTGCCACCGGATGCGTTGAGGGCGACGGCGGCAAGGATGAGCGCCTTGAATGCGTCCGCGTCGACCTCCTCCCCCTCGAGGATGTCGATTGCGCGCCTTGTGTTCCCGTCGAGGCTCGCGTTGAAGAGCTTGGCCGGGTCCCGCAACGACGCCCCCTTCGCGAAGGTCAGCTTCACTTTCTCCTTGTAGGACTCGCCGGTGCAGAGGATCCCGTCGTGTGACCATGTGGGGGTGCCCATCCACTTCCACTCCTCCACCACGTCCGGGTCTGCTTCCCTGATGAGCTTGCGCATCCTGCTCAAGGTCTTCCCGCGCCAGTCCCCGAGCTCGGCAATTCTTTCGTCAATCAGCCCGGATGCCGACTGATCCCCGGTCGAAGCCTTCTTCATGCTCTCCTCCTGAAAATGTCGTGGCTATCATGGCCTTGGGTCGGCATCCGGTCAACCGGATGGCTCGATGTGGCGAAACGCGCGGAACAGCGCGAGGTCGTAAGCAATCTTGAGCACCCCACAGGCCACCAGTGGTGCGGCGGGCCAGCCCACCACGAGCAGCGCGCCGGCAATCGTCGGCCCGAGCGCGGCGGCAAGGCTTCTGGGCACCGCTGTGAGGCTCGCTGCCGCCGGACGCTCCGCTGGCGTGACAATCGCCATCACATAGGCCGTGCGCGTCGGTACGTCCATTTGAGATAGCGCGCTGCGCACGAGCAGTAACGCCAGCGCGGGTATCAGCGCCGGCGAGAATGCGGCGGCGATCAGGCAGAGGCTGGATGGGATATGCGTGAACACCATGGTGTTCAGCAAGCCGAAGCGCTGCGCCAGCGGCACGGCGACCAGCTGCGACGCGGCGCTCAGCAGGCCGGCCCAGAAAAAGAACTGCCCCGCCGATCCCGGGGAAAGACCAAAGCGCTGCATCAGCCAAAGCGATAGCAGCGCGTTCACCACCAGGCCGCCGGCAAAGGCATCCACGCTGAAAAGCAGCGCGAGGCGAATCACAATCCCGCGCGATGGGCCGAGGGGCGTCGTCGCAGGCGTTGCGTGCTGATCAGGAGCTGGCAGCCGGAGATAGAGAAACCAGAGCGCGGCGCCGGTCAGCGCGTAGACGACGAACATCGCCCGCATGGCGGTGAGGGATGACAGGCCTGCACGGAGCACCAGCAGATCGGGCAACGCCGCCGCCAGCGCTCCCAATGCAGCGGATAGTCCGCCGACCAGGCTGTAGCGCGCGAACAATGCCGTCCGGGATGCAGGGGTGGCAGAGTCCGCCAGCCGTGCCAGCTCCAGCGGCAGGAACAGGCTGACATCGCCGGAGCCAGGATTGAGCGTGCCGACAAAGGCGACAAGCAAGAGCGGCCACAGCGATGAGAGTCCGGCAAAGCCCATGCCGGTTGCTGCCATCATGCACGCCGCAAGCATCAGCATGCGGCGCTGCGGGTAGCGATGGCCGGCAACGCCGACCAGGATCGTCGCCAGCGCCGAACCCACAAGCGTGGCACTGCTGATGATGCCGACGGCCAACGGGCCGAAGCCAAGCGCGAGCAGGTACGCTGGCAACAGCACCGCAGTAAAGCCGTCGCAGACACCGCGTAGCGCACGCCCGACGAGCAGCAGCAAGGCGTCCGGGCGAACGCCGGCGGGCAAGACGAGCCGCGCGAACCAGTCGTGGCCCGGGGCGGCAATCGGATCCGTGTGGGGGCGTCGCATCATGATGTCGCGCCGGCGCTTGCCAGCCTAGTGATGCAGCAACGGATATACAGCCAGTCCGATCAGCGCCGCCCCGGCGACGATGACGGGCTCCGGCAACTTTCTGAACCTGAGCAGCAGTGCCGCGGTGCCGAGGGCAAGCAATATCGTCGGCACATCGACAATGGAACGCTTGGCCAGCACGATCACCGCACCGGTGATGGCGCCGACCGCGGCCGCGGTGACGCCATCGACAAAGGCAAGGATGGCGGGCAGCTTGCCGTACTTCTTGAAGTACGGCGCAGGCAGGATGGTGAACAGGTAGCACGGCAGGAATGTCGCCAGCGCCGCAACACAAGCGCCCGGCAGACCGGCGACCAGGTAGCCGATGAAGCCAACGGTGATCACCACAGGCCCGGGCGTGATCATCGCCACGGCTACCGCATCGACAAACTGCTTGTCGTTCAGCCAGTGGAAATCCGTGACAACGCCGCCGTAGAGGAAGGGCACGATGGCCAGGCCCGACCCGAACACGAACGCCCCCGCCTTGGCAAAGAACACGCCGATCTGCGTCAGCAGCGGCCAGTCCATCGTGCTGAACATGCCGCCGGCCGCTGGCAACTGAACGGCGGCCAGCGCGTTGACCCCGCCGCCCTGTTGCAGCCACCTGGGCGGCGCGCGCCAGAACCAGTTCACGAAGCCGGCCGCAAGGAACAGCCACGCTACCTCCGATTCGGTGATAACCGTCACGGCGACAAGGATCAGGTAAATCGCCCAAAGCAGCTTGTCTTTGCCCACGCTCTTCATGGTGAGCTTCCAGGCGCTGATCGCGATGATGCCGATGACAGCCGCGCCCACGCCATAGAACACCGCCTGCATCCACGACAATCCACCGAGGCGGACATAGGCCCAGCCCAGTGCGATGACCATCAGGAACGATGGCAGCACAAAGCCGATTCCGACAAGGGTGGCGCCACGAATGCGGTAATGCACGTAGCCCAGATAGATCGCGAGCTGGGCAGCCAGAGGTCCGGGCGCCAGTTGCGCGAGGGCCAGCCCTTCCTTGTAGTCGGCATCCGTGATCCATTGGCGCCGGTCCACCAGGTCGCGGTGCATGTAGCCCGTCAGCGCCACCGGGCCGCCGAAGCCGAACGTCCCAAGACGAATGAAATAGAGCACGAGGTGCCAGAGCGTGTAGCCAGGCTGCTCGGCGGTCGGCACCTGGGGAAGACCGGCTTGCTGCGTGTCGGACATAGATGTTCCTTGAAAACGGTCGAATCAGGGTCTTCCGCTTGCGGAGAAATGGGTATACAGGGAGTCGAGCACCTGTCCCGTCTCGGCCAGCAGCGCGTCATCGTGGGCCAGCCGTTCGCGAGCCCCCGCCAGCATGGCTTCAAAGCCGCTGGCTTCCGGCACCGCCACGCCGCCGACATCGAGCGAATGCACCATCGCGCCCAGGCGGCGCAGGCCGCGGTCTGTTTCCAGGCCGAAGCTCGCCAGCAACACCTCGAAGGAAACACGGTCGCCGACGTGTGTGAACGTGGCGCCGTCGAAGTCAAAGCCGAGCGCGTCGGCCGGGCAATCGGCCGGCGTGTCGAGCCACACGAAACGGGCATGCGGGTCGATAAATCGCTGGATCAGCCAGGCACTGGCCACGCGGTCCACCCACAGGCGGCGGCGTGTTGCCCACAATCGGCCCTGATACTGCATCGGATCCCGTCGGGCGATGCCGTCCGCCAGCGGATGCGGTTCCCCGGGGGATTGAAGGGTCTCGATGGCGCCGGCGAAGTCCTGCCACTGCGCCTCGGCACGGGCCGATGCCTCATTGGGAAAAAAGTCGATATGCCGAATGGATTCATACACCCGCCCGTGCCGGCGCAGCAGGCGGCTCAGTTCGGTCCCGTTCAGCCGGGCCAGGGTGGCGCGGGATTCCGAGAGTGCCGCCAGCAGTTCACCGTAGTCGGCCCCCCGGTCAAACAGGTCACGGTAGGCAGCGGCCTCGTCCGGATCATGGGCGCTCACATGCAACAGCCAGGCTTGACCGCCTTCCTGCAGCGTTTCGTCGGCCAGCTTGCGTAGCTGTGCCACGTGCTCCTGACCTGCCGGCAACAGGTAGGCGCCGTCGCGCAGCGCGGCGCAGCCGAGGTTTCTGAGGGCGCGCCAGATCCGCATGCGCGCGGTGGCGCCGGAGGTCGGCAGGCTGACGATCAGCAGGTTCCAGGCATCGGAGGCGGGGGTCATGGGCACATCATAGGAACCCATAGACTAATCTTCAATGCTGTAGCGATCTCTACATATATGCCTCATACATCATTTGTTGTTCTGACCCGGACGGCTATGCCCGTTTGACGTAACGCAAACGCGGCGCGCCCGAACGGCCTACCCTGAGATCAAGGATGCCTCTCAGGTTTTCGACCGCATCCGCCCCCCGATCCAGACAGAGGACACTCTCATGTACCAGCGCATCCTTCTCGCCGTTGACGGCGGCCCCTCTTCGGAACTCGCCCTCTCGCAGGCGCAGTACATGGCCAGGGCCACGAATGCCGAGGTGAAGGCCATCTTTGTCGTGGACGACAGCGATCTGTTCTTCGAAACGAGCTATATCGACCCCAACGACGTGCTGCGCGGCTTGATCAGCGTCGGGCAGCAGGCGCTGGCCTCGGCGGCGCGGAAACTGAACGAGGCCGGAATCCGCTGCATCACCGAACTGATCGAGAGGCCCGTTGCGCCCGGGCAGATCTCCTCGACGATCGTCGCCCAGGCGGACGAATGGAGCGCCGATCTCATCGTCATGGGTACGCATGGCCGGCGCGGCATGAAGCGGCTGATCATGGGCAGCGTCTCGGAAGGGGTGATCGCGAAGACCAACAAGCCCGTATTACTGGTGCGCTCCGAACGCGCGGATTAGGCTGCGCGGCCAATCCTGCCTCGCGCGGGTCTCTTTGTTCCTGACGTGCCGGTGCCTGATCGCATCGGCGCGTCTTCTTGCGTCTCCCTCCTGCGAATTCTCCCAACGCAGACGAGTTGACCAGCGACGGCCGCCACATCACAAATTGACCCTGCTCAACCCGGCCTGTCTCGGCCCCCGCAGCCGCCGGCGGCGTGACTATAGTCGTTTAACGAACTAGAAGATTCGGAGACGAGCGGCCACCGCGGCATGCACATGCCCGCGCCGCAAGCCACGCCAGGCAACGCAACACAAGGGGCAATCGAGATGCTAAGTCCTCATGAATTCGCAGCCTTGCTGATTCTCAGCAACTCGGAGCGGCACGGGGAACTGGACCCTGCCGATATCGGCACCCTGGTCGAACGCCAATTGGTCCGTCTTGAATCCCGGAGCGCCGAGCGCAACGCGATACGGATCACCACGGACGGCGAGCGCTTGCTCCGTTCGATCGGCCGGGGCCGCTAACTCTGGCGAGAACGTGCTGACGGCGCTGGCTTCGTACTCTGCCCTCGTGTCGCAAACCAGCAAAGAATGGAGCCGGCGCAAACCATGGCGGCGCCCTTCCAGAATGCGAGCGAAAGCGGTGCTTGCAATAGCGCGGCCGCCAGGGCCGCGGACAGCACGGGGATGAAATACGACGCGCCGGCAAGAATGGTCACGTTCCCATGCAGAATGCCCACATTCCATGCGGCATAGCCGAACCCCATGGCTGACGCTGCCATCGCGAGATAGATGATCCCGTGGTAGCTCATTCCCATCGCGCCGTCTTCCGTCGTGAAGTACTTCAGCCACAATGCCAGCGCCGTCAATGTGAAGAACAGCGTGATGCCATTTTTGCCGCCAGCCATCCTGCTGGTGACGGTGCAATAGGCTGCCCAGATCAACGCACCAAAGAAGGCTAGTCCATAGCTGAGCGGATTCGTTTTGATATTCCCGACCATGCCTGCGATGTCCAGGCCCTGATCTCCGCCGAGTACAAGGCAGATTCCGACAACGGCTACCGCGAAGCCCGGCACGATCAGCAGATTGGACTTCTGCTGGTTGAACACAATGGCGGCCAGCATCGTAAAGCTCGGCCACAGATAGTTAACCATCCCAACCTCAATGGCTTGCCTGCCGCTGTTCGCATAGCCGATAGACAGGGACAGACAAAGCTCGTAGACAACGAACAGGATGCTGCCCCAGAACAGATATCGCCCGGAGAATTGCCGAACCTTCGTGAGCCCGACGGTGAAAGACAGCAATATGGCGCCGACTGTATAAATCAGGGCAGCGCCGCCGGTGGCGCCGAAGCTCTCACTCACACCACGAATCAGGCCGACGATCGAGCTCCATAGCAGAACTGCGGTCAGCCCAATCAGCGTTGCTTTTCTCTTGCCTTGCATGTCAGCACTTACAGTTGTTCATCGACCGGGAACGCGACACCTGCTTCCGCGATGAGGGTAGTTGACGACGGATGACGAAGTTGCGACCGGTATTCCGCCCTGCCGAATCCCGACGCCTTGTCGCCACCCAACGGCATGGTGATGTCGCCTTCGTCGCAACAGTTTACCGTCACAACCCCGGCGCGGATTTCCTCGATGCGGTGAAACGGCGGCAGCGAGCCCCGTGAACACTCGCACCAGAAACACAAAACCCGCGCCCATACAGGGGCGCGGGTTGGTATGCCTTCCCGGAAATGACCAGGCAGTTGTCGGCTGTCGGCGCCGAGGGACGGCAGATGGACGTCCCTCAGCGCCTCACACGGTCATTAGAACGCAGCACGCGCCTGGATGTAGACCATGCGCGGCGCGCCAACCAGTCGGCCGGCGTTACTGTCGGTGGTACGCGTGTAATAGCGCTTGTCGAACAGGTTATTGATGCCGATCGCGATATCGGTGTTCTTGCGCTGCGGCACCTTGAACATCGCCTGGATGTTCCATGTCCGGAAGCCCGGGATCAGCCCATTGCTGCCGTCCGCGGACTCCGCCACCGTGTTCGCCAGATCCGCGTACTGCTTGCTCTGGTGCGTGGTCGAGACGTTGAACGTCCAGCTGCGCCAGTCGTAGCGTGCGCCGATGGTATCGGTGGTGCGCGAGTAGAACGGCACATCCAGGCCCGCCGTGGTGCCCGACTTCTGGATCGCGCGCGTGTACGTGTAGTTGGCGTACAGGTTCAGGCCGCCCAGCAGGCTGCCACGGTCGAACGCGTAGTCGATCGCCGCTTCCACGCCATCATGATCGGTGGCGCCGATGTTCTGGAACGTGGCCGGGAACAGGCCCGGCACCTGCAGAATCTGGTTGTCGAACTTGATCTTGAAGGCCGTCAGTTCCGCCTTGATGTTGTTGTCGGTCCAGCGCGTACCCACTTCGAACGTCTTCGCCACTTCCGGCTGCAGTGGATTGTTCGGCGTCTGGGAATTCAGCTGGGTATTCTGCACCGGGCCAAACGACGTGCTGTAGTCGGCAAACACGGTCCACGCATTGTTCACCAGGTACGACACGTTGACCGACGGCAGCGCCTTGTTGTTCAGGCTATCCCACTGCGTCGTGGTGCCGCGCTGCTGGCGTGTGGTGTCGATATGCTCGAAGCGCACGCCCGGCACGATGCGCCAGTTGCCATACGCGATGCGGTCGTCGATGTAGACGGCGTGGGCGTCCGTGGCATTGTCGAACGTCGTGGTCGTGGCCTTCACGCCCGTGATGAGGTTCTGGTTGTACGTGTTGTCGTCGCCGCGCTCGCGGATGTAGCGGTAGCCGACCGTGATGTCGTGCGTGGTMGGGCCCAGCGCCACGCGTTGCGTGAAGCGCGGTTCGATGCCGAACGTGGTGTAGTTGCGCGGCTGGTGCGCGATCACGGTGGCGCTCTGCTGCAGCGTGCTCTGGCGATAGCTGTCGTTGAAGAACGTGCGGATCTCGAATTCCTGATTCGCGGAAATCGTGTTCACGTAGCCGAGGTCGAAGCCGTAGCGGTTGCCGCTCCAGTAGTCGTTCGGCCGCGTGTTCTGAAACGGATCGGCGTTGAATTGTGCGACGGTCAGGCCGCCCGGCGTGCGCGACTTGACGTCGTAGTAGCTCACCTTGCCGTAGACCTGCTGGGTCGGGGTGATGTCGTAGGCGAACTTCACGGCCAGGTCGTGGACGTCGTCGTCGCTGCCCTTGCGCCATTCGCGGCCGGTCATGCCCGAGTACAACAGCGCCAGGCCCAGGCCGCTATCAAGTGTGGTGCCCACGAACGCGTTGTACTGAGTGTTGCTGCCGCCGCCCTCGGTGTAGATGTTCTCGCGGACCGAGGCCTCGCCGGTGATGCCGGGGCCGGTCGGGATTGGCTTGGTGTTGAAGTTGATGATGCCGCCAACGTTCTGCGGGCCGTAGCGCACCGCGCCGCCGCTGCGGACCACGTCGATCGATTCGATATTGCCCAGACTCACCGGCGCGAACGACAGCTGCGGCTGGCCGTAAGGCGCCACGGCCATCGGAATGCCGTCGAGAAGCACCGTGGAGCGCGGCGTGTAGCGACCACTCAGCCCGCGCACACCGATATTGAGCGAAACGGCGCTGCCGGCGGTGCCGGAGTTGTCGGTCGATTGCACGCCCGGGATGCGGCGCATGACGTCGCCGATACTCTGCGCGCCGCTCTGCTCGATCTGCTGCTCACTGACCACCGTGCGTGCGCCGGGGAAGGTCTTCACGCTGTTCTGCAGCCCGGTCCCGAGCCAGTTTCCCGACACCTGGACCGTTTCCAGAACACGCTCGGCGTTACCGCTTTGCCCCGATGACTCGTCGCTCTGCTGCGCGCCGGCCCGAGGCGGCGTCATGCAAAGTGCGGTAACAGCAACAGCTGTTGCGCAAAGCGCGATCCTGGGGGCAGGGCGAGAAACGCCGCAGCGGCTCGATTTCATGACTGACCTTCCTTGTAGCAAAAACTTGCGAAGGCCAAGAATGTAAATGATAACGCTTATCGTTTGCGTACGGCGTGAAAGAAAAAGTAACTGAGGGGGTCGAAGTGTTGCCAGTTTGCGACGAATGCTGCGTCAGGCGCGCCGGTCGTCGTCCGCCTCTTCCGTGTAGAGCCTGATCACACTGGAAAAATCCAGTCCGCCCCGCCCCGAGCGATGGTTCAACGAGTACAGGTTACGCGCGAGCTCGCCCAGCGGAACCGTGGCGCCCACTGACATCGCCGCCTCCACCGCCAGGCCCAGATCCTTGAGCATGAGGTCGTTGCCAAAGCCGCCTGTGTAGCCACGCGAGGACGGCGCGTTCTCGAGCACGCCAGGCCATGGGTTGCAGACTTCCGTCGCCCAGCTTCGTCCCGTGCTGACAGCGATCATCCGCGACAGCGTGCCCGGATCGAGTCCATGCGAGGCGCCCAATGCCAGGGCCTCGCCAGTCACGGCCATGATCACGCCGAGCGCCATGTTGTTGCAGAGCTTTGCCACCTGACCGGCGCCCGATGCGCCCATATGGAAGATGTTCTTGCCCATCGCGTCAAGCGCCGGCCTGGCCCTTGCCAATGCGCCTTCGGTGCCGCCGACGATGAACGTCAAGGTTCCCGCAGCCGCGCCGGCCGTTCCCCCGGATACCGGTGCGTCTATCATTTCAAGTCGACTTTCCGCCGCGGCCATGGCGACCTTCTTCGCGGATGCGGGTGCGATCGTGCTGCAATCGACAATCAGTGTGCCGGCCTCGAGCACCGGCAGCAGTCCATCGCTCCCGAGGTAAAGCGATTCCACATGCCGGCTGTTTGGCAGCATCGAGATCACGATCGAAGCGCCATCCACGGCGGCTCGCGCCGAACTTGCCGTGTTCAGGCCCTCAGAGCGAACACGGGCCAGCGCGTCGGCACCGAGGTCGAATGCCGTGACGTCGAATCCCGCGCGATGCAGGTTCACCGCCATGGGCGCGCCCATGTTTCCGAGTCCGATAAAGGCAATACGCGTGCTGCTGGACATCGATGTCTCCTCGTTCAGGCCAGATCGGCCAGGGGATGCGCGCCGCCATGCAGCGGCGCGAGATGGCTTGCAATGTGTTCTGGTGTCACCGCTTCAAGCGCGGCAGGCTTCCACCGCGGTCGTTTGTCCTTGTCGATCAGCAAGGCCCGAATCCCTTCCGGAAAATCCTGATGCGTACAGCAACCGAGCGATGCTTGCCATTCCAGTCTGAAGACATCCGCCAGCGACATTTCGCGGGCGCGTTGTTGCATCGCATACGTGAGTGCCAGAGACGTTGGCGAAGCACCGGCAACGGCGCCTGCAGCCTTCGCCAGCCATGGATCCGCGTCGTCGTTCAGGGCCTTCAGCCGCTTGACGATCTGATGGAGATCGTCGCGGTCGCCGATCAATTCGTCGATCCGGGCAGCATGCGTCTTCAGCGCGGACTCGGGTAGCTCCAGGCCGTTCTGCAATGCCGCGAGCAAGCGATCCAACCGGGCTGCATCGGCATCGGCATCGCCGTGCCATGACGCGGCTGCAATCGTTTCGAGCAGCATGCCGCGCTGGCCGGAATGTGCCGCGTGCGTTGCCAGTCCCGCATACAGCGCGTCATTGACGTTCAGCGACATCCCGGTCAGCCCAAGGAACATGCCCGCCTTGCCGGGCATGCGCGACAACACCCAGCTCCCGCCCACGTCCGGATACAGCCCGATCGCGACTTCGGGCATCGCCATGCGCGTGGCTTGCGTCGCAACACGGTGCGATGCGCCGGCGAGCAGGCCAATCCCACCGCCCATCACAATGCCCGTTCCCCAACAGAGAACAGGCTTTGGAAACCGATGGATGCGGTAATCCAGGCGATATTCGCGCGCGAAGAATGCGGCTGCCTCGCGCGGCACCTCACCGGGCGCCACGGCCTTGATCGAGCGATATAGCCCGACAATGTCGCCGCCAGCGCAGAATGCCTTTTCGCCCACGCCGTCCAGCAGGACGCCGACAACGCGCGAGTCAACCGCCCACCGCGCCATCTGGGGATCGATCCGCTCGACCATCGCCATGGTCAACGCATTGAGACTGTCGGGGGCGTTGAGTGTCACGCGGCCGAACAAATGCCCGCTGGCCGTCTCAATTGTCGAGATCAGTACGGGCGTGTCGCGTTCCATGGCGTCGCTCATCGGATCACCTCCGTAGCGTTGTCCTGCAACAGCCTGCGGGCGACGATCACGCGCATGATTTCATTCGTGCCTTCAAGGATCTGATGCACGCGTGCATCACGCAGCAACCGCTCCAGCGGATAGTCGCGGAGGTAACCGTAGCCGCCATGGATCTGCAGGGCCTCGTTGCAGACGTTGAAGCCCACGTCGGTGGCCAGGCGCTTGGCCATGGCGCAGTAGACCGAAGCCTCCGCATCGCAGGCGTCGAGCTTCGACGCTGCAAGCCGCACGATCTGCCTGGCCGCCACCAGTTCGGTAGCCATATCGGCCAGCTTGAATTGCAGCGCCTGGAAATCCGCCAGAGGTTTGCCGAACTGCTCCCGCTCATGCATGTATCGATGTGCCACACGCAATGCGCCTTGCGCGGCGCCGATCGAGCAGGTGGCGATATTGATGCGCCCGCCATCGAGCCCCTTCATCGCTATCCTGAAGCCGCTGCCCGCCTCCCCAAGCAGATTGCCCGCCGGCACGCGCACGTTGTCAAAACTGATGGTGCGCGTTGGCTGGCTGTTCCAGCCCATCTTGGTTTCCTTCTTTCCATACTGGATACCCGGGCTGTCCGCCGGAACCAGCAGCGCGGAAATGCCCGGCGCGCCGGGTCCGCCCGTGCGCGCCATGAGAACCAGCACGTCCGTCTCCCCTGCGCCCGAAATGAACGCCTTGCTGCCATTCACCACAAAGCCATCGCGTTCCATGCGCGCCGTGGTGCGCAGCGATGCCGCATCGGACCCGGACCCGGGCTCCGTCAGGCAATACGATGCCAGTGCGCTGCCGCTGGCAAGACGCGGCCCCCAGTACGTCGCAAGCTCCTGCGAGCCGAACGTGGTCACCATCCAGGTCGCCATGTTGTGGATCGTGATGAATCCCGTTGTGGATGGGCAGATGCTCGCCAGCTCCTCGAAAACAATGGTCGCGTCAAGCCTCGACAATCCCACGCCGCCAAATTCCGCCGGCACATAGAGCCCGCAGAAGCCCAGTTCACCGGACTTGCGGATCGCATCGCGCGGAAAATGCCGAGCCTCGTCCCACTCGGCCGCAAAGGGCGCGAATTCGTGTTCGGCGAATTCGCGCGCCGTGTGCTGGAAGGCGAGCTGATCCTCGTTCAGGTCGAAGTCCATCGCCGGCTTCCCTGCTACTGCAGCCGGATGGTTGTGTTGACGCCGGTGGAAACGTCGTCCTCGAACCAGCGCGATGTGATGGTCTTCGTCTGCGTATAGAACAGCACCGCCTGCTTGCCGTAGGGCCCAAGATCGCCCAGCTTGGACGCACGCGAGCCGGTGAACGAAAACATCGGCACGGGCACTGGGATCGGCACGTTGATGCCGACCTGTCCGACGTCGATCTCTTCCTCGAACTTGCGCGCCGCCGCGCCGGACTGCGTGAACACCGCGACGCCGTTGCCGTTCGGATTGGCGTTGACGAGTGCGATCGCTTCGTCCAGCGTATCGGCGCCAACCACCGCAAGCACGGGACCGAACACCTCCTGATCGTAGATCGCCATTCCCGGGCGCACTCCCGAGAAGATCGTCGGCGCGATGAAATTGCCTTCTGCCAGGCCACCGGGCAGTTCCGGCATGCGCCCATCGAGTTCCAGTGTCGCGCCCTCCTCGACGCCTTGCGCGATCAGGCCTTCGATCCGTGTCCTGGCATGGCGCGAGATCACGGGCCCCACATCCGGATTGTTCTGTCCCGGCCCGATCTTCAGCGTCCTGGTCTTCGCCACGAGATCCGGTACCCAGCGATTGGCGTCGCCGACGAGCACCACCACCGAGACGGCCATGCATCGTTGGCCGGCCGCGCCGAATGCGGCGCCCGCCAGCGCATTGAGCGTCTGCTCCTTGTGCGCGTCGGGCAGCACGATGGCGTGATTCTTTGCGCCCATCATGCACTGCACGCGCTTGCCCGCAAGCGAAGCGCGCTCATACACATGTGTCCCGACCTTCGTCGAACCGACGAACGAAATGGCCTTGATATCCGGGTGGTCGCAGATCATGTTCACCACGTCGGCCGCGCCGTGCACAACGTTGAGAACACCCTTTGGAATCCCCGCTTGTAATGCCAACTCCACCAGCTGCATGGTCACCATCGGGTCCTGCTCCGACGGCTTGAGCACGAATGTATTGCCGCAGGCAATGGCCATCGGGAACATCCACAGCGGAATCATGGCCGGAAAATTGAACGGCGTGATGCCGGCACAGACACCGAGCGGCTGCAGCCGCGTATAGGTGTCCACGCCGGACGCCACGTTGTGCGCCAGCTCTCCGAGCTGCAGATTGCCAATGGCCGCGGCATGCTCAACGACTTCGAGTCCGCGGAATACATCGCCTTCGGCATCGGCCAGTGTCTTGCCTTGCTCGGCGGTCAGCGTCGCGGCAAGCGACTTCATATTGGCGCGAATGAGCTCCTGGTACTTGAGGAAGATCCGTGCGCGCGTGCCGATCGGCGTCCTCTTCCAGGACGCAAATGCCGTCTGCGCGGCTGCCACGGCGGCGGCAACTTCGTCAGCGGTCGCCAGCGGCACGCGGGCCAGCACCTGCTGGTTCGCAGGGTTTACAACATCACGCCACTCCGACGTGCGTGACTGGACGAACTCACCATTGATGAGCAGCGGAATGCTGGGAATTTCGGCGGAATGCATGGGGTCTCCGGTTGGCTCGACATCGACATCAAACTCGGAGAAAATCTACTCGCAATCTTCACAAACCCACACAACTTACCGAAGTAAAAGAGAATACCTGTGAAGATCTTCGCAATCCCTCCCGCAATTTTGTGAAGGTTGTGAAATGACGAAGTCGAGAAAGATATTTGTCGGCGCGCGCGTACGGAGACTGCGCGAGCAGCGGGAATGGAGTCAGGTGACGCTGGCAAGCCGCTTGTCCCTTTCGCTGAGCTACATCAGTCAGATCGAAAACAACCAGCGCCCGGTCACGGCTGCGGTGTTGCTGAAACTTGCCGAGGTGTTTGGCGGCGATGTCGGGCAGTTTTCGGAGGAGCAGGACCAACGCCAGCTTGCCGAGCTTGATGTCGCATTGCGGGATCGCACGGTTTGGTCGAGCACGATTGCACCGGCTGCGCTGCAAAGGATGACCGAGCAGGCACCCGATCTGGTCGAGGCTTTCCTGAGTCTCTATGCGCGGCACGGGCGGCTGCGGGACGAGTACGCGCAGGCCGTCGACCGCTTCTATGGCGAACTTGGCCCGGACGCCCGATCGGACATGCTGCGTGAGGTTGCGGCGCCACTCCCCCACGAAGAAGTGCGGGATCATTTCAATCGCGAAAACAACTACCTGGATGCGCTCGATGTCCTCGCGGAAGAGTTGGCGGCGTCGGCGAACCTGACGCCCGGTGGCCGAAGCGCGCCGCTACAGAAATTGCTACGCGATGGCTTCGGCGTCACAGTCACCGAGGCGGAGGACAGCGGCGGATGGCTGCGCCGCTTCGATCCCGCCCGCAGACAGATCGCGCTGCGTGCCGGACTCAGCGACGCGCAACAGGCATTCCAGCTTGCGACACAGTACGCGCTACTGATGCATGGGGACGTCATCGAGGGCGAAATCGGGCGGGCCGGGTTCTCCGACGCATCCACTCGGGAACTCGCGCGACAGGGGCTCTCGCACTACTTTTCCGGCGCCATGCTGCTACCGTATGGCGGCTTTCTCGATGCCGCCCGGCGCGTGAGATATGACATCGAATTGCTACAGCAGCACTTTCAGGTGAGCATCGAGACGATATGCCATCGCCTGTCGACGATGCAGCGCCCCAACGCCCGAGGCGTGCCGTTCTACTTCATACGCCTGGATCAGGCAGGGAACATTTCGAAGCGGCAGAGCGCGACGTCATTCCACTTTGCCCGGCACGGCGGCGCATGCCCGCTCTGGCACGTACATGAGGCGTTCGCGCAGCCAGGCCGGATTCTCACGCAGATTGCGGAGATGCCCGACGGCATCCGCTACTTCGGCATTGCCAGAACGATCGAACGCGGCGGCGGCGGCTACCGCACGCGACGCAAGCTGTTCGCCATCGGTCTTGGCTGCGAACTGGCACACGCGCGCGAACTCGTCTACGCGGACCACATTGACATCGAACACCCGTCCGACGTTGTGCCAATCGGGCCCGGCTGCCGTGTGTGCCCACGGGAAAACTGTGTGCAGCGGGCGTTTCCGCCGGCCGGCAAGACGATCCTTGTGGACAGCAACGCGGAGTCGCTGGTGTCTTACCGATTTGCCGACGATTGATCAACCAGCCAGTCAGCGACGCAACCGCCGCCAGCCGACCACGACGCCGCTGACCGACATCACCAGACCTACGATCGACAACGCCCACATCACCGCATCCCACCATGGACGATGTTGCGTCAGTGTCACGAAGTCATAGCTGTGGACTGCGTTGAACAGCCAGCGGTACGCGCGGCGGCTATCGTCACTTCGGCCAATCACCTGGCCGGTCGTTGGGTGGATATAGGCCCACGTATGGTCCGTATCGTCGAAACGGACGCGCAGCACAGGTAGTTGGCGCGTGTTGTGGTGGCTGTACCAGTAGGCGTCCGGTTCCGTCTGCACCTCACTGGATGCGATGCTGGCGGTGGGTAGCAACGTGGCCGCAGAGCGAATCAGTGCGCCACGATCCCATTGCAAGGGAAGACCACTGCGCGGATCAAGCGCCTGGATGCTGCCCTCGCCTGATGCCACCAGCAGTACAGGGGCGCCTCCGACCCAGTTCATGCGAATCTCGCGTGCTCCATCGCCCTGTCGAATGGCTTGCCACGCCGGAGCGGGGAAGGATGCCGCGTTGTGCCCGGCATAGCGCTGCAATGCCGCACCATCGAATCCGCGCCCGTTGAACCACTGGTTCGGATTGACGGACAACCATCCCGAGATCAGCCAGAACAGCAAGAACAGCGAGCCGATGAGTCCGGCCACGTGATGCCACGCCATCCAGCCGTGATACGGCGACGCGCCCGCCATGCTGCCGTGGGCGAAGCGGCGCCGCACACGCAGCCGCAGCCAGCCAATCCAGATGCCGGTGATAGCCACCACGGCACACGGGCCGGACGTCCACAACACCACCTGCCGCCACAGCGGCGGATCCTTGCGGATCGGCGTGAAGTAGAGCCAGTGAGGGACCGAGCCCAGCCAGTTCCAGAGCCGTTCGGCGCGGTGCGTGTCGCGCATGACCTCGCCCGTTTTCGCGGAGACATACAGCTCGGTGCCTGCGTCGTCGTCGATGGCGATGCGATGGAGGGGCCGCCAGGCGTTGAGCCCGTTCGGCACCGTCCACTGGTCGCGTTCCGCCGTCTCCAGCCATCGCGCGGGCTTGCCGGCAAACCGCTGCGCGGTGGCCCGGGCCGTATCTGCATCGACGTGGTCGATCACGCGGCCATCGACTGCCGACACCGTGTGAGGCTGACCCTTGCCATCGATCATGCGATAGACCGGCAGGTCGCCCGCCATCTCAAGCCGCAGGCTGCGGGGATACTGGTCGAGACCCGCAGCCTGCATGGCTGCATCGGGCCCTACGACGACGCGGCTGGCATCGATCGTTGGCAACGCCGCAAGCCGTTCGGCATCGGTCAGCGCGGGAAAGCCCACGTACATCATGACCAGTCCCGAACCGAACCACATCGCAATCAGCAGGCAACCCGCGATCCCCATCCAGCGATGGATCAGATACAGCCAGCGCTTGGTCTTGCGCCACACGATTCCACCTCAGAAGTAGAAGTTGGCCGACAGCTCCGCCGCGCGCGGACGCCCGAGCAGCCATTGCTGGCCGCCGTTGGAAACCGATTCGGCGTAGTCCTTGTTGAACAGGTTGTAGACGCGCAGTGTCAGTGCCGTTTGCCTGGTCACGCGCCACGACAGTACGGTATCGACTGTTGTATAGCTGGGCACGCGCACCCGGTTCGCCGTGTCGGCATAGCGGCCGCCCACATAGCGCAGGCCCGCGCCGACCGTCCATTGCGGCAGGAAGGTCCACGTCAGCCATGCATTGGCCGCCTGCTGCGGCACGCTGGCAGGCACATTGCCGGCACGCGACACCAGCACGCCACCCACGGACTCGTTGAAGTCCTCGTAGCGCGCCCGCAGCACGGTACCGTTGATATCCAGACGCAAGCCGCGCAGCAGTTCCACGCTGGCCGATGCCTCCAGACCGCGCGACGACTGTTCGCCGACCTGTTGCGTGATGGTCGGGTTCACGGGATCGCGCGACAGCAGGTCGTTCTTGCGGATCTCGTAGGCCGCGAAGGTCCATTCGCCACGATTGCCCCAGAACGCCTGCTTGACGCCCACTTCTACCTGCTTGCCCGTGGCGAGATTGAAGTTGCGTTGCGCGTCCGACGTGGTGATCAGCGCGCCCAGCGGATCCGTGGCCGTGGCGTACTGCGCATAGACCGCCAGACTCGGTGTGAACTGATAGACCGTGCCCACACGCCACGTGGTGTTGGCAAACGTCTTTTCCCAGGCGGAGCCGGCCAGCAGATCCGTGCGTGTCAGTTCGGCGTGGTCGAAGCGCACGCCGCCGATGACCGACCACTGCGGCGTAAAGGCGATGCGGTGTTCGCCGAACAGCGCGTACTGCGTGGTGTTGGTACGGAAACGCGGCGAGGTGACGATGCCCGGCGGGCTGAAGAACAGCCCCGGATCGAAATCGCGCGCATTCACGGTCGACGTCCCGCCGTAAGGCGAATTGTTCGAATGCGTGAAGTTGATCTTGTTGATGTCAAAGCCAACCGTCGTCGTGTTGTCGAGCCCGAGCAGCTTGCTGTGCACGGTCACGTCGGCGCGGTCACCCACCTGCTCCTGATCGTGCAGGATTTCCAGGTAGTCGGTGCGGCGCACCTGCGACGTCGCCGGCAGATAGGTGTAAGTCTCGCTGTCGCGCCAGTGGCGATGGCTGGTCAGGTAATAGAACTGGTTGCGCACCTTCAGGCGGTCGTTGGGCGTCCATTCGGCATTCAGGCGCGTCCAGCGGTCGCGATAGCTGATTTCGGCATCGCCAACGTTGTAGTTCTTCTTGCGCAGCGAGGTGTCCAGGCTGCCGTTGACCAGCGGCGTACCCAGGTATTGCTGCGGATGCTGGGTGCCGTCGTCATAGGACAACGTCAGGTTGAATTCCGGATTCACGTCCAGCCGCACCGACGCCGACACCATCAGATTGTTGGAATCGCCACGGTCCACCCATCCCGCCGAGCGGTTGGCCGCGGTGGCGAAGCGGTATGACAGGTTGTCGTTGATCTTGCCACCGCTGTCGAAGGCCACGCGCGCGGTCTTCTCGGTGCCGCCCGTGATTTGCAGTTCGTTCTCGATCGGCCCTCGGATTGGCTTCTTCTGCACGACGTTGACCACGCCGCCAATCGCCCCCTCGCCGTACATCACGGAGGCCGGGCCGCGCAGCACCTCGATGCGGTCGACTGACCAGGTATCGAACGGGAACGTCACCGTGCCCGACGCCACGTACATGCGCGTGCCGTCCAGCAGTTGCATGACCGAGCCCTGGCCCGCGAACCCGCGCGCGGTCAGCGACGTGCCGCCATTGCCGGGGGCCGGGTTACCGGTGATACCGGTGGCGCGGGTGACGGCTTCGCGCACGGTCTGGTCGCCACGCGCACGAATCGTCTCGCCGCTGAGGACTTCCACGCTCGCCGGCGTTTCCAACGGCGTCAGGCCCATGCGGCTGCCGGTGAATTCGGGCCTGGACAACGCCATGCCGGGCTGGGCGTTCTCACTGACTACCACTGGCGGCAGCGACGCATCCTTCTTGTCGGATGCTTCCTGGGCGAAAGCGTAGGGAAGATTCAGGCTGGCAATGGTGCCAAGAGATACGGCCAGAACACGAGGCCGACTACCACGTGCCACACGTGACGAAGTTTCAGCCGAGCGCGGGCGGCTAGCGGAATGCGCAGACAGGTTGTATTTCATCGTGAAGCCGGACGACCCCGCCCGGACGGAGAATGTCGATGTTGACGACAGGCCGGTATCCGGGCTGGCAGGCGGGAGCGCGCTCCCGGAAATCCGTCGCCTTCCCACGCCAATAAATCCTGCGCAGTGGCCGCCGATCCGATGGATCGGCATGACAGTTCCCTAACCTGCTTACCGTTGCGGGGGCAGCACAGGCATTGCCGCTTCAGGGCGGCGCACCTGTTTCCCGTTTAACCAATGAAAGAATCGTTGGCACCTGCAATCACGGGCGGCCCGCCTTGGGGGGCGCGCCGCGGTGCGCATTCTACTCGTAACTGCCAGTTACAAACCGTACACGGCGAAAGAAACAACACGACATGGCGCTGAAACTACGCGTGCCACGGCCGGCGCCTCGCGCCTGTTGCGACTGCTTTGACAGTGACCTCGAACAAGACCGGGAGCTTGCGGAAGGCAGCTGTTCGCTGCCGTTGATGGGAGGGTCACTGGGTTAGAACAGGCTAAGCTGGCCCGGATGCGAACCGTGGTGCTGACAAACCGATTCCCAACGACCGAACCGGAATCGTCCGTAGGCACGCTCGTCCCGTGTGTGTCAGAGCAATTCAACCGGCTGGGCACTGTGGACAGCCCAATGCGTCCTCCTTTGATCATTGTCAAATGGATCGCCTTGAAGCCATTCCCTGTCATGGAACGCAATGCCTTTGACACGAACTGCAAAGTCGGGCTCGCGCACGGCTTTTAGCCTTATACCAACGCGAAGCGCGTTAGATGATCTCGCAAAGACGATAGGAGACACGAAATTGGCTACATCCCGCAGACACGCACTGGCGTACCAGTCGCTGGTGTCGATCAGGCGCTTCCAGTGCTGAGGTCGCCATGTTAATCACCATCCATCGCCATGGGCATCGTGCGCTTTTCGTCCGCGCCGGCACGCCCTTCACACAAGTTCCACTCGAAGCACTCCAATGGCTCGGTGAACCGCCCCGGGTTTAGTGGAGGCTCCAATTCTTGAGAGAATGGAGCCCATGAGCAAGCAAACCAAGTTTTCCCCCGAGGTCCGAGAGAGAGCCGTACGCCTGGTTCAAGAGCAACGCAGCGAGCATCCGTCGCTGTGGGCGGCCGCTGTGGGCGGCAG
>NZ_JBFTSP010000028.1:0-67064 GCF_056400065.1 Cupriavidus sp. 01L415 | reverse complement strand
GGCGCCCGCGTGAACGACCAACGTAGCCCGTTCACCGACGGCGCCCGTGTCGGCAAGACCGACCCCTACACCGATGGTGCCCGCATCGTCGCCGGTCTGGATCGCACCGGTGTATCGGCCACCCCGGCCCGCAGCGCTGACCCGTACCTGGATGGCGCCCGCCAAGGCAAGTTCGACCCGTTCACCGACGGTGCCCGCGTCGGCAAGACCGACCCCTACACCGACGGCGCACGCACCGTTGCCGGCCTGGATCGCGTAGGCGTATCGGCCAGCCCGGCCCGCAAGGTTGATCCGTATCTGGACGGCGCCCGTGGCAATGCCCCGCGCAACCCGTTCTACGACGGCGCCCGCCAGTTCGATGTGTTCACGGACGGCGCAAACGTCTGAGTCCCGCCCGATGAAGGCGGTAGTGAAAGCAGGACAATCGGAGTTCTAGCCCAAGGCTGGACTCCGGTTTTGTCATCATGGAGTCCATCATGAACTTCCGTAACAGTGCTCTGATCCTTGGCGGATGGGTCGCCATCTGCGTGGCAAGCGGTTCCGCCGCAACGCTGGTTGTGCAGACCCTGCCCATCTGAGCTGGCGAATGCTCGCCCGGGCTACCTGCCCACCCCCTGCAGGACGTTGATGAAATCCGACAGGGCATAAGGCTTGCGCAGCGTCACCGCGTCCGGCAACGCGGTGCGCTGCGCTGGTGTCAGCGCCACGTCGTAGCCGCTCACCAGAACCACCCTCAGCGCCGGCAGCAGCCTGCGCGCATCGACCGCCAGCTCCACGCCGGATGCCCCGGCAAGGCCCACGTCGGTCAGCAACATATCCACCCCGCCAGTGCGCAATATCGCCAGCGCCTCCACCTCGTTGCTGGCTTCCAGAATCTCCAGTCCGAACGTCCGCAGCAACTCCGCCGTGCTCGCGCGGACCAGATCGTCATCGTCGACGAACAGGATGCGCGTGTTGACAAGCGTGTTGACAAGCGGATTGCCGCAAGGGTGACCGTCAGCCCATCGGACGTTCCCGCCACCAGAAGGCGGCCCGGCCGGCTTCGTCGCCAGCGGATCGGGCGGCAGCGCGGCGCCACCGCTCATCAGCACATGACGCACCTTGCGCGCCAGCGCGTCTTGCGTGTACGGCTTGCTGAGCAGTTCGATGCCTTCATCCAGCCGCCCCGAATGAACGATGGCGTTGTCGGTATAGCCCGATGTAAATAGCACCGCGATGCCCGGCAGGCGTTCGCGCACCTTGCGCGCCATTTCCGTGCTGCGCAGCGGTCCGGGCATGACCACGTCGCTGAACAGCAGGTCGAGGGGGACGCCACTTTCGACGATGGCCAGCGCGCTCAGCGCATCGCGCGCCTTCAGCACCCGGTAGCCCAGGCTCGCCAGCATCTCCACCACGGTGGCGCGCACATCCTCGTCGTCTTCCACCACCAGTACTGTCTCCGTGCCACCGCCGGCCGGCCCCCCATCGACATCCGTCTCCAGGTCTTCCTCTTCGCGCACGCGCGGCAGATACAACCGCACCGTCGTGCCGTGCCCCGGCTCGCTATAGATCTTCACGTGGCCGCCCGATTGCTTCACAAACCCGTACACCATGCTCAATCCCAGGCCGGTCCCCTGCCCTTCCGGCTTGGTCGTGAAGAACGGTTCGAAGACCTGCGCCTCGATCTCCGGCGACATGCCGGACCCCGTATCGGTCACCGCCACCATCACGTATTGGCCCGGGGTCACCTCGGCGTTGCGGCGCGCGTAGTTATCGTCCAGCGCTGCATTGCCCGCCTCGATGGTCAGCTTGCCATGCCCGTCCATCGCGTCGCGCGAATTGATCGCCAGGTTCAGCAACGCGTTCTCCACCTGGAACGGGTCGACCAGCGTGTTCCACAGGCCGCCCGCCACGACCGTCTCGATCTCGATGCCATCCCCCAACGCGCGCCGCAGCATGTCGTCCAGCGCACGGATCAGTCGCCCGAGATTCACCACCTTGGGCGCCAGCGGCTGCCGGCGCCCGAAGGCCAACAATTGCGACGCCAGCTTGGCACCGCGCGCCACGCCGGCCAGCGCGTTGCGCACGTGCTGTTCGGGCCGATCCTCGCCCGCCACGTCGCGCGCCAGCAATTGCAGATTGCCGCCGATGACCTGCAGCAGGTTGTTGAAGTCATGGGCCACGCCGCCCGTCAGCTTGCCGATGGCCTCCATCTTCTGCGCCATGCGCATGGCCTCGTCCGCGTGGCGCAGCGCCTCGGCGGCATCCTTGTCACTGCTCACATCGCGTCCCACACCGTGGATGCGGCCACTCGCAGGGTCCAGCGACAGCGTCCAGGCCACCCAGCGCGGGCTGCCGTCGCTCCGCGCCATGCGGCATTCGTACCGCACCGCGACGCCTTCATGGCGCAGCGCGATCATCTGCTCCGTCACGGCCACCAGGTCATCGGGATGGACGAAGGCGAGGCAAGATCGCCCCAGCAGCACGGGTGCCGCATGGCCGAACGTGCGCTGCCATGACGGGCTGACGCGTTCCAGCACGCCGTCGAAGCGCGCCACCATCAGCAGGTCTTCGCTGAGTTCCCACAGCCGGTCGCGGTCCGCCACGGTCTCGGCAACGCGCCGCTCCAGCGAATCATTCAGCTCGCGCAGGTCTTCCTGCGCCCGGGTACGCTTGGCGATTTCGGTCTGCGCGGCGTGGTAGAGGCGCGCGTTGTCGATGGCCACGGCCGCCTGTGCGGCGATGCCCACCAGCGTGTGCGCGGCGCGTTCGGTAAAGACGCCCGGTTGCGGATGCCCGAAGAACAAGCCACCGAGCACCTCCCCCGTACGCGATATCACCGGTGCGGCCAGGTAGCTGCGCACGGCCGGGTGACCCTCCGGCATGCCGTGATACGGCGGGTTCCTGCCGAAGCGCGGATCCTTGCGGATATCGTCGGAACGCACAATACCGTCGCCACGGAATGTAGGCGCGAACACCGCCGTATTGCGCGGCATCGGAAAGCGCTCGAACGTCTCCCTCGACGCACCCGACAATGCGTGCAGCCGATAGGACCCGCCCGCATCGTCCGGGACGTTGTAGAAGAACGCGCCGAACGCCGCGCCCGTCAGCTCCGTGGCCGCGTCGGTCACCACCTGCACGGCGCGTTCCAGGTCGAGTTCCGCGGAAACCGCCCTGCCCACCTGATTCAGGATCTCGAGCGTGCGTGATTCGTCGCGCAACCGTCGCTCGGTGGCGCGCCGCAACTGCGAGAGCTGCAGATTGCTGCTCACGCGCGCCAGCAATTCGCGCGCGCTGAACGGCTTGGTCAGATAGTCGTCCGCACCGGATGACAAGCCGCTGACGCGGGCCTCCTCGCCCGCACGCGCGGACAGCAACAGCACCGGCGTCTCGCGCAGGGCGGCATCGGCGCGTACCGCGCGCAACAGGTCGAAGCCGTCCAGCCGCGGCATCATCACGTCGGAGACGATCAGGTCCGGCGTCGCCACTCGCGCGGCGTCCAGCGCCCCCTGCCCATCGGCGGCCACCACCACTTCATGCCCGGCTGCACGCAGGATGCGGTCCATGTAGTCGCGCAGATCCGCATTGTCATCGACGACCAACACACGAGCGGGGCCGCCAGCGGCGTTGCCCGGCCACACCGCCGATGTGCTGCTATCGGGCGCCATGGCTTCCGCGGGAACCACGTCCGCGTCATTCGCCGCCGCTGTCGCCCCGCTTGCCGCACCGCTTGCTCCCCCGTTTGTTGCCCCGCTTGTCACCCCATCGGCCGCGACGTCCGGTGCCGGCATCCAGCGTATCGCGGCCTCGATATAGGCCTGCGCCTGCCTGCTGGTGAGCGCCGGAGCGGGGGCCGGCTCCGGTGTCAGGCCCTGCGTCGCGTGCGGCAGCGTGATGATGAAGCGCGTGCCCTCGCCGGGCTGGCTCTCCACGCGAATCGAACCGCCATGCAGGCGCACCAGCTCCTGCACCAGCGCAAGCCCGATCCCGCTGCCTTCGATCGACCGGCCAACCGCGCCCGCGACCCGGTGAAAACGTTCGAACACCCGCGGGATTTCTGCTTCCGGAATGCCGATGCCGGAATCGCACACATGCAGTTCCACATCGCCGGCATCGTTCGCGCGCACCGACACGACGATCGCGCCCGCATAGGTGAACTTGAACGCGTTGGAGAGCAAGTTCAGGACGATGGTCTCCCACATGTCGCGATCCACCGCCACCGCGCCGTCCAGCGGATCGCAATCGACGATCAGTTGCAGGCCGGCGGCCTCGATGGCGGATCGGAACAGCGATGCCAGTTCCGCGGTGAACGCCGGCAGGTCCGTGGGCTGCGGCTGCATCTGCACACGACCGGACTCGATGCGCGAAAAATCGAGCAGCGTATTGACCAGCTTCAGCAGCCGCAGCCCGTTGCGATGCGTGATCGCCAGCAGCTCGCGGTCGGCATCGCCTTCGCGCGACGGCCGGGCAAGCAGCTCCTCCAGCGGGCCAAGGATCAGCGTCAGCGGCGTGCGGAACTCGTGGCTGATGTTGGAGAAGAATGCGGTCTTGGCGCGGTCGATTTCCGCCAGCGCCTCGGCGCGCCGCCGTTCTTCCTCATAGGCATGGGCGTAGCTGATGGCCTGCCCGATCTGTCCGGCCACGAGATCCAGGAAAGCCCGATAGCGATCCCCGAACAACCGGCACGGATTCAGCCCCACCACCAGCACACCGCAACGCGAGGTCTCGCCCGACGTCAGGACCGGCAGCACGGCAGCCTGCCGTGGCGCAAACGTCCACGCCCCGCCCGGCAACGGCGCGACAAAGCGGGCCGCCAGATCGTCCACCAGCACCGTCGCCCCCGTGCGCAGCGCTTCCTCGAATGGCCAGGGCGCATCCTGCGCGACGGACATGGCCGGTGGCGCGGCGGCGTGGTCCGGCGAAATGCCCCAGTTGCCAGCCAGCATGAGCGTATGCGCGCCGCGCTCGGCCAGGTAGAGCAGCGCAAATGGAATGTCGTACGGGTCCGTCTGGAGCGCGCGCATGCCGAAGTCGCACGCTTCGCTCCATGTGCGGGCATTGGCGGTGGATGCGGCCAGTTCACGCAGCAGGCTCAGTTGCCGCTCGGCCACCACGCGCTCGGTGTCGTCGCTGTTGGCGCAGATGATGCCGCCCGTGCCGCCCTGGTCATCGGGGATGGGGCTGTAGGAGAACGTGTAATAGGTCTCTTCCGGGTAGCCGTTGCGCTCCATGATCAGGAGCTTTTGCTCGTCGAACGTCCCCTCCACGCCAGTCATCGCGGTGGCCAGCAGCGGCTCGATTTCCGACCAGATCTCATGCCAGACGCGCGCGGTGGGCTGGCCCAGGGCAACGGGGTGCCTGCCGCCGACGATGGCCTTGTAGGGATCGTTGTAGAAGAAGCGCAGGTCGGCGCCCCAGCCAATCCAGATGGGCTGGCGCGACGTCAGCATGATGCGGATCGCGGTCTTGAGGCTTTGCGGCCAGCGCTCGGGCACATCGAGTGGCGTCTGCGACCAGTCATAGCCACGAATCAGCGCGCCCATCTCGCCGCCGCCGGCAAGAAAACCTGGCCCGGTGCCGTCGACGCTGGCCGCCGGCATCGCGCCGTCCGTGCTCTTCATCGCTGTCTCCCGATCCCGGTGCCGATGCTGGTGTCGCCGGCCGGCGTTGGCGATTTTCCCATGACCTGCCCCGCGCCAGGCAACCTACAGGGGGCCGGGGTGCGCCGCATGACGCACCCCGCATTTACAGCCTGCGAACGGCCATATAGTCTGGCGACTTCCCTGTCACTCGCCGCGGAAGATTGAAGATGCCTGAGACGGCCACTGATTATCTGATCGCCATCGCGCTGACTGCGGGCCTGACCATCCTCTGCGTCGGGCTCCACTATGAGGCCCTGCGCCTGATCTCCGCCTTCCACCCCAAGCGCCTGAGTGGCAAGGTCAATATCGGCGCCATGATCCTGCTGATCATCGTGGCCCACTGCCTGGAAGCCATGGTGTTCAGCATGGGCTACTGGCTCGGCTCGGATGTCTTCGGCATCGGCGAGCTGCAGGGCATGCGCGATCACGGTGTCATCGCCTATATCTATTTTTCGCTGGAAACATTCACCACGCAGAGCATCGGCGACATTTTCCCGGTCGGACAACTGCGGCTGCTGGCATCCGTGCAGCCGCTCGTGGGCCTGATGCTGATCGGCTGGTCCACCTCGTTCACGTTCCTGCTCATGCGGCGTGACTGGCGCGTCGACGAGAGGGACGATCGGTACTAGGCTGAGGAAACTGCCGGCGCCGCATGAACCGACGCCATGAGCAGACCGTGTGCCCTGCCGTCGGCTGGCCGATCACCTGAATGTCTCGGACGCACGTCACGGACGCATTACAGCCCGCCACGCAGGAATCGCGTGGCGGACACCTGACTGGATAGTAGGCAGGCCCCCGGAACGCCGAAATCGGCGTCCTTCCTACACGGATGTGGGATTTGAGGAAGTTGTGCGGGCGGCGCGCCAGTGAAAAGATAAGTGGCCGCCATCCCGATGGCGAAGTACGCTGACTTCTTCCCAGTCGATCCGTCCCAGGGAGCGAGCAAGAACAACCGGAGGGCTCACGTGTCGTCGATGTCCGAATGCCAGGCCTGCGTGGTGCGCCGCCGGCGATTCCGTCTTCCCGTCTTCCGTATGCCCGTCTCACGGTCGGGTGCGCTCTGGCTGGTGCTTGCCTTGCTGGCCCTGATGTCCCTGATCGCCGCGCCGAGGGCCCACGCGCAAACGCCTGCGCCGCTGGCCGAATGGCAATACTCGGTCGGGATTCCGCTGCAAAAGATGTTCGAGGGCGAACCGCCGACATGGCAGATCCGGCTGGGCGCCGCGGGCAGCGTGCGCCCACGCTATGACGGCGCCAACGACTACTACCTGCTGGCCGGTCCGACGATCGATATCCGCTATCGCGACCTCGCCTTTTTTTCCACAGGCGAGGGCCTTGGCTGGAACGCCATCTTCACCGACCACTGGCGCGCCGGGCTTGCGCTGACCTATGACCTGGGCCGCCGCGAGAAGAAGGACCACGACCATCTGGCCGGCATGGGCAACATCGGCATGGCCGCGGAGACGAAAATCTTTGCCGAGTATGTGGTGTCGAAGTCGTTCCCGATGGTGATCCGCGCCAACATCCGGCGGCAGTTTGGCGGCGCCAATGGCTGGGTGGGCGACGTGGGCGCCTACATGCCGCTGCCGGGCTTCTCCGAGAAGTTCTTCTGGTTTGTCGGGCCCGCGGTGACGTTTGCCGATTCCGCCTACATGAACCGATGGTTCGGCGTCACCGCCGAGCAGTCGGCGCGTTCGGGCTACCCGCAGCACCGCGCCGGCGCCGGCATCAAGTCCTATGGGGGCGGCATTTCAGCGATGTGGTTCTTCAACAAGCACTGGTTCGCCACCGCTGACTTTGGCGTGGCAGCGCTGGTCGGCGACGCGAAGAACAGCCCGGTGGTGCAGCGGACGACCAACCTGACCGGCGACGTTTCGGTCGTCTACCAGTTCTAGGCCAGCGGCCGCCGCAGGTAGCTATCGACGATAGTCCTCAGCGCCGGCAGCCTGCCGGTGAAGAAATGCCCCGCGCCGGGCATCACGACGACCGGCAGTTCCTGCGGCCGCGCCCACTCGAACACATTGACCAGCGGCACCCGCTCGTCGCGCTCGCCATGCACCACCAGCGCATTGCCGGGGACGGCCGGAACGGCCGGCGTATCGTAGGCCAGCGTTTCGGACAACGCGCCTGCGGGCATCCCCGTCAGGATCAGATGGGCGATGGCCTCGCCCGCCCCGGTGAGGCTGGCGGCCGCCCGCGCCTGCACGAAGGCGCCGAACGAGAAGCCGGCCAGCGCTAGCGGCAGGCCCGGATGCATCGACTGCGCGTGGCGCACCACGGCCAGCACGTCGTCCGTCTCGCCAATGCCGTCGTCGTATTCCCCTTCGCTCTGCCCGACGCCGCGATAGTTGGGACGCAGCGTGACAAAGCCGTGGGCCTGCAGCGTACGCGCCAGGATTTGCGGGATCTTGTGCTCGGCGGTGCCGCCCTGGCCCGGATGCGGATGGGCGACCACGGCAATGCCGGTCGGCGCGCCGGCCGGGGTATCGAACAGGACTTCGAGCTGGCCGGCAGGACCGGCGACAAACTGGCGAACGGAGGCGGAGGGGGCGAAAGACGAAGACATGAAACGGCTACCGGCTGGGATGGCTGCGAATATGCATCCGCAGCATACCCGGAGCCGGGCCGGCGCGGCAACGCCGTTGCCGCCCCCACCGCGCATTGACTATTCAGTGATGATGGTCCGCCTTGATGACGGACGCGATTTCCTGACGCCGGACACTCACGACGTCGTCGAGCTCCAGCCCCTCGGCCACGACGAGCATTTCGGCACCCCGGTTGATGGCATAGATGACGCCGTACCAGAGATCCGGCCCCGCCACGGCGTTCAGGCGGACGCTGAATTCTGTCTCCAGGTCAATGCTGAGAACGGTCACTAGGTCGCCGACCTCGGGCATGGCGGCCTTCTCCGCCAGCAGATATTCCCGGGCCGCCACCGTCAGTGGCGTCTGCGCAATGCCGCGCGCAAACCTCGCTTGCATAGTCCACTCCTGCGCCAGTTTTCCTACAAGAATATAAGCGGCGTCCGAAAAGGCACGGTAAACCTTGGCGCAAGCCAATTAGCCGTCGCTTCGTGGCCCACCGATGTCTGGATCACGCCGCCCGTGTCAGACGGCGCCGGATTGCCGTTATCGCGGCACCCGCCAATAATGGAAGGAAGATTCCGGCCGGAGAGTTGCCATGCAATCCAATCTTCATGTTGTGCCGCACGCCGACGGTTGGGACGTAATACACGAAGGCGCACGCTACGCCGAGTCGCACCACGCCACGCAGGACGAGGCCATCGAAGCCGGTACCGGGCTGGCACAGCGCGAAAAGGTGGAACTGCTGATCCACGGCCTTGACGGGCAGATCCGGTCGCGCAACAGCTACGGCCACGGTCCGCGCGACATCAAGGGGTGAGACGCGAGGGTGAAGAACGGGGTTGAAAAGCGGAGCCGAAAAGCAAGCCTCGACAGCCCCCGAATCGAAACACGAAAGGGCGCCGCCATCAGGGTTGGAGTCAGGGTTGGATCGCCCTCTGCGCGGGACAACATTCGCGTCGATCGCATCGCCGTTGGCAACGGAAATCACCACGTAGTCCGCCGCGTTGCCGTCCACGCCCACCACAATCTGCCGCCTGCAATGGGCGGTGGCTGTCGGTGTCGCGCGACACAGGCGTAAGGGCAGCGCCGGTAGAATCACCCCATTCCGACCCGAACCGGCGCCGAGCGTCGGCCGCCCCCGTCCATGCCTGACCGACGACATTTCCTGCGCGCCGGCGTCGCCGCCGCCGGCCTGACCGCCCTGCCCCCCGCCATCCGCCGTGCGCTGGCCATTCCCGCCAGGCGACGCACCGGCACGCTGCGCGACGTGGAGCACGTGGTCATCCTGATGATGGAAAACCGCTCGTTCGATCATTACTTCGGGACCTTGCCTGGCGTGCGCGGCTTTGCCGACCGGTTTCCGATCCCGGTACCCGATGCGCCCGGACTGCGGGGTAAGACCGTCTGGTACCAGCGCAATGACGCCGACCCGGCGCGCGCGCGCACGCTGGCGCCGTTCCGGCTGGACACCACGACGCAATTTGCGCTGATGCGGGTCACCGGCACCCCGCACACGTGGTCCAACGCGCAGGACGCCTGGTCCGGCGGGCGCATGGATCGCTGGCCGACGTTCAAGCACGATCACAGCCTGGCGTACTACACCGAGGCGGACCTGCCCTTTCAGTTCGCGCTGGCGCGCGCGTTCACGGTGTGCGATGCCTATCACGCATCCTTCACGGGCGGCACCAACACCAACCGGCTCTTCCTCTGGGGCGGCACCAACGATCCCGACGGCCGCGGCAACGGTCCCGCGCTGGGCAATACCTACAACAAGCTGGAGGGCGGCGATCCGCGTGGCGGCTACACATGGACCACGTATCCGGAACGGCTGCAGGCGGCCGGCGTCTCGTGGCAGATCTACCAGGACACCGCCGACAACTACTCGCTGAACCCGCTGGCCGGATTCCGCAAATACCGCGACGCGATGCGTGCGCCGGTCGGCGACGACAATCCGCTGCGTGCCCGGGCGCTGACGACGCGTGGGCTGGATCTGCTGCGTGCGGACGTGATGGCGGGCCGGCTGCCGCAGGTGTCGTGGATCTGCCCGACACGACGCGGTTCCGAGCACCCCGGCCCATCCAGCCCCGCGCAGGGCGCCGACTACGTCGCGGCCGCGCTCGACGCGCTGACGGCCAATCCCGAGATCTGGAGCCGCACCGCGCTGCTGGTCATGTTCGACGAAAACGATGGCTTCTTCGACCATTTGCCGCCACCGGCGCCACCCGCGTACGAAACATGGCACGCCAATCCCGCGCGGGCGCGGCTGGCCGGCGAATCCACCGTCGACACGCGCGGCGAATATCACCGGCTGGTGACGCAGGTGGAAAAGGACGACACGCCGGCCTACCTGCATCACAGCTACGGGCTGGGCCCGCGTGTGCCGATGTACGTGATTTCGCCGTGGAGCAAGGGCGGCTGGGTCAATTCGGAGGTGTTCGACCACACCTCCGTGATCCGCTTCCTCGAGCAACGCTTCGGCGTGGAGGAACCCAACGTCACGCCCTGGCGCCGCGCGGTTTGCGGTGACCTGACCAGCGCGTTCGACTTCGCCCACCCGGACACCTCGGACCACCTGCCGACGCTGCCCGCCACGGCAGCCCAGGCCGCTCGCGCAAGGGCCCTGCCGGCCACCACCACGCCGCCCGCGCCCGCGCTGCCGACCTTGCCGACGCAGGCGTCCGGCACGCGGCCCTCGCGCGCGCTGCCCTACCACCTGCATGCCGATGCCCGCACCACTGCTGGGGGCGTGACGTTGCGTCTGGAGAATGCGGGCCGCGCGGGTGCCGTGATCCATGTCTACGATCGGCTCCACCTCGACCGGGGACCGCGCCGCTACACCATCGAGGCCGGCAAATCGCTGACTGGCCAGTGGGACTGCGGCGCCGACGATGGCCGCTACGACCTGTGGCTGCTCGGCCCGAATGGCTGGCATCGCCACATCAGCGGTACCGCGCCGAGCCACACCGGGCAACCCGGCCCGGTTGCCACGCTGCGCCACGACCCCGCGCGGCAGGCACTGGCGCTCGCGATTGGCAACACTGATGGCGTTCCTTGCCGCGTCCGCGTGCAGGCCAACGCGTACGGCGATGCCTCCAGATCGATCGACGTCGCCCCGGGGCAGGACAAGACGGTGCCGTGGCCGCTCGGCCCGGGCGGCTGGTACGACGTCAGCGTGATCGTGCCGGAATCGCCCGGGTTCACGCGCCGCTTTGCCGGCCGCATGGAGACCGGCGCGCACGCCACGACGGACCCGGCGCAGGGCGGCCAGGCCATCGGCGACCAGTGGCCGGTGTCATGGTGAGCGGGCGCGCGCAACCGCCCTCGGTTTTATCCGGCGAGATGCGCGACATTCGGTCCGGGGATGGGTTCGACGATCGATCCGGCAGTATGGCCGGCGACGCCACGGGCGACGGGAATGCCGACACGCCGGCTTCCCGCGCGCTGGCTCATGTGGCCGCCCAATGCGCGGGCGCGGCGGTCGACCCGGCGTGGCGCGTGACGCTGAACTTCCATCCGGACCGCCTGCATGACGGCGTGCCGTTGCTGGCGGCCATGGCGGCGGATGGGGTCTATCGTTCCCAGTTCGAGACCGGCACCAGCAATGGCGGTCTGACCGCCCATCCCGGCGGCGACCGCTGGCACTGGGAAAGCCGGATCTTCGGCCGCGCCTACGACGATGCGCCGCCATCGGACCGGCCCAAGTACGGGGCGCTGAATTACCGGAACCTGCCGGTCGGCGCATCGCCACGATTCGGCTCCGCGCATTTGCGGCTGGCGGCCCCGGTGCTGGCGCGCACGACGTTCTGCTATCCGGACAGCGTGTTCGAACCGATCCATTTCGGCGTCGCCGCCCGGCTGGATCTGGTCGCGCGACTCGAGGCGGCACAAGGCCAGGGCGACCCGCTCGATCACTATATCGAGGCGCACGTGCATGGTCCACTGGTCATCGCCCGGGATGTGGAGGCCATCGTGCTCGATCCTTGCTTTCGCGGTACCGAGACCGAGGCGCTGGCACGCGCGCTGCCCTGCGACGTGGAATGGCACGCGGGCTTCGCGGTCCGGGCGGAGGTGTTGCAGCAACATGCCGACTATCGCGGCGCGGCCATCGCCGCGATAGCAGTGGTCCTCGCGGCGGACGGCCAGCTGACCCCCGCAACAATCGGCGCGGCAGCGCGCGCGGGTCGGCACGATCCACAAGCGCTGAAGCGGGTGTGGCACTGCCTGGCTCGCTATGGCAGCCACGACCTCGGCAGCAGCGACCCGTGCACCTGACGACAATGCCCGCCCCCGTCCTCGAAACCGGCGCCAGCTCTGGCAGAATGCGTAGCATGAGCAAACGCGACGCCTCCTCCATGCTGCTGTCGGGCCACGCCTACAGTGCCCCGCGCTGGCGCTTCACGCGCTGGATCGCGGAGCCGGGGCGCGACACGCCCGCCGAAATTCGCAAGGCACTGGTCGGGAGTCTGTTCGGAACGCTGTCGATCTTCTTCGGCGGCGTGATCAATACGCTAATGGTGGCGCTGGTGATTACCCTCCATCTGAAGCGGCCCGAGTTCTATGCCTGGCTGGCGCTGGAGGCCGGCATCTGCGCGTCAAGGATCGTCGTGTTGTTCATGGCACGACGCGCCGCCCAAGCGGGGCGACCCACCCCGACCGACCTGCATCTAGTGCTGTCGCTGGCCTGGGCCGGCAGCGTCGGGCTGGGCGCCTACCTGAGCGTCACCAGCGGCGACTGGCTGGCGGCCGCGCTGGCCTGCCTGTCGTGCGCGGCCATGTGCGGCGGCATCTGCTTCCGTAACTACGGTGCGCCGCGCATGACGGCACTGATGATCCTGCTCAGTCTCGGCCCGATCTGCCTGGGCGCCATCGTCGCCGCCGAACCGTTGTTTCTGCTGACGCTGCTCCAGTTGCCGGTCTACATCCTGAGCATGACCAATGCGTCCTTGCGGATGAACGCGATGGTGGTGGCGACGATGCGATCCGAGCGCGAAAACGCCCATCGCGCGCACCATGACTCCCTCACGGGTCTGCTCAACCGCGCGAGCCTGCTGGCGGAGATCCGCGATGCCAGCACGCGGCGGCTGGCCGCGGGGCGCTTCCTGACCCTGCTCTACCTGGACCTCGACGGCTTCAAGCTCATCAATGATTCTCACGGCCACGGCTGCGGCGACGAGCTGTTGATCCGCGTAGGGGAACGCCTGCGCGGGGCCGTACCGGGGCGCGGCCTGGTCTACCGGATCGGCGGCGACGAGTTCGTGATCCTGCTGCGCAACGAGACCGAACACAGCGTGCAGGCGCTGGCGCAGGAACTGCTGCACGAGGTCGGCACGCCGTATCTGCTGCCTGACGGCCTGCAAGCGCAACTTGGCGTCAGCATCGGCATCGCGCACGTCCGCCCGGAGGCGCACACGGCTGACGCGATTCTCAGCATGGCCGACCGCGCCTTGTACCGCGCCAAGGCCCAGGGCAGGGGCCAGTATCGGTTTGCGGCGGCGTTATAGGTCAAATCGAATCGGTCATAGCTTCGAGTCCTGCAGATGGCCCGCGACGTCTCGGCGCGCAGTCTCGGCGCGTTCGACATCACCGTGGGGGCGTTCTCCGGCTGGGATTTCGACCCCGCGCACCCATGATCCCCAATCCCGTGGAAATCGCTCGCGAAATCCCACTAGTCAACTACCGTGACCTCCTGATCGACCCGGGACGTGGCACGGCATTCCTGCGGCGACATGGCATGCGCATCGACCTTGGCGGGATCGCCAAGTTGCCTGTCCTTCAGGCTGGCATGGCGGCATTACTGCGGCATCACGACCTGGCTGGCGCGATGATCAATGGCGGCGGCGACGTGCTGGTCAGTGGGCAGTTGCAGGGCCACGACTGGCGCATCGGTGTGCGTGATCCGCTTGCGCCCGGCCGACTGATCGGCGCGCTCGCGCTCAGCGAGGGCGTCGTGGCTTCATCGGGGGACTACGAGCGCGCCTTCGTCATGGCGGGACGACGCTATCACCATATCCTCGATCCCCGCACCGGGCAGCCTGCGGCAGGGCCGCATGGCGTGACGCTGGTGGCGCGCGGCGTCGAGGAGATCAATGGCCTTGGCGCTGCGATCATGGTGGCTGGCTCGCGTGCCGGCCGCCGCTTGCTGACCCCGTTGCGCGACGTCGACGCGTTGATCGTGGCGGGCGACGGACAGACGTGGATGTCAGACGGAATGGCCACGCGGTTGCGTGGCCTGACGATATTGCCCGCCTCGTCAGCACAACGAAAGACGTGTGATGCCGATGATTCATCGGCGCGACGCAATGTCTGGACAACTTGCCTCGACGCAGGGGCTTGCCTCCGATGGCGCGCCCTGCCGGGACCCGGCACGGGCCTCCGGGCGGGCCAGCGCGGTGGCTAGCCGGTACTGGAAGAAGAACAGGGCAACAATGGCAAACATCGCGATGGCCGCGATGCCGAACCGATAGGCGATCCACATGATGGCAACTTTCATTGACCTGTTGCCAGCGTAGAAAAATCCCGATTCAAACGGTGCAAAAAGCAAACGACGCTGCGTAAAGATCGCGTCAACATCAGTTCAGTCGACATCGCGTCTGCACATCCGTCGACGCCCTCCCCCACCGCCCGCACGTCAGAGATTTGCAGAGACCGGTCGGTCTAGTCACCGCGTCAATCTCCCCGGCATCTCAAAACGCTTAACTCGGATTCGAAAAGTCTGTGCGCTATCGTCTCCATTGATCAATACGATATGACTTGTCGCATTCCATCTGCGATAGTCCAGTTCAACTCCTGCCGGCGAGTCAGTTCCCCGGCGCCTTCCGTGCAGCCTTGCCCGCGCTGCGATTGACCCACAAACGTCCAGGCACGACACACCGGTGTCTGCCACCGCATCAAGGAACCGCTATGAAGAAATTAACGACCGCTTTCGGCGCGCCCGTCGTCGACAACCAGAATATTCAGACCGCCGGCCCGCGCGGCCCGGCTCTGCTGCAGGATGTCTGGTTCCTGGAGAAACTCGCCCACTTCGATCGCGAAGTGATTCCCGAGCGCCGCATGCATGCCAAGGGTTCCGGCGCCTACGGCACCTTCACCGTCACCAACGACATCAGCAAGTACACCCGCGCCAAGCTGTTCTCCGCCGTGGGCAAGCAGACCGAACTGTTCCTGCGTTTCTCCTCCGTAGCTGGCGAGCGCGGCGCGGCGGATGCCGAGCGCGACATCCGCGGCTTTGCCATCAAGTTCTATACCGAGGAAGGCAACTGGGACATGGTCGGCAACAATACGCCGGTCTTCTTCCTGCGTGACCCACTGAAATTCCCCGACCTGAACCACGCCGTCAAGCGCGACCCGCGCACCGGCCTGCGTAGCGCAGAGAACAACTGGGACTTCTGGACCGGCCTGCCCGAAGCGCTGCACCAGGTGACCATCGTGATGAGCGATCGCGGCATTCCACGTACCTGGCGCCATATGCACGGCTTCGGCAGCCACACTTACAGCTTCATCAATGCCAATTACGAGCGTTACTGGGTCAAGTTCCACTTCGTCACCCAGCAAGGCATCCAGAACCTGACCGACGCCGAGGCCGCGGAGATCACCGGCCGCGACCGCGAATACCATCAGCGCGACCTGTATGAATCGATCGAGCGTGGCGACTTCCCGCGCTGGAAGCTCTGTGTGCAGATCATGCCGGAGGCGGAAGCGGGCAAATATCGCTACAACCCGTTTGACCTGACCAAGGTCTGGCCGCACAAGGACTACCCGCTGATCGAAGTGGGCATCATGGAACTGAACCGGAATCCGGAGAACCATTTTGCCGAGGTGGAGCAGGCCGCGTTCGCGCCGTCGACCATCGTGCCGGGCATCGGCTTCTCGCCGGACAAGATGCTCCAGGGCCGCCTGTTCTCATACGGCGACACGCAGCGCTACCGCCTGGGCGTCAACCACGCGATGATCCCGGTGAACTCGCCGAAGGCCGCCACGCACGTGAACAGCTACCACCGCGACGGCACGATGCGCATCGACGGCAACCGGGGCGGCACCACGTCCTACGAGCCGAACACGCGCGGCGAATGGGTGGAGCAGCCCGACTTCCGCGAGCCGCCGCTGACGCTGGAAGGCACCGCCGACCACTGGAACCACCGCGTCGACGACGACTACTTCTCGCAGGTCGGCGCCCTGTTCCGGCTGATGACGCCGGCTCAGCAGCAGGTGCTGTTCGAGAACACGGCCCGCTCCATCAACGGCGTGTCGCGTCCTATCCAGAAACGCCACATCGAACACTGCACGGCGGCCGACCCCGCCTACGGTGCCGGCGTGGCCGCGGCCATCGAGAAGATCGAGAGTCAGAAGTAAGCAAGGCGCGCGCTTGCCCGGGCCGGCGTGGCCGGGCAAGCGCGGCAACATAGCGACGATAGCTTCAGGAGGTGCCATCGAAACGAACCGGCAACGGTGCCAAGGTCTTTTCGAGGCGACCTCATAAAGGAATGACATGGACAAGGCGAAGACCGATACACGAGACAAGCCGCAGGACACCAACCGCCCCGACACCCTGACAGCGGAAGACGAAGCGCGGATCGTCGCGGCACTGGGGCAAGTCTTCGAACTCGCGCGCAACGGTGACGGCGCCACGCTGGCCGGGCTGATAGCCAAGGGCATGTCACCGGACCTGCGCAACGAGAAGGGCGACAGCCTGCTGATGCTGGCGGCCTACCACGGTCACGCGGAAGCGGTCCGCATCCTGCTGGAACACGGCGCCTCGCCCGATCTCCGCAATGCAGCCGGCCAGACGCCGATTGCGGGCGCGGCCTACAAGGGCTATGTGGACATCATCGGACTATTGCTGAGCCACGGCGCGGATGTGGAAGGCGCCTCGCCGGACGGCCGGACGGCGCTGATGACCGCCGCCATGTTCGACCGGACCGAGATCGTCGAACTGCTGATTGCGCACGGTGCGAATCCCGACGCTCGCGATCAGCGCGGCATGACGGCCGCGGACGCCGCCGCCGCGATGGGAGCGGGCAAGGCTGCCGCGCATCTGGGGAAACCCCAGACGCGCCACTAAGCCATTCCGCTCAGCCGCGTCCCACGAACGGCATCTTGGTAGCCATCACCGTCATGAACTGCACATTGGCATCCAGCGGCAGGTTGGCCATGTGCAGCACCGAGCTGGCGATGTGGGCCACATCGATCAGCGGCTCCGGCCGAATCTCGCCATTGGCTTGCGGAACACCTCGCGCCATGCGATTGGCCATATCCGTCCCGGCATTGCCGATGTCGATCTGCCCGCAGGCGATATCCCATGCGCGGCCGTCGAGCGACAGGCTCTTGGTCAGCCCGGTGATGGCGTGCTTGGTGGCGGTATAGGGCACGGTGTTCGGGCGCGGCGCGTGCGCGGAAATCGAACCGTTATTGATGATCCGCCCGCCACGCGGGTCCTGCGATTTCATCATCGCAAACGCGCCACGCGCACACAGGAAGGCACCGGTCAGGTTGGTATCGACCACGGCCTTCCACTGCTCGACCGACAACTCGTCGATCGGAACGGCCGGCGCATTGATGCCGGCGTTATTGAAGAGCACATCTAGGCGGCCAAAACGCTCGCGGACGCGGGCAAAGAGTTGGTCCACCGACGCCGGATCGCCGACATCGCACTGCACCGCCAGCGCGGTCTGCCCCGCAGCGTTGGCCTGGGCGGCCAGCGCCTCCAGCGTCTCCGCCGTCCGGCCCGCCAGGACCACGCGATAGCCATCGGCCAGCATCGCTTGGGCCACGGCCTTGCCAATCCCACGGGCAGCGCCCGTTACCAATGCGACTTTTGTTTCTTGAGTCATGCTGTTGTCTCCGTTTATCAGGGTGTGCAGGGTGTCTCCGCCCGGTCGGTCGACTGGAGGCGCAGGCGTCGTCCGTTGATGTCGAGGTCCGGCATGGCCGGCGCCGTCGCCCGGTAGCTGCCCTGTGCCAGGGCCTCGCCCATCATGGCCTCGCAGCCTCGTGGCATGTAGAAATTGGCCGTGACGCGCCAGAGGCCCGCTTCATCGGCCTCCAGCAACACGCCGAAGCGCGTCGATGCCTTCACCAGCATCACGGCGGGTCCGCGCTCCGGAGCCAGATCCACGATATACGCATCGCACCGTTCGCCGGCCGATCTCAGGCAATCCGGCAGCCCACCCTGCGCATTGCCGCTTCGCCAGTCGTTGGAAACAAAGGTAGCGGGCAACGCGCGCCCCGTGGTGCGAACCGTCAGATTCTTGCCGATGGCGGCGGCGTCCAGTGGCGCGGCGGGCGGCACGATCTTGCCGGCGGCTCGCTTCTGCGTGACCGCTTCAATGCGCTCACGAATCGTTGCCGCGTTGGGCCCGGACGTATCGGCCCGCAGGCTCGCCAGTGCTTCCCGGCCGTAACGCGCCGCACGGAACTGCAGGTACTGGAAATCGAACTGTTCGGGCGATACCTTGCCGGCCTTGAGCCGTGCCACCTGGTTCCACACGGACAGCCGCGCCGGGTCCGCCACCGGCGTAAAGACAGCCACCAGCACCGCCAGCGTCACCCATGCCGTCAGCACATTGGTCGGCGCGATGCGCCGCAGCGAGCCATGACGCTCCAGCGCCGCCCACGCATAGCCCACCGCATAGCAACCCGCAACGATCAGCGCGGCCGCCACCAGCACCCGGCGATCCGACAGCCCATACTGGCCGATCCGCAGCGCCAGTGCGTAGCCAGCGATGGCGACCAGCGGCGCCAGCGTCAGGCAGCCGACGTACGTGGCCCGGCGCAACAGGCGGGGCAGCGGGCCCTCGCCCAGGCCACTCTTATAGACCGCGTTGATCAGTACGATCTGCACCGCCGCCACGCCCAGCAGCAGCGAGGCCGCCCAGCGCGTGGCCCAGAGCGGCGCCAACCCCTTGACCAGCAGCGAGAGCAGGAAACCCGTCACGATCAGCACCAGCAACGGCAATATCCACGACAACAGCGTCAGCACCAGCGTGCGCAGGCCACGGATAAAGTCATCGCGCACATCGGTGATATGGAGTCCGACTGCAAAGGCAATCGTCAACACGGGAATGTTGAACCACGCTTCCCGTAGCAACTCGCCCAGGAATTTGAGTTGTAGCAACAGGAACAACCCCGCGCCCAGCCAAAGGCCAGATAAAGGACGACAGCAAACAATGCCGCCAGATGGATTTGCAGACCCAGTTTCCAGCCCGTGCCGAAATACGCCGGATATGGCGCAAACCATGTGCCGGCCGACTCGCCGGCGACGATCAGCGCGTAACTAATAAAGACGAAGACGCTGGCATAAAACCATGCCGTCGCGCCGGGAAACACCGCCGCCCATGCGCCTGGGATATCGACGGGCGGGCCCGCGTCCTGCCCCGGACCGGCCAGTCGCCATGCGCTATGCCAGGCCAGCCAGGCCACCACCGCGCCGAGCGCGACGCACCAGACGGTCAGCCGGGACGCCCGGAGTTGCGCAAAGCCGAGGTTGGCCACCGGCGGAATCAGCAGCGATACCAGCAGGAGGGGACCATAAAACGGGCTCTGCGCCAGCAAGGTGCGCGCGGCCAGTTCCCGAAATAGCCAGTAGAGGAGAATGCCTTGTCCGGCACCCACCAGAATGCGCCCGAGTAATAGCGAGGTATTGCCCTGCCCGGCTTCGCTGCCGCCGCCTCCTGCCGAAATTGCGTGCATCGGTGCCCCTTTTTTTGATGTTTGGATTTGGCAATGCAGCGTCATGATAATCAGGTTGCGGCAGAAATGGCGCCCACTGCACCCCGCCATCTGATCTAAAGATATAACAACAAAGCATTTGGCCGTGCAGTGGCCTTCGCTTACGATCGGGCGGTCTTTTTCTCGCAGGACGGGCCGATCACGCCTGTCCGCCGCGCCTTCATCAGCCGCCCCCAATCATCATGTCAGCCGATCTCGCCCTGTCGCCTGCCTCCGCCACGCAGGCCGCCTCCCCGGCGGCCGCCACGGCCAAGGCAACCATCCGCTCCGCCGCCGATGTGGCCAAACTCGTCAACCAGGGCGGCGCAGCCGTCAGCAATGCACGCATCGTCGTGGCAATTGCGCTGGGCGGCATTTTCCTGGACGCCTACGACCTCGGCGCGCTGGCCTTCGGCCTGAAGGACGTGGCGCGCGAGTTCAACCTGTCCCCGGCGGGCACCGGCATGGTGGCGTCGGCCATCACGTTCGGCGCCATCGTCGGCGCGTTCCTGGGCGGGTACTTCACCGACCGCATTGGCCGCTACCGCGTGTTCATGGCGGACATGGTCTTCTTCGTGGTGGCCGCCATCGCCTGCGCGTTTGCACCCAACGAATACGTGCTCGCGGGCGCCCGCTTCGTGATGGGGCTGGGGGTCGGCATTGACTTACCCGTAGCCATGGCATTCCTGGCCGAATTCTCGAAACTGCAGGGCAAGGGCAACAAGGCCGCCCGGGTGGCGATGTGGTGCCCAACCTGGTACGCCGCCATCTGCGTCTCCTACCTGCTGGTGCTGCTTTGCTATTCGGTACTGCCGCAATCGCACAGCGGCCTGCTCTGGCGCATCATCCTGGGCTTCGGCGCGGTACCCGCACTGGTCATCATCGCCGTGCGCAGCCGTTACATGAGCGAATCGCCGGTCTGGGCCGCCAACCAGGGCGACCTGCAAGGCGCCGCGAAGATCCTGCGGCAGTCCTACGGGATCGACGCCGTCGTCGCGCCCGATGCCGTGGTGGAGCCGCCCAAGCGGCCGGCGTCGTGGCGCAACTACGGCCTGCTGCTGAAGGGTGTGTATGCACGCCGCACCGTGCTGGCCACGGTGATGTCGATCGCATCGTCGTTCGCCTACAACGCCGTGGCCTTTGGCCTGCCGGTCATCATCGCCAGCTTCCTGGCGCAATCGATGCTGACCACGATCCTGGTGTCGCTGGCGCTGAACCTGCTGTTCGCGTTTGTCGGCGGCCTGATCGGTGTGCACCTGGTGCCGAAGACCGGCGCCTGGAAGCTGACCGTGACGGGCTATGCCTTCCAGCTGGCCGCGCTGATCGGCCTGGCGCTGGTCGGCAAACCCGCCGGTGCCCCGCAGGTGGTGGCCGCCATCGGCTTCCTGGCGCTGTTCCTGTTCGGCCAGGGCTTTGGCCCGGGCGCGCACACCATGACCTACGCGTCGCTGAGCTATCCGACCTCGCTGCGCGGCGTGGGCGTGGGCTTCAACCAGACGCTGATGCGCGCCAGCTCCACGGTGTCGCTGTTCTTGTTCCCGGTGCTGGCTGCCGCACTCAGCACCAAGGTGTTCTGGGTCATCGCGCTGGCCCCGCTGGCCGGGCTGATTGCGCTGCTGGCGATCCGCTGGGAACCGGCCAACTACGACGTCGACGCGGAAGATTTCTGACGCGCGAACGCAAGACTTCGCGCAACATCGCACTACGGCCCTTCGGGGCCGTTTTTCGTTTGTGGTGTGCACATTCGTGGACATTGCAATCGGGGCTACAGCGCATGTGGAGGGCCGCCGTTAAAGGCGTCATCGCGGATCTCTCCCCTGCCATGTTCAACAAGCTCTCCATCCGTCTCCGCCTCAATGCCGCGCTCACGTTGCTCGCCGCGCTGCTGACCGCTATCGGCATCATCGGCGTCGTCGGCATGCGTGCGTCCGACGCCGACATCCGCGAAATCCATACCAACCAACTGGCTTCCACCGCATCGGCGACATCACCGGCGTGATCGAAGGCATCGCGTTCCAGACCAATATCCTCGCCCTCAACGCCGCCGTGGAAGCGGCGCGGGCGGGCGAACAGGGCCGCGGTTTCGCGGTGGTTGCGGGAGAAGTCCGCGCGCTGGCGCAGCGCTCCGCATCGGCCGCCAAGGAAATCGTGCAACTCATCAACGATACGGTGAGCCGCGTGGATGCCGGCACGCGCCAGGTGGATCAGGCGGGCTCGACGATGCACGACGTGGTGCAGGCCGTTCGCCGCGTGACGGACATCATGGGCGAAATCAGCGCGGCGTCCACCGAACAGAGTGCCGGCATCGAGCAGGTCAGCCTGGCCGTCAACCAGATGGACCAGGTCACCCAGCAGAATGCCGCGCTGGTGGAGGAAGCCGCCTCCGCCGCGCAGGCACTCGAAGAGCAGGCCGGCGTGCTGCGGGCGTCGGTGGCGTCGTTCCGGCTGCCGGCGGCCGTGGTCCGCTGAATCGCTGAATCGTGCTCAGCGGGCGGCGGCTTCCACCACTTCCGCCCGCTCCGCCACGATCCGCAGGCGATCGAAGTTCATGTTGGCGCCGGAGGTGATGGCAACCAGCGTTTGCGGCGCCCCGCCAGCCTGTTCGGCAAATCGCTTCAGTCCGGCCACGGCCAGTGCGCCGGCCGGCTCCACCAGGCTGCGCGTGTCTTGGAACACATCCTTGATGGCCGCGCACAACGCGTCGGTATCCACCGTCAGCACATCGTCCAGATGGGCCCGGCAGAGCCGGAAGGTCTCCTCGCCGACGCGCTTGACGGCGGTTCCATCGGAAAACAGCCCCACCTCGTCGAGCGTGATGCGCTCGCCAGCCGCGATCGACCGTGCCATGGCGCAGGAATCCTCAGTCTGCACGCCGATGACGCGGATCTCCGGCCGCACGGCCTTGACGTAGGCCGCTACGCCTGCGGCCATGCTGCCGCCGCCGATCGGCACGAAGATGGCATCGAGCGGCCCGCGATGCTGCCGCAGAATTTCCATGCCGACCGTTCCCTGCCCGGCGATCACATCGGGATCATCGAAGGCGGGGATGAAGGTCATGCCGTGCTCGCGCTGCAGGATCAGCGCGTGGTCACAGGCTTCGCTATACGATTCGCCGGCCTGGACGACCTCCACCATCGCCCCGCCATGGGTCCGCACCGCATCAATCTTGACCTGCGGCGCCGTGAGCGGCACCACGATGATCGCCCGCACGCCGAGCCGGGCCGCCGACAGCGCCACGCCCTGCGCATGATTGCCCGCGGAGGCGGTGATGACGCCGCGCGCCAGCGCATCCGCCGGCAGGTTGACCATCTTGTTGTACGCGCCGCGCACCTTGAACGAGAACACGGGCTGCTGATCCTCGCGCTTGAACAGGACCCGATGGCCCAGGCGGGCGGACAACCCGGGGGCGGAGTCCAGCGCGGTCTCCCTGGCCACGTCGTAGACGCGCGCGGTCAGGATGCGCTTGAGGTAGCCATCGGCGTCCCGGGCTCGGGGTTCTGGCGGACGGGCGGAGGATGGCGGTGCGAGAGGCGGCGCGGCGGAAAGCGTGGAGGGCCGCGCGGTGCGCGCGGCGGATGGCGGGGTGGTTCGGGCGGCGGTTAACGACATGGGGCGCTCCTTCCTGAAGGGGAAAATACCCGGGAGGCGGCCACAAAAAACCCGCCTCGGTGGGCGGGTTGTGTTGTCTACCTGTCGACGCGCGCTAACCCACCATTCGAGGAATGGTGCGAATAATCGCGGCAATGCGGGCGGCACTACGGACGTCGAGATGGACGTCGCTGCGGGAGCCGGTGCGGATGTCGAGGTAGCACATGAAGGTGAGTGTCCGCATTTCGCGTAACGGTGTCAATCCCAAAATCGCCGCGGCCAGCCCATGCACGGGGCGTCGTGTTGTAGCCGCGCCGACGACAGGGTGCGCATCGCCACCGCGGACGTCAGCGTGGCGCAAGGTCGTATTAGAATCGTCGCTGTCGATCCGTTCGGCACTGACGAAGCCAGTGGTCATGTTCCGGGTGCGGAATTGCCCCGGACTGGCTTTGCCCGGGTGTCGCAACGTTTTCCCCATTTTTACCGTTATCAGGCCAGCGACCATTGGGTCCCGGGCCGAGGAAAACATGACCGCGTTTTCATACGATGTTCCCCTGGCGCCAGACTCCGCGGACCGCGGACGTACCGGCGCCCGCCCGGCCACGGGCGAGGCCGGGGCGCTGCTGGAAGCTTCCGGCGCGCTGGCCATGCGGGTCGACATCCAGGGTCGCATCCTCGAAGCCACGGAAGCCACGGCCGATCTGCTGGTTTACCCCCACGAATACCTGCTGCGCACCTCCGTGCTGGACATCATCGCGCTGGAATCGCGCGACCGCGTCGCCCGGTTGCTGCACGACACGGCGCAGGATGGCGCCCCGCGCCGGGAGCGCGTGCGCATCTTCGGCGGGATTGGCGCGAGCGGCTGGCTCGACCTGCGCATCGTCCATCACCCCTCCGGAACCGGTGAACCCAGTCTGCTGCTGTTCGGCTACGACATCACCGAGTGGGTGGAGAGCGAACGCGAGCTTACCGAGCGCGCGTTCCTGGACCCGCTGACCGGCGTCGGCAACCGGGCGTTTATCCGCAAGCGGATCGAAGAATATGCATCCGGCCCCGACGCGGGCCAGCCGTTCGCGGTCGCCCTGATGGACCTGGACGGCTTCAAGAACATCAACGATTCCCTCGGCCACGAATTTGGCGACGCCCTGCTGAAGGAAGTGGGCGCGCGGCTGGAGGACATCGTGCGCGGTCGCCAGAGCGTGGCACGCCTGGGCGGCGATGAATTCGTGCTGATGCTGGACGGCCTGGAGGCCGAGGCCGACGCCATCCGCATCCTGGAGCGCGTCATCCATGTCTGCCGCCAGCCGTTCCTGCTGGGCGGCTGCCAGGTGCGCATCACCACCAGCATCGGGCTGGCGTTTGCTTCCGGCGCCATGCAATCGGAGTCGCAGTGGCTGCGCCGCGCCGACCTGGCCATGTACGAGGCCAAGGCGCTCGGCAAGAACCGCTACTGTGTCTATTCCCCGGAGCTGGATCGCCGCCTGGACGAGCAGTTCCAGATCGAGCAAAGCATGTTCGAAGCCGTGCAGAACGGCGAGTTCCTGCTGCACTACCAGCCGATCGTCTGGCCGGGGTCGGCTCAGGTCTGCGCGGTGGAGGCGCTGATGCGCTGGGAACACGCGGGCAAGGAGATCCGGCCCGACGTGTTCATCCCCGTGGCCGAGAAGAACGGGCTGATCAAGCATCTCGGCGCCTGGGCGCTGCGTTGCGCGTGCGCGCAGCTCGCGGCCTGGGACGCGCAGGGCATCCACGTGGGCCACATGTCGGTCAACGTCTCGGCGGTGCAGTTCCTGCATCCGGGCTTCTTCGAAAGCGTGCGCAACGCAATCCACGACGCGCGCATCGGCGCGGACCGCCTGGTGCTGGAAATCACGGAAAGCGCGCTGATGACGGACCCCAAGGCGGCGGAAGACCTGCTGATGTCGCTGCGTGCGCTGGGCATCCGCTTTGCCGTGGACGACTTCGGCACCGGCTATTCCAGCCTGTCCTACCTGCGCCGCTTCCCGCTGTCGGCGCTGAAGGTGGACCGCAGCTTCGTGGCGGACATGGTGGACTCCCCGCATGCGCGCACGATCGTCTCCGCCGTGCTGTCGCTGGCGCGCGAGCTTGGGCTCGTGGCCATCGCCGAAGGCGTGGAAACCGACGCGCAGGGCGACCTGCTGGCCGCGCAGGGTTGCGACCTCGTGCAGGGCTGGCGCTACGCCCGCGCACTGAGCCCCGTGGACTTCGAACTGGCCGTGACCGATGGCCGCCTGGTCATGGGCCAGGGCGAAGTGTTCCTGCAGCGGGTGGCCTGATGTCCAAGACGGAGTTCTTCGAGACGTTGTGGGCACGCATGGCGCAGCAGGGAGACTTCCCGACGCTGCAGTACTGCGTCGACAACATCTTCAAGACACTGAACGCCGACCTGACCGTCGGCGAGATGGCCACGAGCGTGCTGTCCGATTTCAGCCTGTCCCAGAAGGTGATCCGGCTGGCCAACTCGGCCATGTACCGGTCCTTCGGCGGCGAAGTCACCACGGTCTCGCGTGCGATCCTGGTGCTGGGCGTGGAGGCCGTCAGCCACCTCACGCTCGGCATCCAGCTGCTCGACTATTTCCACGGCGTGGCGCCACAGCGCCCGCAGGCCGCCAAGGCGCTCCAGCGTGCGCTGGTCGCCGGCGAGATCACGCGCGCGCTGAGCCAGGCGCACGGCATCAACGAGGGCGAGGAAGCGGTCGTCTGCACGCTGATGCACCACATGAGCCGCCTGCTGCCGGTGTTCTATTTCCCGGATGAATGGGAGCGCGTGGAGGCGATGTGCGCCACGCATCCGATGACCGAGAACGAAGCCTGCCAGGAAGTCCTGGGCGTATCGATGGAAGAGATCGCCGAGGGTGCCGCGCGCAAGTGGCGCCTGCCCGGCCTGATCGCCCATGCGATGAAGCCCAGGACGCTGTCCCCGGACACGGTGCTGGAAACCCATGCCGACTGGCTGGCCGCCATCGCCCAGGTCTCCGCGCAGGCTGCCGCCACCATGGTGCGCGATGGCACGACTGACGCCGTCGAATCGTTGCTGATGGCGCACGCCAAGGTGCTCGGCCTGCATGGCAGCGACGTGGGCAGCGCGGTGCGCCAGGCGGACGTGCTCAATACGTCCATCGCAAAGGCCGAAGCGCCGGCGCACGACAACGCGCCCGCCACGCACCCCGGCAAGCCCGACGACACCCTCGAACGGCTGCGGCAGGGCTTGGCCGAGGTCCGGCGCGAAGGCGCCGGCCTGTCGGTGTCGCAACTGGCGCCAATGGTGCTGGAATCGACCATGCGCGCGCTGAATTGCTCGCGCTGTTTCCTCATGATGCTGAACCCCGCGACCAAGCGCTTTCACGCACGGCTGGGTTTTGGCGACGGCATGCGCGAAAAGCTGGCCGCCCTGTCCTTCGAGGAAGGCTTCGTGCCGGACATCTTCCACTTTGCCGGCTTGTCCGCCAGGCCCATGCTGGTCGAGGATTCGACCGACCCGGAAATCGCGCCCCGCATCCCGCGCTGGTACCGCGACGCGATTCCCGATGCGAGATCGATCCTGCTGGCGCCCGTGAAGATGCGCAACCGCTGCATCGCCCTGATCTACGGCGACTGGGGTGCCACGCGCCTCAATGGCGGACTGGGCGATCCGGAACTCGACATGGTGGACCAGCTGATGCAGGAGATCGCCGCCGGGGTGCTGCGCGCCGCGCCGCAGCGATAGCGTCTTCCGGGGCCGCGCCTGCGGGCGCTGCATCCACACGGCATCTCAGCGACATCTCAGCTCATAGCGGCACCTGGCCGATTGCCGACCGCACGCCATTGACGTGCCGGACCAGATTTGGCCGGGACGATACATGCTGCTTCAGCGGCGTGTCGATGTCGTAGCCGTAAATATTGGCGATGAACCCATAGATCGCCGCATCGACGCTGGTCGGCACGGCCCCGAACAGGAAGGGCTGCTCCCCGATCAGGTTGGCGACCACCGTCAGGTCCGCGATGCCGCGTGCGTACACCGCTTCCGGCTCGTACCGCCCGATCCCCTGGTAGTAATAGCGCTCGGCGTTGTACGCCTTGGCCGCCTGCAAGTCGGCCTCCTTCAGGTCCGGGTGGGTCTGCAGCAAGGCATCCCTGAAGCGCGGCCAGTAGCGCTCGTCGCGCCAGCGCGAATACGACATCACCCAGTACAGATCGTCCAGCGTGCGGCGCACCATGTGGTCCGTGTCGCGCTGCGCATCCGTCAGGGTGTCGTCGATGGTGAGGCGGTGGCGCGTCTTCAGATGGCGGATGATCGCGTCGCTGTCGCCGATCGTCTCGCCATCATCGTCCACATACGGCAACTGGCCGCGTGGCGCCGCCCGGGTGTCCAGGATATGCCGATGTGTGAACGGCAACCGGCACAGGTGAAGGACCGCGAACACCTTGAGGCCGTAGGGATTGTTGTCCTCCAGGCCAAACAGGTCCGGGTACGAATACAGGGTAATCATGTCGCTGCCCCCTTCCGCCTTGAGTCGCCGGTCTTAGCTTAGTCCATCGCCCCGCTACCGGCGTCGTGCGGCAACCCGCGCAACCCCGCCAAGCCTTCCCCCGTCACCCCATGTCACGCCGCGCCGCGAGACTCCCGGTGCATCAGCACCAGCACGCTATCCATGCGCATGTCCGCGCAGGCCACGGCCTCCGGGAGTACCAGCTTGCCCAGGCGGGTCAGCACGTTGCCCGGTGGCATCTCCACCGCCAGCCGCATCTCGCAGGCGCGCGCCAGCAGCAGCGTCTCGTGCCAGCGCACGGGCATGGCCATGTTGTGGGCGAGGTCCGCCGCAATGCGCACCGGGTCGCGCAGCTCCCGCGCCGCGCTGGCACTGAACACCCGTAGCCGGGGCCGATGCAGTGCGATGCCGTCAAACGCGCGCGCCAGTTTGGTAGCCGCATCATCCAGCAACGGGCAATGCGACGGCACGGCAATCGCCACCGGCTTGGCGGCGTGCGCGCCCGCGGCCAGCGCCAGCGCGGACACGCGAGCCATGGCATCGTGTGTGCCGGCGATGACCAGCTGCGTCGGCGCATTCAGGTTGGCAAGGTACACCGGCGATGCCTCGCCATGCACCAGCGCCAGGATTGCTTCCAGCGGCCCGCGTTCCAGTCCGAGGATCGCCGTCATGCCATAGCCCTGCGGGTAGGCCTCCTCCATCAGGCGGCCGCGCAGCGCCACCAGTCTGGCCGCGTCGTCGTATGCGATCACCCCGGCGATCACCGCCGCCGCAAACGCGCCGATCGACAACCCCGCGACGGCATCGGGCCGCCCGCCTTCGGCCAGCAGGGCACGTGCCGTCGCCACGCCGGCCGCAAGCAGGCAAAGCTGCACGGAGACGGTCGACGTCAGGCTCGCCGCATCGTCCATCGACAGGACATCGCGCCCGAGCGCCTCGCTGGTTTGCGTCAGGGTTTCGTGGACGGAAGGATGATCCGGCAGCGCATGGAGCATGCCGGGCCGTTGCGCGCCCTGCCCCGGAAAGGTCAGCAGCGTGCTCATGCCGGCTGCCACGGGTCCGCGCGGAGGACCGGGCCGGTGGCGGTCCTCAGCAAGACGCGGCCGCCAGTGCGCAGGCGCTCGCGCAGCGTGAACGCGCCGAATGGTGTGGCCACCTGAATGTCGAGCCGCGCCTCGTGCGCGCCGTCGATCAACGCGCCGAGCCATTGCGTCTCGGCATCCGACAGCGCTGTCGGGGAGGAAATGAGCAAGTCCACGTCGCTCCCCGGATGCAGCACGTCGATGTCCGACGCGAGCGCAAATCCGATCGCCCCGGTCACGCCCCAATCGAGTTGGCGATCATCGAGCCGTGGCGCCACGCGCGACAGTTCACGCAACGCTGGTATCTCCGCAAGGCGCGGATGATCGCGCCAGCGCGCCTGCCGGGCGATTGCCTCGGGCGACATGACGCGCGCGCACTGCGCGGCCGTCAGCCACGCGGCATGACGCTGCGCGCGCGAGCGCCCCCGCAGGCCGACCGGAATCCCGCCGTCCGATGCCTGATCACGCCGGACCACCACTGGCGCCCGCGCCAGCCATGCCACATCGGCCCAGTCCGGCAGCGACTCACCGGCAACGAAGGCTTCCGGGTCATCGATCCAGATCAGGTCGTGGGGCTGCGGGGTGCGCATCCGCGTTGTCGCCATGTTCATGTCGTCGCCATGCCGTCCTTATGTCGCCCTCGCCTCCGGCTTCACTCCCGCCATTGGCGCGCCAGCAATTCCCGCGTACGCGCCGATGCCTGGCGGTTCTCGCCACCCAGCCGGCTGCGCAGATCGCGATGCGGATCGGCGTCGATATCGGCGAGCGCGGCCTGCAAGGCATCGCGCACGGCAACCACGTCCTCGCCACGCGGCGCTGCCGCGTCGGCCACCTTCACACGCTGCCACAGCAAACCCAGCGTGGCGTAGTTGTCGATGTCATAGGCCATCGGCGGCACGGTCGCGGCAAACGCTTCCAGGTCGTCGACGCTGCGCATGGTGATGCGCGCGGCCGCCTCCTTGCCCATCGCATGGACCTGCACTCCCGGATCGGCCAGCGCCAGGATCCGGTTGGCCTGATAGCCGTGCGCGAGAAACGCGCCGGACATCGCCTTGCCCACCAGCAGCGCAATCACCGGATGGCCCTGCAACCGCGCCGTCGCGTAAGCATCCGCTGCGCTGGCCAGCGACTGATGGATGCCGAACGCCTCCTCGCGGCGGCCATAGGCCTGGCTGGGCGTATCGACGATCGCAATGATGGCGCGCTTGACCGGCGCGTCGCGGTCCGCGGCGACCACCTCATGCACGGCACGGGCCAGCGACCAGCCCTCCAGCAGGCCCACCTCGCCCTGGCGCGCACGCGGATAGGGGCTGTCCGCATCCGGCACGACGGCGATCAGCCGCGCCATTCGGCCGGCGATTTCGGCATCCGCCACCTGGATCGACGGCGGATAGCCGGGCAGGCGCGATGCGTTGCCACTCAGCGCGGCGAGCCACGCCTCGCCCCGGGACGTCTTGATATCGGTGCTCATTGCGAATCTCCGGCAACCAGGGGCGCATAAAGCGTACGGACCGTCTCCGGCGTGGCCTGCACCGCGGGGTTGTAGCCCGCCAGACGTTCCAGATAAGCGTCCTGCCGCGCGCTGCGCGGCACGGACGGCGTCGGCGATGACACCAGCTCCGCCACCACTTGCCGGATGGTCGCGCTGTCATCGTCGACATAGCGATCCGCCAGACTCGTGGCAATGCGCTGTTCGCCGCCCGTGAAGCTCCAGATAAACGGCCGGTCGCGCGAATCGTATTCGGCGATGCCCGCTTCCTGCTCGATCACCGCCGGGCCATTCAGGCCCAGCCGGGCTTCACGCGTCACCACCAGCGCGCTGCACAGCCCCGCCGCAATCGACATGCCGCCGAAACACCCCACCTGGCCGGCGATCACGCCGATCACGGGCTGGTAGCGCCGCAGGTCGACAATGCCGGCATGGATCTCGGCAATGGCGGCCAGGCCCAGGTTGGCTTCCTGCAACCGCACGCCACCGGTCTCGAACAGGATCACCGCGCGCATGGGGATGCCCTGCCGGTTATCCTCGGCCGCCAGCTCCAGCGCGCCGGCGATCTTGGCGCCGCCGACTTCGCCAAGGCTGCCGCCCTGGAAGGCGCCTTCGATGGCTAGCACGACGGCCGGGTGCCCATCGATCGTGCCTTTGGCGACGATGACGCCATCGTCACCCTGTGGCACCACGCCCTGGCGCTCCAGCCACGGCGACCTCAGGCCATCGAACGGACCGGCCAGTTCACGGAACGATCCGGCATCCAGCAAGGCGCGCGCCCGCGCACGCGCGCCGAGTTCGACAAAACTCTCGCGGGCCAGCAGTGCGTCGCGGTTCATGCGTCCCCCTTGCCGGCATTGCCAGACGAGTCGAGGGCTTCGAAGGCTTCGGCCAGCCGCATGCCGACCACACCCGGCGTGGCCCCGAAATCATGGATGCGGATGCGCATGGCCGCACGCGGCTCCGCGCTGAATACGCGCGTGAGCTGCGCATCCCACACGCGCGCATAGCCGTCGACCGAGGTCGTCACGTGGATCGATGTCTTGCCGGCATCGCCGGGTTCGATCATCACTTCGAGGTCGCCGGAGCCCACCACCCCTACCAGCACGCGCTGACGGGCCGGTGCGCCGGCAGGATATTCGAACTGGAGCTGTTCCATCATTGGTCTCCGCGTTGGTTGCCGCGTGCGTCGTCGCGTGCGTCGTCGCGTTCGTTGCCGCGTGGGTTGCCGCATTGGTTGGCGAATTGAGCGGCTTGCAGCCGGTCGAGGAAGAGCGTGGCGGCGAGCAAGTCCGCCGCGCCGCCCGGCGATGCGTTGCGGGCCAGCATGCCCGCTTCCAGCGCGCGCAGGCCACGACGCCCGGCCAGCGTGCCGATGCCGCCCGCATCGAGGATGGCGGCGGCGCCCGCCTGCATATGCGCCAGCCCTTCGCGCCCGGCACGCGCCAGCACGCAGGTATCGTCCAGCGACGCCATGATCGCCAGCAGCGCGTTGACGCGCGCGCTGGGCTCCGCGTCGCCGCGTGCGCGGCTGGCGTGCAGCATCGGCAGGCCGTAGCGCAGGACCTGCGGGAATCCCGCCTCGGCCTGCGCCCGCGCGCCGCCCACGTTGTACGCGCTGCATGCAAGCTCGCCCTTGTTACCGGTGTGCGAGGGGCGATGCCGATCGCTCAGCCGCGCGATGGCGCCCGCCGCGTCGGCAATCGCATGGACGCCGGCGCCAGCACGCAGCCAGCCCGCGGCGCCAGCCAGCAGCCCGAGGCACCAGATCGCGCCACGATGCGTGTTGACGCCACCGGTCGCGGCGAGCATGGTCGCCTCCGCCTCGCGGCCCAGCGCGCCAAGCCGCTCGCGCAATCCGCCATCGAGACCGATGGCATGCCGCCCCGCTTCGGCCATCGCCACGAACGCCTCACGCAGACTGTGCGCGGAGGTGATCATCAGCGAGAGCGTGAGATCGCGGTGTGCGCCGCTGCCGCGCGCATCGACGAGTCCCGGCTTCGGCGTCAGCGTGGCCTCGTCGACCAGCACGCCAACCGCCAGATCGCCGATGGCTTCCGCCGCCGGATCGGCCTCGATTTTCGCCAGCCGTTGCAACCCTTGCCGTGCCATCACCAGCTCCTGAAGCGTGCCGGCGGCGTGTACAGGCCGCCGGACCATTCGACGAGGTCGGCCATGCTCTTGGCCGCCAGCAGAGACCGCGTGGCGTCCGCGCGATGCACGCCCAGGTCCTCCGGCAGCGCGATCAGCCCATCGCTGCGCATCTTGCGCGTGGTGGCCGGATCATGCCGCATGCCGATCGGCGTCACGCCGGCCACGGCGGCGATCATCGCGCGACGCTCTTCCAGCGAGCGCGCCTTGTAGAGATAGGCGATGCCTTCCTCGGTCAGCACGTGCGTCACGTCGTCGCCATAGATCATCACGGGCGCGAGCGGCATACCGCTATCTTTCGCCACCTGCACCGCATCCATCGATTCGACGAACGTCGGCTTGCCGCCGGCCTGGAACGTCTCCACCATCTGCACCACCAGCTTGCGGCCGCGCGCGAGCGGGTCGTCGGTCTCGATCAGGTCCAGCCATGCCGGCGTGGCATGGCGCCGCCCGCCGGGGTTGTGGCCCATGTTCGGCGCACCGCCAAAGCCGGACAGGCGGCCGCGCGTGACGGTAGACGAATGCCCGTCGCCATCGATCTGCAACGTGGAGCCGATAAACAGGTCCACCGCGTACTGGCCCGCCAGCTGGCAGAACGCGCGATTGGAGCGCATCGCGCCGTCCGCGCCGGTGAAGAAGACGTCGGGCCGCGCGGCCACGTAGTCTTCCATACCCAGTTCGCTGCCGAAGCTGTGCACGCTCTCCACCCAGCCCGATTCGATGGCCGGAATCAGCGTCGGGTGCGGGTTCAGCGTCCAGTGCTTGCAGATCTTGCCCTTGAGCCCGAGCGATTCGCCGTAGGTCGGCAGGATCAGCTCGATGGCTGCGGTATTGAAGCCGATGCCGTGGTTGAGCGATTGCACCTGATGGCGCTCGTAGATGCCACGGATGGCCATCATTGCCATCAGCACGTGCACCGGCTTGATCAAGCGCGGGTCGCGCGTGAACAGCGGCTCGCAGAAGAACGGCTTGTCCGCCTGCACCACATAGTCGATCCAGGAGCCGGGAATATCGACGCGCGGCAGGTCGGCCGGATCGTCGACGATCTCGTTGACCTGCGCGATCACGATGCCGTCGCGGAACGCGGCGGCTTCCACGAGCGCGGGCGTGTCCTCCGTACTGGCGCCCGTATAGAGGTTGCCGTCACGGTCGGCCTTGTAGCCGGCGATCAGCACGATCTGTGGCGTCAGGTCGACATAGAGCCGCGCATACAGCTCGATATAGGTGTGGATGGCGCCAACCTCGAGCTGCCCGTCCTCCAGGAACTGGGAGATCCGCACGCTCTGCGTGCCGGCAAAGGCGAAGTCCAGCTTGCGGGCGATGCCGCGCTCGAACAGGTCCAGGTGTTCCACGCGGCTCACGCTGGGAATGATCATGTGCAGGTCGTGCACCTTCGCGGCGTCGACCTCGGCCAGCGAGCGGGAGAGGAAGTCGGCCTGCTTCTGGTTGTTGCCCTCCAGGACCACGCGGTCGCCAGGCATCGTGATCGCTTCGAGGAACGGGACCATGTCCTCGGTGGGCACCACCTTGCCGCTGGCCAGGCGTGCGCCCAGGCCCTGGCGGCGACGTTTCTCCGCGCGGCGGGTGTCCCATTGTCGGGTTGGATCTGGCATCGCGTCGTCTCCGTGGCTTCGCCGTGTGTCTGTCGATGCTGGACACGATACGTCCGGTCCGCAAGGCAAACAATCACGCCCGGCGACGGATCGTTACGCTGGGTGTAATGGCGCGCACGCGGGGGATTAACCAGAGCGTAACGATCCACGCGCCGGGTTGATTGATGCGACCGGGCCGGCTCCCTAGCATCCAGCCGTGCCCCCTGCGCCCTTCCCCTGCGCTTCCCCTCCCCTCGCTGGCGGGCACGACCGAAAACATCAGGCTGCGAGCCCCGGCCCCCTCACACCACGCCGATGCCGACAGCCACACAGGAGACACAACATGATCATCTATGGGACTGCGCTGCTGGCGCTCTGCCACCTCGCCGGCCTGTTCCTGGGCGACCTGCTTGGCATTGCCATCGGCGTCAAGGCCAATGTGGGCGGCGTGGGCATCGCCATGCTGCTGCTGATCGCCATCCGCCTCTATCTGCACAACCGCGGACTGCTGCCGAAGGAGACTGAAGCCGGCGTCGGCTTCTGGGGCGCGATGTATATCCCGGTGGTGGTGGCCATGGCGGCGCAGCAAAACGTGGTGGCCGCGCTGCGCGGCGGGCCCGTCGCGCTGCTGGCCGCCGTGCTAGCCGTGCTGGCCGCGGCATGCTGCATCGCGGTATTGAGCCGCACCGGCGACCACGAGCCGCTGCCGCCCCTGTCGGACGACGGGGCCACGCCCCCGCCCGCGCCGGTATCGACGCAAATGGCAGCCCATCGCTGATCCGGGAGACGAACATGGCCTCGATTTCGCTGATTCACATGCTTCAGGATGTATTGCTGCACAACGGGCTGGTGACGGCCTTCGCCACGGTGGGCATTGTGATGTGGGTATCGTCGCAAGTGTCGCGACGCCTCACCGCCGGCCGCATCCATGCGTCCGCCATCGCCATCCTGATCGGGCTTGGCCTCGCGTACTACGGCGGGGTGATGACGGGCAAGGAAAAGGGCCTTGCCGACTTCACGCTGTTCTCCGGCATCGGCCTGATGGGCGGCGCGATGTTGCGGGACTTCGCCATCGTCGCGACGGCGTTCGAAGTGCAGGTTACGGAGGCGCGCAAGGCGGGCCTGGTGGGCGCGGTATCGCTGCTGCTGGGCACCGTGATCCCGTTCGTGGTCGGGGCGACGGTCGCGCACGCGTTCGGCTACAGCGATGCGGTGAGCATGACCACGATCGGCGCGGGCGCGGTGACCTACATCGTGGGTCCGGTGACCGGTGCCGCGCTGGGCGCCAGCTCGGACGTCATCGCACTGTCCATCGCCACCGGCCTGGTCAAGGCGATCATCGTGATGGTCGGCACGCCGTTCGCGGCGGGCTTCCTGGGCCCGAACAATCCGCGCGCGGCGATGGTATTCGGCGGTCTGGCCGGCACGGTCAGCGGCGTCTCCGCAGGCTTGGCCGCGACCGATCGCCGGCTGGTGCCCTACGGCGCGCTGGTGGCCACGTTCCACACCGGGCTCGGCTGCCTGATGGGCCCCTCGGTGTTGTTCCTGGCGACGAAGGCGCTGGTCAACTGATGCGCGCAGCGTCCGATTGAGTCAGCATGCGGCAGACGGCGGCGAGCGCGAGCAGGTTTGGATCGCGCTCGCGCCGTCGCAGGAAGCTCAGCCCGATCGTCTGCTTCAGGCCGTACTCCGGCGTCAGTGGCACAAAGGCGACGTTCTTCGCAAACACGTCGCGCACGCGGCCCGGCAACAGCGTGTAGCCGATGCCGCCGCCCACAAGGTTCATCAGCGAGAAAATATCGCCGACCTTCATCACCACGTTCGGCATGAAGTCGGCGATGCGGAATGCTTCGGCAAATCCACTCGAGGTCACGAAGCCCTCGCCCAGCGAGACGAACGGCTCGTCGCGGCAGGCGCGCAGGTCAATGGCTTCAAGCTGCGCATAGTGGGAATCCGCGGGCGTGGCAAAGAAGATGTCGTCCTCGAACATCGGGATCGACTCGATCTCCGCGTCGGGCTCCGGCAGTGCCATCAGCGTGGCGTCGATGGTGCCCTGCCTGAGCTTGTACAGCAGGTCCGCGTTGGAGCCGAGCACCAGTTCCGTCTGCAGCGCCGAGCGGCGCATCTTGATGCCGATCACCACCTGCGGCACCGTCCTGATGGTGAGCGAATAGAGCGAGCCGATCTTGAGCTGATCGGCCGAATAGCCCGCCGCCTCGCGCGTGATGCGGATGCCGTCCGACATCGTTTTCAGCACGTCGCGCGCCACATCGGCCAGCACGTGGGCGGCTTCGGTCGGCAACAGGTTGCGCCCCTCGTGGCGGAACAGCGCGCAGCGCATGCCTTCCTCGAGGGAATGCAGCGCACGATGCACGCTGACCGCGCTGACGTCCAGCGCTTCGGCGGCCTTGGCCAGGTTGCCGGTCTCCATGAAGGCCAGCAGGGCCTCAAGCTTGCGGAAGGTGATTTCTTCGCTGATGCGCGGGGGCATGGGGGCAATGGCGGCGAGGTGAAGACACCGCCATGATACGCCGGCCGGGAAGTCTGCAGACGGCCCTGTCTTAGTCGATGGTGCCCAGCAAATCGACGGCATCGCTTCGCTGCCGGATGCGGTACTTGTCACCGGTGAACGCTTCAAAGATTTGCTGATGCGCCAGGAAGGCGCTGGACCCGTCGCGGCCGCGGTAGCTTTCCGCCCACGCAATCAGGTCCGCGAACGATTGCTCGCTCGCGCCCCCGCGCATGCCGCGCTGGTGGATATTCGCGACGCATTCGTCCTCGTCGACGCACAGCCAGATCAGCGCGGTGGCATGGCCGACAATCTCGCGCACGATCCACCCGTAGATGCCCTCGATGACCCAGCGCGGCTGCGCGGCCTGTTGCTGCGCCAGCGCGAGCACCACCTCGCGCGGACGCGATAGGTCATAGCCACCGGGCTCGAAGTTGAGCCCATCCAGGTCGATCCATGGGGCCTGCATCCGCTGCGCAATACGCGCCGCCAGCCAGCTCTTGCCGGCGCCGGAATTGCCAATAACGATGGTGCGGACGAGGTCCATGCGCGGTGGCGCCACGTTGGTGCGGCTACTTGATGAAGAAGATCGTCTCCACCGCATCGTCTTCCGACATCACGATGTTGGTCGTCGTCTCATCGTCAAAGTAGTACGTGTAGCGGGTGCGCCCGGCAAAGTTGTTGACCTTGACGGGCTCGCCCAGAAGCTTCCTGAGCTTGCTGACGTCGTCGCCGATTTTCACGCCGCCCACGCTGCCACGGAACGGTGCGTCGATGCGATACGTCACCACACGGTCTTTTTCGAAGAAGACCCAGATACCCCGGGTCTTCAGGCGGAGCTGGAATTTCTTCGGGCGGCCCGGCATATTGGGCACCGCACTCTCCATCGGCTCCGGTTCCAACGTCGTGCCCAGTGCGCGCTTGACGTCTTCCACCGAGTCGCCGAGCTTGACCGGCAGGTCCGTGATCGTCGGCGCGGCCGCCAGGGCGCCATGAGAGACACTGCACGCAACGGCTACGGCAACGGCTGCAACAAGACCCCTGAATCGCATGTACGCCTCCGACTATGTTGTGGGATGAGGACTGCACCCGGCAGCGTATCAGGCGCACGCCGCCGCGCAATTTGGATTGAAGGGGGTATGTTGGCTGCCTGCAACGCGGCTGGATGTCTTCCATTCAGGACATCCAGCCATGCCGCACCGCAAGATTGCGGGAGCTTCGATTCGCGTTCTTGTGGGATTGACGCGAGGTCAGGCCGAGATCAGGCCGTCCTGGCTTGCGCGCTCGCGGGCGTCGCGCAGACCTCCGGATGGTCCGCCAGCGGCACGAACCTGCCGGTCCTAGCGTCGAGAGCGAGGATGCCGCCAGTCTCGATGTCGTAGATCCATCCGTGCAGGTCCACGCGGCCCTCGGCCAGCGCCTGCGCCACGGAAGGATGGGTCTGGATATGGGCGAGCTGCTCGACCACGTTCTCGCGCACCATGTCGTCCACGCGATCGCGGTCCGATGCGTGCGGCCGGGCCAGGCTGATGCGCCTGGCGCCATCGGCGTGGCGCAGCCACTGGGCCACCGCAGGCATATGGTCGAGACACTGGCACGTGGCCACCGCCGTCATCGCACCGCAGTCGGAATGGCCACAGATCACGATGTCGCGAACCTTCAGCCCCGCCACGGCGTACTCCACGCTGGCCGACACGCCACCGGGCTGCAGCCCGTGCGCTGGCACGATATTGCCCGCATTGCGGATCACGAACAGCTCGCCGGGCTCGGATTGCGTCAGCAGCTCGGGCACCACGCGGCTGTCCGAGCAGGCGATGAACAGCACGCTGGGATGCTGCTGCGTCGCCAGCTGCCTGAACAGCTGCGAGCGCTTGGGGTATTCCTCGCGCTGGAACTTCAGAATTCCTTCGATCAGGTCTTTCACCGGATGCTCCCTCTGGCTGATTCGGCTGGGATCACGTCGGATGCAAGCATGGCGGCAATCGGCCATTGGGTCAAAGACCGGTTTATTATCCTTGCCATTGGCAATACCAATACCTCTACCCATGCTGCTACGTCACGTTCGCTACTTCCTGGCCGTTGCCGAGGCCGGCAACTTCACGCGTGCGGCGGAGGCGCTGCACGTCTCGCAGCCCACGCTGTCGCAGCAGATTCGCCAGCTGGAGGAAACGCTTGGCGCGCCGCTGTTCGACCGCTCCGGCCGCACGGTACGGCTGACCGATGCCGGCGAGGCCTACCTTATCCATGCGCGCCGCGCGCTGCAGGACCTGGAAGCCGGACGGCGCGCCATTCACGATGTGGGCGAGCTGACGCGCGGGAATCTGCGGCTGGCGATGACGCCCACGTTCACGCCTTACCTCGTCGCGCCACTGATCGTCGCCTTCAACGCGAAATATCCGAACATCACGCTGAGCGTGCGGGAAATGCCGCAGGAACGCGTGGAGCCGTTGCTCGCCGACGACCAGATCGACATCGGCATCGCCTTCGACGATATCCATCTGCCCGATCTGGAAGCCACGCCGCTGATGGAAGAAGCGCTGGCCTATATCGTGGGCGCCACGCACGCGCTGGCGCGGCGCCGCACGCCGCTGGACGCGACGGCGCTGGCGGACGAATCGATGGCGATGCTGACGCGGGAGTTTGCGACGCGCGGCTATATCGCCCGCTACTTCGGCTCACTGGGGATCGCGCCGCGCATCACCATCGAGGCCAACTCGGTGAGCGCAGTGCTTGACGCCGTGCGCAGCGGGCGCCATGCCACGGTGCTGCCCGCCGCCATCGCGGCGGATCATGCGGACCTGCGGATACTGCCACTGCACACGCCGCTGCCGCCGCGACGCGCGGCGCTGCTCCAGCGAAAGGGAGCCTACCGGACCGCTGCGGCGCGAGCCTTCGTCGAATTCGCGCTAAACAGCGACCTCATGCCGAAGCCACGCAAGGCCGCCCGGACCGGGGCGGCGAAGGTGGCGATGCAGCCGACAGGCTTGGGAAAGAAACCGGGCCGATGAAGGGGAGATGAAGAGGGATGAGAAGGGACCGATGATCGCATCGACAACCGCGTCGACCATCCGCCCCGTCATTCCTCCGGTGTGCCCAGCACGCGGTTGATGCGCAGCGCCACCAGCGTGCCGACGACGCCGGACAGCAAATACACGCTGACCGCGCCGAGCCCGAACTGGGAAGACAGGCCGAGGGCCACCAGCGGCGCGAAGGCGGCGCCGAACAACCAGCCGAAGTCCGTCGTCAACGCGGCCCCCGTGTAACGGTAGCGCCGTTCGAAGTTGGACGTCACCACACCTGCCGACTGGCCGTACGACAAGCCAAGCAAGGCGAAGCCGACCAGGATGAACAGGTCCTGCCCCGTCGCGCCTCCATCGAGCAGCCACGGCGCGAACAGGCTGAAGATGCCGATAAGGACCGCCATCACCGCCAGCGTGGTACGCCGGCCGATGCGGTCCGCGATCCAGCCCGAGATCAGCGTGCCGATGAACGCAATCCCCGCGCCGGCGATCTGGACGGCCAGCACATCGCTGATGTCCTGCGTCCGATGCAGGCTGACCCACGACAGCGGAAACACGGTCACGAGGTGGAACAGCGCATAGCTCGCCAGCGCGGCAAACGCGCCCAGGAAGATGTTGAAGCCCTGGGCATTCACCATCTGCAGCGTGCTGATCGGCTCCAGTTCCCCTTCATCGAGCAGTTGCGTGTATTCGTGCGTCACCACCAGCCGCAGCCGCGCAAACAGCGCCACCACGTTGATGGCGAATGCCACGAAGAATGGATAGCGCCAGCCCCATTCGATGAATTCCTTCGGGTCCAGGCTGGCGTGGAGAAACAGGAACAGCGATCCCGCCACGATGAAGCCCGTGGGCGCGCCGAGCTGGCCCACCATCGCGTACCAGCCCCGCTTGTGCGCCGGCGCATTGAGCGCCAGTAGCGACGGCAAGCCATCCCACGATCCGCCGAACGCGATGCCCTGCAGGAAGCGGAAGAACGCCAGCAGATAGATCGATGCGCTGCCCAGCGACGCGTACGAGGGCAGGAAGGCGATGCCCACCGTGGCCGTGCCCAGCAGGAACAGCGACGCCGTCAGCTTGATGCCGCGCCCCCACCGGCGCTGGATCCGCATGAACAGGCCCGTGCCGAACGGCCGGCCGATGAAGGCGAAGGAAAAGATCGTGAAGCTGTAGAGCAGCCCGGCCAGTTCTCCCGCAAACGGAAAGTAGACCGAGGGAAACACCAGCACCGAGGCAATGCCGTAGACGAAGAAGTCGAAGTATTCGGACGCGCGGCCAATGACAACCCCGGTGGCAATTTCGGCGGGCGCCACCTGATGGTGGCCAGGCGCCGGAGGTGCAGTCGGCGATGCGCGATGCTGGTGAGTCACGCTGGGCATCGTGGGGTCTCCTTTGGCACGCGAGAGGGATTTCGTACTGCACTCAAAGTCCGTCACTGACAAGAATAGCGCCTAAACTGCCATAGGAAATCGAAAGATAGTTGCGTCGAGCGGCGCTCGACGTTCCTCAAACGCCACTTCCGCGACCATGCGACGCTTCGATTCTGCGGCACAACCGCAACGTGCGACGGGAAGACTGCTTTTGCGATGTGCTGCGCTCGGCCTGTCCGCGGGGCTGGCCGGGTGCAATGCAGTGCTGCTTTCGCCATCCGGCGACATGGCCGTGCGCCAGCGCGACCTCATCCTCATCGCCACCTGCCTGATGCTGCTGATCATCGTTCCGGTGATCGTGCTGACCTTGCTGTTTGCGTGGCGCTATCGGGAAAATGCCAAGAACGCCCCATACAGCCCCGAGTGGGACCACTCCACCGTGCTGGAACTGGCGATCTGGGCCGCGCCGCTGCTCATCATCATCGCGCTTGGCGCCGTGACCTGGGTGAGCACCCACCAGCTCGATCCGTATCGTCCGCTGAAGCACCTCGACGCAAATCGTACGGTGCCCCCGGACGCCACGCCGCTCACCGTCGAGGTGGTGGCGATGGACTGGAAGTGGCTGTTCCTGTATCCGGAACAGGGCATCGCCACCGTGAACGAACTGGCCGCGCCGGTGGATCGCCCGATCGCATTCCGGATCACTGCCACGTCGGTGATGAATGCCTTCTTCGTGCCTGCGATGGCCGGCATGGTCTACGCGATGCCCGGCATGGAAACCAAGTTGCACGCCGTCATCAACAAACCCGGCGTCTATGACGGACTCTCGGCCAACTACAGCGGTGCGGGCTTCTCGCACATGCGCTTCAAGTTCCACGGCCTGTCCAATGAAGAATTCGACCGGTGGATTCAGCAGGTCAAGGCCGCCGGCACGCCGCTGTCGAAAGAGACCTATCTCAAGCTGGCCGAGCCCAGCGAGAGCGTGCCCGTGCAGCGCTTTGCGAGCGTGGCGCCGGATCTCTACAACACGATCCTGAATCGCTGCGTGGACGGCGGCGCGTGCCGTTCAGACACGATGGCGCTGGACACCAGTCGCGGCAAGTTCGATCCCTCGGCATACATCTGCACGGCCAGCAACACGGCCATCGATGCGCCGGATTTCGCGGCCGGCCCGGTGTCGAACGACGGCACGCGGCTGCTGCGATAGCCGCCACCGGCCGTCCACGACCCGAAACGCTTTCGCCAATTTTCATCGGCCACCGGCCCAGGTAACGACCATGCCCGAGCGCTCCGATCTCGCCACGACGATGTTTGGCCGCCTCTCCTGGGAGGCCATCCCGCTGCATGAACCCATCCTGCTTGCCACCTTCGCCGCCGTGGCGATCGGCGGGCTGGCGCTGGTGGGGGCGCTGACCTACTACCGCGCCTGGGGCTACCTGTGGCGCGAATGGTTCACCAGCATCGACCACAAGAAGATCGGCGTGATGTACATCGTGCTGGGGGTGGTGATGCTGCTGCGCGGCTTTTCCGATGCGGTCATGATGCGGCTGCAGCAGGCCGTGGCGTTCGGCGACAACCTCGGCTACCTGCCACCGCACCACTACGACCAGATCTTCACCGCGCATGGCGTGATCATGGTCCTCTTCGTGGCCATGCCGCTGGTGACGGGACTGATGAACTTTGTCGTGCCGCTGCAGATCGGCGCGCGCGACGTGGCGTTTCCCTTCCTCAACAACTTCAGCTTCTGGATGACCACGGGTGGCGCCATCCTGGTGATGATGTCGCTGTTCATCGGCGAGTTTGCCCGCACCGGGTGGCTGGCCTATCCGCCGCTGTCCGGCATCCTCCACAGTCCGGACGTCGGCGTCGATTACTACATATGGTCCTTGCAGGTGGCGGGGATCGGGACATTGTTATCGGGGATCAACCTGCTGGTGACCATCGTCAAGATGCGCGCGCCGGGCATGACGCTGATGCGCATGCCGATCTTCACGTGGACGTCGCTGTGCACCAACGTGCTGATCATCGCCGCCTTCCCGGTGCTGACCGCCGCGCTGGCGCTGCTGGCGCTGGACCGCTACGTCGGCACCAACTTCTTCACGGCCGACCAGGGCGGCAGCGCCATGATGTACGTGAACCTGATCTGGATCTGGGGCCACCCGGAGGTCTACATCCTGGTGCTGCCGGTGTTCGGCGTGTTCTCCGAGGTCGTGGCCACGTTCTGCCGCAAGCGCCTGTTCGGCTACGCGTCGATGGTATACGCCACCGTGGTGATCACCGTGTTGTCCTACCTGGTGTGGCTGCACCACTTCTTCACGATGGGGTCCGGTGCCAGCGTCAACTCGTTCTTCGGCATCACGACGATGATCATCTCGATCCCCACCGGGGCCAAGATCTTCAACTGGCTGTTCACGATGTACCACGGCCGCATCCGCTTCGAGGTCCCAATGCTGTGGACCGTCGGTTTCATGATCACGTTCGTGATCGGCGGCATGACGGGCGTGCTGCTGGCGGTGCCGCCCGCGGATTTTTCGCTGCACAACAGCCTGTTCCTGATCGCCCACTTCCATAACGTGATCATCGGCGGCGTGCTGTTCGGCCTGATGGCCGGCATCACCTACTGGTTTCCCAAGGCCTTCGGCTTCCGGCTGGTGTCGTTCTGGGGCAAGTGCTCGTTCTGGTTCTGGTTTGTCGGCTTCTACTTCGCGTTCATGCCGCTGTACTGGCTGGGCCTGCTGGGCGTGACGCGCCGCATGAACCATTTCGAGGACACCTCGCTGCAGATCTGGTTCCAGCTGGCCGCGTTCGGCGCGTTCCTGATCGCGCTGGGCATCGGGTGCTTCCTGATCCAGCTCTTCGTCAGCTTCCGCCGCCGCGACGCCCTGCGCGACACCACCGGCGATCCGTGGGATGGCCGCACGCTGGAATGGTCCACCTCCTCGCCGCCGCCCCAGTACAACTTCGCGTTCACGCCGCTGGTCCACGATGCCGACGCCTGGTGGCAGATGAAGCAGTACGGCTACCAGCGGCCGGAGCAAGGGTTCATTCCCATCCACATGCCGAAGAACACCGCCGCCGGCATCATCCTGGCGGGCCTCAGCACCCTCTGCGGCTTTGCGCTGATCTGGCATATCTGGTGGCTGGTGGTGGCGTCCTTCGCGGCCACACTGATCACGGCCATCGTCCATACCTTCAACTACAAGCGCGATTACTACATTCCGGCCGAGGACGTGGTCCGGACGGAAGCCTCGCGCACCACCCTGATGGCCGGCCATGGTTGACACGACCCTCCCCCTCTCCACGGGCGGCGCCGCGGCGCCCGGCAGCGCACAGCCCACCGAATTCCAGTTCTACCTGACGGAGGAGCACCATCCGCAGAACGGCACACTGCTCGGGTTCTGGCTGTACCTGATGAGCGATTGCCTGGTCTTTGCCTGCCTGTTTGCCGCCTACGGCGTGCTGGGGCGCGAATACGCCGGCGGGCCCAGCGGCGCCGAACTGTTCGAACTGCCGCTGGTGGCGCTGAACACCACGTTCCTGTTGCTGTCGTCGATCACGTATGGCTTTGCGATGCTGCAGATGCAGCAGAACCGCGTGGCCCCGACCCAGATCTGGCTGGTCATTACCGGCGTGCTGGGTGCGGCGTTCCTGTCCGTGGAGCTGTACGAATTCGCGCACCTGATCCACGAAGGCGCCGGGCCGCAGCGCAGCGCGTTCCTGACGTCGTTCTTCGCGCTGGTCAGCACGCACGGGCTGCACGTCACGTTCGGGATCGTGTGGCTGATCACGTTGATGATCCAGGTCGGCAAGCATGGCCTGATCGCGGCCAACAAGCGGCGGCTGATGTGCCTGTCGATGTTCTGGCACTTCCTGGACGTCGTGTGGATCGGCGTCTTTACCTTCGTCTACCTGATGGGATCGCTGCCATGAGCGCGCATGAGGACACGCTGGGGGGCCACGCCGGCGGGCATGGCCACGACCATCATGAAGAGATCGGGCCGCACGCCACGCTGGGCGGCTACCTGACGGGGTTCGTGCTGTCGGTGTTCCTGACGGCGATCCCATTCTGGCTGGTGATGGCCAAGGTGTTCGACAAGACGTCGACCACGGCCATCGTCATCCTGCTGCTGGGCGCGGTGCAGATCGTGGTGCACATGATCTACTTCCTGCACATGAACGCGCACTCGGAAGGCGGCTGGAACATGCTGTCGCTGATGTTCACGCTGGTGCTGGTGGTCATCACGCTGACAGGATCGCTGTGGGTGATGTTCCACCTGAACAGCAACATGATGCCGTCCATGCAACATGCGGACCAGCTGCCGGCCCGGGGCGCGATGGTCCCGCCAAAGGCCCCGTAGCCGGCAACCGCGAGATCCCGGTGGCGGTCAGGCCGCCAGCCGGAACGTCGACACCGCTTCCTTCAGACGCTGGGCCTGCTCTTCGAGCGAGCCCGCCGCCGCAGCGGCCTGTTCCACGAGCGCCGCGTTCTGCTGCGTCACCGTATCCATCTGCGTGACGGCCAGGTTGACCTGTTCGATGCCGGCGCTCTGCTCGGCGGATGCCGCGCTGATCTCGCCCATGATGTCGGTCACGCGCTTCACGGCGCTGACGATCTGCTCCATCGTCAGGCCAGCCTGCGACACCAGCTGGGACCCCTTCTCCACGCGCTCGGCCGAATCCCCGATCAGCGACTTGATCTCCTTGGCAGCCGTGGCGCTGCGCTGCGCCAGGCTGCGCACTTCGCCTGCCACCACCGCGAAGCCGCGGCCCTGCTCGCCGGCACGCGCCGCTTCCACGGCGGCATTCAGTGCCAGGATGTTGGTCTGGAAGGCGATGCCTTCGATCACGGCGATGATGTCCACCACCTTGCGCGACGACACATTGATCTCTTCCATCGTGTGGACCACCTGGCCCACCACCTCGCCGCCCTGCGTCGCCACTTCGGACGCGTTCACGGCCAGCGAGCTGGCCTGCCTGGCGCTGTCCGCATTCTGGCGCACGATGCTGGTCAGCTCTTCCATGCTCGATGCGGTTTCCTGCAGCGACGACGCCTGTTCTTCCGTGCGCTGCGACAGGTCCGTATTGCCGGCGGCGATCTGGCTCGTGCCGGTAGCGATGGACTCGGTCCCGTTACGCACTTCGCGCACGATGCCCAGGATGTTGTCGTTCATCTCGCGCAGCGCGTCCAGCAGCTGGCCGGTCTCGTCCGTGCTGTCCGAATCGATGCGGCTGGTCAGGTCGCCGGCGGCCACGGTGCGGGCAAAGCCCACGGCGCGGTGCAGCGGGCGCGTGATGCCGATCGTCAGCCACCATGCAAAGGCCACGCCGATCGCCAGCGCCACGATGCCCAGCGCGATCAGCCCGTTGCGGGCGGTCTGGTAGATGCGGTTGATCTCTTCGGCGGTGCTGTCGATCGACTCGCGCTGGATATCGAGCAGCTTCTGGATCTCGCCCAGGTAGGCGTCGCCGGCAGGCACGAACTCGGCCTCCAGGACCTTGTTGGCGTCGTCGGTCAGGCCATCCTGCTTGAGCTTGGTGATCTTGTCGCGCGAGTCGTTGTACGGGTTGCGCACCGTCAGGATCTTCTGGAATGCGGCTTTCTCCGCATCGGACGTCAGCATCGGCTGGATCTTGTCGCGCAGCGCGGCGATCGTATCGGCGGACGTCTTGGTTTCGGCGGCGAAGAACTTGCCGAGCGTGGGATCGCTGCTACGCGCCACAGCCGTGGTCCGGCGCACGCTGGCGTACATCAGCCGATACCAGTCGCTGACCAGGCGTTCCTTCGCCAGCGGCTGCTGCATCATCTCGTGCGTACGTCCGGCCACTTCCTGCAGGCGCAGCACGCCCAGCACCGTCATGAGCGTGCACAACAGCAAGACCACGCCAAAGCCGATGCCAAGGCGTACACCAATACCGAGATTCTTCATGTCTTCTACCTGATTCACTGGTGAGTGGCATGCCGTGGCGCCAGAAGGCACCCGGCCGCTCCATTGTCTGCACTGCGCCTGAATGTCAGCACATACGGACGTTGGATACCCTAACGGCAGTCGGCAGAAGAACTTAAGGGAAAACCCGAAGAGGCACTAGCGCGACTTCGTCGGCAGGCCCGTGGGGCTGAAGATATAAGGCACCAGCGACAGCGCCACCAGCACCACGGCCGAGAGGAAGATCGCCGCATAGGTCCCCGGCACCGTCCATCCGCCCAGATGCCCGGCGTTCGCGATCAGGCCAAAGCCCCAGGACGTCAGCGCCGAGCCCAGGAACACGAACGTGTTCAGCAGGCCCAGGCCGCGGCCCCGGAGCGGTGCGGGAATCAGCGCACGGCCCTGCGCCATCACCAGCGGATGCAGCATGCCGATTGTGGACAGCAGCGCCATCAGCGCGACGGCGGCAGCGACGCCGGTGTCCGGCCAGATCGCCAGCAGGATGCCGCCCGACATCGCCAGGCAGGCCCAGCCGCCGATCGTCGCCTTGAGCGAGCTGCCGCGCACCAGCACCGGCAGGAGGAATGCGGTGGCAAAGCCGGCAAGGCTCAGCAACGTCAGCGCCACGCCGCGCGTGCCAGCATTCAGGCCATAGACATTGGCGAGATACGGTCCGCTCCACGCATTGCGGAATGCCGTGCCGGCGGCCATCGCCACGCATAGCGGAATCAGCGTCCACAACGGCCGCAGCGCCAGCAGCTTCGCGCTTCCGGCCAGCATCGCGCCCATCGGCACGTGACGTGCCTCGGCATGGCCCTCGTCGCGGACAAAGCGCCACACGCCATAGCAGGCCCCGACCATGCAGACGGCCGACAGCCCCATCGCGGGGCGCCATCCCATCCATTGCGAGGCCCAGCCCAGCGGCGCCGTGGCGCACAGCGCGCCGATCATGCCCATCGCATTGGATCGGCTGACCACCCGCATGTATTGCTTTTCGGAGAGCTGCTCCGACGCATAGTGCAGCAGCCCCATGAACACCGGCGCACAGGCCAGGCCGAGCCCCATCTGCGCGAGCATGGCCACGGTGCCGCTGGGCGCGAGCACAAACCCGATGGCCGATGCCGCACCCACGCCCAGCAGCAGCGCGGTGGGACGGCCCACGCCGAAGCGGTCGAACGCGATGCCGACGGGAATCTGCGCCACCGCAAAGGCCAGGAAGAAACAGGAGGACAGCGCACCGAAACCGGCCGGGGACAGCCCGAAGTCGTGCTGCAGTTCGGGGGCCATCACCGCCAGGCAGCTGCGGTAGAACTGGCTCAGGATGAAGGCGAAAGTCAGGAGGGCGATGCCGCGTCGGGCGACGACATCGGAACTGGCGGACACGGCATCCTGCACAAAATTCGAAGGGTGGGGGCGATCGCGCCGGTCGCTGGCCGGGGTGTTCAACTCGGAGGCTCGTCAGGATGGGGGGACATGCTGCGCCCGGCGCGCACGGACCGCGGTCGGTCCGACTGTCCGACTGTCCGACTGTCCGAGTCCGACGATAGCGGGGGGCGCGAACGCCATCGTCCTGAAGGTGCAGGCCACTATTCTACGCGGCCTGCATGCGTGACAAGCACCCGTTATTCGCGCGCCGGCAACAAATCCTGCAAATCGCGCAGCGTCGTTCCGCCTGGCGAAACCGGCGTACCGGGAGGGAGGTTGGCCACGCGCGCGGTGCCGGCCGGACTGGCTGCCGCAGCAGCCGGCGTGCGCTGGACGCTGGCGATGGTCGGATCGATCCGGCCATCTCTGCCAACCGACACCATGCTGCAGCCGGCGAGGATGCCGTCTTTCTTCAGGCTGTTGCTGACGTCCGCGGCAAACACCATGCCGCGTTCCGCCAGGGAGACGTCGGGATGGCCGCGCTCGAAGGTGAAGCTGCCCCGCCACGCATTGCGTGACGAGCGCACGTCGTCCAGCGTGGCGCCGAACACCACGCGGCTCTGCGTGGCGCTGCCCGCGGCCCCGGTGATACGCAGCACTGCGTTGGCCCGGTTCGCACTGGCCCGGGCAAGCTGGCCAGCCTGATCCAGCGCCGGATCCGCCGGACTCTCGAACTGCGCCTCCACGCCGCATTGGGACGCCAGCTCCTGGAACTTGGCGCGGAACGCCGTCGCAAACGGCCGGCCATATCCCATCTGCGCCCCGGTCACGACATAGATGCGCGTCGGGCGTTGCTCATACTCGGGCGCGCGGCTGGAATTGACGCGGGTCCGCATCGAACACGCGCCCAGCGTCAGCGCCGCCAGCAACAGCGCGCACACGGGCCCGCGACGGGAAAATCGAAATCGCACCATGTTCAGAGATCCCCGCGCGCGTAGGTGAAGTGATAGGGGCTCGCAACGGACTGCATGCGGAATGTCTCGCCAGTCTTCAACACGCGGTAGCAGGCATGCATGTCATCGAACTTCGGATTGCTGACCAGCAGGCAGACTTCGTTGGCATCCTGCGCCACCCGCACGCGCCCGCCCGAGTACTGGCGGGTCCGCGTGTTCTCCACGGAGAACCCGCCGTTGGCGGCAAAGTTCATGTTCAGTGCCGTACCGGACGGCGCGTAGACGGTGATGCGTCCGAGCTTGGCGACGTGCGCGCTCAGTTCGCTGCCGGTCAGGCGACGGCTGCTGCCTGATGGCGACGCGGGAGCGGGGGCGGCGGCGGCGGCCGCAACGTTGGCCGCGCGAAACGCCGCCAGCGCGGCCACCGCGCGCGTCGGGGCTTCGGCAATCCACGCTGCCGGCACCGCGCCCGGCGGACGCTGCCCCTGGGCGTCGTCCAGATCGCGCACACCGACGAGGCGCCCCTCCATGTCGAAGACCCCGCCGCCGCCAGCGCGCTGCGCCAGCGCGGCAGTCAGTCCTATCCGCTTGATATTGCCGGCATCGTCGCGATCCAGCGTCGCCACCAGCCCGTCGCCAAGCGTCAGGTCCCTGCCCGATGCACCAATGGCGATCACACGCTGGCCCACTCTCAGCGTGCCTGCCGGTGCGATCTGCACGGCAGGCGCCGGCAGGCCCTTCGCCTCGATCAGGCAAACGTCGCGCTCCACATCGGCATGCACCAGCCGTGCGCCCAGCACGGTGCGCTCCCGGGACACGGTGATGGACTTGCCGCGCGCCAGCGCATCGCACGCCGTGACAAGCTGGTCTGGCCCGATAACGATGGCACTGTCATTGCGCAGGCTTTGCCCCTGCGCATCCAGGACATTGAGCGTCCACACACTTGCGGCGCGCTTCTCGAAGATGGCTGCCGGCTCCATGGCGACGGCATAGCCGGTTGCCGCCATGCCCGCCAGTGCGGCGATGCCGAACCTCAACCGGCGCCACAACGCGCCGGATCCGGAGTCATGACCCATTTTTGTGCTTGCTCCCATTCGCCTTGTTCATTGTTGTTCTGAACTCGCCGCGCGGGTGGAGAGCGGGGCGAGTCGACCCTTCTACGGCTAGAGGCGGCGCCAATATAAATGAAAAGACAGCATTTACGCGTCGTTCCCCGCCGAAGGGGGGACATTGTGCCGACGTCAACACATGCAAGGGGCTGCTGAATGTCTCGCACGACATTGCCACCGCACCTTCCCGCGTCTGGATCCGGGCAATCGCCACCGTCCATTGATCGAAAACTACAAACACTGTGCTTGGCGTTGGCTCCGTAGTCGAATCGGGAGGACTTACCTACTATTCACAGACGCCACGGCGACGCCGACGTGGAGATGCGACGACGGTGGTCACCAACCCTCACCGCAAACTTTCCCGACCCTGGAGCCCCAAATGTCCAACCCGAAGCTCGAAGTCCTGACGCCCCAGAACAGCCAGCTGATCTTCATCGACCATCAGCCGCAAATGGCTTTCGGCGTGCAGTCGATCGACCGCCAGGTGCTCAAGAACAACACCGTGGGCCTGGCCAAGGCCGCAAAGATCTTCAATATCCCGACCACGATCACCACGGTGGAAACGGAATCGTTCTCGGGATTCACCTACCCCGAGCTGCTCGACGTGTTCCCGAACCAGAAGCTGCTGGAGCGTACCTCGATGAACTCGTGGGACGACCAGAAGGTGCGCGACGCGCTCAAGGCCAACGGCCGCAAGAAGGTCGTCGTGTCCGGCCTGTGGACCGAGGTCTGCAACAACACCTTCGCGCTGTGCGCCATGGCCGAAGGCGACTACGAGATCTATATGGTGGCCGATGCCTCCGGCGGCACCAGCAAGGAAGCCCATGACTACGCCATGCAGCGCATGATCCAGGCCGGCGTGGTGCCGGTGACGTGGCAGCAGGTCCTGCTGGAGTGGCAACGCGACTGGGCGCACCGCGATACGTATGACGAAGTGATGAAGCTGGTCAAGGAGCACTCCGGCGCCTACGGCATGGGCGTGGACTACGCTTACACAATGGTGCACAAGGCCGCGCAACGCACCGCCACGCCGCACGAGGCGATTGCCGCAGTGCCGGCGAAGTAAGTTACAAAGCCAGGTCACAAGGCCAAATAACGAATCGGCCGAAAGTCGGCCTTGGGCCCAGGCGGTGTGCGGCACGCACGCCACCTGGGCTTTTCCCGCAACACATTCCTGCTGCCCGCGCACGGAGGCCCGGCGCGCGCCTCCAAGCCCCATGTCCGTTACCCGCCGCCAATTCATCGCCTCCGCCGCCGCGCTCGGCGCGGCAGCCTCCTCGGAGATCCTCGCCATGTCCCCCACCACGCCTGACCTCATCCTCGTCAACGGCAAGTTCGCCACGCTCGACCGCGCCAACCCGCAGGCGGACGCCGTCGCCATGCGCGATGGCCGCTTCGTCGGCGTCGGCACGCGACAGGACATCATGAAGCTGGCCGGGGCGCAGACGAAGGTCGTCGACCTGAACGGCCGACGAGCCATCCCCGGGCTGATCGACAGCCACATGCACATCATCCGCGGGGGCCTGAACTACAACATGGAACTGCGCTGGGACGGCGTGCGGTCGCTGGCGGACGCCATGCGCATGCTCAAGGACCAGGTTGCCCGCACGCCCGCGCCGCAATGGGTACGCGTGGTGGGCGGCTTCACCGAGCACCAGTTCGCCGAAAAGCGCCTGCCGACCATCGAGGAGCTGAACGCGGCAGCACCCGACACGCCGGTGTTCATCCTGCACCTGTATGACCGCGCGATCCTGAACGGCGCGGCGCTGCGCGCGGTGGGTTACACGAAGGACACGCCCAATCCGCCGGGCGGCGAGATCGTGCACGACAAGGCTGGCAACCCGACCGGCCTGCTGCTGGCCAAGCCGAACGCGACGATTCTCTACGCGACGCTCGCCAAGGGGCCCAAGCTGCCGCCGGAGTACCAGAAAAACTCCACGCGCCACTTCATGCGCGAGGTGAACCGGCTGGGCGTGACCGGCGTGATCGATGCTGGTGGTGGCTACCAGAACTACCCCGAGGACTACAACATCATCGAGGAACTGCACAAGGACGGGCAGCTCACGGTGCGGCTGGCGTACAACCTGTTCACGCAGAAGCCGAAGGAAGAACTCAGCGACTTCAAGACGTGGACGTCGACGGTGCAGCCGGGCCAGGGCGATGACCTCTATCGCCACAACGGCGCCGGCGAGATGCTGGTCTACACGGCGGCGGACTTCGAGGACTTCCGCGTCGAGCGCCCGGACATGCCGCCGTCGATGGAGGGCGACCTCGAGCCCGTGGTCCGCCTGCTGGCGGAAAAGCGCTGGCCGTGGCGCCTGCACGCCACCTACAACGAGACGATCACGCGTGCGCTGGACGTCTACGAGAAGGTCGCCAAGGACATCCCGTTCGACGGCCTGAACTGGTTCTTCGACCACGCCGAGACGATCACCGACCGCAACATCGACCGCATTGCCGCACTGGGCGGCGGCATTGCCGTGCAGCACCGCATGGCGTACCAGGGCGAGTACTTCGTCGAGCGCTATGGCGCCCGCGCCGCCGAAGCCACGCCGCCGGTCAAGCGCATGCTGGAGCGCGGCGTGAAGGTGGGCGCCGGCACCGATGCGACGCGCGTGGCGTCCTACAACCCGTGGGTGTCGCTGTACTGGCTGACCACCGGCAAGACCGTCGGCGGTCTGTCGATGTATCCGCAGGCCAACCTGCTGGATCGCGACACGGCGCTGCGGCTGTGGACCGAAGCCAACACGTGGTTCTCCTCCGAAGTGGGCAAGAAGGGCCAGATCAAGGTGGGCCAACTGGCGGACCTGGCGGTGCTGTCGGCTGACTACTTCGCGGTGCCGGGCGACGAGATCCAGGACATCACCTCGGTGATGACGATCCTCGGCGGCAAGGTGGTGTATGGCGACGGCGAGTTCGGCAAGCTGTCTCCGGAGATTCCGCCGGCCATGCCGGACTGGTCCCCAGCCCGCCACGGCAGCCAGTACCAGCCGCGCCCGCAGACGAAGGCAAAGCAAATGGCGCTGAACACCGCGTGCGGCTGCGCCAGTTCCTGCGGCGTGCACGGCCATGCGCACGCGAAGGCGTGGACGTCGAGTGTGCCGACCGCGGACGAGAGCAGCTTCTGGGGCGCGCTGGGTTGCTCGTGCTGGGCGTTCTGACCAATCCACGACGCCGTCAACGCGGAGACCGGCCATGCCCCCATCAACGCCCTCCCCTTCTTCCTCTTCCCTACAGCCGGCTGCGGCCGGCGACGGCTCCCACCGCCTGCCGCGCTGGCTGCGCTGGGTGGCGCTGCTGTTGCTGTGCGCCGCCTACCTGCAGGGCGGACTCGTCAAGCTGTTCGACTTCTCAAGCGCCATCGCCGAGATGCAGCACTTCGGCCTGTCGCCCGCCGCACCGATGGCGGCGGCGGTGATCGTGCTGGAGCTGGGGGCGTCGCTGATGATCCTCACGGGCTTCTACCGCTGGCTCGGCGCACTGGCGCTGGGCGTCTTCACGCTGGCGGCGACATTCATGGCCAATCGCTTCTGGCAAGCGCCGCCCGAGGCGCAGTTCATGCTGGCCAACGCCTTCTTCGAGCACCTCGGTCTCGTCGGCGGCTTCCTGCTCGTCGCCTGGCACGACCTGCGCGTCCGATCTCGCGCCGGAGGCTGAGCCTCATGACCAGCCCTGCCGCCGACACCGCGCCCACCGGGGGCGGCACCTTCGCGCCGCTGGCCCAGGGCACGTTCGCTGTCCTGTGGGTCGCGACGATCCTCGGCAACATTGGCAGCTTCATGCGCGACGTGGCCAGCGCGTGGCTGGCCACGGACCTCTCTTCGTCGCCCGCTGCCGTCGCCACCATCCAGGCGGCGGCCACGCTCCCCGTATTCCTGTTGGCGATTCCCGCCGGCGTGCTGTCGGACATCCTCGATCGCCGGCGCTTCCTGATCGCGATCCAGTTCGGCATGGCGATGGTCAGCGGCACGCTCATGATCCTGGCCTCGCGGCAGGCGCTGACCATCGAGATCCTGATCGGCATGGCATTCCTCGGCGGGATTGGGGCGGCGATGATGGGGCCGACGTGGCAATCGATCGTGCCGGAACTGGTGCCGCAGAACACCCTGAAGCGCGCCGTGGCGCTCAACGCACTGGGCGTCAACATCGCCCGCGCCATCGGCCCCGCCGCCGGCGGCCTGTTGCTGGCGGCCTTCGGCGCGGCCACCACGTATGGCTTCGATCTGGTCAGCTATGTCTTCGTGGTCGGCGCGCTGCTCTGGTGGAAGCGTCCGGTGCGCGCCACCGATCCGCTGCGCGAACACTTCTTCGGCGCGTTCCGCGCCGGTCTGCGTTTCACGCGGGCGCACAGCAAACTGCACGTGGTGCTGGCGCGGGCCGCCGTTCATTTCGCCTTCGGCAGCAGCGTCTGGGCGTTGCTGCCCCTCGTGGCCCGGCAGCTGCTGCACGGCGGCGCCAGCCTGTATGGCGTGCTGCTGGGAGCCGTCGGCATGGGGGCGATCCTCGGCGCGCTGATCATGCCGCGCTTGCAGCGGCGCCTCGATGCCGACGGGCTGGTGCTGCTGTCGGCCATCGTCACGTCGCTGGTCATGGCGACCCTGTCCGCCGCGCCGCCAGTGTGGATCGCGCTGCCGCTGCTGCTGCTGCTGGGCGCCGCGTGGATCATGGCGCTGACCACGCTGGGCGGCGCGGCGCAGGCGATCCTGCCCAACTGGGTGCGAGGCCGCGCACTGGCGGTCTACCAGATGGTCTTCAACGGCGCGATGGCGGCGGGCAGCCTGGTCTGGGGCTTCGTTGCGCAGGAGCTTGGCACGCCACGTGGTCTGCTGATCGCCGCAGCCGGGTTGATGGTGGCGGCGCTAGTGCTCCACCGGATGCGGCTGCCGCGCGGCGAGGAAGACCTGGGCCCCGCGCGCCACTGGCCGGAGCCGGAGATGGCGGGAGAAATCGCGCACGACCGGGGGCCGGTGATGATCCTGATCGAATACTGCATCGCCGCGCAGGACCGCGATGCCTTCCTGCGTGCGGTACACAAGCTGTCCGAAGAACGCCTGCGCGACGGCGCGTTCAACTGGGGCGTCATGGAAGACCCGGCCGATCCGGAACTGCTGACCGAGTGGTTCCTCGTGGAATCCTGGGCCGAGCACCTGCGCCAGCACCAGCGCGTGCCCAATGCCGATGCCGACCTGCAGCGCGACGTCACGCGCTACCACACCGGCGCCCAGCCACCGCGCGTGCGGCACCTGCTGGGCGTGGGACTACCTGCCAAGTCAGCTAAGTAAATTCACTTAGAGGTTGTTTCAAAATGAAGCGAAGCGGTCCTGGCTAGGGCGAAGCAGGGGTTTCGGATCGCACGTGATCCGCCTGCGTAGCGGTATGCGCCTGCGAGCGCATACGCGCCCTGCAAGGGTGTGGCCGCGGACAGTACAAGTGGTACGGCAAGGCCGCGCAACGACGCCAGGATCGTTTTGAAACGACCTCCTACTGAAGTGGTATCGCGCGGCCGCGGACAACTTGCGCCCAGCGAGCCGTGTCCATACCGACCAGCGCATTCATCTGGTCCGGGCCGCCGGCGACAACCTCGAAGCCATCTTCCGCCAGCCGCTGCGACGTGGCCGGGTCACGCAGCGTGTCGTGCACGGCCGCAGCCAGCATTGCCAGCGCGGGCGCCGGCGTACGGGCCGGTGCGATCATCCCCACCCATGAATACGTGACGAAGCCAGGATAGGTCTCCGCGAACGTCGGCACGCCGCGCAGACGCGGATGGCGTGCGGTCGCGCTGATGGCCAGCGCGCGCAGCTTGCCGGATTCGATATAGGTCAACACCAGCGGCAGGCTGGCGAACATGGAATCGACGTGGCCGCCGAGCAGGGCGTTGAGTGCCGGGCCGCCGCCACGGTATGGAACGTGAAGGGGGGCGTGGGAGGGGTGAGGGCCTTGTTTGCCCGCCGTCTCATGGAACAGTTCGGCGGTCATGTGATTGGAGCTGCCGGCGCCGACGGAGGCGTACGACAGCCCCGTCTTTTTCGACGCCGCCACATAGTCGGCCAGTGTCCGGTACGGCGAGTTGGCCGGCACCACCAGCACCATCGGCGCGCGGACCATGTAGGACACCCCGGTCAGGTCGCGCCCGGCCCGGTATGACAGATCGGGATAGACCAGCGGCTCGGTTGCGTAGGAGTCGTAGACCAGGCCGATGGTGTAGCCGTCAGCGGCACTGCGCGCGACGATGCCCGAGCCGATGGTCCCGCCCGCCCCGCCGTGGTTTTCGATCACCACGCTCTGGCCCAGCCGCCGGCTGACGCCGTCCTGGATCTGCCGCGCCGTCTTGTCGACCACCCCCCCGGGTGCGAACGGCACGATCAGCGTGACCGGCCTGGCCGGATACGCCTGGGCATAGGCGGAAGATAATGGCGACAATAATACGCACATCATTATCACAATAATCAAACGATTCATGCTCGCGCGCGATATCCCGGGCGACAAACATAATGTCGACGCCATAATTCAATTATTGATATAAAGGCAACACTGCACGAATCAATTTAATCCAATTAATCCTTGTTTGTTGACTGGTCATAATGCTAGCATTCGATCGACGCCTGAACGCGTCGCTTCACAACATTTCACACTGGTGGTTTCACAGATGGATCGCTTCCTCAGCTTCGAGGCCTTTGTTCGCGTGGCCGACACCTTGAGCTTTGCCGAGGCCGCCCGCCAGCTCGGCGTGACGAATTCCGTGATCAGCCATCGCGTGCAGCAACTGGAAAAGCACATCAACGCGCCGCTTTTCCACCGCAGCACGCGGCACGTGCGGTTGTCCGAGGTGGGCGAGACGTACTACCGCCGCTGCGCGGAGATGGTGGCTGACCTCTCCGACCTGACCGACCAGATGCGCGACCTGCGGGCCTCTCCCGCGGGCCGGCTGCGCATCCAGGTATTGCCGGGATTCGCCATTCGCCATTTCGCGGCGATCCTGACGGCATTCACCGAAAAATATCCCGACATCGAACTCGACGTGGTAGTCAACGACCGCGTGGGCAACCCGATCGAGGACGGTGTTGATGTGTCGTTCCAGATTTTCCCGGCCCTGAATGATTCCCTGATCGAGCGCCGGCTGTTCACGGTTCGCCGCATGTTCTGCGCGGCGCCGGAATATCTGGAAAAACACGGCGCCCCCGTGCAGCCGTGCGACCTGACGATGTTGCCGGTAGCCCTGTATTCGGCCTACCCCACGCGCAACAAGTGGAAGTTCCTCAAGGACGGCAACACCACGGAAGTCGAGCTGAGCGCCAAGATGCGGACCAACTCGGTGCATCTGCTGCGTGACTACGCCCTGACCGGCGCCGCCATCGTCTGCCTGCCCAGCCTGGTGGCCGGCGACGAGCTGATGGCCGGCACGCTGGCACCCGTGCTGCAGGACTACGCGCTGCCGCCGCTTTCGTTTTCGGCGGTCTATCCGGCCACGCAACGGCAGGCACTCAAGGTGCGTGTTCTGGTCGACTTCCTCGCCAGTTGCTTCCAAGGCGACCCACCCTGGGACGTACCTCTGATTGAACGCGGCTGGCTGCCCGGCAACTGATCATTTGCGAACCGCGAATTGAGCAATCGCGGCTGCGCTGTTGATCGCACGCGCCTGCCTGTCCAAGATGGCGTCACCCCCCACGCACGGGTGCGCGCGTGTCGCCCATCCGACAGGAAGACAGTGCAATGCAGAACCAGCTCTTTATCGATGGCAGATTTGTCGATGCCCTCGATGGGGAAACGCTCCCGGTGGTCAACCCACACGATGGGAGCCTGATCACCGAAGTCGCCGCAGCCTCGCATCTCGACGTGGACGTGGCCATCGCCGCCGCGCGGCGGGCGCAGCCAGCCTGGTCGCGCATGGCCGCCAGCGAGCGCGGCCGGCTGCTGGGCAGGCTCGCCGACGCCATCGACGCCGACCGCGAAAACCTGGCGGTGCTCGAGTCGCGCGACACCGGCCACCCGATCCGCCACACGCGCACGCTGGATGTGCCGCGCACCGCCGCCTGCTTCCGCTACTTCGCCGGCATGGCGGACAAGTGCGAAGGCAGCGTCATCCCCGTCGAGGCGGGCTTCCTGAACTACGTGGTGCGCGCGCCGATCGGCGTGGTCGGGCAGATCGCGCCGTGGCACTTCCCGTTGATGTTCACGGGCTGGAAGATGGGTCCGGCGCTGGCCGCCGGCAACACCGTGGTGTTCAAGCCGTCGGAGCTGACGCCGCTGTCCGCGCTGCGCGTGGCGGAACTGGTGGCCGAAGCCGGCTTTCCGCCGGGCGTGGTCAATATCGTGACGGGGGGCGGCAACACGGCCGGCCAGCGCCTGGCCAACCATCCGGACGTGGACAAGATTGCGTTTGCCGGGTCGACGGTAACCGGGCGCCGCATCGTGGAGGCCTCGCGCGGCAATCTCAAGCGCGTGCAGCTGGCGCTCGGCGGCAAGGGCGCGAACATCGTGTTCGAGGACGCCGACCTGGACGCCGCCGTGCAGGGTGCCGCGTGGGCCATCTTCCACCATCACGGCCAGGCTTGCATTGGCGGGTCCCGGCTGATCGTGCATGACAGGATCGCCGATGCGTTCCTTGAGCGCTTTGCGGCGCTGGCGCGATCGATCCGGCTGGGCAACCCGATGGACCCCGAGACCGAGATGGGGCCGCTGATCTCGGCAGCACATCGCCATCGCATCCTGCATTACGCCGATATTGCGCGCAGCCAGGGCGGGCGGGTGATCGCCGGCGGCAAGGCGCCTGGCGACGCGGCACTGGCCAACGGGTTCTATGTCGAGCCGACGCTGGTGGAAGCGCAGCCGCAGCACCGCGCGGCGCAGGAGGAAGTGTCCGGCCCGTTTGTGACGGTGATGCGCTTTTGCCATGACGAGCAAGCCCTGTCGATGGCCAACGACACGCCCCACGGCCTCGGCAGCGGGCTCTGGACGCGCGACCTGTCGCGCGCACATCGCTTTGCCCGCGACATCCGCGCAGGCATGTGCTGGATAAACTGCTGCAAGCGCGTTCACCCGGCCAGCCCGTTCGGCGGCATGGGCGAATCCGGCCATGGCCGCGAAATGGGCTTCGAGGCCATGCGCGACTACACCGAGGCGCGCTCGGTGTGGATCAACGTGGATGCCGGCATCCCACCGCATTTCGTGCGCTAGCGCAGGCCGCCCGCTCACCCCGACGGCGCGGGCCTCACCGGCCTCGGCGAGCCCCCCGTTGACGCCATCGCTTGCGGTTCACGAACACTGTGCTCGGCGTTTGACGCGTAGTCGCGCCGGGCTGAAACACCTACCATGCTCTCATCGCTATCCCCCGCATGGAGTTCCCGATGAAGGTCTACCTTGTCTCCCTTGGCGCCGGCATCCTGGTCGGCATCATCTACGCGCTGATGCAGGTCCGATCACCCGCGCCGCCGGCCGTGGCGCTGATCGGACTGCTGGGCATGCTGATTGGCGAACAGGTGGTGCCGCCGATCAAGCGGATGATGGCCGGCGAGCCCGTGACGACCGCGTGGTTCCGGACCGAATGCGTCCCCAAGATCACCGGGACGCCGCCGCCGACGACGCTGGTGGCCCGCCGCGATGCCGCCGATGTCCATACGCCGGAATCCGACCGCTCGCACTGACGTCCCGCACTGACATCCCACGCCACGCAGCCGTCCGCGCCGATGCCACGCCCTCCCGCACCTCTCGCCCGGCTGGCGGCGCTCTGCCTGGCCGTGTCCAGCGCGCCGGCCCTGGCCGACGGTACCGTCACCGTCTATGGCCGCATCAACACGGCCATCGAATACAGCCGTGCCAGCACCGCCACGGATGGCACCGCGCTGGGCAGCGTGGTGCGCCAGACCAACAACCGCTCGGTCTTCGGCCTGCGCGGCGAGGAAGATCTCGGCGGCACGCTGAAGGCGGTCTGGCAGATCGAAAGCAATGTGTCGATGGATACCGGGCAAGGGCAGATCGCCGGGCGCAATTCGCGCGTCGGCCTGCAGGGCGACTACGGCTTGCTGTTCATGGGCCACTGGCACACGCCCTACACCGAATCGACGATGGCGTACGACCCGTACTACCCGACCACCGCCGGCTACATGGCGCTGATCAGCAACGGGTCGACGTCGAGCTCGAACAACGTGGAAGACACGAGTTCCTTCGACCGGCGCCAGAAGAACATCCTGCAGTATCGCTCGCCGCAATGGGGCGGCATGAGCCTGTGGCTGGGCTGGGGCTTGCCGGAAGAAAAGACCACCGTGCCGCGCAATCCGGCGCTGTACTCGGCCGCGGCGGTCTATGACCGTGGCCCGCTGAATGCCACGGTGGCCTACGAGATCCACCAGCACTACCAGGCCGCCGGACGCAACGACGACGCGCTGAAAGTCGGCGTGGCCTACCAGCTGTTCACCGGCACGCGCATCGCCGCGGTCTACGAACACCTGCACTACCGCACGGACACCGGCGACCTGCAGCGCAACGCGTACTACACTTCGCTGGTGCAGAAGCTAGGGCCCGGCAGCGTGCGAATCGGCTTTGCGTTCGCCGCCAACGGCACGGGGTCGTCCGTCGACACCATCGGCTTCTTCCGGAGCGGCGCGGAAACCGGCGCCACGCAGCTGACCGTGGGTTACGACTATCCGATGTCGAAACGTACCGCGCTGTTTGCCTACTACAGCCGCATCGACAACAAGCGCAATGCCATCTACGATTTCGCGATCAACGAGCTGGGCATCCGTGCCGGGGCCGACCCGCAGACATTCGCGCTGGGCATGCGGCACAATTTCTGACGCATTGACGATGCGGCCTGCGCAAGCAGGGCGCACGCCCTCATCTCTCCTGGAGACACCGATGATCCGCACGCTTCGCCGCGCGCTGGCCTGTGCCACGCTTGCCGCCGCCTCCCTGACCGCCAGCGCCGCCGCGCCGCAAGTGGGCGGCGCATCGCCGGGCTTTGCCCGCACGCAGATCGGCGATGCGGAAATCACCGCGCTGTCGGACGGTTCCGCCGTGCTGCCGGTGGACCAGTTGCTGCTGAACATCGGCCCGGAGCGGATCAGCCAGGCGCTGGCGTACCACCACTTGGCGGTGCCCACGCCTACCTCCTTCAATGGCTTCCTGGTCAACACGGGCGGCAAGCTGATCCTGATTGATGCGGGCGCCGGGCAGTTCTTCGGCCCCACACTGGGCAAGCTGGCCGACAACCTGAAAGCCGCCGGCTACCAGCCCGAACAGGTCGACGAGATCTACCTGACCCACCTGCATCCGGACCACGTCGGCGGCCTGCTCCGTCACGGCGAGCGCGCATTCCCGAACGCGGTGGTGCGCGCCGACCAGCAGGAGGTGGATTACTGGCTCAGCGAAGCCAACCTGAGCCGCGCCACCGGCGACGACAAGGGCTTCTTCGAGTCCGCGATTGCCGCGATGGCGCCGTATCGTGCCGCCGGCAAGCTGCAGACATTCTCCGGCGATACGAATCTGGCCCCGACCCTGCGCGCCGTGGTCACCCACGGCCATACGCCCGGCCACACGATCTACGTGCTCGAAAGCAAGGGCAAGAAAATGGTGTTCTGGGGGGACCTGATCCACGTGGCGGCTGTGCAGTTTTCGCATCCGGCCGTGGCCATCAAGTTCGACGTCGATCCGCGCAACGCCGTGCGCCAGCGTAAGCTGGCCTTCGACGCCGCCGCGAAGGATGGCTACGCCGCCGCCGCTGCGCATCTGGCGTTCCCCGGCATCGGCTATGTGCAGAAGCAGAAGAACGGCACGGGCTACGAGTGGATTCCGCTGCCGCCCGAGGTCCGCTGAAACGGATCGGACGGCGCAAGGCTGGGTGCACCCGTCAGCGCGTGGGTGCGGCCTCCCGCTCGCCGATTTGTTGCCCGCCGATCTGCCGGTCGCCGTCGGCTGGCAACGCACGGGCCAGCTTGCAGCCCCGGTCGAGGAAGTCGCTGGCATGGCCGGTGCTGCCGACTGCCTTGTCCACGGGATCGTCGACGACGACAAACCCCGAGACCCCGCCGGGCTGCCGTACGTACGCCATGAACACGCCACGGTCGGCCATGTTGGCCGTGGCCGGCGCGTCCTGGCCCTGCCTGACCACGTCGAACGGATTGACGGCCAGCGTCGGCTGCGTCGCCGGGATCAGGATCGCGCGCACGGACCGGCCCCGGAAGCGCAGGTCGCGCCAGCGCGTATCGATGGGGCCGCTGCCGCCCGACAGGAAATCCCGGGCAGCCTCGCTGATGCAATCCAGATGGATGTGAAGCTGGTCCTGGCTGCGTGAGGCCTTCGAATTAATCGCGAGGCCCGGCAGGGTATCGGGCAATGGCTTGCCGACCGCGCGGGCCACGGCGCCGCGTACGTCCCAGCCGAACGCCCACTGATTGGGCTGCGCGGCATCGCCCCAGATGCGGGCATCGTCCACGCCCGTGACGGGCTGGTCGGGAATGACCAGGTAGTGGGATGCGCCGATGGCGTCCTTGTACAGCACAAAGCCCTGCTGGCGATCCACGACCACGCAGTCAGGGTGCGTCGGCGCCGGAGGCGTCAGGCAACGTGCCTGCACGTTCTTCCACAGCCCGTCCCGCGAGAAGCCGCCGACCAGTCTTTCCAGAAGGCCTGCATCGGCCCAAATGGGGCCCGACATCGCCAGCAACAGGCACGACAACAGAAGGCGTTTCACGGAACGTCGTCGGGGACGGAAGCAGGCAGAAGCGGTCAGCGGGCGTTGCGGCCGCCGTAGTACGCGCCAGTCCGGGGATTGGAGATCAGATAGTCCTGGCTGCGGGCCCAGCGTTGGGCGGCCAGGAATGCCTCGGGTTCACGTTGACTCCAGTCGCTGACCATCAGCGGCGTGGCGTCCTCCTCGGTATTGAGGTAGACAGCCGCCTGGTGCAATGCGGCCCGGTCGCGGGATCCGGGAATCGTCGTGGTTCGAATCGTCACGCGCATCAGTGTCAATCCTTGAGCCCAGATACAGGAAATTATGCGCGCCTTGCCGTGACATTGCCATGACGGCGTGCGCGCCGGAATGCGCAGGTGGACCCTTCCATTCCCGGACTGGTCAGACTGCCGCGCCCGGACTGGATTTCCGGCCGGAATGCGGGGTTTCCCGACGTGGCGCGCACGCCACGCCAGTTGACACTTCGGGGGGAGCATGGCGATGACAACGTCGTCCAGGTGCCGATACCGAAGACGCCGGGGATGCCGGGGACACAGTGCTGGCGGCTACAATGCGCCTCTTGCCGCATCCGTCCAATCGTGTCCTGACCGCTCCATGCCAAATCCGAACCGGGCCTTCCTGCTGGGCCCGCTGCTGAAAGGGGTTTCCCGCTCGTTTTACCTCACCCTGCGGATCCTGCCCGCGGGCATGCGCGATCCGGTGGGCCTCGCTTACCTGCTGGCGCGCGCGGCGGACACCATCGCGGACACGTCGCTGATTCCACCGGCGCAACGGCTCGACCTGCTGCTCATGCTGCGCCAACGCGTCAACGGCATCGACGACCACGGTGCGCTGGCGCAGCGCCTGATCGCGGAGGTCGCCAGCCAGCAGACGCTATCGGACGAGAAAGTCCTGCTGGAGTCGCTCGGGCCCGCGCTGGACGTGCTGGCACAGCTTGACGAATCGGACCGCACCGCCGTGCGCGGCATCGTGACCACGCTCACCGAGGGCATGGAGTTCGATCTGCGCACGTTCCCCGACGAACGCTCCGGGCAAGTCGTGGCGTTGCCGGGCATGGCCGACCTCGACCGCTATACCTATCTGGTGGCCGGATGCGTGGGCGAGTTCTGGACGACCATGACGTATGCCCATTTGCCGGGCACGCTGAAGGAAGACCCCGCCGTGATGCTGGATCGCGGCGTACGCTTTGGCAAGGCGCTGCAGATGGTCAACGTGCTGCGCGACTGCGGCAAGGACCTGCGCATCGGCCGCTGCTACCTGCCGACGGCGGTGCTCGAGCGCTTCGGCCTGCAGCCGGGGGATCTGCTGCATGCGAACAACTCCCGGCGCGCCCAACCCATGCTCTTCGATCTGGTACGCGTGGCGCTCGACCATTTCCGCGCGGCGATGGCGTACACGCTGGCCATTCCGCGCACCAGCCCGCGCCTGCGGCTGGCCTGCCTGTGGCCGATCCTGATCGGCCTGGAAACGCTGCTGCTGCTCGTCGACAACGACGCATGGCTCGACCGGGCCAGGGTCTCGAAGATCCGTCGCGGCAAGGTCTACCGCGTGATCGCCGGCTCGCTGGCGCTGGTAGCGTCGGACCTCATGCTACGCGGCTGGATGGAAGGACTGATCGGACGCATCGAGGCGCGTCTGTCCCGATCGCAATAGAGAAGCCCCGCACAAGGCGGGGCTTCTCGTGCCGCGGCAAAAATTGCGGCTTACTGCGTGGCGGCGGCAGCCGGCGCCTTCTTGTGCGACTTGCCGGACTTCTTGGTCGTGCTCTTCGTATCCGTCAGCGCCGACGACGTGCTCTGCTTCGCGCCCTGCGTGTACGGATCGAACTTGTCCCCCGAGCGCGCGGTGTCAGGGACGTAGCCATCCTTGTTGGTGGCGCGGGCCGGATCGGGGACGTAGCCGTCCTTGTTGGTCGTCCGCATGTTGTAGTCGTAACGGTCGGCAGGATTTGCCGGACCCGCCGCGCTTGCGATCCCGGGGACGAAAACCGCAACTGCCAAAGCCATGGTGATCAACTTCATGGATACCTCCTGCCAGTTCATTAAAATCATCGCGCGCGCAGGGCGCACGGGCCAACAATAAGCGTAGCTCCCCGATTTCCAAACCGCCATATCTCGCCGTGCATGCCGCGTGAATTCTTGCAAAGCAGCAAAACCATGCCCCGCGGCGTGCGCGGGGTGGCTGTGCTGGTTCCCGTCACGGACGCAGCAGGTCGAAGCCGGCTAGCACCATCACGCCGCTCAGCGCCTCCAGGGCAACGGAGTCTTGTCCGAGTATCAGGATGGCGGCTGCGGCCCAGGCCGTGGCGCAGAAAAGGAGAAAGCGTCTGTTCATGATAGGGCGGCGGAAGCACCTCACGCGGTCGGGTCAGCCAGCCATTTGGGGACCGATCCGGCGCGGTGCCGGGTCAGTATAAACCCTGAACTCGAAGTCAGCTTCGGTCGGTCGAAGCGCGGAAAATTGCGCTGCAAAAGGCATTTTTCGCTCCCGCCATGCGACGAATACTCAACCGTCGCCCAACAAAAAACGCGCCCTTCCGGAGCGCGTTTTTTGCATGGGGCGAGGTGTCACGCAAAGGTGTAATAGCAGCCCTATTGCGCGGTCCAGCCACCGTCGGCGGCCCATGCGGCGCCGCGCACTTCATCCCCAAACGGCGAACAGAGCATCAGCACCAGGTTGCCGAGTTGCTTCGGCGTGACGAATTGGCCTGACGGCTGCTTGTCCGACAGCAGGCGGGCTTGCGCCGCTTCCGTGGTGATGCCGTCGCGCGCCGCGATATCGGCGATCTGCTGCGCGACCAGCGGCGTCAGCACAAAGCCCGGGCAGATCGCATTGCAGGTGACGCCGGTGCGCGCCGTCTCCAGCGCCGTCACCTTGGTCAGGCCGACCAGCCCATGCTTGGCCGCCACATAGGCCGCCTTGCCCGTCGACCCCACCAGGCCGTGCACCGACGCGATATTGACGATGCGTCCCCAGTTGCGCGCGCGCATCTCCGGCAACACCAGCCGGGAGGTATGGAAACTCGAGGTGAGATTGATCGCGAGGATGTCGTCCCACTTGTCGACCGGAAATGCCTCGATCGGCGCCACGTGCTGGATGCCGGCGTTGTTGACGAGTATGTCGACGCCGCCGAAGCGCTCGCGCGCCAGGGCGACCATGGCTTCGATCTCGTCCGGACGGCGCATGTCGGCCGGGTGATGCACGGCGCGCGCGCCGGCGGCTTCGATCGCGGCGAGCGCCGCGTCCACGTCGCCAAAGCCATTCAGGACGATGTTGGCGCCGGCTTCGGCCAGCGTGAGGGCGATGCCGAGGCCGATGCCGCTGGTGGAGCCGGTGATCAGTGCTGTCTTGCCTTGCAGGTTCGTCATGAGAAATTCCTTAGATGAGGCCGGTCAGGTAGAACACGGCGATCACGAAGAACACGGCCATCGTCTTGATGACGGTGATGGCGAAGATGTCGCGATAGGACTCGCGGTGCGTGAGGCCGGTCACAGCCAGCAGCGTGATCACCGCGCCGTTGTGCGGCAGCGTGTCCATGCCGCCGCTGGCCATCGACACCACGCGGTGCAGCACTTCCAGTGGGATCTGCGCGGCCTGCGCGCCCTGGATGAAGACGTCCGACATGGCCGCCAGCGCAATGCTCATGCCGCCCGAGGCCGAGCCCGTGATGCCCGCCAGCGTGCTCACCGACACCGCCGCGTTGACCAGCGGGTTGGGGATGCTGCGCAGCGCGTCGCTCACCACCAGGAAGCCCGGCAGCGCCGCGATCACGCCGCCGAAGCCGTACTCCGAGGCGGTGTTCATCGACGCCAGCAGCGCGCCGCCCACGGC
>NZ_JBFTSP010000027.1:0-68886 GCF_056400065.1 Cupriavidus sp. 01L415 | reverse complement strand
TGTTCGTCCACGCTGACGCCACCTAGATCATGGACCGTCCGCCTGAGCAAGTCCCGGGACTTCGCATCGCAATTGGCGATCATCAGGATCTGTCCTGCCACCACCGGAAGCTTGCGGGCGGTCAGCTTGAGGCGCCGGACCCGTACACCAAGCAATCCGCCAATCCACCAGCCGATCACGCCGCCAAGCATCAGGCCGCCGAGCAGGGCAACCGCGCTTGCAGCCGGACCATGGAATGTCCCACGGGTGAGCATCAGGGTCACGACCGCCAGGGCGCCGATGACAAATCCACCGATAGCGGCCTGCTCGCGATACGTGGTCTGGCCAATCTCGGTCCGGGGCAAGCCCTCGACCGGTTGATTGTCCCGCTGGGCGAACCACGGTCCGTCACGCAGGGATGGTCCGTCGAACAGGCTGGCGAGTCGAGACAGCGTCAATCTCGCAGTGGCCACATCATTCAATGTGAAATAAAGAAAAGTACGCATTGGGCTACCTCACTCGCACGGTCGACCGCTACCACTTGCCGGCCGAAAGATGTTCAGGATGGTGCCGCAGGTCCTGTACCGCCGATACCGAACGAGATACCGAACGATATTGCGGGATACTGCGGCAAAACAGGCATGCCTGACCCGCAGCCATGAGAAATCCCTCGCCCGATGGGGCGATCTCATGACGCAAAGCTCAGGTACGTTACGGAGGGATGGGTCGAAGTGACTGGCAACCAGACGCAAACGCACATGCAGGATGTCGTTGCATCTACCAGTCTAGATGCTGGCACTTGCCAATACCAGAACCCTTACCACACAGAGACTGCAATCCAGTCTCCGGGCTTTGTTCCTGTGTCAGTCAGTCGCGCTACACTGACAGCCACACCACCTCCCGGACTGGCGCATTTCCAGCTTCGATGTGGGCGGAGGGATCAAAATGAACCGTCTACGCTACGCGCTGCGGCTTTCCTATGACATCGAGGACGCCACCGCGGACTTTATCCTGAATATCGAGGCTGCCAGGACATCCCGACAGCATGTTGTCAACGAGCAATTGACGCTGCCACCGTCGGTGGCCGTCACCCGATATACGGACGCGACGCTGTGCAACCGGCTGCTGAGAATACGCGCGCCGAAGGGTAGCCTTTCGCTGAGCTATGAGGCCGTCGTGGACATCGACCATCGGCTGGACGACGGGGCATTCCTGTCGGAGATTCCGGTCGCGGAGATTCCCTTCGATGTGCTGCCCTACCTCGTCCCGAGCCGTTATTGCGAATCCGACCGGCTCATGGAATTTGCGATGCGGGAGTTCGGCGGCATGGCGCCTGGCTATTTCCGTGTGTTTGCGGTCCGCGAGTGGGTGCGTAACCACGTGCGCTTTCTATCCCGCTCGACGAATGAACGCACGTCGGCGACAGATACGGTCGTGGAGCGGACGGGGGTATGCCGTGACTTTGCGCATCTGATGATTGCGATCTGCCGTGCGCTGAGCATTCCGGCCCGCATGTCCAGTAGTCTGGATTACGGCGCCGATCCCGAACTGGGGCAGCCAGATTTTCACGCGGTGGTCGAGGTGTACCTGTCGGGTCATTGGTATCTATTCGACCCCTCGGGCGTCTCCATCCCGACCGGGCTATTGCGCATCGGCACCGGGCGGGATGCCGCGGATATCCCCTTTGCCGCGATCTTCGGCAAGGTCGAGCCCAAGCGGCCCTTTATTGAAATTCAGGCATTGACGGACGACGCTAACGGTATTGGCATGCCACTGGCCACCATCAAGGCGATTTCTACCTGGTGAAGCGAATGGATGCCGGTCGCGTCATGGCGACGCGTGGAATGCGTGGTTTGCGGGTTGGTTAGCGCCCCACCCCCTTCATGCCTTCGGATTCCATCGCCGCATACCATTCTTCGTAGGCTTCAATGGGCTCCATGGCCTGATCGACAAATGCCGTGGCGCGTTCCGCAGCGGCTGACGGCTCAACCTGGCGATCGCTCTGACGGTCGTCCGCGACGCTCGGTGGAAGCAGCATGTCGTCGAGCATCGCCTGGAGCTCCGGGGTATCCCACGGCTTACCCATCCGCTCTTTCCGGTTCAGGTAGTGACGGATTTCCGAGTCTTGCTCGGGCGTCAGCGGGAGTCCTCGGAACGTTCTCCCTGCATTGTCGTGATGGATCATGTGCGTCTCCTTGGATCTGCGCCGACCACTGGCTATCTCAATCCAAGTGGAAGACATCACGCCATGGCAGGGGTACCGTTTCGCGTGCGCTGGCGATCCAATTTACGTTTTCTTCTTGCCTACCCCTTCACTTCGGATACGCGACTGCAGCGTGCCGAACGGTGTGGCCGGAAGTACCGGCTTGGGAGGCTGTTTGGGCTTTTTGGCTTCGCGGTTGCCGCGCAACTGACCCTTGGCCATGGCGGTACTCCTTAGGAATTGATTGCCGAGTGGCAGTCCCAGCATACGCGCATAAGGATCACGAAAGGGAAATATCTTTCCTGACGCCTGCGAATTGAAATAGAGGGGTCGCCGGTAGGGGCCCGCATCGAGCCACCGCCACGTCCTCACGATCTCATCAGCAGCATGCCACTAGAGTCGCTCGTATCCGACGTCTCGCTGTTTTGACTTCACGCGTCGCCGGTGTCGGTGTTCCTCGACAACGGGATGACGCTAACGGCGTCGCCGCGGGATCCCGGAATCGTCGCAGCTCAGATCCGCAACCTGTTTGCTCTTCGGATCAGCCTGACCTGGCTGAGTGGTCTTGCGGGCCTCACGGTTGTTCGGGCGGGCGATTCTCTTGTGTTCGCAGAAGCGTCATCCGGATTGATGGTGCGGAGACATATCTCATAGATATCCTGTCGATGAACAAGTTCGAGGCGTGACTTCTTGATATTAGGCCATGACTCTCCAGCTATCGTCCGCACCGTAATGGCGTACGTTATGCCCAACGGAAATCCGGCAGGACTCTATTGTGTTCACCGATACTCTCCCCACCCAGTTCGTTGATCATTAGCTTGACAGAGTCTTTCGTCCCCAGGGTGCAACTGACAACCATCAGCATCTCGCCTGGAGCAAGTGTTGCCCGCCTTCGGGCGATCAGACCGCGGCGGATTAGCCCGCCAACCCAGCGCCCCAGCCACCAGCCGAGCAGCGCTCCTGCTGCTCCTGTGACCAAGCAGGCCGGCACAGTTGGGACGATGCCTGCAGCGTTGCCCAAGTAGGCGATGGCGAATGTCGCCAGCACCGCACCGCTCAGGGTGCCCACTGTCTCCGATTCACCACGATACGTGGTCTGATGCGAGTCGGCATCTTGCAGCCCCTCCATGGGATGGTCTTCACGCTGAATGAACCACGGACCCTTGACTCGCACTGGGGACGTCGGGAGCGCCGTGAGTCTGGCCTGAATACTCCTTGCGACTACGGCATCATGAAGCCGGAAATACAGCACGGTGCGCATGATTCACCTCGCTAGCAATTGTTCTGCGCCGGTTCACATGCCGCTGGCGCTTAGGAAGACGCAGGGATCCGTCTGGCTATCACGGATGGGCCTCTCGTTCGTACCGGTAGTCTTTCCAGTACGGTGACCTACCGTAGTACGCATGAATGTTGGTGCCCCATTGCGGATCCGCCATGCTGGGCCAGTGGTCCTTATCAAAGCCCGGTGCAGCCTCAAGCTTCGCCTTATCGATGCCCAGCACGAAACTCTTTCGCTCCGTATCGAGCGTCAGCGCAGACCAGGGCACTGCGAACAGCTTCTCGCCAAACCCGAGGAATCCACCGAAGGACAGCACGGCATACGCGACACGCCCATTGACCACGTCGAGCATGATGTGATTAACCGTACCAAGCTTGTCGCCGCCGGGGCCGATGACGGGGTTGTCTTCCAACGTATCCGAAGCCATCACGAATGGCCCTGGACCTGGGTTCTCCGGATCGATGGCGCCGAGAATCACTGCGCGTGGGTTGCCACTGTCGCCGCTGAGGTTATAGGGATTCATGGACCTGCTCCTGAACCTGGTGAAAAATCGACGCGTCAGATCATCCTGGATGATGACCATGATTCTTCGCGGACTTTTACGCCATGGGTGGGTGTCAACAAATGGAGGCTGACACCAATCCGGTCTGCGGTCGGTACGATAGCGGGCACGGAGGACGACATATTGTGCCCGACGGGTAATTTCCCCGCGATCCAATGGCAAGACAAATCGTCGTTGATCCCGTCAAGCCGATTGACGACGTCTTCTTGGCCACGCCGTCATTCCCCAAAACACGCGCATACTGCGGATAGCCACCGGCGCGCGCATGCCCGCACTCAGGAACAACATGTGCGCCTTCCCTATCGTAAGGAGCATCATGGCACTGAGTTTCCCTAACCCCAGCCGCAGTTACGACGCTTCGCGACACTGCGTATGCTTCTGGGGCTACGACAATACCCGTGAAGTCGCTTTTCAGGTCTCGGAACACGTATTGATGCATTTAGGCGAAGAGAGTCCTTTGCCCGAAGAGGCCGCGTTTTTGGCCAGTTTTGACCGTCATCGCGACCAGATATTGCTTCTGGCGCAAGGTATCTATACGACGGGATCGCGCAACTCATACACCATTTCGTCGTAGAGCAATAGCGTGGCTTGACAGACCTGGCCACCATGCCTCGGCTTTTGCACGGACGTTTACGGCTGTTGGCAAAGCGATATGCGGGCTCCTCTCGAGCCTGCTGCGAAGGTTTTCGGTAGCGGCTCACGCAAGCCGACAAATTCACGGACTGCGGCATGACTTGCCGGCAGCGAATGCAGTGCAACGCGTCGATTGGACAGTTTGACCCCACCGCAACTGGGGTGATTGGATGCGTCAAAAAAATGCCCCCAGTCGCTTGACCGAGGGCATGAAGCATGACGGTGTTATCCAGTGTACCTATGCGAGCCGCAATTGGATCCTCGGCGCTACACATGACTGGCTTTCGGTTGACCCCCTGCCCGCCCCTCACTTCCAAGGATCATTGGCGCTAGTCATCGATCGACGCCGATGTCTCCCCGCCTCAAGGCAACGGAATCTGCAAGATTCCATTCCTTGGGGATCGATATCAAGGATAGGTATGGACGTTTCCCCCGTCGGTACGGTGCCGTACCCGCAGATGGCGCGCCTTTGAAGCAAGCGCGGGCCTGTCCGCCAGCGTACCGACTTTTTCGTGGATGGGTGTGAGCCTTGATCCGTCGGGTGAGCGAGATGACGGAGCGCTTCGCATGATGCTTGTCACCGCCGTGACGTCAGGAGAGACCTCTCCTGGCGCGCACAAGTCCTGACAAATCGCATCCACACTGGAGTGAACATGCATAGGATCATTACCTCTGCCCAACACCGCAAGTCGGAGCCCGGTGGCCGTCCGCCGATGCTTGACCCGGAGGAAGGCCATACCTATCAGGCTGCCGTGGACGCATCACTGGAAATGACGTTTCCGGCGAGCGATCCCATCGCACCGGGTGTCGCTATGTACACGATCCAGCGGGTCAGCACCCCACGCGACGAGACAGACTGGAAGCTGGCGGCCGGAAGTGAAAATCAGCCATCCGGCGCCAGCCCCACCGTGTAGCACTGAGACGAGTTCCGATCCCCACCACACTCGGCGCGGGATAGAAACGTCTTGCAGATCGCAATGCCAGTCAGTCTGTCGACAAGACCAGAGCGGCGCTGTGGAGTCATCGTGAACATCATCACCAGCTCCGCCCGCTCATATCGTGGTCGCCGGCATCTGTTATTTTCCATGCTGCAGCTGCTCTCGCTTTCGCGTGCTCTGGGCGGCCGGCGTTCGCGGTCAGTCGATACCTGCATGCATGAACTGGGAGGCAAGCCTCCCAGTCCCATCAGCCCAACGCAGCACCCTGAGTTGCGCTAGGAACGTCGCTGCCGGGCATAGAATCGGGGAGCTCGCGTTGCAACCCGCCCGCCTCAGGTTGGACAAGCTTTGCCGAGTGCGATACGTGGTCCTCGGATTTTCCGGAGACGTACTCGCGCCAGACGAGTGGGAGAATCCCGCCGTGACGCCAGTATTCAACGTCCTCGCTGGTATCGAGCCGGATCGTCAACGGCACGTTGATCGTTGTCCCATTGTCGCGATGGATGATCGCCTCGATACGGCCAGATATGTCGAGATGGTCCGCCAGCGCAACGATATCGATTGTCTCGCTGCCGTCGAGTCCGAGCGACTCCGCCGTGGTACCTGCCTCGAACTGCAAAGGAAGCACCCCCATACCCACCAGGTTGGTTCGGTGAATCCGCTCGAAACTTTCGGCAATCACTGCCTTCACGCCGAGCAATGCGACACCCTTGGCCGCCCAGTCGCGCGATGAGCCGCAACCATAGTTCTTGCCGGCAATGATGGCGAGCGGGACATCGCGTTTCAGGTATTCGGTGGCCGCCTCGTAGACACGCATTTGCGTGCCTTCTGGCATCAGCCTGGTGACGCCGCCTTCCACGCCCGGCACGATGCGGTTTCGCAAGCGGATATTCGCAAACGTCGCGCGCACCGCAACGTCGTGGTTGCCCCGGCGCGTTGTGTAGTTGTTGAAGTCGCGCTTCTCGATACCCTTTGCAAGGAGAAAGTCGGCTGCCGGTGTGCCGATGCTGATCGCACCAGACGGCGAGATATGGTCGGTGGTCACCGAGTCACCAAGAATGACCAGCGGCCGCATGCCCTTGATGTCCTGCACGGGCGCTGCATCTCGCGACAGGCCGTTGAAGTACGGTGGCCTACGCACATAGGTGCTTGCGTCGTTCCAGGCAAAGCGCTCGCTACGCTCCCCGGCCAAGGCATCCCACGGCTCGCCTCCATCGAACAAGTCGGCATAATTGTCGCGGAAGATCTGGGGCTCGTACGCGACTTCGACGGCTTGCGCGATCTCCAGCGCGGTGGGCCAGATGTCCCGGAGGTAGACCGGCTTGCCGCTGTCGCCCACGCCGATCGGCTCCCGCGTGACGTCGACAGTTAGCGAGCCGGTGAGTGCGTAGACAACGACGAGCGCGGGGGAGCCCAGGTAGGCGGCACGAACGTTGGGGTGGATGCGCCCCTCGAAGTTGCGGTTGCCGGACAAGACGGCGGTTCCCAACAGTTTCTCGCGTTCGATGGCCTCCACCAACGGCTCGGGCAGCGGGCCGGAACCGCCATTGCAAGTCGTGCAGCCGAATCCCGCGACGTTAAAGCCGAGCGCGTCGAGCGGCCCCTGGAGGCCGGCCTTTTCCAGCACGGCCGCGGTGACGTGGCTTCCGGGCACGAGAGAAGTTTTTACCCACGGCTTCGTCTTCAGGCCCAATGCCACCGCTCTCTTGGCAACAAGCCCGGCGGCCATCATGTTGACGGGGTTGGCCGTATTCGTGCAGCTCGTAATGGCGGCGATCAGCACGGCGCCGTCGCGCAGCGAGAAGTCTTCGCCGTTCACGGGCACCGCACAATCAGGGTCCAGCGGGCGGCCGGCAATCTCCTGGTGGTGCGTGAGGAAAGCGGTTGGCACAGTCTCGAGGTCGAGACGATCTTCCGGATTCCGGGGGCCGGCCAGGCACGGCCGGATTGTGTCGAGGTCGAGCGTCACCATCGCGTCGAAGCGAGGCAACGGCGTCTCGGCGCCGCGCCAGAGCCTTTGCGCCTTGGCAAACGCCTCCACGAGTTCGAGTTGGTCCTCGTCTCGTCCGGTCATGCGCAGATAGTCCATCGTCCGACCGTCGATCGGGAAGTAGACGGCCGTCGCGCCGTACTCGGGTGCCATGTTTGCGATCATGCCGCGGTCACCGAGGGACAGCGTCTCGAGACCGTTGCCGCAGAACTCAACGAACTTGCCCACGACGCCCATGTCGCGCATTTGCTTCGTGATGGCCAGGACCAGATCCGTCGGGAGGACACCGTCGCGCAGGGTTCCTTTCACTTCGATGCCAATCACTTCCGGCAAGGCGAGCGCGATGGGTTTCCCTACCATCACGGCTTCGGCTTCAATGCCGCCCACGCCCCAGCCCAGCACGCCCAGTCCGTTGATCATGGGTGTATGGCTGTCGGTTCCCACGCAGGTATCGGGGATGGCAAGCTCGCCACCGGCAGCCTTCTCGGTCGACACCACCTTGCCGATGTACTCGAGATGGATCTGGTGCATGATCCCCTTGCCAGGAGGGACGATGCGCACGCCCTCGAAGCTGCTGCTGCACCAGCGCAGGAAGGCAAAGCGCTCACCGTTTCGCTCATATTCCCGTTCGAGGTTGATGCGCCGCGCATCGGTCGTGGCCCAACTGTCCACCTGCAGCGAGTGGTCGATGATCACATCCACCGGCACCTTGGGCCTGACTTGCGCCGGATCGCCACCTGCCTCGGCAACGGCGTCGCGCATGCCAGCCATGTCCACGAGCATTACCTGCCCGAGAATGTCCTGACCGTAGACGCGTGCCGGATAAAAGCTCAGTCCACTGCCAATGCGACGCGCCAACAGTGCGTCGATCTCCGCTTGCGTATCGACGCCGCGACTGGCCTGACGCACCAGGTTCTCCAGCAAAATGCGCAATGAGAACGGCAGTTGATCCACACCTGGCACGTCGGCGATCGACACATAATGCACCGAGCGCCGGCTGAGTCGAAGTTGCTTGATTTCGGGTTCGAATTTCATGGCGATCACCTTGCCGTAGCCAGTTCGTCTTGCGATTGCTCGTCCAGTTCTTGCTGAAGCGCGGGCACTCTCACGAACCCTTCCATCAGTCGCCGTGCAGTGCGGCTCATGATGGCCTTCTTCACGATCCATTCACCGTTCATTTGTTGGGCTTCTGCCCCGACGGACAATGTGCCGGATGGATGACCGAAGCGGATGACCGGACGCGACTGGCCACCTAGCACGCGGCTCACCAGCGTGCCGGGAATCGTGCCCGCGACGGCGATGCCAACGGCGCCAGTCCCTGTCATGGCGTGATGCAATGCGCCCATCGAGAATATGCGTGCCAAGAGGTCGACCTGGGTGGCTGCAACTTGCTTTCCGTTGGATGCCGTGTAGGCCGCTGGGGGGGAGAAGAACGCCAACTTTGGCGTATGAGGGCGATCGCGCGTCACCTCTTCGGCGGACGAGCCCAGGCCCATCGCCACGGCCGCGTGGGAGCGGATGGCTTCGGCCCGGCGCAGCACGTCGGCGTTGTTATTGATGTCTCGCTGGAGCTCCGTGCCATTCAGGCCGAGCGCCGCGGCATCCACAAAGATGGCGGGGTTGCCGGCGTTGATCAGCGTTGCCTCGACGCGGCCGACGCCTGGCACGTCCAGAGCATCCAGCTTGTTGCCCGTCGGGAACATGGCGCCGCCTTCCTCGTCATCTTCGCCGCCCGGGTCGAGAAACTCGAGCCGGACTTCCGCGGCAGGAAAGGCCACGCCGTCAAGTTCGAAGTCTCCCGTCTCCACGACTTCGCCGTCGCGCATTTGCACGTGGGCGATGATGCGCTTCTGTATATTGGCCTGCCAGATGCGCACGGTCGCCCAGCCGTCGCGCGGCGCCTGGACAAGCCCCTCGCTGATGGCGAACGGACCGACGGCCGAGGTGAGATTTCCGCAGTTGCCCGTCCAGTCGACTACGGGGGCATCGATCGCGACGGCGCCGAACAGATAGTCGATATCGCAGTCCGTGCGTGACGAGCGGGAGATCACCACCACCTTGCTCGTGCTCGATGTGGCGCCACCCAAGCCATCAATCTGCTTGCCATACGAGTCGGGGCTGCCCGTGACCCTTAGCAACAGCTTGTCGCGTGCGGCGGCATCGTGGGGCAGGTGTTCGGCGTGGAAGAACACGCCCTTGCTGGTGCCGCCGCGCATATAAACGGCGGGAATGCGTAGTTGCGCGCTGGAATGACTCATTGGGAGTTGCTCCTGTAATCGGTCTGGTGAAAGGCGACGCAGGTTGGACTGCCGGTACAAGCGGCGGTGATTGGCGTGCCCGGCAATTCGAACTTGCCGCCTGCGTGAAGAGGAAAGGTCTGGATGGTGTCGCTGGCCTCGTTGGCCACCACGAGCTGGCAGCAGTCCATGTCCAGGGTGATGAAACGTGGGGTGTGACCGCCGGCAGAGATCCAGTGCCGGGCCGCCGGAAGACGGGTGTCGCGATCGATTGCGATGCACGTCACGCTGTCGTGTCCCCGGTTGCTGACGAACAACGTCAGCGATTCAGCTTCCAGGGCGATGCCGGCGGCACGGCTGTCGCCGGCAAATGATTCGGGCAGGAGCGAAATCACGTGTCGTGCCGACAGGTGGTGATCGCGCGTCAGGTCATAGCTCGTCAGGGTTGAGTCCAGTTCGTTGACCACATACAAGGTCGAACTATCGGGATGCAGCGCTGCATGTCGCGGACCTGCGCCCTCGCGCGTGCGGTGCTCATGGAGCGAGTCCCGCTTCCAGGCGCCGGCCGCGCTGTCGAAGTCGGCGATCCAGATGCGGTCGGCGCCCTTGTCAGGAAACACGAAGCAATTGGAGTCGGGCAGACGCAGCACTTGATGCGGCTGCGATCCGTGTTGTTCGGTGCGATGCGGCCCCGGCGTTCCAGGCAATGCGAGCAAGGCGGCTGGCGCCCCCAGTGCGCCATCGCCAGTCACGGGCAATGCCGCGACGGTCCCGGTGGCGTAGTTGGCGATGACCAGGTGATCGCCACCCTCCGTCATGCAAAGGTGGACCGGATTGCGGCCGCCAGTCGATTGCTGCCCAACAAGCGTAAGAGAGCCGTCGTGCGGGTCGATGCGAAACGCGCTGACCTCGCTGCCGTCGCCGTGTGCTGCGTAAAGGAAGTGGCGAGTTGGCTCGACGATCAGGTAGGACGGATTCTCCAGTCCGTCGACCGACTGCACCGGCCGCCAGCATTCGCCCGGCGCGCCGACGCGATACACCGCGATTCCTTTGCCGCGGGCCGCGCGCTGTCGCGTAGTACGGCAGCCGATATAGGCAAACGTTGACATGGTGGATCGATCCCGCGAACTCATGCCGCGCCCGCGGCTACTGCACGGGAATGGTTTTGTGGGGTAGTCATTGAAGCGTCTCCAGGGGCTGTGGCCAAATTGTTTTGCACTCGGCTTAAGTGCATTCTATGATTAGAAAAAGCAAAAAGCAAACTCAAAAAACACCGGAGACCCAGTCATGAACCCCACAGACCATCCCTTCATTGATTCCCGCCGTCGTGTGCTGCTGCAGGCGCTCACCTTGGTGCCGTGCGTTGGCGCGCTCCCCTTTGGCCGTTCAGCCATGGGCCAAGGCGTGTTCCCCAGCAAGCCAGTGACATTCATCGTCCCGCAGGCCGCAGGGGGCGGCGCTGACCTTCTTTGCAGAACCGTGCAAGGAAAAGCGCAGGAGGTGCTGGAGCAGTCACTGATCATCGACAATCGGCCGGGGGCAGCAGGCAATATCGGCACGGTGCTCGGCGCCCGAGCAGCCCCGGATGGCTACACGATCACGTTCGTGAACCTGTCGACGATGGCGTTGAATCCGCACCTCTACACGCGGCCCGGCTATGCCGTGAGCGACTTCGAACCGCTGGTGTGGATGGCGTCCGTGGCGAACATCCTGGTGGTCAATCCCAACGTGCCGGCGAAGTCGTTGCGCGAGTTTGTCGCGCTGGCCAAGTCCAAACCGGGCAAGCTGACCTACAGCACCGCTGGCAATGGGAGCGGCAACCATCTGGGCGGGGAAATGTTGAAATCCATGGCCGGTATCGATCTCGTCCACGTTCCCTATAAAGGCGGCGGCCCGGCGGTGGTGGCGGTCTTGGGCGGCGAGGTGGACGCCTCCATCGCCGATCCGCTAGCGGCATTGCCGCATATCCGCAGTGGCAAGCTGCGCGCGCTGGCTGTTACCAGCGCGAAGCGCAGTCCCGGGTTGCCGGACGTCCCGGCGATGGCCGAGGTGGTGCCAGGCTATGAGGCGACGTCGTGGGCAGGCGCGATGGTGCCGAAAGGCACACCTGTGGCGGTTCGGCAGAAGCTCAGTGAGGCGTTGCTGGCCGGGCTCAAAGAGCCGGCCAACGCAGAGAAGCTGCGCAGCCAACTTTACGAGCCGGTTGCCGGCGACGCCAAAGCCTTTGCCGCGCTAATCCAGCGGGAAAACGACAAATGGTCCAAGCTGATCAAGCAACTGGGGATGCAAATTGATTGATATTGGCGTTACATCCAAAGGCGGTGCGCCAGCGGCAAGGTCGAGATGGGATAATCCGGACTTGCGGGTCACACCACCCGAAAATCCAGATGCTGCCATGGCCCTCTCTCAGCTCCAGTCCCGTGTCGTTCGTGAAATCGTTGCCCTGGCACGCGTTGATGGCTTGCGGGCCGGTGACCATCTTGCCGAGAGCGTGCTGGCCGAGCGGATCGGGGTGTCGCGCTCGCCCGTCAACGTTGCGCTGCGCCACCTGGTGGAGATCGGCGCGGTCGTTCACGATCACAACCGCGGCTATTTCCTGCGTGACGATGCGGCCTCACTGTCGGGGATCGCGGAACAGTTCTCACAGGAACCGGATGATCCGCTCTACCTGAAGATTGCAGAAGAGCGACTGGGCGGCACCCTGCCCGACCTGGTCAACGAAGCGGACCTGATGCGCCAGTACAAGGTCGCCCGCAGTGCCTTGCGAAACGTGCTGTCGCGCATCCAGGAGGAGGGCTGGGTGGAGCGCCGGATCGGTCATGGCTGGTGTTTCCTGCCGATGATCGACTCAGCCCAAGCCTATGAAGAAAGCTATCTCTACCGCAGCGCGCTAGAGCCGACCGGTCTGCTAAGCCCGTGGTTCAAGGCAGATCCGGTGGAACTGGCTGCCCTGCGTCGGCAGCAGCGGGCGATTGCTGATACTGGCTACGAGTCGATGACGCCGATCGAACTGTTCGAGTCGAATAGTCGCTTCCATGAAACCTTGGCCAAATGGTCGGGCAACCGCTTCCTGGCCCAGTCGGTCAGGCGTATGGATTCCCTGCGCCGCCTCGTTGAATACAGCCAGGCGAAAGACCGGAAGCCGCGTCAGGCACAAGCCCAGGAGCACCTCGCCATTCTCGACGCGATTAGTGAGCTGGACATGCTCAAGGCAGCGTCGCTGATGCGGGAGCATCTCGAGGGTGCCCGACGCGCGAAGGTTCACGGCAACACGATCTTCAAGAGCGCCGCCTGAATCGGTGAACCCGTCGCGATGCGGCGGATTTTTTTGCACATAAATGCACTAATAGATCACAAAACGCAATCGTAGGTTTTTTAGTCACGGTGAGGGTGAGAGCGATTTGGCTCGTGGTCTCGCTACACCGGTTTGGCTTCACGCCTGTCGATTGCCGCCACCGGCCGCGACGCCGGGGCTACTCCCCTGGAGAACATCCCCATGATGCTGACGCTGCTTGGCTTCGGCATGATCCTGACCTTCATGGTCCTGATCATGACCAAGCGTCTTTCCCCGTTGATCGCGTTGATCCTCGTCCCGATCCTCTTTGCCATCGCCGCGGGTTTTGCTCCGGCGTTGGGGCCAATGATGCTAGGCGGAATCAAGTCCATCGCCCCGACCGGCGTGTTGCTGATGTTTGCCATCCTGTACTTCGGCATCATGATCGACGCCGGTTTGTTCGATCCGCTGATTCGGGTGTTGCTCAAGGTCATGAAGGGTGACCCATTGCGCGTGGTCATGGGTACGGCAGTCCTGGCCCTGATCGTTTCGCTGGACGGCGACGGGTCCACCACCTACATGATCACCGTATCGGCCTTGCTGCCGCTTTACCTGCGACTCGGCATGCGGCCCCTGGTGATGGTGTGCGTGATCTTCATCGGCAATGGCGTCATGAATATCACGCCATGGGGTGGGCCGACCTCGCGCGTCGCGGCATCCCTGCATCTCGACGCGGGCGCGATCTTTCTTCCGATGCTGCCCATTGTTGTCGCGGGAACGTGCACCGTACTGGGTATTGCCTGGCTGCTCGGCCGCAGTGAGCGGCGGCGGCTTGGGGCGAAGCTCAAACTTCCTGCGGACCGGCGCGAGTCGATTGCGCCAAGCCAGGATCAGGATGGTCATTTGCCGACGATCCAACCGCCGGCGGACACGAAGCGGCCGCGGCTGATCTGGATCAACGCCACGTTGACGATCGCGCTGATGGCGACGTTGGTGGCCGATGTTGTTCCGATTCCCGTGCTGTTCATGGTGGCCGCGGCGTTGGCTCTGATGATCAACTATCCCCAACTGTCCGACCAGCGCATGCGCATCGCCGCGCATGCCGAAAACATTCTCGCCGTGGTGTCTATCATTTTTGCCGCTGGAATCTTTACGGGCATTCTTTCCGGCACAGGAATGATTCAGGCGATGTCACACGCCGTGCTGGCCACGCTGCCACCGTCGTTTGGTCCCTATCTCGCGCCGATCACCGCGTTCCTCAGTTTGCCTTTCACGTTCTTCCTCTCCAATGATGCGTTCTACTATGGCGTGGTCCCCATCATTGCGCAGGTGGCAGGAAATTACGGAATCACTCCGCTCGAGATCGCGCGCGCCTCGCTGGTCGGCCAGCCGGTTCATCTGCTCAGTCCGCTGGTGCCATCCACCTACCTGCTCGTGGGGTTGGCCAGCGTGGATTTCGGCGACCACCAGCGATTTGCCTTCAAGTGGACGTTGCTGGTTTGCGCACTGATGTTTGCGGCCGGCCTGACGTTCGCCGTGTTTCCGTTCGCGAGATAGTGCGCTAGATGCGAATTTTCACGCCGCCGCTTCGTTCACTCTCAAACTAGGATGTTCAACCATGGAAGTCTCCAAAGCGATCCAGCGGGCCTTTGCCCCAACGGGCAGGCTGCGGGCATCGATTAATCTCGGTAATCCTCTCCTTGCTCATCGGGCCGAGAGCGGAGAAGCTGCAGGCGTATCCGTCGATCTCGCACACGCGCTTGCGCAACGCCTGTGCGTCGAGCTTGAGCTCGTCGTCGTCGACGCGGCCGGAAAGTCTGTCGATGTCATTGCCAATGAGGAGGCAGACATAGGCTTTTTTGCAATCGACCCAAAGCGTGGCGCGGCAACTACGTTCACGGAGCCGTACCTCTTGATCGAGGGCTACTACCTCGTGCGTGATGATTCCCCGGTGCACGCCAATGCAGATGTCGATCTTCCCGGCACCCGCGTGGTCGTCGGTAAGGGCAGTGCCTACGATCTTTATCTGACAAGGGAGCTGAAGCATGCCCAAATCATTCGATCACCAACATCGCCGACGGTAGTGAAGACATTCCTGGAAGAGGACCTAGATGTTGCCGCGGGCGTCAGGCAGCAACTTGAGATGGATATCCGTGGCATGGAGGGGCTTCGCCTTCTGGACGAGCGATTCATGGTCATTCGCCAGGCAATGGGTGTGCCGAAATCGCGCGGGGAGACCGCCGGAAATTTCCTTGCTGATTTTGTTGAAGAGATGAAACGCTCCGGCAAGGTCGCAGAGGCGTTGCGAGCGCACGGTGTCAATGGTGCGGAGGTCGCGCCCGCAATCCGCCGATGAAAGCGCATTGCCGGCCGGGCACCCACTGCTGATTCACTGAGCCAGACTGCGGATGCTGTTGAAAAAGCTGCTATCGAACGCCCCCCAGCGCCCTGCGCTGGCAGTCCGCTCAGTGTCTGACTACGGACATTCCGGACAACGAGTCCGAGCGGCCGGGATGGGTCCGTTCTGAGCCATCTGGTTTTGTGCCCTGGCGAAATGGCGTCTTCCGGCTCGCCGGGCGGCGCGCAAGACTCGCCGCGACCGTCATGCTGCAGCGCCCTGATCAGCCATGAGTCAAAGATTGAGGCGCTGGAAATACCCCGTCAGTTCGAGATAGCCCCGTCCCACCGTCTTGCCCCCCCGTAATGCGGTCACCGCGCCCTCCCAATAGACCGCGCCGGTGCTGGCGCGGCTATCGAGTTCCTGATCATCCATCAGCGGGATCAATTCGAGCGTGAATTCGCCTGCGCTCAGCCGCATGACAACCGGATAGCTGGTGCCTGTGCGCGGCGAGCGCCAACGGCGCACCGGCATGAAGTTGACCTCTTCGGGGGCGAGTACCCGCACATGACCGTCGCCGCCGCGCAGCGTGCCGCCTCCCCAGAAATTGCGCCCCGCCTTGTCCCGAATCTGGAAGGCCATCAACGCACCGCCATCATCCAGGTTGAGGCCGAGCCAGTCCCAGCCGACAGCCTCTTCGGCCAGCAAGGCCGAAGACCATTCGTGATCCAGCCAGGCAGTGCCGCGCACGGCTTCCTGCTGGCTGCCCCGCTTCAAAGTCCCGCTCACCTTAAGTCCCGGCTGGCTGTAGTAGTAGCTCGCCTGGGGCGCCAGAGGGCCCTTGCGGCTGTAACCCCGTTCGCCCTGTAGCAGCAACGGCTGGGTTGGCTCCATTGTCAGATCGAGCGTGAAATCCCGCGCGGGAATTCTAGCTCGGTAGCGCCCCGTCATCTCTCGGCGCAGCGACCAGTCGTCGATGTACACATCGGTGTCGGCAGTATCGGCAAGTGCAAGGCCGAAGCCACTGCGCACCGCGCGTTGGTCGTGTTGGAGCTTGCCGGCCACGGGATCACTCAGTGCGACATTGGCGGACAGCAATTGCTGCGGCGCGAAGCGGCTCGGGTTGGTCTGGTCGAACTGCGGGCGCGAGCGGAAGAACGTAACCTGGAAGCCGAGCGGCGCTCCTGCCTGCGTTTTCAGCCAGCCGGTCGCATACCACCATTCGGTACGATAGTCGGGGTGCGCGCCGTGGTCGCCCGGGAAGGCCAGGGTTCGGCCTGCGTCGACTGGCGGATAGGCGGGCGCCGCGCCGGACGCCGCACCCGCCACACCGAAGCCCGACAACAACAGCAGGAATGAGCGCCTCTTCACCAATCCTCCTGCACCGCGCGCACGGCGCTCCGCGACATCGCCCGCCGTCCGCTCGCCAGCGCCGCCAGCGAGGCCGCCACCACCACCGCGCTCGCCACCTGCGCCAGGAATGCCCAAGGCACATGCAAACTCATGGTCCAGTGGAACGACTGCGGGTTGACAACGTGAACCAGGATCAAGGCGATGAGCCATCCCAACGCAAGACCTGCTGCCACGCCAAGCAGAGACAATAACGCGCCCTCCAGCGCCAGCATCGCGCCGATCTGCCAACGCATGACGCCGAGATGCCGCAGCATGCCAAATTCGCGCGCGCGCGCCAAGGCCTGCGCACTGAAGCTGGCGCCGATTCCGAACAGGCCGATCACAATCGCGATGGCCTCCAGCAGGTAGGTCACCGCGAAACTGCGGTCGAAGATTTTCAGAGTGATGGTGCGAATCTCGCCGGGTTCGGCGAAGGTAATGTGTTCACCACCGGCGACGCGCTGTCGCAGCCTCTCCTTGACCTGCGCCGGGCCTGCGCCCGGTTCCAGCCACAGGGCAACGTCAGTGACACGCCGCTCGTCCGTGAGCTGCCGATAATCTTCCTGGTCGATCACCACCGTACCATGCTGGCGTGCGTAATCGCGCCACACGCCGGCTACCAGGAAGGCGACGGGCCGACCATGTAGCGGCAGCGTGATACGTTGTCCCGGGCGGAAGCCATAGAGGTCGACCATCGCTTCGCTGACCCATACCGCCGGTGGATCACCCGGCTGCACCGCGACAGGCGCGGCCGTCAGCGGCAACCGCGCGCCCGGATTGCGCGGATCGATCGGCCTGGCAATGACCGTTATGGGGGGGCGCTGCGGATCAAGCAGGATCTGGCTTGAACGTAGAAACTCGGCACGCGCAACGCCACGGAGGCTGGCGATGGCCGCCTGGTCGTCAAGCGAGAAATACGCGCTATCGCCGCTTGACGAAGCACGCAGATAGAGGTCGGCCGGCAGGACATTCTGTAGCCAATCGTCCACCGAGATGCGGAAGCTTGACACCATCATCGCCATCGAGGCCATCAGGCTAAAGCTGGCGACAATGCCGGCCAGGGCGATCGACGCGCGGCCCGGTGCTCCGGCGAGTTGGGTCAGGGCAAGCTGCGGCACGGCCTGTCGCGACGAAGGCAGCAGGCCGAACACAAGATGCGCCAGCCGTGGCATGAGGAGGATGGCGCCCACCAACAGCAAGGCGATCGCCGCATAACCGAAGACAGGCAGATCCGCCACCGGCCGCAGCGGCGTCAACACAAGCCCGGCTGCCATGGCAGCGAGCCCGGCCCACGGCGAGCGTAGCCGCTTCAGCGGTGCCTCCTCATCTCCCGCCTTGAGCGCCTGCGCCGGCGGCGCTCGGGCGGCCTCCCATGCCGGTGCGAGACTGCCGAGTACCGCCGCCGACAGGCCGAGCGCGAAGAAGATCATCGCTGCCTGCGCGTCAAAGCGGACCTTGGGCCGTACACCTTCAAAATAGCCACCGCCCAGATCGCCGCCCGCGTACGCGAGCATCGCGGCGGCGAGGACTAAGCCAAGTGCCAGGCCGAGCGCCGCGCCGAGCGCGCCTTGAGCCGCGCCTTCCGCCAGCAGCACTCGCAGCAGACCACTGCGCGTCACCCCCAAGGCGCGCAGCAGCGCAAACTGCGAGCGCCGCCGCAGCACTGATACAGCCTGCATCGTGAACACCAGGAAGGCGCCTGTGAACAACGCCACCAGGGCAAGTACATTCAGATTGACCCGGTAGGCGCGCGACAGGTTGGAAGTTCGGCGCACGTTGTCCTGGGGCGAACCCACCACCACACCTGGCGGCAGCAGCGCGGCCAGCGCTGGCGCAAAAATGTCGATGTCCACCCCTGGCCTGAGCTTGACGTCGATCCGCTGCAGCAGGCCAAGCCGGTCAAGCCGCCACTGCGCCGCACCGATATCCATCACGCCTAGGCGCATGCCCTCGCCCGCCGCCGGCAGCGTGCCGGCAATACGCAGCGTAAGCGCGGTGAGCCCGACTTGCACGGTGAGCGGATCCCCCGGCTTGAGGTCGAGCCAGCTCAGCGCCGCCGGCGAAAGGAAGACGGCGTCGGGATCGAGAACGTCGAGCTTGCCCGCGCGCTCTTCTGGAGGCCGCCCGATCAGATTGGGTGCCACCGGCGCTGCCCGGAACACATCGATGCCAAGCAGCTTTAGCACACCGGTGCGCCCTGGCACCCCCGCATCGACCTCCACCACCGGGCTGGCCGCCGCCACCTCCGGCAGGCGCGCAATGCGCGGATAGAGCGATTCGTCGAAGCCCGCGCGCGGCCCGCGGATCTCCAGATCAGCATTCCCCATCAAGGAGCGCACTGTCTGGGAAAACTCCGCCAGCGCAGCGTGGTTGACCAGATGCACGCCGTAGCCCATTGCCACACCGATGGCCACGGCGAGGATGCCTACGATGGCACGTCCGGGATGGGCGCGCAATTCGCCGAGGAGCAGTGCAAGCCCGAGTGAGCGCGGCGTCCGCATGGCTTAGGCGACCACGCTCGTCGGCGGCTGTGCCCCCAGCGACGTCAATCCGCCTGGCGTCAATTGCAGGACGCGATCCGCGGTCGCCGCAGCCAGTGCCGAGTGCGTGACGATAATCGCGGCCGTGCCGTTTGCGTTGACCAGTTCGCGCAGCAGGCTTAGCGCCCGCGCAGCCGTATCGTGATCAAGGTTGCCAGTCGGCTCATCGGCCAGTAGCAGCATCGGCCGGTGTACCAGGGCACGCGCAATCGCCACCCGCTGCAGTTCCCCACCGGAAAGCTCGCGCGGCAGACTGTCCTCGCGCCCCTCAAGCCCAACCGCCGCGAGCATCTCGGCAATGCGCGCCGACGCCTCTTCCCCTTTGATGCCATTCAATAGCAGCGGGAGGGCCACGTTCTGCGCCGCGCTCAAATTCGGCAGCACGTGGAAGGCCTGGAACACGAACCCCAACTTTTGCCGCCTCAGCAAGGTCGCAGCATCATCGTCAAGCTCGCCCAAATCATGTCCGTCGAACTGGATTCGGCCACTGTCGGGTCGATCCAGGGCGGCAATCAGGTGGAGGAGCGTTGACTTGCCCACGCCCGATTCACCCATGACAGCGACATATTCGCCGGCGTTCAGCGCAAGACTGACTCCGCGGAAAACCGCGCGTGGTCGGGCGCCGTTATATGTCTTGGAGACGTCTGTAAGGGTCAGCACAATGTCGTCAACCTCGCGAGGCGCGCATCCACGGCAATCCAGTGACGGGAGAGCGGATGCAAGCCAAAATGATGGTGCCGAAAGAACTTCCTTGCAATGCAACAACTTGGGTGAAGCGAAGCGAAATCACAGAGACATCCAGGCAGCAAACCAAGTCTACGTCCGCCGAGTGGCTACATCGAATATCAGTTTCGATGATTGGCCGGCAACTCGGCGGATCTGGGCAACCGGGCGGACAGCAGCGTCCGGCCGCTTCCCGGGCGACTCGCTGTTGACCGTTCCCGGCCCGACTGACCAAGAAGGGGCCGCAAAGGGCTAACCGGCGCTCTCCCCTCAGGCGACCCAAGTCGGCCATGAAGCGTCGTTGGTCCGCGCGATCACCCGGTCGTTCGAGCGTCGGCCCCGATAAATTAACGGACTCTCGAAGGCAGTCGCATCGTCAGTCCTTGTGGACGGTTGCGCTATCTAGCTTGGAACCTCAGCCGGCGTGCGATGGATATCGCTCTCGACTGCGCTCATAAGACTACCCGGCCACGTCGCCGGCGTCGGTACATTGGCATTTGGCTTGCACGATGTTACGGGTTATCTACACTTTCAGTCAGGCTGGCATTCAGCTTGCAGTGCCGGTCCTTCCGGCCCAGATGCTGAGCCTGGCGGAACGATGATTAATCGCTTGGAGGTACATCATGAAGAGGGTATTTCTACTTGTTGTATCGACGATGCTAATGACGATTTCCGCAACGTACGGCGTTTGCTCACAAAGACACGCCCGGGATCATGGGTGAACACGATATGACCGGGACCGTCAGCCAGCTTAATCACAAGAAGGGAACGTTTGCCCTGCAAACCAAGGGCGGGCCCACCCTTAATCTGCATTTCCCGGCCGATCAAATCAAGGACGTCGAGAACGGCGACACCATCACCGTTCATCTGGGATTCACCAAGGAAGGTGGCACCGAGAAGAAGTAAGCCTTCCTGGCTTTCAGCCGGCACCCTCTTGGGAAACTGGCATGCGCACTTCCGTAGTGCATGCCAAAGTTTTCTCCATATATTAGGCGTCACCTTTGCCGGCCGAAGCCAAATCAGCAGTGCAATAGAACGCCGGCCCGAGGTCATGGCTGGGCCATCTCTATCTGTGTCCTGAATCTGCCATCAGTCGAGATCAACCCGACATGAAGAACACCGCAAGCAATAACCTGTTCTGTGCACTGATGATTGCTGCAGGCATCCTGGGATTGTTCAGTTCGCCCGCTCACGCCCACGGCGTTATCGGCAAGCGCTTTCTGCCAGCCACCGTCACGATTGACGACCCGTTTGTGGCGGACGAAGCGAGCTTCGTGGTCGGTCATCGCAAGCTCCCGCAAGAGGCAGAGGCAGGCAGTACGGGCGGCAGTGACGAAGCGGGGCCACCCACTGGCACGCCAGGTGCCCATACGACGACGTTTTCCACCGAACTCAGCAAGCGCATCACGCCCGACCTCGGCCTCTCGCTGGGCGCCACCTACCAGCGCGTGAGGCCAGACGATACAACCGTCCCCCAGTACGGATTCGACAACCTGTCGTTGGGGGTCAAGTATCAGGTGATCAAGAATGCCGAGCATGAAACGATCGTGTCGCTGGGGTTGGATGCCGACCTAGGCGGAACCGGTAGCCACCGTGTCGGTGCAGAGTCCTTCTCCACCCTTTCGCCCGGCATTTTCTACGGCAAGGGCTTCGGTGACCTGCCCGAGGCAGTGAAGTACCTGCGTCCCTTGGCAATTACCGGTGTTCTCGCGCCCGAGCTGCCCACGCGCCGGTCGGAACCCGATCGGCTGAACTGGGGCTTCACCATCCAGTACAGCCTGCAGTACCTTCAAACTTATGTCAAAGATGTCGGCCTGGGCGCCCCGTTCAATCGCATGATCGCCCTGATCGAAGTGCCGGTGAAAACCTGCCTGAGCGGGGATTGCTCCGGCCAGACCACAGGGACCGTCAACCCTGGCTTGATGTGGTTTGGAAAGTACATGCAGGTCGCCCTGGAAGCTGCCATCCCGGTCAATCGTCGGTCCGGGCGTGACGTCGGGGTGTTCCTTCAATTTCACTTGTTCCTGGACGACATGTTTCCCAGGGGCATCGGGAAACCAATCTTCCACTGACCGGAATGAACCTTCGCCCATTGAGGATCTGCCTGGCGATCGCCGCGCTATGGGAACTGCTGGCGCCCCAAGCGACCTTGGCGCACGCATTTCCTGAACACATGGAGCCGCGTGTCGGTGCCATCATCGACAATTTTCCCGGCCAAGTTCGAATCTGGTTTGACGCGGATCTGGAACCCACCTTCAGCACCCTGCGCGTGCTGGATGCCCAGGGGCGGCAAGTCAATCAAGACTCGGGCCAAGTCAATACCGGGCAGGCCCGCCTGCTCGAGGCACGGCTGCCGCCGCTGGCGCCAGGTGTCTACCATGTCTTCTGGCGGGTGATTGCCCGCGATGGACATGCCACGGAAGGGGACTATTCATTCACGGTGGGGCGATAGGCAACCATGGCCCATGCAATGATGGCTGTAAGCCCGGGCAGCATGCTCGTTACCGCGGCTGATCTGCTGGCACTCGCTACTTGTATCGGCGTTCTCGGCTTCCGCATCTGGGTAGTCCGATTCAAGGACGAATGGCCGCAGCCATCCACCGCCGCCGTGGTGTCACTCTGGTGGTTGGTTGGCATCTGCCTCGCAGTGCTCACGCTTAGCAGCGTCGGCGAACTGATCCGGCGCACCACGGAGATGAGCGGACGTCCGCTGGCGGAGGTCCACGTGGTGCTGCCGCAGGTCCTCTCCCAGACTCATTTTGGGCGAGTCTGGCTGCTTCGTCCTGTGGCGCTACTGGTGCTATGGTCAGGCTGGAGTACCCGAGCTCGCCTCGGCTCGCCTATGATCACGGCGGCGATGCTGGCTGCGGCCTGCATGATTGCCGCAAGCAGAAGTTTGTCCGGCCATGCGGCCGACTGGGGCGATATCACGCTGCCCGAACTCATGGACTGGTCGCACTTGCTCGCCGCATCTCTCTGGGGAGGCAGCCTGATCGGGCTCACGCTTACCGGATTTCATAGCTTGACCGTGGCGGCGGATGAGCGGCGCCAATTCGTTGCTGCCATGGCCCGCCGCTGGTCGGCACTCGCGGGCGTAGCCCTCGCGGTGGTAGCCCTGACCGGCATCTACAATGCGTGGCTGGAGTTGCAGCACTTCGAGGCGCTTTGGCAGACCGCTTATGGCAGGATCCTGTTGCTCAAGTTGTCCTTGGTGCTCATCATTGTTGTGCTAGGCGCAAGCAACCGCTATCTCGGCATCCCTTCGCTGCAAGCCTGGGCAGGCGAGTCGGCCGGCAGCGCGGAGCCTTCAGGGCTATTGGCGACCACACTGTCCCTCCTCACGCTGGAGCCCCGCAGAGCGGGAAAGCATGGTCCTCTCGAGCGATTTGTACGGAGGGCAGAAGTGGAAGGTGTCCTGATGATAGGGGCGCTGCTCTGTGTCGCGATTCTGCTCGGCCAGATGCCCGCCCGCCATCAAAGCCACATGCCGCCCAGCCACCATACGCACGCTAATAACTTGGCTCGCTGAGCCCCAAACAGATTGAGGCCGCTGCAGTCCGTTTGCCGTTCGCTGCTGATGGCCGCGCCCGAATGGGGACTACTCCAAAATCCACTTAAATGACCATTTCCCGAACCCTTACCGGGATGGCTACTCGCCCATCGGGCCAAGCCCGTCGCCCCAGGGCGACCGGAAGTCGAAAGTCGGAAGGCGTTGGTCGGCGCCCTCTCCTCGCCGGACCCTCTCCGGCAAAGCTGACTGCCTCGGGCGAGCTTTTGATAACGGATGAGCCTGTGAAAAAGCCCGCAGGCTTTCGCTCTACGGGCTTCCCAGGGACTTACAAGGCTTCGATCTGACGTAAAGCCTGAACGCTATGGCCGGACAATGACTTGAGGGCTAACCACAACGGCGGGCGCAGGCTGATAGTAGACATCACCATATTGAGGGTATTCAATCCGCCGGTCCTTGCATTTCCGCTCTTCCTTGTATTCGCCGTTCTTCTTCCACTTCCGCTCGACCTTGCAGCGACCGTCCCAGTACTTCTCTTTGTACTCGTCACGCTTGTACTCTCTGCTGTAACCATCTTTGTCGTCGGCACGAGCATTGATGGCAGCCATCCCCAGCAGGAGCGATAGGGCAACAATGGAAATGACGATGCGCGGCTTCATTCTGACGCTCCGGATTGTTTGGTGGCGAGCCTATCGGAATGCTTCCGTGAGAGGTGTATCAAAATCTTTACCGTGGTAACTGGCAACAAGATTCAGGCATTGATCGCCACGGCTCAACGCGCCCCGGATGCTGGCGACTACGACCATTGCACTTTTTGAGTCGGGTGACGCTTTTTCAGCCAGAGCGGCCGCTGGCATCAAAGTGGTCGGATGTCTCAGAGGGGTCGGAAGCGGCCCGTCAATAATAAGCTCCCAGCTTCGGTCCGCTTCCGGAAAAGCTAGCCCGGCATCAGGGCCTACTTCCCAAGCCACTTCTCCCGAACTGCACCCAATTCGCCGCTGGCCTGGGTGAGATGCAACCATTGGTCGACGTAGCGCTTGAACACTTCATCGCCACTGGGCAGCAGGTAGGCCATTTCCGCATACTGCAGCGGTTTGTCAGGATTGACCGCGCATAGTTCGGGATGCGCCCGGCTTTGCACGATAGCCTCGGCAGCTTCTGTCACGAAGACATCGGCGCGACCCGCGATGATTTCGTCGAAGATTCCGAGATTGTCCTTGTGGATGCTCAGCCGAGCATGGGACAGCCGCGTTCTGGCGAACGTTTCGTTGCTGCCGCCGGGATTGGCAATCACGCGTACGCCGCCCTGGTCGATTGCCTCGATGGTCTGAAACCTGCCCACATTTTCGCAGCGCGTGATCGGTGTCTTACCGTTGACCATGTACGGCGTACTGAAATACGCGAGCATCTGCCGCCCCAACGTGACGGAGATACCACCGGCCGCGATATCGCATTTTCCGGCTCCGAAATCGGCCATTAGCGTGGCCCACGTGGTCTTTACCATCTTGAGTTCGACACCCAGCGATCGGGCCAGCGACGTCATGAGATCGACGTCAATCCCCTCGTACACGTCAGGGTTCTTCATGAAGCTGAAAGGTCTGTAGTCGCCAGGAGTGCAGACCCGGAGTTCGCGCGCTTCCAGGATGTTCTTCATGGTTGCCGACGCGGGCGGCCTGGGATAGCTTGCAGGCGGCTGCGGCGACAACGCAAAAGCATGAAATGCCACCAACATACCGGCAACCGCGAGCTTCGCTTTCATAGTGCGTCTCCTCTTGTGACGATCGGACGGCGAACGGGGGCAGCAACGAGGCCGCGCATCGCAGGGTGCCAGTACTGGCACCCGCGCATCAGAACGCAAAGTTCTGGGTCAGGCCCGTCGTGGTCACAGTGACCTGCTGGGTGATGACGGTGCCGGAGCTGCTGGTAGCCTGAATGCTGTACTTGCCTGCCACGGAACCATCCTGCGTCAGAGGGATTCCCCCTGACGGCAGCGGGGCCACGTATGTTCCAACCGCAGGCCCGGCCAGCGGCAGTGCCGGCTGCGCTGCGAACAGGCTATAGGCGCCAGTGTCGGACGCCGCCGCGGAGGCAATCTCGAAAGTGCCGCCACCGGTTTGCTGCAAGGCTCGGACCGTTGCTTCCGAACTGGCCGGCGTGACTGTCCCCGATACCTTGCCAAACGTCGAGGTCGGCAGGCTGAGCGGCGCCGCTGCGGTTGCGACAGCGGTACTGCCGCCCGCCACGACCGGCACGCCGCGTACGATGCCGGTGCCACGCCCGGTCGTCGACGTTGGCACTATCACCACATCCACCTTGTCGGTAGTACTGATTTGCTCGATGGGCGACAGCGTAAAGTTACCGTTGCCGTCTGCAACGGTCGCCTTGACCACGACGCCATTGCGTTCAGCAAAGACCCGAGCGCCCGGTGCCGAGGCGACCACACCCGTCACAGCTCCGCTTGCCACCATCGGCACTGCGGTCACCACCGGCTTGAGGCCAAAGGTGCCGTTGCCACGCGTGACGACCGACTTGCAGGCATCGAAGTCGAGCACCAGGTCGCTCTGCGTATTGGGCGCGACCGTGAAGGGACGGATGATCTTGATGCCGCTCTGCACGGCGCTCGGGGTATCAAGCGCTTGTTCGGTACCGCTGCTGGGCACCACCGAATTGGCTGGCGCGCCGGCTCCATTGGCCACGAGAACCAGGCGGACCTGCTGGTACGTGCCAGCCGGAAGCGCCGTTTGTCCGAGGTTAGTCAGCACGCCATTGGAGAGTGTCAGAAGGTCGATCCGTCGGGCCGGACTGACCGGGATATCGACCCATCCTCCGCCGCTGGGGTCTGCGCCTGCACTGGTGTGGACGCGCACCCTGTCAACGGTGACATAGACATGATCGAAGCCACAAGCCGGTGCATCGGTCATCGACACACTCAACGTGCCGGTATTGCTGCTACTCGACGATCCGTCGTCACCTCCGCCACAGGCGGCAAGAGCAAGCGCACTGCTCAGTGCGAGCAGCCGCAGTGGCGACGCCACGAAAGGTATGGCATTCATGAGATCTCCCCAGGGATATTTTCTGACCCAGCGAGCATATTTTGAGTGATGCGCCGTCATTGTAAGCATTTGTTATCACTCGGCCAGAGTGAGTGCGAATTGCAACGCAAGAAACAGTGGGTAGTAGCGCGTGGAGCAAAACAATGCTATCCGGCTGCAGCTTGGCACTCTTAGCCACTGCCTGTATGGCCTTCGTCGACTCGACATAAGCACTGACTCCACGAGATGCGGGCGGTAGCGTAGAAAAGCCGGCGGGTGCATGCCTGCACAAGGGAATTAGTCTGTGCACGAATCCCCGCTGTATCACGTTAAGCCTCCGGAAGCGGATTTGCTGGGGTCACCCGAGGATCCTTGGCCCGCTTGTACAGACCTACAACAACCGGACAAACGTGAAGAAATACCTCTCCACAGTCGCTGCGATGTCTGCCTTCGTCGCGGCCTGCGCCAGCATTGGTCACGCTGGTGCTACCTCTCCAAAAATTCGTTCAAAACCGTCAGGCACGCCGACTATCAGGAAGGAGCCGTCCTCTCCTTCGACCAGAGTCGCGGCTGCATCCACGTACACCAGAACCGACCCACGCCATGAATTCTTCAATTCTCTCAACTCCCTGCGCATCGCAATGGGTGTAGGCGCATTGCGGCAAGACGCCGCCCTGGACGCTGCGGCCGAAAACCACCTGGAGTACATGAAGCTCAACGCAGTGATGAGCCATACTGAGATCCCTGGGACGCCAGGTTTCACACGCTCCGATCCGTACCAGCAAGTGCTCGCTGTGGGCGGCTCACACAAGCAATGGGTTGGACAGAATGCCTATAGCGGCGAGCTTGCCGGCTGTCTTGCCGCAATGGCGGGCTCGGTCTACCACCTGCAAGGGATTACCAGCAACCAGGAGACCATCGGCCTCGCCATGCGTGACAATTACTGCGTGGCAAACTTTGGCGTGGTGAGCGCAGCCGGAACCGGTGGCTATGGCCTTGCCCAATGGGGCGGCCAACAATTGCCTCCCAACACTGGCGCCTACTACCCAGTAGACAATGCCAGCGTCCACGGCCTGTTCATCCCTGGTGGCGAGATCCCGAATCCAGCGCCCGATCTGGCTAGAGCCGGTCCCCCGATCATGTTCCGCGTCAACGTTGAAAAGCCATCCGACGTGTTGACAGTCTCAAACTTCATCCTGAGAGGACCTGGCGGCCATTCCGTGCCCGCTCGCATCCTGGTGCCTATCGAATCCAAGCCTGGCTCGGTTGCTTCGGCTATTGAGGATGCGAGCTTGTATCGGGGCGTGGCTTTCCTGCTCCCTACACAGCCCATCGCTGCAGGCACATACACAGCAACTTTCGCCGGTGCGCGAAATGGTGTGGCGATCAATAAGTCCTGGAGCTTTACCGCGTACTGATCAGCCACTACCGCATCCATGGATCGGTACAACGTGAGCCGCCACCGCAGGAGCCAAAGGCAAGCGCTCGGGCTCGCTGGCTGTCATCGACTGCGGTGGATAATTTTGCGCGACTCCAGTTGCCCCAAACCTATGGTCACAAGGTCTGGAGTTGACGTCGCGCTGCGTCCGATCCGGATCGAAAAGCCAGCAGCATGGCAGGGGGAGACCTGGCGACCAGGTCACCAGATCGACCGTGGCCTCTGCGTGCGCGACGACCTCAGAACCGCCAGAAAAGGAAGTGTCGTTGCTTTCGCGCATTGGCCGCACGAGGCCGGGTCTCCGGACTAAATCGCGCGTCCGGATCGATCGCTCTCGTGCGCAGGGCCATGTCGTAGAACGCGCCCACCACCGGCAAGGCGCTACGCGCGCCTTCGCCCCAGTAGCTGCCGAGCGTCACCCGTCCATCGTCGAATCCCACCCACGCGCCCGCGACCAGTTGCGGATGCATCAGGATGAACCAGCTATCCGTATTGTCCTGTGTCGTGCCTGTCTTGCCGGCCACGTCCGCGCGAATCCCGAAACGCGTCCGGATGCCCGCGCCGGTGCCACGGCTAACGACGTCGCGCATGACATCGACGAGCGTTTGCGCTGCGGCAGCCGGCAGCGCCTGTACCGGCGACGCGCTCGCAAATTCGGCGAGTACCTTGCCGTCGCGGTTCTCGATGCGTGTGACCATGCGCGGTTCGAGATAGGCGCCGCGGTTCGCGATCGTGCTGTACGCCGAGATCATTTCCTTGAGCGTGACCGGGCTCGTTCCGAGCGCTAGCGACGGCACCGCCTCAAGTGGACTCTCGCGCACGCCCATCGCGCGAGCGAGCCGTGCGACCTTCTCCGGGCGTTCCTTCTGCATGAGCTGAGCGGTGATGCGGTTGCGGGAATACACCAGCGCGTCGCGCAACGTCATCGGTCGGCCAGTAGGCGGTTCCGCATCAGTAGGCCGCCATTCCGCTTGCCCGCTCACCGGAATGGCGACGTTCCGGTCCATGATCGTATCGCCTGGCTGTGCGCCGTCCGCGAATGCTGCGCCGTAAACGAACGGCTTGAACGTCGACCCCGGCTGACGCCGGGCCTGCTGTACATGATCGAACGGTACCTCACCGAAATCGCGACTGCCGACCCACGCCTTGATATCTCCGTTGCGCGGATCGATCGCGACAAAACCCGCCTGGACTTGTGTCTTGGTCCGACAAAGCGCGCGGACGAACGTGGGGTTCATGCCGAGTTTACGGAGCGCGGCCTGGTCCGATTGACCTGCATCGCGTGCGGCGCGATAGTCAGGCGTTTGCCGGATGAATGTCTGGAACAGGTCATTGCCAGGCCAGCAGCCCGTTCGTTCGTTCCACGCGTCGTTCGCGACCCATTGCAACTGGTTCGTCTGCCAGGCCACCGCCTGCGTCGCCATCGCCTGGAGACGGTAATCGATGGTGGTGCGCACGACCAGTCCGTCGGCATAGATGTTGTAGCCATTGCGATCGGCCCATGCGATCAGCCACTTGCGCAATTGAGCGGAAAAATGTGGTGCGGCACCTAGCGGAGCGGTTTGCAATGCGAGATCGACCCTCATCGGTTGTCGCTTCAACCAGCCGTAGGTATCGGGCTTGAGCTTGCCGTACTTGTCCATCTGTCCGAGCACTGTGTTTCGCCGCTGCAACGCGCGCTCGGGATTGAGCACAGGATTGTAGGTGCTGTTGGCCTTCAGCATGCCGACGAGTGTCGCGCATTCGAGAATGTCGAGCTGATTTGCCGATTTACCGAAGTAGGTGCGTGCGGCCATTTCCACGCCGTAGGCGTTGTACAGGAACGGCACCGTGTTCAGGTACGTCTCGAGAATCTGGTCCTTGCTGTATACGGCCTCGATCTTGAGCGCCGTAATCGCTTCCCTGAGCTTGCGCGTGAGCGTTGGCGCGCGGCCGATTTCGTCGGGATACAGGTTGCGTGCGAGCTGCTGTGTGATCGTCGAGCCACCCTGTCGGTCGCCTGAAAACGTATGCAGCGCGGCCGATGCCGTACGCTTCCAGTCGATGCCGTGATGCTCGTAGAAGCGTCGGTCTTCGGTCGCGATCAATGCATCCACCATGTAGGGCGAGATCTGCCTGAGTGACACCCACTCCCGATTGACCGGTTTGAATTGCTCGAGCAGTTTGCCGTCGGCCGACACGATCAATGCTGGCTGATCGACGCGGGCTTTCCGGATGTTGCCAATGCTTGGCGTAAGCGGCACGAGCGCAAGGACGTACAGGAGAAATATTGCCGGCAATGCGACGAGCGTCAGCACGATGCCGCGTCGCGTGGGGCGGCGAAGGCGGCCCAGCGCCCTGTTAAATGCGAGTCTGACTATCGTGCTGCCGGCGGCAGTCAGCGGTTGGATGCGGCCGAGCCACTGTGCACAACGCTCACGAAACAACGAAACATATCGGCGATACACGGTGGGGGCGCTGACAGAAAGAGCCGGATCGTACCAAAACGGATAGACGTTTCCGTTGTCAGATCGGGGCCACGGCGCGCGTCATTAACAGATGATTACATTTGTTTCGTGTGAGCAACGTCCTCCGGTTTTGCGGCGGCAATGTGTGCGGTCAGATTCGATCGCCGGGCGCGAATGGCGGCTTATCAAGGCCGCTCCGACCACTAAGCTTTTAAGTCCGTGGATGACCGAGTTGGGTCGCTCCGAGAGGCTCCCTCCCCCACAAATCAGCAAAGCGCCGAAAAAAGCCTGCGCCGTGTGAAACGGCGCGGGCTTTCTCTTGCGTCTTGCCGGGCGACTCAGAAGATGTGCTTGACGCCCATCATCGCGCCGAACTGGTTGCCGCCCGGCGTGGTTGCGCCGCCGGCCGCGCCGGAGCTGACGGACAGGTTCAGGTTGCCGCGGTTGTCGATGAAGCCCGCCGTGCCGTAGACCGACGTCCGCTTGGAGAACGCGTACGTGGCGCGCGCCGCGTAGAGCCAGGCCTTGTTGTCGCTGTTGTGATAGCGCAGGAAGAACACTTCGCCGTCCACGCTCAGCGCCGGGGTGACCGCGTACGATGCGCCGCCGAAGAACAGGTCGCTGCGCGGCGCGATCGGGGTGGCGTCGTTGTCGCGACGAATCCAGCCGCCGCCGATCTTGCCCTTGCCGAGGTTGGTATAGGCGTTGACCGACAGGCGGTCGTCCTTCATGCCGCTGCTGGTCAGGCCGTTGAACGCCCCGGCGCCACCGCGCTGCGAGTCGTAGGCCACGCCGGCGCCCCAGATCGAGGTGTCGTACTTGACCAGCGCCGACCATTCGCGGCACGCGTTGCGGTCGTTCGGGTTCTCGCCGGCGCAACCGGTGGCCGACGGCCCCGGCGGTGTCGAGGCGCCGTCCCGGCCGAAGCTGTAGGTGCCACCCACGGTCAGGCCGCCGAACGTGCCCTTGTAGCCGATGGCATTGTCCGCGCGGGCATTGGGCAGGTAGCTGTCGAGCGATGACGAGCCGAACGTGTTGGGCCCGAGCATGTCCGCTTCCAGCGTGGACCAGAACAGCATCGTGTACTGCCGGCCCAGCGAGAGCTGGCCCCAGCCCCCGGCCAGGCCCACCCAGGCCTGGCGACCAAACAGCCGGCCGCCCTGATTGGACACGCCGGAATCGGGTGAGAAGCCGGACTCCAGCACGAAGTTCGCCTTCAGGCCGGCGCCGAGTTCCTCGGAGCCGCGCAGGCCCCAGCGGGACGGCACGGTGCCGGCCAGGTTGTCCATCCGCGTCACGCTGTTTTTCTGCGGGCCAACGTTGTTCAGGTACTCGATGCCGGTGTCGATCACACCGTACAGGGTGACCGACGACTGCGCCATTGCCATGGCGGGCCATGCCGCCGCACAGGCCAGGGCTAGCCTTGCTGGTCTCATGGGGTCTCCTCCCGTTTTTGATTGTTTTCTGGTACGTCTTTCGAGTGTCCGCCGCTGTCAAGCGGGCGTCATCGGTCTGCCGCATGGCCAGTGGCCAGCGCCAGCCACGCCAGGGCATCGGCATGGGCATTGCCACGCCAGGCGATGTGGTGATCCGGGCGAATCAGCACACGGTCGGCGCCGTACAGCGCATGGGCCGCCGTGTCATTCACGTGCAACAGGTCCAGAGTGATGCCAAATGTCGCGGCGGCGTCACGCCAACAGGCGCGTTCCGCCGTATCCAGGTCCTGACCGAAGGCCACGAGCGTGAAGTCGCGGCCAAACTGGTCGAACAACACCTTGCCATCCACCACCGCGTGCGGCGCCCGAGACCCCGGCACGGCCAGCGGCACGTAGCGGTTCGGGTCATCCTGGGGCACCGGTCCGGCCTCCGCGGCCACAATCGGGCTGTCCAGGTAACGCACGCCAAGCTGCAGGCCGGGAATGTTGAATTCGTTGGCGGCGTGTCCGGCCAACACCTCGCCCAGCGCGGCGCGGGCCCGCGCCCCGGTCTCGCCCGGAGCGTCGAGTTCCCTGCCGATGCAGATATTGCCGATGCTGTCCGCCATGCGGCGTGCAAACGCGGTGTTGCGCAGCGCAACGGGCCGGCGCTCGCGATCGTAGGAATCCAGCAGGGCCGCCGGGGCGGCGTCGCGGATCACTGCGGCCAGTTTCCAGCCCAGGTTGACCACATCGTCAATCGAGGTGTTATAGCCCATGCCGCCGGTCGGCGTGAACAAATGTGCCGCGTCGCCGGCCAGGAACATCCGCCCGGATGCCATCCGGTCCGCCACCAACGTGTAGCCGGCGATCCAGGGCATGCGGTCGATCAGCGCGAAATCGAAGTCCGCACCGACCGCCGCCCGCGTCACGGTGGCCACGTCGACATCGCTCGCCTGTTGCCCGGCTTCCAGCTGCACCGCGAGCAGGAACGTGGCGTCGCCGTCGATGGCGATCAGCAGTCCGCGCTGTTGCGCATTCACGGCCCAGTATTGCCACGCGGGGTCCTTGCCCAGCACGGCATAGAGCTGTCGGGAGCGGAAATAGATCGACAGCATCTGGCCGCCGAAGAAGTCGCGCTGCTCGCTGCCCTGCCCCGAGTAGCGAATGCCGAGCGACTTGCGCACGAGACTGCGCGGGCCGTCGCAGCCCACCACGTAGCGCGCGTTCAGGCGCCACGGACCGGTGGGATCGCTGGGGCCGCTGGCATCGGCGAGATCGGAACTATCGACGCTATCAACGCTATCGGCGCCATCCGGGGAACCCATGTCCCCGGTGGGCATCACCGACATCGTCACGCCATGCAGGGTCTGCGCGACGGACATCGCCCGATGCCCCAGCCGCAGCCGCACGCTCGGATAGCTGGCCGCCCGGGCCCGCAGCACCGGCTCGATGTACATCTGCTGCGCCCGGTGCGGCAGTTCCGGCGTGGGCCACGCGTCGTGGCCGTAGTCGCCGAAATCCCCGTCGGTGCCGGAATGGTCGGCATGCGCCGAGGCATGTTCTCCGGCCTCGGCGCGCGACGGAATCCGGAACCGCGCCAGTTCGTGGCTGGCCAGGTGCGTGCAGTACACCACGTCCTGCGGGTAGGTGGGCGGCAGGCCAAGTGCGCGGATCGCTTCGGCAAAGCCGCGTCGCCGGTAGTGCTCCATCGTCCGTGACGACGTGGCATTGGCCTTGGGGAATGCCGGGGGATCGGCGTCTTCCTCCAGCAATACGCACGGGATGCCCCGACAACCCAGTTCGATAGCCAGCATGAGGCCGGCCGGGCCGCCGCCGATGATGGCGACGTCCGTTTGCAGCGTCTTCACGGTGAGTCTTCCTTCAGTTGATGGTGGCGCCGGTGCGGCGGACCATGTCTGCGTAGCGCGAGGTGTCCTGGCGCATCCACGCCGTCACCGCTTCGCTCGCGCTGCCCGCCGGCACGAAGCCGAAGGTCGCCATCTTGGCCCGCACGTCGGGGGCATCGAGCGCCTCGCGCACGGCCTTGCCGATGGCGGATACGCGCTCCGGCGGTGTGCCGGCCGGCGCCAGCAACGCCACCCACGTGGAAGCGTCGATGCCGCTGGGTCCGCCCGCCTGTTCGATCGTCGGCACGTCCGGCAGCGCGATGGAACGCTTGCTGTCCGCCACGGCCAGCACGCGCAGCTTGCCGGCCTGGATCAGCGGACCGGCCGTGGCATACGACCCGAGTGCCCACGTCACCTCGCCATTCGCCACGGCCGTGTAGAGCTGGGCGGTGTCCTTGAACGGCGCGTGCAGCATTTGCGTGCCGGTGGCGGCCTCCAGTTGCGCCGCGCCGAGATGGCCGGGACTGCCGACCGCCCACGACCCGTAGGACACCGCGTTCGGGCCGGCCCTGGCGGCCGAGATCAGCGCCGGAATCGACTGGATCGGGCTGTGGCTGGCCACCACCACGAAGAAGGCCGTGCGGTACAGACCGGTCACCGGCACATAGTCCTTGACGGGGTCGTACGGCAGCTTGCGGAACAGGCTCGGGTTGATCGCCAGATGACCGACATCGGCGATACCCAGGTCATATCCCGTGGCCGGCGAGCGGCGCGTGGCCTCCATCGCGATAAAGCCGTTGCCGCCCGGGCGCGGATCGACGATCACGGGCTGCCCCCAGGCCCGGGACAAGCGCTCGCCAATCAGGCGCGACACCGCATCGGGACCGCTGCCTGCGGGAAACGGGCTCAGCAGGCGGACCGGTTTGGCGGGAAAGGTCTCCGCGTGCGCGGCGGTGGCGAGGAGTGGTTGCGCCAGCACGAGGGCGGCGGCCAGGGTGGCGGCGCGGTGTGCGGCGCTCCGGGGGCGAATGGCGGGGTCGGATTGCGGACCGGAATCCGGGCCGGATTGAGGGCGTTTCATCGGTTGTCTCCGTTGATATGGCTTTGTTATGGATCCGGAGTCTAGAGGCCCCTTCCGAACACAGAAAGATGGCAGAATCGCCCCATCGATGCCTGACTGTTATCGCCATGAAACTGCATCACCTGCGGGATTTCGTTGCCATCGCGGAGGCGCGCAGCGTGCGCGGTGCCGCGCGCGTGCTAGGGCTGGCCCAGCCGGCGCTGACGCGCAGCCTGCGCGAACTGGAGGGGGAGTTGGGCACCCCGCTGCTGGAGCGCCATGCGCGCGGCGTGGTGCTGACGCCGATCGGCGAAGCCTTCTACAGCCGCGCCCATGCGGCGATGGCGGAAATCCGCCGTGGCCAGGACGAAGTGGCGCAACTGCTTGGCAAGCCGTCGGGATCGGTCTCGGTTGGGCTGTCCAGTGCGGTGTGGCTGGCGATGGCACCCGAGGTCCATCAGGCGTTCCGCAAGCGCTATCCGGGCGTCAGGCTGCGGATGGTCGAGGGATTTTTCTCGATGCTGGAGGCCCGCCTGCAAGATGGCACGCTCGATTTCTTTATCGGTCCGCGGCCGGCGCGGCCGGTCAGCGACAGCTACAAGGTGGACCTGCTGTTCCAGAACGAGCGCGTGGTGGTCGGCCGCAGGGGCCATCCCCGCGGCGGCGCGCGGCGGCTGGCGGAGCTCGTCGACGAGGAATGGATTCTCACCGGCGTGCGTGAACGCGTCGAGGCGGAATTCGAGGATGCCTTCGTCAGCCAGGGGCTGCCGCCGCCGGTGCCGATGACGCAGGCCGAATCGATGGTGGGCGTGGCCGCCCTGCTCTGCTCCACCGACGCTCTGGCAATGCTGCCACGGCAGTGGGTCAATGCGCCGCTGTTCTCGGGCGTCATCGCGCCGATCGACGTCAAGGAGCGCATCGAGGGGCCGGACATCGTCCAGATTTCGCGGGCCGGCGTGCCCCTGACACCCGCCGCGGCGTACTTCTCCACGCTGTTCGAGCGCGCGGCCGGACAGGTGACGGCGACGCGAAAAGCCGCGCCCCCCGCCATGAAAAAACCCGCCGGCTAGCGTGCGAGTGAGCGCGCCAGCCGCACCGGCCGCATCGACTTACTCCGGCGTGATCCCCGCCTGCTTGATCTGCGCCGACCAGCGGACCATTTCCTTGCGCAGCATCGCATCGGCCTGCGTGGGGCTCATCGTCAGCGGCTCAAACCCTTCCTTGAGCAGTCGCGCCTTCAGCTCCGGCTGCGCCAGCGCCGCGTTCAGCGTCTGGTTCAGCTTGGCCAGCACGTCCTTGGGCGTACCGGCCGGCGCGCTGACGATGAACCACGTCTCGAACGCATAGCGCGGCAGGCCAGCCTCGGCCATCGTCGGAATGTCCGGCATCAGCGGCGAGCGCTTCGGCCCCGTCACGGCCAGCGCGCGAAGCTTGCCGGCCTGCACCTGCGGCAGCGCGGCGGAAAGCACCGGAAAACTCATCTGCACCTGGCCCGCGATCGTATCGACCATGGCCGGGCCGCCACCCTTGTAAGGCACGTGCAGGATATCCGCGCCGGATTCGGACTTGAACAGTTCGGCGGCCATATGGAACGTGCTGCCCGACCCCGCCGAGCCAAAGCTCAGCTTGCCCGGCTGCGCCTTGGCCAGCGCCACCAGCTCCTTCACGTTCTTCGCCGGCAGGCTGTTGGTCACCACCAGGACATGTTGCGAAGTCCCCATCGTGCCAACCGAGACGAAATCCTTCGCGGTGTCGAACGGCAGTTTCGCGAACAACGCCGGGTTGACCGCCAGCGCCACGTTGTTGATCGCCAGCGTGTAACCGTCCGGCTTGGCCTTGGCCACCTGATCCATGCCGATGTTGCCCGACGCCCCGGCGCGGTTGTCCGCGACCACCGGTTGCCCGAGCTGCTTGCCCCACGCATCGGTGATCAGCCGGCCGGCGATATCCACGCTGCCTCCCGGCGCGAACGGCACGATCAGGCGGATGGGGCGATCAGGGTAGCTGTCCGCAGCCTGCGCGGGCGCGACGGCCAGCACGGTGGCCGCGCAGGCGGCTAGCGTCGCCAGCCGGGCGAATGGTCGGTTCATGGTGGTCTCCTGTTGGGCGTGCCGGGATCTGGCCCGGTCGAATGCCTTGTTCTTGAAAGAATGCGGAGAGTGTAGCCATGAATGGTGGCGCCCTGATGTCGCCACCAGATCGACATTGCTGCCTGGCATTCACGAATTGACGCCACGGCAATCGCGGCGAATGGACGCCTCCGGCGCTGACCGATGTGGAACGGCCGGCGAACCTGCCCTGTTCGCGCGGCGTGGTCAGAAGCTCGCGGCGAGGCCGAGCGATACGCCCGAGACGTTGTTGCCGAAGACGTAGCGGACCACCGCGCGCACCCGCGTGACGAAGATCTCATGGGCGCTGGTGTCCAGCTCAAGCCCGGTCCCCAGCGTGGTCAAGTGGTTGAACCCCAGCACGCCGGCCTGATTGCCGTAATAGTGCGAGTGCGAGAGCTCCAGCACATAGCGCACGGGCCGATCCATCGCGAACATCCCGGTCGGGGCCCGCCAGCGCGCATACACGTTTGCGGTCTGGGCTGTGGCGGTGCCCTTCACCGAGGCGCTGGTGCCACCAAACGTCTGCAGGTAGATGTTGGTGTAGCGCAGTTCCAGATCGATCTCGTGGGTTTCGCGGTAGTGCTCCCAGTCGAGCATCACGGCGCCACCGAGCCCGTACGCGTTGAGCGTGCCGCCATTCAGGAAGTCGATCTGACGGTCGGCGGCGCGCTCCACGACAGCCTTGGCCACGGCCAGGTCGCTCGACACGTTGCCGAGCGACGCATTGAGGATCGGCCGGAAGACCAGTTCCTTGTCGGCCGTCAGCGGGAAGTCCCAGCCGATGCCAATCGTCCCGGCCACGGTATTCCAGCGGGTCGGGACCTCGCGCGACTCCGACCCGTCCGTGGCGACGAAGGTCGGGTCATAGCGGCTGTAGGCGATCGATCCTTCCAGGTATAGCGGGAACGTCTTGCTCATCGTGAATCCGCCGCCCAGTTGCGACATGACGATGCCGGGGTTGCTGGTGGCCGCGTTGTTGATCGACAGCGAGCTGGACGCGAGGTCCGGCACCACGGAATATCCCATCAGGGCGAGCACGCCGTTGGCCTGCTTCTGCACGCCGGGGCCGATGAGTTGAAATCCGGCCTGCGCGCCGGCCTGGTGACAGGCGGACAGCGCAACGAGTGCGGCGCAGAGGCGAAGGCCGTGTCGTATGCGTTTGCGGATGCGAAGTGGGCGAGTCCCGTGACGGAGAGCGGCCTTCATCTTGTTCCATGTCTGGCGATACGGCGGGCATGGTGTGACGTCGCGACAGCAGGTACGCAACTGCCCGCGCGCTATCGTCGCAAGGAATCCAGCGGCGGGGAATTTACTTCTTTACACGCCTGTAGTTACTGTTTTCATCACCGGATCCGCCTGCTCCGTCAGGCTCGCCAGGTAGCGGTGGATCTGCGCCACCACCGCGGCGCCCTCGCCCACTGCGGCGGCGACGCGCTTGGTGGACCCCGACCGCACGTCGCCAATCGCGAACACGCCCGGCACGCTGGTTTCCAGCGTGTAGTCGGCCCGTTCCGTGCAGGACTGCCGCGCATCGTAGCCGGTCAGCACGAAGCCCTTCGAATCCGTCTGCACATTGCAGGCACGCAGCCAGTCCGTATTGGGCGCGGCGCCGATGAACAGGAACACGTGGCGCATTGGCGTCTCGACGCACTCCGGCCCCAGTGCCTGCTCCCTGACCTTGACCTTCGAGAGCCAGCCTTCGCCCTCCATCGCCGTAATCTGCGCATGGGTGTGCAGGTGGACGTTGGGCAGGCTCTTCAGGCGATCGATCAGGTAGCGCGACATCGTGGCCTCGAGCCCTTCGCCGCGCACGAGGATATGCACCTCGGCCGCGTGGGAGGCCAGGAATACCGCCGCCTGCCCCGCCGAGTTGCCGCCGCCCACCAGCATCGCGTGTTCGTCCTTGCAGAGCTTGGCTTCCACCGGCGAGGCCCAGTAGTAGACGCCCCGGCCTTCATAGCGCTCCAGCGATTCGATATCCGCACGGCGATACTGCGCACCGGTGGCGATCACCACGCTGCGCGTGGGAATCTGGCGGCCATCGGCCAGTTCGATCCGGATCGGGTTGTCGCCGCAATGCAGCGCGCGCGCCTCGAGCGGTATCGCCAGATGCGCACCGAATTTCAGCGCCTGCACGAACGCGCGGCCCGCCAGCGCCTGACCGGAGATGCCGGTAGGAAAGCCCAGATAGTTTTCGATACGCGCGCTGGCGCCCGCCTGCCCGCCGGGGGAGCGGCAGTCGATCACGGCCACCGACAACCCTTCGGAGGCCGCATACACGGCCGTCGCCAGTCCCGCCGGCCCTGCGCCGACGACGATCACGTCGTAGATGTGATTGGGATGGAACTCGGGCACCAGCCCCAGGCAGGACGCGAGCTGCCCCTCGTCCGGCGCGCGCAGCACGCTGCCATCGGGGCAGATCACCATCGGAAAATCGCTCGCCGGGGCCTTGCTGACGTCGAGCAGCGCGGTGGCGTCATGGTCGACATCGATGTCGATGACCTTGTGCGGATAGCCATTGCGGCGCAGGAACGCCTGCAGCGCCAGCAGCAACGGCTGCGTGCCCTTGCCCACCAGCACCGGGCCGCTGCCCCGCTCGATCAGGCCCACGCGGCGCAGGATCAGGGCCCGCATGATCCGTTCGCCCAGGTCGGCTTCCGCCACCAGCAGCGCCCGCAGGCGATCGGGCGGCACCACCAGGATGGTGACGTCTTCCAGCGCCACGGCGTCCACCAGCGCGGGCTTGCCGCTCAGCTGGCCGACCTCGGCCAGGAACTGGCCCGGCCCCTCGTCGGCGATGGGAACACTGTTGCCCAGTCCGTCGCGGTGAATGATCTGCGTGCGGCCCGTCAGGATCACGTGCATGCCGCGGCCGGTGTCGCCGATGGAGAACAGCTTCTCGCCGGCCTTCCAGGCCTTGACCTCGCCGAAGCGCCGAATGCGTGCGATCTCCGCGGCGGTCAGCGTGGGAAACATCTGGTGGCGGCGGCTCTCCAGAACCGAGAACGGCGCTTCCAGCCCCGCCACCGGCTCGTGACCGGCTTGCTCGTTCGTCATGTCCGGACCGGCATCGCCCTCCGATGTCGCCTGCGTCATCTCCATGCTTCCCCCTGCTGTAGTAATGAGGTTGCCGGCCGTGCCGGCGATGTGCATCGAACGAGACTGCCTTCGCGGCCGCTACCGCCGGCCGCGCATCGGGTCGATAGTAGCCGCCCTTGGCCGGAAACACACATGAAGATTTATGAAGATCCGGCGTCGTGCACGGCCCCGGGGCTCGCCGGCCCGCTTCCACGGTCCGGCGCGTCACGGCGTCGGCGCCCGTGGCTGGCGTCACCCCCTGGTGCCACCCAGAGGCTTGCCGGCTTGCTGGATCGCGCTGCGCATCCGTTCCTCTTCCTCGCGCAGCTCGGGCGTGAAGGCTTCGCCAAAGTCATCGGCTTCAAAGACGCGGCGGAGTTCCAGTCCACCTCGCCGTTGCCGTCGGTCACCGGCCAGCGGCGCACCCACTCGAGGGCCTCCTCATAGGACCCGACCTCGATCATCGTGAAGCCGGCGACCAGTTCCCTGGCCTCGGCAAACGGGCCATCGATCACGGTGGGCTTGCCCTTCGAGAATTTCACCCTGGCGCCCCGCGACGACGGGTGCAGGCCCTCGCCGGCCAGCATGACGCCGGCCTTCACCAGTTCGGCGTTGTAGGCCGTCATGTCCGCAATCAACTGCTCGGAGGGCATTTCGCCGGCTTCGGTCTGGGCGTCGGCCTTGCGCAGAATCATGAATCGCATCTTGGTATCTCCTTCGATATGGGGCTGAGTTGGCTGAGGCGGGGTTGGGGGCGAGCGCAACGATGGTGGTTCCGGGGCGCTCTACTGTACGACGAACGTCACGCCGCCAAAACGACATTGGGATCAGCCTTACCCATGAAGAAAACGACTGGATCTAATCGTTTTAAATCATGGTGAGAATAGTCGACGCTGGCTACACTTTGTTTCGCGCCCGACAGACGCGCTTCCGCGCTGGCTTGCAAGGCCGGCGGCGGAAATTCAGAACGCCCCCAGAAAGTACGGAAGCAAGGAGACGAGATGTACCGCGATCGCATTCGCATGGCCGCCCTCCAGGACAAGATCATGACGGCCGACGAAGCCGCCACGCTGATTCAGGACGGCATGACGGTGGGCATGAGTGGCTTCACCCGCGCAGGCGACTGCAAGGCCGTACCCTTCGCGCTGGCCCGTCGCGCAGCCAGCGATCCGCTGCAGATCACGCTGATTACCGGCGCGTCGCTGGGCAACGACATCGACAAGATCCTGGCCGAGTCCAACGTGCTGGCGCGACGCCTGCCGTTCCAGGCGGATGCCACGCTGCGCCGCAAGATCAACAATGGCGAGGTCATGTTCATCGACCAGCATCTGGGCGAAACCGTCGAGCAACTGCGCAGCGGACAACTGGCGCCGGTGGACATCGCGGTGATCGAGGCCGCGGCCATTACCGAGACCGGCGGCATCGTGCCGACCACCTCGGTCGGCAACTCGGCCAGCTTCGCCATGATGGCCAGGAAGGTGATCGTCGAGATCAACCTGAACATGCCCGCCGCGCTGGAAGGGCTGCACGACATTGCGTTCCCGGTGCAGCGCCCGTATCGCCAGCCGATTCCGCTGATCGCCGTCGAACAGCGCATCGGTCTGCCCTATATCCCCGTCGACCCGTCGCGTATCGCCGCCATCGTCATCACCGAGCGCGACGACAGCCCCTCCAACGCCCTGCCCCCGGATGCCGAAACCCGCCAGATCGCCGGCCACCTGAACGCGCTGCTGGCGCACGAGGTACGCGCGGGCCGGCTGTCGTCCTCGCTGCAACCGCTGCAGGCCGGCATCGGCACGATTGCCAATGCCGTGCTGCACGGGCTGGCGGATTCCCCGTTCCACGACCTGACGATGTACTCCGAGGTCCTGCAGGACAGCACGATCTCGCTGATCGATGCCGGCAAGCTGCGCTTCGCATCGGCGTCCTCGATGACGCTCTCGGGCCCCGTCTACCGCCGCGTGCTCGACGAGATCGACCGCTACAAGTCGCGGCTGGTCCTGCGCCCGCAGGAAATCAGCAACCATCCCGAGGTACTGCGCCGGCTGGGCCTGATCACCATCAACACGGCGCTGGAGTGCGACATCTACGGTAACGTCAACTCGACGCACGTCGGCGGCACGCACATGATGAACGGCATCGGCGGCTCCGGCGACTTTGCGCGCAATGCCTACCTGTCGGTGTTCGTGACCAAGTCCGTGGCCAAGGACGGCAGGATTTCCAGCATCGTGCCGATGGTGTCGCACGTCGACAATAGCGAGCACGACGTCGACATCCTGGTGACCGAACACGGCCTGGCCGACCTGCGCGGCCTGGCGCCGCGCGAGCGCGCGCTGCAGGTGATCCGCAACTGCGCGGACCCGGCCTACCGCGACGGGCTGCTCGACTATTTCAGACGCGCATCGTCGCGCGGTGGCCAAACCCCGCACCTGCTGGAAGAAGCGTTTGCCTGGCACGTGAACTACCGCGACCACGGCAGCATGCTGCCGGCAACCCAGGCCGATCCGGTATCGCCCGCGGTCGAAGCGCAGGCTGCGGCATTGGCCGCCTGAGGGCTCGCGGGAGGCGCGCGGGACGTATCAACAAAAGTTGACGCCCGGGCGGTCAGTGATAAGAATGGCTGATCGCCGCCGGCCGACGCATTTCTGCCTCGGCAGGCTGGCCCCATGGCCCCATGGCCCTGTCCGTCTCCCGCCCCCCATGATCCCATCCGTCACCGCACTCCACAGCCGTCTCAAGATGCAGCATCTTCGGTTGCTGCTGGCCATCGAGGAGCGTGGTTCGCTCCGTCAGGCTGCGGAGGCACTGACGCTGACACAACCGGCGGTCAGCAAGATGCTGCAAGACATGGAGGAACTGTTGGGGGTGACGCTGTTCGACCGCCACGCGCGCGGCCTGCGTCCGACGCGTTTTGGTGGCGCGGCCACGCGCTACGCCAAGCTGGTGTTTGCCGACATGGCCGGCCTGCGCGACGAACTGGTGGCGCTGGAATCGGGCAAGACCGGCCGGGTGCGCGTGGGCGCGGTGATGGCGCCCACGCCGGGCTTGCTCGCCGGCGTCATCCGGGACCTCAATCGCGACCATCCCCGGCTGGAAATCGCCATTCAGGTCGATACGAGCGACCTGCTGGTGCCGCTGCTCGAGCGCGACCAGCTGGACATCGTGCTGGGCCGCGTGCCGGAGGGCTGGGACAGCAGCGGACTGGCGTTCGAACAACTGGACGAGGAAGGGCTGGCCATCGTGGTCGGCCCGCAGCATCCGCTGTGCAAGCGCCGGCGCCCCTCCTTTGCCGAGCTGACCCACTATCCGTGGATCATGCAGCCACGGCCCAGCCCGATGCGCGCGCTGATCGACCGCTCGTTCGAGGATGCCGGCGTTGCGCCGCCCCCGTCGACCATCGAAACCGCCGCGGTGCTGATGACCACCTCCTTGCTGGCCGACAGCGAACTGATCGCCGTACTGCCGGCCTCGGTCGCGGCGTTCTACGAGGGTCTCGGCGCGCTGACCGTGCTGCCTTTGCCGCTGCCGCGCAAGCTGGGCCCCTACGGCATCGTCACGCGACGCGGCCGGCCCGTCACGGCGTCGATGAGTGTGTTGCTCGACGCCTTGCGGGCAGCGGCCGCGCGATAGTCGCGCCAGGCGGCTGCGCAGCTTGCCACGCTGCCGGACCGGCGCCCCGGCTCCACGCCGCCTCGCTCAGCGGCCCCAGCGCAGGACCAGCGGGTCCAGGCGCCGCGCGATCCGGAGCAGGCCGTCGCGCGTCGCCGGGTGCATCGGCTGCAGCGGATGCCGTACCGCGTCCGAGACGATCACGCCGCCCTCTTTCATCAGCACCTTGCTGGTGGCCAGCCACCCCTGGCGATTCTCGTAGTTGATCAACGGCAGCCAGCGCTGATAGTGATCGGCGGCCAGATCCACGTCGCCGGCCTGATAGGCATCCACGATCTGCCGGATGCCGTCCGGAAAGCCGGCGCCGGTCATGGCGCCGGTGGCGCCTGCATCGAGGTCGGCCATCAGCGTGATGGCCTCTTCCCCGTCCCACGGTCCGACGATAGCGTCGCCGCCCAGTGCGATGAGATCGCGCAGCTTGGCGGCCGCCTGCGGCACCTCGATCTTGAAATAGGAGACATTGGCGATCTCCCGGGCCATGCGCGCCAGGAACGGCGCCGACAGCGTCGTCCCGCTGACCGGGGCATCCTGGATCATGATGGGGATGTCGATGGCGTCGGACACCGTCGCGAAGAACGCGTGGATGGCCGGCTCCGGCACGCGGATGGTGGCGCCGTGGTACGGCGGCATGACCATCACCATCGCGGCGCCGGCATCCTGCGCGGCGCGGCTGCGCTCCGCACACACGCGGGAACTGAAATGCGTGGTGGTGACGATGACCGGCACGCGGCCCGCCACATGTTCGAGCGCCGTCTTCATCAGCAAGCTGCGCTCGTCGTCGGTCAGGACGAACTGCTCCGAGAAATTCGCCAGGATGCAGAGGCCGTTCGAGCCGGCATCGATCATGAAATCAATGCAACGGCGCTGGCCATCGAGATCCAGTTCGCCGTCTGCATCGAAGATGGTGGGCGCCACCGGGAATACGCCGCGATATACCGGACGGCCTGCTGACGTGCTCATGTCTCCCTCTCCTTTTCTGGTTTCCGGCAGTGCCGGCTGGCGCCAATATACGGCGCGGGTCCGCGCCCTGTATATTGAATCCTTTCCATTACGTGATCGCTTTTGCGACTCACCGCCATGCCCGCCACGAAGACGACGCTCGACGTCCTGCTGTCCCGCCTGCGCATGAAGCAGCTGCAGTTGCTGATCGCGCTGGACGACCGCAAGAGCCTGCATCAGGCCGCCGCCGACATGGCCATGACCCAGTCGGCCGCCAGCAAGGCCCTGCAGGAACTGGAAACCATGCTGGGCGCGCCGCTGTTCGAGCGGTCCCGCAGCGGCATGCGGCCCAACCCGTTCGGCCATTGCGTGATCCGGTATGCGCGCCTGATGGTCACCAACCTTGACGCGTTGTGCCAGGACATGGCGGAAATCCGCTCCGGCCAGGGCGGCCACCTTGCCGTGGGCGCGATCATGGGGGCGGTGCCCGAGGTGCTGGTGCCGGCGCTGGAGGCCCTCGGGACCACGCAGCCCCGGCTGTCCGTCCACGTCGTAGAGGACACCAGCCGGCGGCTGCTCGACCTGCTCGACGATGGCCGGCTCGACCTCGTGCTCGGCCGTGCGTTGGTCAGCGCGCAGCCCGATCGCTACCACTACCAGCCGATCGAGGAGGAACCGGTTTCGGTGGTGGTCGGCTATGCGCATGCGGCACCGCGCGCCAGGTCGCTGAGCCTGGCCGACCTGGCCGGCTATCGGTGGATCGTGTATCCCGGCCAGATGCCGATGCACGAATTGCTTCAGCGCGAGCTTGACCTGGCCGGTCTGACCCTGCCGGCCAATGTGATCTCCACCTCATCCACCTTTGTCACCGTGGCGATGCTCGCGCGCAGCGACCGGCTCGTGTCGCTGCTGCCCACCAGCGTGGCGGCGCTGTTCGCGCGCCAGAAGATGCTGCGCATCCTGCCGCTGACGCTGCAATCGCGGCAGCAGACCTTCGGCATCGTCACCCGGCGTGGCGGCACGCTGTCCGCCGCCGCCCGCGCACTGATCGGGCTGCTGAAAGTCCGGGAGGATCGCTGAGGTATTCCTTCAGGTGATCGCCCATTCAAAATTGCTCACTAGTTGGGTATCACTCCAGCCCGTATAGTCCGGTCGAACAGCACAGACTGATCACAGACAATCACAAGGATGGAGACAACCATGAGAAAGTGGATCACCGGCGCGAGTGCCGGCCTGATCGGCCTTGCCGCCGTCGCCGTGCCCGTCGCCCATGCCCAGGATCCCCGTCCCGTGCGACTGATGGTCGGCGCGGCCCCTGGAGGCGGCACCGACGTGATGGCGCGCATCGTCTCCGACAAGCTGGCCGCCGTCCTCAAGCAACCCGTGGTGGTCGACAACCGGCCGGGTGCCTCCAATACCATCGCCGCCGACATGACGGCCAAGGCCGCGCCGGACGGCAATACGTTGCTGATGGGTGTGGTCACCTCGCAGGCCATCGCCCCCCATCTGCTCAAGCTGCAGTTCGATCCGTTGAAGGACCTGGCCCCCGTGGCACTGGTGTCCTCCGTGCCCAATGTGCTGGTGGTGAACAACCAGGTCCCGGCCCGCGACGTCAAGGCGCTGGTCGCGCAAATCCAGGCCAACCCGGACAAGTTCCGCTACAGCTCTTCGGGCGTCGGCAGCACCCAGCATCTTGCGGGCGCCGCGTTCGCGCGCCAGGTCCACGGCAAGCTGCTGCATGTCCCGTACAAAAGCAGCAGCAGCGCGCTGGTCGACCTGATGGGTGGCCAGGTCGACATGAGCTTTGAAACCATGCCCTCGGTCATCAGCCACATCAAGGCCGGCAAGCTGCGCGCGCTGGCCGTGACCGCCGACCAGCGCTCCGCCCTGCTGCCCGACGTGCCCACGCTGGCCGAAGCCGGCGTGCCGGGCGTGCAGATGAATGCCTGGTATGGCGTCTACGCGCCGGCCGGCACGCCGCCAGCCACGCTGCAGAAGTTGGGCGCCGCGTTGACCGGGGTACTCAAGGACCCCGACACGGTGCGCCGCCTGAACGACGTCGGCGCGCTGCCGGGCACGCTCAATGCCGCGCAGTTCGATGCGTTCGCGCGCAGCGAATATGCCCGCTACGGAAAGCTGATCGCCGAACTCGGCGTCAAGCTCGACTAGGAAGTTGTTTAAAAGGATCCTGGCGTCGTTGCCGAGTTTGCTACACCCGCTTGCCGTACCACTTGTACTGTCTGCGGCCGCGCGTCTAGCCAGGACCGCTTCACTTCATTTTTATGCAACCTCTGATTTCGCTCATCCGACACTGACATGACTGCACGCCCCCGTATTGCTATGGTGCTTGGCGACCCCGCTGGCATCGGCCCCGAGCTGGTTGCGCGGCTGCTGGCGGACCCCGCCGCCACGCAGGCCGATATCCTGCTGATCGCCGACCGCGACGAATGGCGCCACGGCGCCGAGATTGCCGGCGTGAATCTCGCCCTGCGCGAAACCGATCGCCTCGACTTCGCCAGCGATGGCGCGCCACGCCTCTATCACTGGGCGCTCGACGACAAGCCGGCGTACCCGCGCGGCGCCGCCAGCGCCGAGGGCGGCCGCTACAGCCTCGGCACGCTGGCGCTGGCGCTTGAGCTCGCGCAGGCGGGCAAGGCCGACGCCATCCTCTTCAGCCCGCTCAACAAGAGTTCGCTGCACGCGGCGGGCATGGGCCACAACGACGAACTGCACTGGTTTGCCGAGCAACTTGGCCATCGTGGTGCGTTCTGCGAGTTCAATGTGCTGGACGGCCTGTGGACCTCGCGCGTGACCTCGCACGTCGCGCTCAAGGACGTGCCGGCCATGATCAGCCGCGAAAGCGTGGGCGCCGCCATCGACCTGATCGACCAGGCCCTGCGTGCCGCCGGCATGCGCGCTCCGCGCATCGCCGTATGCGGCCTGAATCCGCACAACGGGGACAATGGCGCGTTCGGCCGCGAAGAGATCGACATCATCGCGCCGGCCGTAGAAGACGCCCGGGTGCGCGGCGTGGCCGCGCAGGGGCCATTTCCGGCCGACACCATTTTTCTGAAGGTGCAAGGCGGCCCGGCCACGCGCCAGTTCGACGCCATCGTGACCATGTATCACGATCAGGGCCAGATCGGCATCAAGCTGATGGGATTCTCGCGCGGCGTGACCGTGCAGGGCGGCCTGCCGGTGCCGATCACCACGCCGGCGCATGGCACCGCTTTCGACATCTCGCAGCAGGGCCGCGCAGATCCGGGCGCCATCCTGCAGGCATTCCACCTGGCCTGCCAGATGGGTGCGCAACGACACAACTCACATTTCGCCGCGAAAGGAGCCACACCGTGAAGATCACCAACGTCCGCGCCCGCGTTTTCGAATGGAAGGGCAAGACCGTCCCGCCGCAGGCGCACTTCTGCACCAACGCCACCGACATCCTGTTCGACCGCGGCGACGCCATGGGCTCGTTCCGCTTTCATGGCTGGCTGGTGGTGGAAATCGAAACCGACACCGGGCTGGTCGGCATCGGCAACTGCGCGCTCGCGCCTCGTGTGGCCAAGCAGATCGTCGATCAGTACCTGGCGCCGATCGTGATCGGGCAAGACCCGTTCGATAACGAATACCTGTGGCAGAAGATGTACCGCCGCACGCATGCCTGGGGCCGCAAGGGCATCGGCATGGCGGCGATCTCGGCGGTGGACATCGCGCTCTGGGACCTGATGGGCAAGGCGACGGGCAAGCCGGTGTTCAAGCTGCTGGGCGGGCGCACCAAGGAGAAGATCTGGTGCTACGCCTCCAAGCTCTACAACAATGACGACCGCGACGTCTTCCTGGCCGAGGCGCAACGCTATCTCGACCAGGGCTTCACCGCGATGAAGATGCGCTTCGGCTACGGCCCCCGGGACGGCGCCGTCGGCATGCAGAAGAATATCGAGCAGGTGCGCCTGCTGCGCGAGCTGGTGGGTGACGGTGTCGACATCATGCTGGAGTGCTACATGGGCTGGACGCTGGAATACGCGCGCCGGATGCTGCCGCGCCTGGCCGAGTTCCAGCCGCGCTGGCTGGAAGAGCCGGTCATCGCCGACGATATCGAGGGCTATGCGGAGCTCAAGAAGATGAGCCCCTTCCCGATCTCCGGCGGGGAGCACGAGTTCACCTCGTACGGCTTCAAGGACCTGCTGGAGCGGCGCGCCGTGGACGTGATCCAGTACGACACCAACCGCGTCGGCGGCATCACCGCCGCGCAGAAGATCAACGCGATGGCGGAAGCGTGGTCCGTGCCCGTGATTCCGCACGCGGGGCAGATGCACAACTACCACTTGACGATGGCGTCCACCGCGTCGCCGATGGCCGAGTACTTCCCCGTGCACGACGTGGAAGTCGGCAACGAACTGTTCTACTACATTTTCAAGGGCGACCCGGCGCCTGACAACGGCTACCTGCAGCTTGACGACGACCTCCCGGGCCTCGGGCTGACGCTCAACGAAGACCATTTCGGCGACTTCGACATCATCGACTGAACGCCGTCTTGCGGCCGGCGCAGCCCTGCTGCGCCGGCCGATCCAGCCTCGTCACATTCGGTAACGCCAGGCGCCGGCCGAACCTTCTACAATGATGACCACCCGCCATGGGCACCCCGTCGGATCCGGTTATCCGCGCCCCCGGGATCACATTTAGGAAGCGTCCACGTGCAAAACAAGAAGCTCACCCTGGCTCCCCTGATTGCGCTCATCGCCCTCACGCTCAGCCCGCTGGCGAGGGCCGACGTCGGCGAGGCCGCTCACGATGTCAAGGAAGCCACCGTGCATGCCGCCAAGAAGACCGGCGAGTTCGCCAAGGATGTCGGCCACGGCATCGGCCATGCAGCCAAGACGGTCGGCCACGGTATCGGCCAAGCGGCCAAGACCGTTGGCCACGGCGTGGCCGATACGACACGCGAGGGCTACCACGCCGTCAAGCACGCGGTCCACAAGGATTCCGAGCAAAAAGATCCCCAGTAATCCCGCGCCGAGGCCGCCTGCCTTGAAGGTCTGGCTGCTCCGCAGTCCGGCGATGTGATGCGCAGGTAAGGCGATGCGCCGGGGCGATGCCCAAGCGCGATCCAGATCAGACCGGAAGGCCCTTCGCACGCAGCACGGCGTCAAACCGCTCCGGATCGGCCGTGCCGGTGCGATTGGTCTCGCGGATCTTCGCCTCGCGCTCGAGGTGCGCACGGGTGCGGCGCAGCACATCCTCGGCCTCCGCCGCCGGCACCGCGATCACGCCATCGGCATCGCCGACGATCAGGTCCCCCGGCATCACGGCCATGCCGGCGCACGCAACCGGCACGTTGATCTCGCCGGGGCCGTCCTTGCTGGGGCCGCGATGCGTGTGACCGCGCGCGAAGATCGGCATGCCGTCCTCGGCCCATTCGAGCAAGTCACGAATCGCGCCATCGATCACCAGTCCGCCCAGTTTTTTCGCCACGCACGTCGTGCGCATCAGGCCGCCGACGAGCGCCTGCGTCACGTCGGCGCCGCCGTCGATCACGAGCACATCGCCGGGCTCGACCATCATCAGCGCCTTGTGGATCATCAGGTTATCCCCGGGGCGTACGCGCACGGTCACAGCCGGCCCGCACAGCACCGTATCGAGCCGCGCGTGGTACTGGCGCAGACCAACGGTGCCGACGTTGCGGCTCATGGCGTCACCGATCGCCGCCACCGGCATCTCGCGGAATGCGGCTACGATGCTGGCGGCCGGGCCTGCCTGGCGCGGCACGATGCGATAGCCGGCAGGCCATTGCAGGGCCTGGTTTGTCGGATCTGGCGTGTGGTTGCTCTGGCTCATATCGATTCCCCCTTCTCTTGTCAGTACAAGGCCTCGCACGCCGCGCGCAGGCGCGCGAGCCCGGCCTCGAGCTTTTGCATCGACGTCGCGAACGAAATCCGGAAGAACGGCGAGACGCCGTAGGCACCGCCTTGCAGCACCGCCAGGTTCTGCGCCTCCAGCAGGTAGAGCACAAAATCCTCGTCGTTCTCGATCCGCTTGCCTGATGGCGTGGTGCGACCGATCACGTCCGCACACGACGGAAACACGTAGAACGCGCCCTCGGGCACATGGCAGGAAATGCCCGGAATACGATTGAGCTCGGTCACCACGGCGTCGCGGCGCGACTGGAAGATCCGCGTGCGCTCGGCGATGAAGTCCTGCGGACCGGTCAGAGCTTCCAACGCGGCCGCCTGGCTGATCGACGACGGATTGGAGGTGCTCTGCGACTGCAGCTTCACCATCGCCTTCACCAGCGACGCGGGTGCACCACCGTAGCCGATGCGCCAGCCCGTCATGGCATAGGCCTTCGATACGCCATTGATGGTCAGCGTGCGGTCCTTGAGCGCGGGCTCGACCTGAGCGATGGTCGCGAATTCGCGGCCGTCATAGAGGATGTGCTCGTAGATGTCGTCCGTCATCACCCAGACGTGCGGGTGGCGCAACAGCACATCCGCCAGCGCCTTCAGTTCGGCGTGCGAGTACGCGGCACCGCTTGGATTGTTCGGCGCATTGAGCACGAGCCAGCGCGTGCGGGGCGTGATGGCGCGCTCCAGGTCTTCGGGCATGAGCTTGAACCCGTTCGCCGGCAGGCAATCGACAAACACCGGCGTGCCCTCGGCCAGCAACACGATATCCGGATACGACACCCAGTACGGGGTCGGCACGATGACTTCATCACCGGCTTCCACGGTGCACATGAAGGCATTGAAGATGATCTGCTTGCCGCCGGTGCCGACGATCAGCTCGCCGGGCGCGTACGCAAGCTGGTTATCACGGAGGAACTTGTCTGCGATGGCGGCGCGCAACTCGGGGGTCCCGCCCACATCCGTGTACTTGGTCTGCGACTTCGACATCGCGCGCGTGGCGGCTTCGCAGATATGAGATAGCGTATCGAAATCCGGCTCGCCGGACGTGAGGCCGATGATGTCGCGGCCGGCGGCGCGAAGCTCACGGGCGCGTTGGCCGGCCATCGAGCTCGGGGACGGTTTGATGCGGTTCAGACGTGCGGCAATGAGGCTCATGATCGTGAAAGCGTGGGATCGTGAAAACGTGGCTGTGGAACTAGCGAGGGGAATGCGGTGTGGCGGGGTTCTGGATGAAGCGCCGGTGCTCGCGCAGATAGGGAACGAGCCCGCCGGCGTCGCGGATCATCAGCACGATGTCCGGCACGGGCTCGCAGGGAATCACGCGGCCGCTGCTGCCATCCGCCTCGCCCACGCGCAGCGTCGCGCTCGAACCCGACAGATGGAGCGCGACGGACTCGCCCTCGCGGATGCCGTCGGTGTCTGCGGTGATGAGCAACAGCCCGTTATTGACCGCGTTGCGCCAGTACGTACGGGAGAAGCTCTTGGCCACGACGACGCGGATGCCCGCTGCGAGCACGACCGTGACGGCCACCTCCATCGCGGAACCGCAACCGAAATTGTGGCCCGCGACGAAGACGTCGCCGTCCTGCACGCTTGCCGCGAAATCCGGCGCCAGGTCTTCGAGCAGGTAGCGGCGCAGGACGTTGGGGTCCAGGCTGTCCTTCTTGCGGCTGGACGCGATGATGTAGTCGGTATTGATGTCGTCCCCGAGCAGACGGGCACGGCCCGGCGTGACGGAGAGTCTGGCGGTGGTGGAAGTCGATGCCATGATCAGCCGATGGCCTCGCGCGGATCGCTGAGCTGGCCGGTGACGGCCGCCGTCGCGCACGCCCGTGGCGAAGCAAGAAAAATCTGCGCCTGGCGATTGCCCATGCGCCCCTTGAAATTGCGGTTGGCCGTGGAGATCACGCGCTCGCCATCGGCCGGAATGCTGCCGCAGGTACCGCAGCACGCGCCGCAGCCCGGTGCCTGCAGTTCCGCGCCCAGCGCGCTGAATTCGGCCAGCATGCCGGCCGCTTCCATTTCCGCGCGCACCGACTCGGAGGCCGGTGTCACGATCAGGCGCACGCCCGGCGCCACGCCGCCGCCCGCGCGCAGCACGGCGAGCGCTTCGCGGTAATCCTTGGTGCGGCCGCCCGTACAGGTGCCGAGGTAGACCATGTCGATCTTCGTCTCGCCCGCCGCGTCGAGGTCGATCACGTTGTCGACGCGATGTGGCATCGCCACCTGCGGCACGACGTCGGCCAGGTCGAAGGTCAACGTCTGCGCATAGGTTGCGCCGGCATCGGCCGCCACCGGCTCGAACGACGCGTCGCTGCGAGCCGCAAGCCATGCGCCGGTGCAAGCGTCATAGGGGAACAACCCGGCCTTGGCACCCATTTCCACCGACATATTGGCCAGCACGATCCGATCGTCCATATCGAGCGAAGCCACGCCCGGCCCATCGAATTCGAGCGCCAGGTAGTTGGCGCCCCCGGCGCCGAGCCTGCGCGCCATCGACAACGCCAGGTCCTTGGCCGATGCATACGGCGGCAACTCGCCGGTCAGGTGGATGCGGATCGAACCGGGCACCTTGAACCAGAGCTGGCCGCACTGGAGAATGCCCGCGAGATCGGACGAGCCGATGCCCGACCCGAACGCATTGAGCGCACCGTAGGACACTGCATGCGAGTCCGCGCCAACCGCCAGCTGGCCGGGCAGCACACGGCCGCGCTCCAGCATCAGTTGATGGCCGATGCCTTCACCAACCTCGAATACGCAGATGCCATGCGCGCGGGCATAGGTCCGCGCCCGCTCCTGCAGCGCCAGCGCGCGGGCGCCGGACGTCGCGCCGTAGTGGTCGAGCGCAAACACCAGCCGCTCGGGCTTGACCGGCGCCGGCAGCGTGCCGTCGGGCTGCATCTCGCGGAAATAATCGAGCGCCATCGGGATCGAACCATCGGTGCCCATCGTGGCATCGGGCTCGCAAATCGCGAGGTCGCCGGCAAACACCGCCTGCCCGGCCGCGCGGGAGAGCAGCTTCTCGGCGAGAGTCTGCGGGCGCGCGGCGGTGGCGGTCTCGGAGACGATCGTCATGGGGACCTTGTGCTCAGTTCAGCTTGTTCAGTGCTGCTCGTTCAGTGCAGCTCGTTCAGTTCAGCTTGATATCGGCCGACTTGATGACCTTGCCCCACTTGTCGTGCTCGGCCTGAATCAGGCGGGCAAAGTCTTCCGGCGAGCCGCCGACCGGCTCCACGCCGAGCTGCGTGAGCTTGGCGCGGACGTCGTCGGACTTCAGGATCTGGTCGATCGCGCGATTGAGTTTCTGCACAATCGGGCGCGGCGTGGCGGCCGGCGCGACCACGCCGCTCCACGACAGCGACTCGTAGCCCTTGATGCCCGCTTCGTCGAGCGTCGGCACATTCGGCAAGCCCGGAATCCGCTTGCGGCTGGTCACTGCGAGCGCGCGCAGCTTGCCCTGCTGGACAAAGCCGATCGACGACGGCGCGTTGTCGAACAACATGGTCACGTTGCCGCCGAGCAGGTCGGTCAGCGCGGCCGAACTGCCCTTGTAAGGCACGTGAAGCAGATTCACGCCGGCCATCGACTTGAACAATTCGCCCGAAAGGTGGGTGGAGCTGCCGGGGCCCGACGACGCGAAGCTCAGTGCGCCCGGCTTGGTCCTGGCGAGCTGGACCAGCGCCGACACGTCGGCGGCAGGCAGGCTCGGCGACACCACCAGGATGTTCGCGTTCTGCGTGGCGTAGCTGACCGGCGCGAAGTCCTTGGCGGCGTTGTAGTTGAGCTTGTTGTAGAGGTGGTCGTTGATCGACAGGATGCCCGTGGCCCCCATCAGCAGCGTGTAGCCGTCAGCCGGCGACTTGGCGACGAGCTCGGCGCCGATATTGCCGCTGGCGCCGGCACGGTTGTCGACGACGAACGGTTGCTTGAACTGCTCCTGCAGCTTCTCGGCCAGAATCCGCGCCACCACGTCGGTGGAGCCGCCTGCGGCGAACGGCACCACGATCCGCACAGCCTTGTCGGGATAGCTGTCTTCCGGGGCGGCAACCGCCAGTGTCGGCAACCAGGCCGATTGCAGGCAAACAAGAACTGCGGCAAGACCAGTCAACGTCTTCATGGGGGCATCCTGGGCAAGAGGGTGAGTGTTATTTGGCTTGGCCACGCCAGCAATCTCGTGGCTGCCAACGCAGTCTAAGGACACCCATTTCCCTGGACAAACGAATTCTTTCCTCGGATTATTACGAATTCCTGATAAATTAACCCGGGGCACTCATGCGCCATCACGTGACGCTCAAGCAACTGCGCTGCTTCCTGGCCGTGGCCGAGGCTGGAACGTTTACAGCCGCGGCCCTGCGGCTGTGCATGACGCAGTCCGCGCTGACGGCCACGATCCAGCAGATGGAGGAGGCGATCGGCCTCAGGATGTTCGACCGGACGACGCGACGCGTGGTCATGACCGATCACGCCGAACGCTTCGTCGCCGACGCGGAACGGGTGGTGAATGGCTTCGACAGCGCGGTGTCCGACCTGGTGGCGCTCGCCAGGGGCGATCGCGGACATATCCGGATCGGCGCCGCGTCGTCGGTGATCCGGCAATTCCTGGTGCCCGCGCTGCCGCGTTTTCGCGAGGCCTATCCAGGCATCACGATCTCGCTGCGCAATCCGGCGGCGCAGCAGACCGAGCGGCTGGTGCTGGAAGGCGAGGTCGATTTCGCCATCGACAGCAAGTATCGCGGCCATGAGGAGCTTGACTACACGCCGCTGGTGACGGACTGCTACGGCGTGGTGTTCCATCGCGACTCGCCGCTGGCGGAAATCGACCGGCCGCTGACGTGGGACGATCTCACCTGGGGCCAGTACATCGGCTTCAGCGCGGATACCGGCATCGGCCAGTTCCTGCGCACCCATGCCGCGCATTGGCCCGTGCTTGCCGGCGATCACGACGAGGTGGAGAGCACCACCTACCTGTTTGCGATGCTGGCACGTGGCAAGTATTACTCGGTGCTGCCCGCCCTCGCCTACCAGCGCAACGAATTTCCCGACCTGATCTTTCGCGAACTGCACGCGCCTGCGCTCTCGCGCGAGCTTTGCGTGATCACGCGGCCGCTACGCTCGCTGTCGCCGAGCGCGCAACGGCTGCTCACGCTGCTGCGCGAAACGCTCGCCGGGCAGACGATGCCGCTCGGCGTGTCGCTGATGGCCTCCTGATCCGCCTGCCGGCTTTGCAGCGCGCGCCCGGTGCGATGTCGCTCAGCGCGAATGCACCTTGAACGACTGTCCCTGCATGCCCGCGCGGTCGACGGCGGCGATACGGTTTCGGCCGTTGTCCTTGGCGTGGTAGAGCTGCGCGTCGATCAGGTTGATGAAGGCGGTCGGGTCCATGTGCTCGGTCGGCACGATCGTGCCGACGCCGAAGCTTGCCGTCACGCATTGGTTGTAGGGCGAACGCACGTGCGTGATCGCCTCCTCCGCAATCAGCGCGCGGCATCGCTCCGCGATGTTCACGGCGGCATCCGCGTCGGTGTTGGCCAGCACCAGCACGAATTCCTCGCCACCGTAGCGGCCGAGAAAACTCTCCGGGCCGGCCGCCTCGCCCAGCAGGCGGGCAAACCGCTTCAAGCATTCGTCGCCTTGCACGTGGCCGTAGTAGTCGTTGTATGACTTGAAGAAGTCGATATCGACCATGATCAGCGAGAGCGGTTTGCGCGCGTCTTTCGCCGCGGCCCATTCGCGTGCCATCACGCGGTCGAACATGCGGCGATTGCCCGTGCCCGTCAGGCTGTCCTTGAACGACAGTTGCTCGAGTTCCTTCTGCAGTTGCGCGAGTTGCTCCTCGGTGCGCTTGCGTTCGCTGATGTCGAACATGAAGCCGATCAGCGAATCGACCTCGCCCTTGTCGTTGCGGACCACATGCACGACGTCGCGCAGCCACACATAGCCGCCATCGCGCGTCAGGGCGCGATAGTCGGCTTCGTGGTCGGTACCGGCCTGCGATTGTGCGACGCAGAAATCGACCACGGCGGCACGATCGTCCGGGTGCATGCGTTCCGCCCAGTCGTTGACGTTCTTCCAGGTCGACGGTGCCCAGCCCAGCAACGCCTCGATCTGCGGTCCGATGTAGGCGAATTCCATCGTCGCCCAGTCGATCTTCCAGGGAATCGCCTTGGTCGATTCCAGCAGCGTCCGGTAGACGGCGCTGTCATCGTCGCCGAACACGCGATTCGGCGGCGCGAGGGACTCTTCGTGGCGCAGGAAGGCGGCCTGGAGGGTGTGCTGCGGTTGCTGCGGGTTATCGTGGCTGGTCATGTTGGCCGTAGCAGGTGGTTGCGGAGTGTCGGTGGCGGTTGCCGGAGGGGTGCTTCCGATATTGACGGCTACCGACGGACATCGGCGGCGGCGCCGCGCCGATTATAGGGTCGGGGATAGGGCCGGTGCGGCACTCAGTCGCTCCGGGTTACCCACCCGCTGCACTCGGTTGCAAGCCGGCGACACTGACGTCTGAATTTCTTGGCCGTTAATTGCATCTTATATCCCGCAGGTGCACGCGTCAGGGATCTGTTTCTGGTGCGCATCCAGAAAATGTCGCGACGGCAATGCACGGCCGGCCGCTTCCGTCGCGTGCCCTCTTCGGGTTTTCCTGCAGCCACGACCCGCGCGGCCACCTCCCCCTTTTTGGCAAGCCCGAAGTGGCCTATGCTGTCGCCACGACGAACACCTGACGAGCCCGCGGGCGATGGTGCACCGCAACCAAATCATGGAAAAGACTGCATTCGTATTCGCCGGTGGCGGCAGCCTGGGCGCCATTGAAGTCGGCATGTTGCGGGAGCTGGTGGGTTGGGGCCTGACGCCCGATCTGGTCATCGGCGCATCGGCCGGCGCGATCAACGGCGCTTACTTCGCCTGCCATCCCCATGCGGAGGGCACCGCGAAGCTGGAGGGCCTGTGGCGTGGCATTCGCCGCACCGAGGTCCTGCCCTGGTCGTGGCGCAGCATGCTCGGCATGCTGGGCGGCAAGCGCGGACACCTTGTCGAATCCCTTGGCCTGCAGCGGCTGCTGAGCCGGCATTTCGGCGAATCACGGCTGGAAGAGGCGCCCGTGCCCCTCTACGTCGTGGCCACGGACATGCACACGGGAGCCGAAGTGGTGCTGTCGTCCGGCAATATCGTCAACGCCGTGCTGGCCAGTGCGGCGATTCCCGGCGTGTTTCCGCCCGTGCAATTCGAGGGCCGGTCGCTGATCGATGGCGGCGTGGCCAACAACACCCCGGTCTCCACGGCCATTCGCCTCGGCGCCACCCGCATCATTGTGCTGCCGGCCGGCTTCGCCTGTGCGGAACGCCGCCCGCCGCGCGGCGCCGTGGAACACGCTCTGAACGCGCTCTCCCTGCTGGTGGCGCGGCAGCTGGTGCATGACCTGGAGCGCTGGTCCGAGCATGCGCACATCGCCGTCGTGCCCCCGCTCTGCCCGCTGGACGTCTCGCCCTACGACTACACGCGCTGCGGGGAACTGATCGACCGCGCCGCCGCGGCGACCGTGGCGTGGCTGCGCGCGGACGGACTGTCCAGCCGGCGTGTGCCGGGCGCGCTGGAACCACATTCGCACGACGAGTCGTCACCCAGCTGCAGCGCCGATATTTCCCCACCGGCCGCCGGTGCCGGCCACACGCATCACGACCACGGCCACAGCCACACCACCACACATGGGTGAGATCGTGTTGCCGCGCGATCGCGACTGGGTGCGGCGCGACCCGTCGCCCCGCCGGCTGGAGCGCATCGAGGCCTTCTTCGGCGGCCACGGCTACGACATGCATCGCCACGACACCTATGCGATCGGCCGGACACTGGCCGGCGTGCAGAGCTTTCACTACCGGCGCGGCGTGACGAACAGCACGCCGGGCGGCACCCTGGTGCTCCATCCGGACGAGCCGCACGATGGCCAGGCCGGCACGGATGCCGGCTTCCGGTATCGCATGATCTACGTGGAGCCATCGCTGGTGCAGCGCGTGCTCGGTGGGCGGCCCCTGCCGTTCATCGCCGGCGGCCGTTCCGACGATCCCCGCCTATATGCCGCCTCCGAAGTGCTGCTACGCGCGATGGACTGCCCTATCGACCCGCTGGAAGAAGACGACGCGGTCTTTGAACTCTCCCATGCGCTGGCCGCCGTCAGTGGCGCGCCGCACGGCAGGAAGGCGGTCGACTATCGCGCGGCGGAAATCGCGCGCGAGTGGATGCTGGACAACCTGGATCGCGTGGTCACGCTGGAAGAACTGGAAGCGGCCAGCGGGCGCGACCGCTGGCGTCTGTCACGCGATTTCCGCGTGCTGTACGGCACCAGCCCGTATCGCTACCTGACCATGCGCAGGCTGGACACGGTGCGCCGACTGGCGGCTGCCGGGCAGACGCTGGCGGATGCCGCGGCCTGGGCCGGATTTGCGGACCAGAGCCACATGACCCGGCATTTCACGCACACCTTCGGCATCACGCCCGCGCGCTGGCTGCGCACACTTGGCCGCACACCCTCCCCGGCCTGAGCTTGCACGATCGTACAAGACGGCGGTAGCCCCAGCGGCGCAGACTGCCCGTCATGTCAACGACAGCCATGGAGCGCCCCAAATGAGCCAGCCTGCCCCGTACCGCGCCATCAACTTCGCCGAGAAGCTCGAACTGTTCTCCGACCAGTGGCAACCTCGCGTCATCGCGGAAATGAACGACTACCAGTTCAAGATCGTCAGGATCGAGGGCGATTTCATCTGGCATAGCCATGCCGATACCGACGAGACCTTCATGGTCCTGGACGGTCAGCTGCGGATCGATTTCCGCGACGGTCATGTGCTGGTCAACGCGGGCGAGATGTACGTCGTCCCCAAAGGCGTCGAACACAAGCCGTTTGCGCGGCAAGAGGTGCACATGCTGCTGATCGAACCGCGCGGCGTGGTGAATACCGGTGAAGAAGGTGGCGAACGCACCGCGCAGAATGACCTCTGGATCTGACTAACCGAAAGGCGCCCGGCGAAGGTATTCAGCATGTTGGGCCGGGCCCAACCATCCGCACTGGCCTGTTGGCCAAAACCCCCCGTTTCCGCCCGCAAAAGTGACCCCGCAACCCCGCTACGGCCCCAATTGATGGTGGCACGGTCTCTGCAAAAAGAAGCATCGAGCGCGACCCCGATGCTCATCTTTTTACCCGGAGCGATTGCTCCTTCGGAGAACCGTCATGAAGATCCCACCACAGTTGCGTCCCACGGCCGCGGTCTCGCCGCGCCCGCACACCCCGCCCACCCTGCTTTACCGTGTACGCCGTGGCGTCCTGCTGCTTCGCGTGCTGGCGCTGTGCGTCAACGCCGTTGCGCATGCTCAGCCAGGATTGCCCCCGGCACCCGTTGTCACACCGGAACAAAAATTTGCGCCCGGGTATCTCGAAGCCGTCTCCACAGGCTACGAGAACGGCCAGGCGCTCAATGCGTCCGAAGGCGTTGCACCCGTCCGGCCACCGCGTAGCGTGCGTACGGATCTCGCCCCGTCCGCCCCTGCAGTGCCTGCCGGCCCCTCCACGGTGTCGGTGCCCTTGCCGGCCGGCATGCAGCGCGTGAATGCGCGTTGATCCGGCGCGGCGCGTGCGGGAGCGGTGCAGTCTTTACACGCTCCCGCGCAAGGCTTGCACGGCAAACCAGCGCCACGCGGGCCATCATTCGCCGCCGTGCCAGTCGGCATAAGGGTGGCCGGCCGAGGTACGAATCTTGCCCCTTTTCCTGAAGCAGCCAGCGCATTGCGCAGCGTGACGCATGCCGCGCATGCCGCGTATGGCAAACCCGCAACTTTCAGGAGATCAGCATGGGCGACCATTACACCGAGCGATATCGTAGGGGGCGGACCTGGCGGGCCTATGAAAACGTCCGCGAGGACGATGACCTGGGCGATCCGTGGGACGAAGCGCGCCGGAACCGGAGCGACACCCGTAGCCACACCGGCTACCCGTATGGTGGCGACCGCGGCGCATGGCATGGCAGCAACCTCCGCTATGGCCTCAATGGCGGCGACCCCACGGAACCTGACGATACCTACCTACGGCAGCAGGAATACCGCCGCCGCTATGCGAGCGAAGCGGGGGACTACGGAGACTATGGCGATGTCGGCGATGGCAGCCACCGCCAAGCGCGGCGCTACGGCCGCGACGACATCGGTGCGAGAGGCTACGAAAGTCGCTATGGAAGTGGCTATGAGCGCAGCTATGAAGAGGAACCCGGCTTCGGGCAGCGCCGCTGGTCATCGCAGGACCGCGACCATGAGCGTGACGACGATGATCGCAACCGGCAGCACGGCATGCTCTACAACCTTGGCCATCGCATCGGCGAGGCCGTGAGCGATTGGTTTGGATCGGACACCGCGGAAAAACGCACCGGTCCGCGCGGTTTCACGCGGACCGACGAACGCATCCGCGACCAGATCTGCGAGCACCTGACATTTGCCACCGGTATCGATGTCAGTGACGTCAGTGTCGACGTAGACAAGGGCAAGGTCACGCTCGCGGGTTCCGTGCGGCTGCGCAGCCAGAAGTACGACATCGAGGATATCGCCGACAACACCTTCGGCGTGACCGAGGTGGAAAACAACATCCGCGTGCAGCGCGGCGACGTCGCCTCGTCCCACTGAAGCCCATCGCCGGCCATCCTCAGGCAGCCCGCTGCCTTCAGGCCGCTCTCAGGCCGCCAGCCGGAAAACGCTGACGGTCTGCTCCATCCGAAGCGCCTGCTCCTGCAGCGCTTCGGCGGCGGCGGCGGCCTGCTCCACCAGCGCGGCGTTCTGCTGCGTGACCTGATCCATCTGCGTCACCGCCTGATTGACCTGCGCGATGCCTCCGCTTTGCTCCAGCGAGGCGCGGCTGATCTCGTCCATCATGGTCGTGACGCGCTGTACCGCGCCGACGATGTTGTCCATGGTGGCGGCCGCCTCGCCCGCCAGCGATGTCCCCGCGGCCACCCGGTTGGTCGATTGGGAGATCAACGTGCGAATCTCCTTGGCGGAGTTGCCTGCGCGCTGTGCCAGCGTGCGGACTTCGGCGGCCACCACCGCAAAGCCGCGCCCGAATTCGCCGGCCCGCGCGGCCTCCACGGCGGCGTTCAACGCGAGGATATTGGTCTGGAACGCGATGCTGTCGATGACCGCGATGATGTCGACGATGCGGCGCGAATCGGCCTCGATCTCGCTCATCGTCTCACGCACGCGGAGCACGGATGCGCCGCCGGCCACGGCGATGGCCGAGGCCTCAGACGCCAGCGCGCTGGCCTGGTTCGCATTGCCGGCGTTCTGCTGGACGATGGAGGTCAGCTCCTCCATGCTGGCAGCGGTCTGTTCCAGCGAAGACGCCTGTTCCTCCGTGCGCTGCGACAGGTCAGCGTTGCCCTGGGCAATCTGCCCGGCCGCCACCAGCACGTTCTGCGCACCGTCCTTCGTCTCGCCGATAATGCCGCGCAAGGTGCCGACCATCGATACCAGGTGCCGCTTGACGTCGCTCAGTTCGTCGCGGCCACGCGCTTCGATGTGCACGCCGAGGTCTCCCGCGTTGATCCGCGCGACCATGTCAGCCACATCGCGCACGTCGATGCGCATCCCGCGGCTGAAACCGGCGAACAGATACAGCGCGGCGCCCACCGTTACGAGGGCGATGGCGGCCAGCAGCATGAGTTGCCGCCGCTCCGCCGCGATGCGCTTTGCGAGCATCGACCCGGCCAGCGCGGCGAATTCCTGATTGACCCCCGACACGGATTCGATGGCCGCGGTGCCTTCGGCAAAGTACGCCTTGGCATCGATCGTGATGCCGCTCGACCCGAGCATGCTGACCTTGAGCGTACGATGGAAGTTTTCCATCGCCGCGAGTTGCTTCGCCGCTGCCGCCATGTTGTCGCGATAGGCGGGCGCCCGACGCTCGACGCGGGCCATGTCGCGTCGCACGGCCTCCAGGCCGTCCTGGATCTGTTCGGCCAGTGCAGCCAGGTCAGCCTGCTGCGCGGCATCGGCATAGCCGCCTCGCGCGATGATGCCGGCACCCCGGCCACGCGCCAGCGCGCCGACTTCCGCCAGCTTCGGCATCGGCCCCACCATCAGGTTGATCAGGTAGTAGGAAGCGGCATCGGGATCGAGCGCCAGCGACGAGCGATCGGCCACATCGCCAATGAACAGCCGCGTCTCTTTGACGAGCGTGGTGTGGCGATCGAACAGCGGTGCCGCTGGCGTGTCCAGGCCGAGTTTGCGGATCTGGTTCCAGGCCTCCTCCAGCTTCGCGACGTCGGCCGCCACGGCAAACGTATCGATCTGCCCCGCTTCCTTCGACAACGCGGCCAGGTGCCCGGCGGCCTTGCCATCGGCCGCTTCATACGTCGGCTTGAATGCCGCGTTGCCCAGCAGCACGCCATTGGCGGCGCCGCGGCGCACCTGGGTCTCGCGCATGAAATCCAGCGCCCGCCCGACAATCGTCAGGCCGCGCTGTTCGTCCTGCGTCGCGCGGATCGACTGCACGGATTGGCTCAGCACCACGACCAGCGCGCCACACAGCGGAATCAGGAACAGGATCGTCAGGAGGACAAGCTTGCGGGTGATGGTCAGACGTGCCATCAGACGCATGGCGGGAGAGAGAAAAGCGGCCACGATGCTCCTTGTATTCGAGGGCTGTAGCACGCTGTATCGGCGTCAAATCGAAGGATTAAAGGCAGTTTTATGGCTACTTTTGATCGTGCGCAATCGCAGTGCCATCGGCGCACGCGCACGGTGCGCGATGCACTGCAAACGAGCGTCGCCACCTCAGTTTTTACGGTGCGGCGCTCGTATCTGATGCATGAGGATCAGGCCGTCGCGCCGCCGTCGACACCGATCGTCTGGCCCGAGATATAGCGACCCGCCGGCGAGGCCAGCAGCACGGCCACGCCCGCGACATCGACCGCTTCGGCAATGCGGCCCATCGGGATGGTGGCGGACAGCGCCTTCTCGCGTTCCGGGTCGCCCCACAGCGCGTCGCGCGAAAAGTCCGTGCGTACCGGGCCCGGATTGATGCTGTTGACGTTGATGTTGTGCGGGCCCAGCGTCTGCGCGAGGTTGCGCATGGCAAGGTCGGTCGCGCCCTTGGAGATGCTGTACAGCGCCAGCCTGGCCGACCCGCGGCGCGCGGCGATGCTCGACATGAAGATGATGGAGCCGTCCCGGCGCGCGATCATCTGCGGAGCCAGCGCGTTGACCAGCACCAGGTTGCCGCGCACATTGCCGGCCATGACGTCATCGAACAACTCCGGGCCCTGCTCCAGCATGGAACCCACGACGGCGCTGCCGGCCGCGTTCAGCACCAGCGTATCCACCCGCCCGAACTTCGCGAGCACCTTGTCCGCGAAGGCCCGCACGCTGTCGAGACTGACGATGTCGCAGGCAATGCCGGTTGCATCGATGCCTTCCTTCTGCAGATCGGCGGCTACCTTCTCGGACACCGCGCCATCGCGGCCGGATACGACGACCCTAGCACCGGACTGGCCCAGGGCACGCGCCATTTCCAGGCCCATGCCTTTGGTGGAGCCGGTTACTACCGCGACGCGGCCGGACAGATCGAACAGTTTGAACATGAAAGCTTCTCCTTGATGGACAGAAAAGAATGCAAGCGCCTTGCGTTTGCATGATGATCAACATCTATTGAATAAAGTATGTGCGTCATCTAAACTGTGGTCAAGCAAGATTTTCAGAGCGGGATTTCATATGGCGCGGGCATCACGGGAATTGGCAGAACAACACAAGGTGGCGATCGAGCAGGCCTCGGCACGCCTGTTCCGCGAGCACGGCCTGCACGGCGTGACCGTGGCACAGGTGATGGCGGACGCCGGCCTGACACATGGCGGCTTCTACGGCCACTTTGCGTCGAAAGACAATCTGGTGGCGGTGGCCTGCCAGCGTGCCTTCGAAGATGGCGCGCAACGCTGGGAGCACCGCATCGCCAGCGCCAACGGAGATCGGCGCACGGCGCGCAACAATCTGGTCGGCTCATATCTGTCCCCGGAGCATCGCGATTGCGCGGGCGAGGGCTGCGCCGCATCGGCGCTGGTCGGGGACGTGGCCCGCGAGCCGGCCAGCAAGCCGGTGCGGCCGGTGTACGTCGACGGAGTGAAGCAGCTGATCGACATCTGGATGTCCACGGCGCCGGATGGCGCGACCGATGCCGCCGCGCGGCAGACGGCGCTGGTGCAGCTGGCGGCGATGGTCGGCGCCATGTCGCTGGCCCGGGCCACCGGCGGCGATGCGTTGTCACAGGAGTTTCTCGATGCCACCCGTGCCTGGCTGCTGGATGACAGCGAGCGCGCGCACGAAGGCAGCCACGAAACCGTTGCCGCCACCGCCTGACGGCAGAGCGAACGGTCATTCTCCGCCCTTTTCCGCTTCAAACAAGCCCTCAAACACGTCTCACACAAACCCCATCCATCCTTCAGGGAGCCCCATGTTCGCGCAAGCCTTATCCAGCCGGCTGGACCGGCGTGGCGTCCACTACGCGTGGATCGTCGCCGCTGTCACGTTCTGCGTCATGCTGACCACCTCCGCCGCGCTCGGCTTGCCGGGCGCCTTTCTGAAACCGCTCACCAGCGAGATGGGTTGGAATATCGACCAGATCTCGTCGATCCTGGCGTTTCGGTTTGCGCTGTTCGGTCTGATGGCGCCGTTTTCCGCGATCCTGATGGAGCGCTTTGGCGTGCGCAATGTGGTTTGCGCGGCGCTGGCGCTGATCGCGGGCGGCATGGCACTGGCCACGGTGGCCACGCAGCTCTGGCAATTGTTCCTGGCATGGGGCTTGATGCTCGGCGTGGGCTCCGGCCTGACGGCGCTGGTTCTGGCCGCCGTGGTGGCCAACCGCTGGTTCAGCGCACGCCGCGGCCTGGTGGTGGGCATCCTGACTGCCAGTTCGGCCACGGGCCAGCTGGCTTTCCTGCCCGTGGCCGCCTGGCTGATCGAGCATATGGGCTGGCGCGTGGCGGTGCTGCCAGTGCTGGCGGCGTGCGCCGCATTGGCCATGCTGGTGTTTGCGCTCATGCGTAATCGGCCGTCGGACATCGGGCTGGCCGCGTTTGGCGAGACCGCTTCCGCCACGCCCGCGGCACCGTCCGCCCCGCCCGCACCGCTGACGCTGCGCGGGCCGTTCATTGTGCTGCGCGACGCCGCGCGGACCCAGACCTTCTGGATTCTCGCCGGCACGTTCTTCATCTGCGGCCTGTCGACCAACGGGCTGATCCAGACCCACTTCATCGCCCTGTGCGCGGACTTCGGCATGGCGCCGTTGCCGGCGGCCTCCGCGCTGGCGATGATGGGCGCCTTCGATTTCGTCGGCACCATCCTTTCTGGCTGGTTGTCTGACCGCTACGATAGTCGCAAGCTGCTGTTCTGGTACTACAGCCTGCGCGGCTTGTCGCTGTTCTGGCTGCCGCATTCGGAATTCACGCTCTACGGCTTGTCCATCTTCGCGATGTTCTACGGCCTGGACTGGATCGCCACGGTGCCGCCGACGATCAAGCTGGCTGGCAGCGCCTTCGGCCGGGAACGCGCGGCAATGGTGTTTGGCTGGGTGTTCGCCGCCCACCAGATCGGCGCGGCCACGGCCGCATTTGGCGCGGGACTCTCGCGGACGTTGCTGTTGACGTATTCGCCGGCGCTTTACGTTGCCGGTGGCGCGTGCCTGGTGGCGGCGCTGCTGGCGCTGATGGCGCGGCGGTCGGCGCCGCAACCGGGCGGCGCATCGCCCCAGGCCGCAAAGGCCTGACGACCATCGCCACGCATCTCGACGGCGGACCTGCGGGTCCGTCTTTTTCTTGTCAGCCGGGTGGAGCCCATTGGCGGCACTCGGCCACGAACGCATCGATCAATGCCGCCGCCGACGCCCGCTTCAGCGCGGATTGCCGCACCAGCACCCCGATCTCGCGGAACAGCGGCTGGCCCGGCATGGCGACCTCCTGAATATTGGGTGTCTGCCGCAGTGGCACGAGGTCCGCCGGGATGATCGCGCAGCCCAGCCCCTCGCCAACCATCTGCAGGATCACGGCGGGTTCATCCAGCTCCATGCCTTCGCGCACCCAGAGCCGCTGCTGCTTGAGGTAGCGGTCGACCAGTTGCCCGCCCGTGGAATGCCGGTTGTAGCGGATGAATGGCACGGCAGCGAGCAAGCTCTTCATGTCCGTCGGCGAACCCGCCGGTGCGACGGCCACGAACCGCTCCTTGATCAGCGGCACCCATTTCAGCTCGGGCGGGATGCCCAGTCGCGGCTTGACGAGCACGGCGATATCGAGCTCGCGCGCATCGACCTGCGTCAGCAACTGCGTCGACATGCCGGGCACGATATTCACATGCGTATCGGGATACGCGGCACGAAAGCGCTGCATCGCCTTGGGCAGCAGCGTCGACTGCACCGTCGACACCGCCCCGAGGTCCAGCGGCGCGGCGTCCGGGCGGGATTGCGCACTGCCCTTCATGGACTCGTAGAGCGCAACGAATCGCGTGGCATCTGGCAACAACTGCCGGCCCTCCTCGCTGAGCGTCACGGACTTGCCGGAGCGATCGAACAATGTGCAGCCGAGGTCTTCCTCCAGGCGCCGGATCTGCGTGCTGACGGCTGACTGGGTCAGGCCCAGCCGCGCCCCGGCCGCGGAGAAGGACGCCGTTTCGGCGGCAACGAGGAAGGTGCGGAAGTAGCGGATCACGGTCGGGGATCTAGTGGTGCCAGGGCGCGCCTGATATCAAAAATTTCGATGCTCAGACCATAAATGATTCGTTTCATATTACGAGTTATGCTGATTACAATCAACGACACTTCTCGATCCTTCGCCCCACAGGACCCCGCCCATGAGCGCCATGCCCTTGTTCCATCTTGCCTTCCCCGTCCACGATCTGGCCGCTGCGCGCCAGTTCTATGGCGATCTGCTCGGCTGCCCCGAAGGCCGCAGTTCCGATGCCTGGGTCGATTTCGATTTCTATGGTCATCAGGTCGTGGCGCACCTGTCGCCGGACGAGTGCGGCCATCGCGGCACGAGCGCGGTCGACGGTGACGATGTCCCCGTACGCCACTTCGGCGCGATCCTGTCGATGGCGCAATGGGACGCGCTGGCCGGCAAGCTGCGCGCGGCCGGCACCAAGTTCGTCATCGAGCCGCACGTGCGCTTCAAGGGCCAGGTCGGCGAGCAGGCCACGATGTTCTTCCTGGACCCGTCGGGCAATGCGCTGGAGTTCAAGGCATTCGGCGACCTGAGCCAGGTATTTGCCAAGTGACGATTGGGTCAGCCCGACCGTTCAAGCCGCATTCCCCACCCACCATCCTCCGAGACTGAGCGAGACATGACCGAATTCGTGATCCAGCCCGCCCCGCAAGCCAGTGTTGCCGTGGCTGGCAGCCAGGCCCGCTTTCCCATCCGCCGCGTATTCTGCGTCGGCCGCAATTACGCCGCGCATGCCCGTGAAATGGGCAAGGACCCGGATCGCGAGCCGCCGTTCTTCTTCACCAAGCCCGCCGATGCGGTGGTGGCTGCGGAAGGCTCCGTGCCCTACCCGCCGCTGACGGAGAACCTTCACCACGAAGTCGAACTGGTCGTGGCCATTGGCAAGGGCGGCGCTAACGTCAGCCCGGCCCAGGCGCTGGATCTGGTGTGGGGCTATGCCGTCGGCGTGGACATGACGCGCCGCGACCTGCAGGACGTTGCCAAGAAGATGAGCCGCCCGTGGGACTGGTCGAAGGCATTCGATGCTTCCGGCCCCTCCGGCCCGCTGCACCCGGTGTCGGCCGTGGGTCATCCCGCCAAGGGCGCCATTTGGCTCAAGGTCAACGGCGAAGTCCGCCAGCAAGGCGATCTGGACGAGTTGATCTGGCCCGTTGCGGACGTGATTGCCTATATCTCGGAAAGTGTGACGCTGGCGCCTGGTGACGTGATCTTTACGGGCACGCCAGCTGGTGTCGGTGCGCTGCAGCCGGGCGATGCGGTCACGGCCGGCGTCGAGGGTCTTGGCGAGATCGCTTTCACGGTCGGCAAGCGCTGATCCGCGGCGTCGAACTTCCCGCTTCATCGTCGCCATCGTCTTGGGCGCCGGCCTGTCTTGAGCAGGTCGGCGCCTTTTTCCATGGCAAATCAGGGTGTTGCATCCGTTGGGCGTCACATCTGGAAGGAAGGCTCCACACGGTTATAGAAATTTCTCTAAATTCTCCTTGCTTATCTATCTAGTAGTAGATAATATTCGAGCCATGGACAGCGCTGCATCGCCCCGGCAACAGCAACACCCCCCGGCAAGCAGCTCCGCTCCACGCAACACCAGCAGTTTGTCAGTACCGGGAGGCGGTCTTTTTTTTAGCCC